>NZ_JAMTDQ010000083.1 GCF_023806635.1 Accumulibacter sp.
CCGTTCGCGGGATGAGCGAGCGCCTCAGCCCTCTGGGAGAGGAAGACGTAACACGAGCGACAACTCGCGCCACGAGGCGTCCAGCCCGCGCGGGACGAGCGTGTCGCAGGCGATGCCAAGGGCGCGCTCGATGACGGTCTGGAAGTCGCTCTTCTCGTTCTTCGCCCGCACCGCAAAGACTTCGTGCTCGACATCCTTGCCATCGAGGTTGCCATACTGGGTGAGCACCTTGAGCGCAGCGGCGTAGGCCGCGAGTTGGTAGTCGGCATCGTTGAAATTGGGTTCGCCGTCTTCGTCGAGGGCCTGCATCGACGCGATCTGGCGTTTCACTTCGTCCTCGACCATCGGATAAACCTCGTCGAGAAATCCGGGTTCGTTGGCGATGCGCTTGCGCAGGACCAGGCAGACGGTGCCCTGCACGTAGTTGCCCTTCTTGATGCCGACCGCTTCGGTCTCGGTGCTGATCGTCCAGGCCGCGGTGGCCTTGAGTCCGGCGGCCCAGAGGATCATGCCGAGATCGGCCCAGACGGCCGGATTCTGGTGGGTGAACATGACCATCTGCAAGCCGTTGTCCGGCATGTGGCGGGCGAGATTGCGGTAGATCTCGACCATCGAGCGACGGAAGTCTTCGCCATCACCGCGCACGGCCAGTTCGGCGCGGGCGTCTGGTGTCCATTCGGGAAAGGCCTTGGAGAGTTGCTTGTCGTACCATGCGAGGAAGAAGTCGCCGAGTTCGTGGTAGTTGACGGCGTCAGCGTAGGGTGGATCGGTGATCCACAGGTCGCAGGTCTCGTGGAGGTCGCGGGCGTCGCAGACGTTTACGAAGCCAGTTCCAACCAAGCCCGGACCATAGTCGTCCATAATGGGCCAAGAGGCGCGCAGAGGTTCAAGAGGGCGACAGCAGTAATTGAAAAGGGTGTTCAGGGCTTGATTACTGAACACATCTTCGCCTTTATCGTGAGCGAGGCCCGTGTGCCAACGACAAAGCCTGGAACTCCAGTTAGAAAGTCGTCCTATGCCCAGCAGTATAGCCGCGCCCTTCTCCCTGCCATTCGACAAGGCTCCGGATTGTTCGGCCAATAGCCCGATTATCAACAACTGCCGCGGCGTGAACAGGTGGTGCCAGTGGGTCCAGCCTCGAGTGCGGATAGGCTCGTCGGTCTTGTCGCCACCTTCGGGAATCGACTTGGAAGGAATAAAGCCCTCGCGCTGCCAGTCGGCAAATCGCTGGCGCAGCAGTTCAAGCACTCTCGCTTCACGGGCCAGATCCGCGTCGTCGGGTGCCGCGTAACGGCGCCCCCCATCCGTGCCAACCCAGCGGACACAATAAAGCCGTTCCTGAAACACATCGCCCGGGCGGGGCGCGAGGTCATCGTTGCTCCAGCGCCGCAGACCTTCCGGGCCGCGCAGCGCTTCCACCGACCAGGAGCGGCCGGGATCGAAGGGATCGACGACGCGGCTGTCTACTACCGTGGCGCCTTTCTTTGCCTTGTACAGGTTCAGTTCACCATCAGACACGACCGCGATCTCAGGCGTAAGCTGTTCCGACCCGGAGGAGCGTTGCCAGCGGGCGACGACCTTCGATTTTTCGCCGACCAGCCAACTGGGAGCGAGCGGGATGAAGTAATCGCAACCCTCCGGCTTGACCTCCACACAGTAGAGGTAGGCGTCGGCGCGTTCGCCTTGCGCATTGTGCTCGATGCCCCATTCGGTGACTTGCCGGTCGGCGGCAGCCAGCGCCTCGGCCTGCACGCGCATGACTTCTTCCTGTACTTCCTTACCGCCACCGAGGAGGTTTAGGCTGGCCCAGGTCAGCAGACCGGCGACCGGATTGAGGTCGGAGCCGAAGGCGTTGCAGCCGATGCGAGCCGCCTCGAACGGAATCGAACCCCCGCCGCAGAAGGCATCGCCGACGCGCGGCGTGTGGCCGAAGCTGCGCCGGCCAAGCTGCCCGACCAGTTCGGCAAGGTTCGTGGCCCTGGTGCCGAGGTGGACGTTGATCTCTGCCCAGGCTTCCACCGTTGGTCCAGGAATGTTCTCCGGCCGCTCACAGTCTTTGAGACGTTCGGCGTAATTCAGGGCGTCGAATGTGGCACGGTCTCTGATTCTTCCTTTATTGCGCTGCCAGGTACCGTCGTCATCCATGGTTAGAATCTTGAGGAAAATCTCCCGATCCCTTACTGGATTGGCAGAAGCAGGCATCAACATGCCGAGGATGGACGCACGAACGAGGATGAGCGGCTTGCGCCCCCACCACTTGCCGAGACGGGTGAGCGTCTGCCCGTTGTTCGCCTTGCGCTCCTTGTAGGCCTCGGCCGAAAGGCGGGCGATGGGGAACTGCGTTTCAATGAAGGTGCTCATTCGCCAGCCGCCCAGTTTTCCAGTTGCAGACCCCGGACTCTGGAAAACTCGCGCGTGTTGTTGGTGACCAGCACGGCATTGACGCTCAGTGCATGCGCGGCAATCAGGGTGTCCATTGAGCCGATGGGTTCCCCCCTGCGCTCCAGGTCAGCGCGCAAATCGCCATAAGCCCACATGGCCGCCCTACCAAAAGGGAGAACTTCCAGTGGAGCCAGAAACATTTCCAGCGCCTGGCGATTGCGCACCGAGGCGCTCTTGGCCACACCAAACGCAAGCTCCGCAGCCACCACACTCGACAGCCCGATGTCACCCAGTCGGTACTGATGAAAACGTGCCAGCACTTCGGGCGGTCTGGTGTTGATGATGTAAATGCAGATATTGGTGTCAAGCAGAATCATGCGGCAATCTCGGCACGATCCTGCGTTGCCGGCTGCTCCCGTGTCATGACAAAGCCAGGCTCGAACAACGACAGCGCGGTTTCCAGCGTTTGCCAGGGGTCATCCATAGGTAGCAGGAGGACGCCATTGCCAAAGTGCTGCACCACCACTTCGGTGCCGGCAAACCGGTATTCCTTGGGAAGCCGAACGGCCTGGCTGCGGCCCGATCGAAAAAGGCGTGCGGTATCCATGTGAAACCCCGAAAAAGGTAATGACCAATGATAGCTACTTTTTCTCGCAGTGTCAGCCGAAGATCGAGCAACGGATCAGAGCGTCATCCAGGGATTCAGAGGAAAAGTGAGAGCTGCGAATGCCCGAGCAGTTCGCGGCGCGCCCTGGGCGACAGTCCCTCACCCTTGACGAACGGGTTGTCCGCAATGGCGGCGCGTAGCGCCTTGCGCCAGCCGATACCCTTCTGCATCGCCTGGCCGGTGGTCGCCACGGTCATGGTGTAGAGCCACCAGCGCTCTTCGGGTGCCAGCGCTTCCCAGTTGTGCAGGGCGTTCGGGATGTCGTCGGGCGAGGCGTCTTCCACCGCCCAGCAGAGGATGCAGAGTTCCTTGCCCAGCGACGGATGCACTGGCACCGCCCTGCCAGGGTTCTTCTGAAACCTGGCTGCCGGCAGGCCGTTGGCGCGCAGGCGGCGGTTGGCCTCCTCCCAAAAGGCTGGGGCCAGCGCCAGCCAGCGGTTGCGGTCGATGACCACACGCAGTGCCGGATCGTTGGGGGACGGCGCATCCACCGCGCGCGCTCCCAGATGGTCGAGGTCGTTGCCGCGATGCTCGGTGATGCAGATGAGTCCACTGGCGCCGCTACCCATCGGGATGTCGATCAGGAAGCCATGGCGGGCTTCGTCCGGCAGAAAACCGAGACCGACGACTTTGCGTGTGGGTGATGAGGGAGAGCCTGCCATCGCCTACTGGCTCACTTTGGCAACGTCGAACGGCTGATTGGTGGTCTTGAGCCAGTCGAGCAGCGCCTGCCCGGTAGGAAACGCGAGAGAGCCCGCAGTCATGCGCAGGCTGCCGTCTTGGACGATCTCCTGGAGCTTCTCGGCGACCGCTCTTGCTGCAGCAGCATCGTAGCCGTCGTCCAATGCTCCGGAATAGTCGACGTTCTGCTGCCCATCGCTGCTCTCCGCCGTGAGGCTGATGTCGTGCGCCCGGACACCGCTGGCTGACGCCAATCGCTGGATGAAGTCCCAAACCGCGCCGGCGTCATCAAGCTTCGTTTGCTGGTTCCAGCGGGCCGGGAGTCCGGGGTCTATGGGTGGGCGTTCCGCCCGTCCTTGCTGTGGGATGCTGATCCGCAGCGTCTCGGAGTTCATGTCATAGGCGCTTGATACCGCCATGGCGCACACCACGCGACAATTCGCCGGCACGCGGAATGGCCCATCGTAAGTCGCAGAGCCTGCACTGGTTGGCGAGGAACCATCCGTGCTGTAGCGGACGGTGACCCCGTTGGTCCTCGGCAGGGCCAGCAACTCGACTTCGTGATGACTACCCCGGTTGTGAAGCTGATACTTGAGCCGGAGCTTTGCAGACCATTCCTTCACCGCACTGACACGAGCCATGTCGGCAGGATCGAAGGCGAGGAAACGATAACGCAGGCCCACAGCTTCAAAGCGGCTTGGCGTCGGCACGGGACTGGAAGCGCTGGTGGGGTCCGAGTCACCGGTCTCATAGACGAGACACGGCGCATGCAGCGGTTCGATCTTCAGATAGGTGTGACCGTCGCCGTCTTCCTGCACCGAGAGTTCGCGAAGAGAAACCTCGGGGACGGGCGGGGGAAACGGGCCGCGGCGGATGTGATTGCCTTCTTCGCGCCAGAGCCCGCGGCGAACACAGTCGGCTTTGAGGTCATCGAGCGCTGAAATCTTGTGCAGTGGCCAGTTGGTATTGACCGCGGCAGCGCGCTTGAAGTCTGACCACAGGACGACTTTGCTCTGCGCCGAACCGAACAGGCGAACCTCGGCCCGCGTGCGGAAGCTCTCGTCGTCGATCCTGGTGGTGAATTTCTGCGCGCCCTCGAGGGTCTTGCGGATGGTGGCTTCGCCGCTCTGGTTGCCGGCGAAAGCGAGATCGGTGCCGGTGGCTCGCAGTGCGGAACTGATCGACGGATAAGCGATCTGGTCGAAGGCTTCCTTCAGCGCGGCGGTGAATTGCAGACTGACGCGGTCGCGGAGCACATCGAGGGCGCGCCACTGCGGATCGTCCGCCGGCGTGTTCTCCGCTCTGAGCTCGTCGTCAATGCTTTGCAGGGCACGAGTCTGCCGCGCCGAATCGAGCACCTTCTGGAAAGTGTCGCGCGAGCCGGTGATGAAGAGGACGCGATTCTTGTACTGTTGCTGACCCCACCACGCCTGCCAGTCCGCGGAGATGGGCAACTGGTTTGCCTGGCCGCCAGGCCGTACGATGACCAGGGTGGTCTTTTCCTGATCGACCTGAACTTCGTCCGGCGGGGGCAGGACTTTGACGACCTGGTAGCAGTCTCTGAGCGAAGCGGAAAAGTACGACTCCAGGTGTTCGCGGAGCATCCGGTCGACGGTTTCGGCGTGCAATGAGAGCGCCGTTGACCGCAGCTTGGCGGCGAGATTCTGCTGGTTCTTGAAGAACAGGCGACCGTCCGCTGAACTGTGGAGATACCAGGCACGCGTTGCCAGCTTGTCGAGGACGTTGGCCTTGAAGGTGGAGAGGTCACGACCGGGCCGCTGCAGACAATCGACCAGTTGATACTCGCGCAGCCCGTGAATGGCGCCCGGCGTACTGGAGAGGGAGGCGACCAGAATGACGCGCGCCGCCTCGGAGGCGTCGGCGTTCCCATTGGCCCGGTCGATCTGCTCGACTTCGGAGTCACCACCGTGCGCGATGTCATGCGCTATGGCTTCACTCAACGAGGGATTGATGGTACGGATCTCGGAAGCGATCTCGTCGACGTTGAAATCAATATCGTATGGACTGATCAGGTCCTTCGCCGCTGCCTTGCCGGATTTCCAGAGGTCGGAGACCACCATCTGCATCAGGCGGATGACCCCACGGGTTTGTTGAAAGCCTTCGTTTTCCTTGAACTTGCCGACAAGCTCACGCAAATCGGGATGAAAGGGGTAGGCATCGATCACCCGCGTATAGAGTGTTTCCGGCGTGGTGGAGGTCAGGTTCATGCGCACCGCCTCGCGCAGCGCATCCCGGTAGGCAGCGGCAACCCGCTCGCTGTCTGCCTGGGACGCAACGCTCTCGAACAGCGGTTTACGCAGGATGTGATAAAGCTCGTCACCGTTCGGATTCACCGGGGTGATCGGGACGGCAATCCGACGAGACTCTGAGGAGATACCCTTGACGGCACGGTCAAACGCCGCCTGCAGGTTCGCCTGGCCGAGGCTGAAATTGCTTCCGGCAAGATCGGACAGAACAAGGCAAACGTTGTCCATCTCGGCAACGGCGACAAAGAGATTGCCGAGCGCCGTGGTCGTGACGACAGCCAGATCGCCATTGCCGACCGGAACCGTCACCGCGTATTCAAGGTACGGTGGCAACTCGTCCAGAAAAAGCACCAACGGGTCGCCACCGAGCAACTGTTTCCAGGCCTCCGGGCCAGGCGCGCTGAGCAGCGGCGACACATAGCGGGTAAATTGAACCGCCTTGCCAAGTTGTTCGGCGACAGACCCCCAGATACCTCCGGCGGCATCGGTGTTGCGCCCATTGAAACCCACCACACGACAGCGCCCCAATTTCGGTGCCGGATCCTTGCTGCCCAGAACGTGGCGACGCAACTCCGGATCACGTGCGAGCAAACCAAGCCCGATCATGCTGTGCGTCTTGCCGCCCCCCATCGCCTGCGACAGCAGAAAAACCGACGAACCGGCCCCGGAGCCTGCGAGGTGCCGAAACGCACGATCAACCAGGGTCACCATGCCATTGGTGAAGTAGTTCTCGTCGAAAAACTCGGAACCGTGAACCTGACCCTTGAGGAACGTATCGAGGCTGAGAACCGTGGCCCGGCGGTCAGCGGCAAAGACGGAGGCTCGGGGATTGCAAAGAGTCTTGAGTGTCATGGATCGTCGTCGAACACGATTGAACGAAAGCTCGTTGAGAAAGGCGCGCAGAAGAGGACGCTAGGTTAACAGACTCTTGACGGTGATGTGCTGCCAGGGCGCACGCCGAGATCACGTCCGCCGTGGAGATCCTTCGACAAGTAGGAGTTGGAGCCGAGAGACCAGCAGTACCTCCTGTCTCACGCCCACGCTGTTCGCATCCTCCACTTCCTGATGGAGCCGGGGACAACTCTCGTCGCGGATCGATTGGGGCATGGGCCAGGATTCCGTAAAATGAGCGAAACACTGATCAAGGATCTGCCGTGGCCACCGCATCGAAGAAACCCGCGCGAACCGTCTTCACCCTGAGGATCGAACTGGTCGACAGCCAGCCGCTGATCTGGCGCCGGATCGTGATCAGCGGTCACGCGAGCTTCGCGGTACTCCACCACGTCATCCAGGCCGCGATGGGCTGGCACGACGCGCACCTGCACGAGTTTCGGGTCGGTGAACGGAGCATCGGCGTCCCGGACCCGGAGTACGACAACCCCGACCGGCCGACCGCAATCGAGAAGAGCGTCCGCCTCAACCGCCTGCTCGGCACAGGCACCACCTTCACCTATCTCTACGACTTTGGCGACGGCTGGAAGCATCGCTTGAGCGTCGAGCAGGTGAAGGACGTCGGCGATCGCCATGGCGATGGATGTGTCGCCCGGGTCGAGAGCGGAGCGCGCGCGTGTCCCCCCGAGGACGCTGGCGGCATCGATGCGTACCAGGACTTTCTGGCGCGCTGGGAGCACGACCCCTACGGCGAACAGACCGAGGACGTCCGCACCTGGGCCGGGCTCGACTTCGATCCCGCCCGCTTCGATCGCCCGGCGGCGAATGCGGCGATCGACCGCATGTTCTGGAATGGCTGGGTCAAGTGAGGCGGGTGAATGTGGCGCGGCATTCCGAGCCATCGTCACCAGCACGCCCGGCCGGTGACACATCGGCAACCATTGGACGACGCAACGACGAACGCGCGTCAGTGCGGCGTGGGGTACATTTTGGGGTATGATTGGCCAACGACGATCCGTATCCATCTGCACTTGCGGTTCTTTGCGCACTTGTTCGATTCCTGTCGAGGGACTTTCCGGGCGTCCGCAGAAATCCACAGAGAAGGAGGCGGATGTCGGGCTCGAGCGAAGAACCAGGGAGCGAACATGAAATGGCTGTTGGTTGCAATCGTATTGAATACGCCCGTCAGGACGGACCTCATTTTCAACAGCCTGTCCGATTGTCTTGCCGCCGAGTCTCAAATGCGAAAAGAGTGGTCTGAAACGTACAGTCAGAGCAAGAAGTCAGGTGCCACGAGCGAGGCCTTGGGTCTGCTCAGTTCGCAAATGACGAAAGGCACCTGCATACCCTCGAAGTAGGCGACGCCTGCGGTGAAGTCGGCGTCCGACGGCCCCCCCCGCAGGCATCGCCCGGCGGATCTGCACACGGCGCTGCGCGGACTCGGTCCCACAGGGGTCGCGACAGCGACGGCGGGAGACGGCAGTGTCGCAGCCATCGACGAGGCGCATGCAGTCCTCTTGGCGCCCTCCCGGCGCGATGACGGCAGCCCCCCGCCTGAGCGCCCCGTCCCGCCGGTTGCTGCCAGCCCGCTGACGGCAAGGGCCGCACCATGCACCGTCGCAGCTTCCTCGCCACTCCGCTGCTCTTGCCGAGCCTGAGCAGCGCGGCGGCGGTTGCGGCAACCGTCGACTACCCGGCCGTCGAAGCCGGTGCCGAGTTGGCCTTCCCGCGCGATCACGGTGCCCACCCCGCCTTTCGCACCGAGTGGTGGTATGTCACGGGTGCACTCGACGCACCGCAGCCCGATGTCGGTTTCCAGTTCACCTTCTTCCGCAGCCGGCCGGGAATCGCCGAAGGCCTGCGATCGCCGATCGCCGCGCGCCAGATCGTCTTCGCGCACGCCGCGCTGACCGTCCCCGGCGAGGGCCTGCAGCACGTCGAGCGTGCCGCCCGTGCCGGCCTGGGTGCGCGTTTCGCCAGCCACGACCTGGACGTCAGCATCGGTGCCTGGCGCATGTTGCGGCAGGAGAGCAGCGGCCGGCAGTCGTTGCGGTTGCGCATGCAGAGCCCGTCCTTCGCCTGGGATCTGTCGCTCACTCCATCGCAACCGCTGCTGCTGCAGGGTGACGGCGGCCATTCACGCAAGGGGCACGCACCCGGTTTGGCCAGCCACTACGTCAGTTGGCCGCAGTTGCTGGTCAGCGGGACGCTGCTGCGCCAGGGCCGCCGGCAAGCGGTCGACGGCCGCGCCTGGTTTGACCACGAATGGTCGACCGTGCTGCTCGGCGACGGCGCGGTCGGCTGGGACTGGCTGGGAATCAACCTGGCCGATGGCGGTGCGCTGATGGCCTTCCGCATGCGCGACGCAGCCGGGACGACGCTCTACGCGCACGCCGCCTGGCGCGATGCCGGCGGTCGCTTGCGGCAGTTCGCCAGCGACGAGGTCGACTTCACGCCGCTGCGCCATTGGCAATCGCCGCGCAACGGCGCCCGCTATCCGGTAGAGATCGAGGTCCGCTTCGGCGAGCAGCGCATCCGCACACGCCCGGTCATCGACGATCAGGAGCTGTCAACGACCGTGCCGACGCCGGTGAGCTACTGGGAGGGCCTGGTGCGCGTCGATGGCAGCCTCGCCGGTCGCGGCTATCTCGAAATGACCGGCTATGCGGGTCGCCTGCGCGTCGGCGGCGAAGCTGGAGGAGGCGGAGCGAACTGATGCCGGCAACAGTCACAGCCCGAGGAAGGTGCGAATCCTGTCCAGCATGCCTGCCTCGGCCTTCGTCCCGCCCGGCGGCATCTCGACGTAACGTTGCGAGAACTCGTCGATCTCCTGCTCGCGGCGGGCGAGGATGCCGGCGAACGCCTCGGCGATCTGCGGCCGCGACTGGACGAGTTGCTCGACCGTCGCCTGGTCGAGGCGGTAGCAGACGAGGTCGCTGCGGGCGATGACGGTGTCGCGGCGCAGTTCGCCGGTCAGGACGCCGCGCTCGCCAAAGGTACTGCCGGCGGCGATGGTGCGGAACAGCTGTCGTGGCTGCTGCGGAAACTCGAGCCACACGTCCGCCTCGCCGGCGGTCAGCAGATAGAGCCAGTGGGCGACGTCACCCTGCCGGTAGATCACGTCACCACTGACGAAGGGCGCATGGATCAGGTGCTGGCTGATGGTCAGCAGCTCGTCTTCCTGCAGGCTGGCGAAGATCTCGAAGCCGCGCAGATCGGCCAGTCGCCGTTCGCCGGCACGGCGCTCGATCGACATGCGATACGCCGCGTTTTCCTTGGTCACCAGCAGCGACTGCTCCGGCACGGCCAGTTCCATGCCACCACGCTGCAGGGCGGCGAGCAGGTGCACGCGTACCGCCGAGTCGGTCGGGTCGTCGGCCTGCGGATCGATCATCCAGTAGCGCAGCGCGTAGCGGGCGTAACCCGGGCCGAATTCCATGAGCACGCAGGATGGCTTGGGATCGTCGGCCACGTTGGGTATCTCGGCGACGCTGATCGCCTTTTCGACGGCAGCGATCACCTGCGTCGGTGGCGAATCGTAGGTCAGGTTGAACCACAGCCAGCGCCGCCACGGCCAGCTCGCGACCTCCTCGCGGCCATAGACGGTGAAACGGCCACGCATCAACTGGCTGTTCGGCACCACCACCACCTCACCGTTGCGTGTCCGGATCGTCGTTTGCCGCCAGCGCACCTGCGCCACGCGACCGTTGATGTCGTCGATGCGGATCCAGTCGCCGGTGCGCAGCGAGTTGTCGAGCTGCAGCGCGACGCCGGCCAGGATGTTGCCCAGCGTGTCCTGCATGGCCAGGGCGAGCACGGCGGTGATGACTGCCGACGTGGTCAGCAGGCTCGATGGATCGAGGCCGACGAAGTGCAGCCGGGCGACGATGAACAGCGCATAGACCAGCAGCACGCTGATGTCCTCGGCGATGCGCGCGACGACGATGCCGACGCGCGGCAGGATCGCCCGGAAGACGAAGATCGCCAGCAGCCGGAACAGCGCCATGCCCGAGCCGATGACGAAAAGCTCGTGCACCATCACCGCCAGCCGCGAGTAGTCGAGTGCTTCGAGCACGGCGCCGATGAGCTGGCCGAGCAGGCAGAGGACGAAGGCGACGAAGGTCGCCGCCACTCGCCGCCGTTCCTTGGCCAGCAACTGGACAGAGAGCAGCGTCACGCCGACCGCGGCCGCGATGATGTACTTCGTCTCGGGCAGCCAGAAGTAGGCCCAGATCCTCTGCAGCATCAGGTCCATCGCGCCTCATCCAATCGACCGGTCACCATCCTGCCTCCATGTCGCCCCGGCGCGACCGCCATGGCCGGCGCCATCCCCTGTCCGCGAGAAATCAGATCAGGCCGTCGAAGGGTTGTACCTCGACGACATCGCCGGCAGCAACCGGCCCGCGCTCGTGCCCGAGGACGATGAAACAGTTTGCCTCGGTCATCGAGCGCAGGACTCCCGAGCCCTGGGCGGCGGCCGGCCGGACACGCCAGCGGCCGGCCGCGTGGCTGAGGATGCCGCGCTGGTATTCGCTGCGCCCCGGCGCCTTCTTCAGGCCTTGCTCGCACAACGCCGGCAGCAGCGGCTCGAGGGGCAGCGGATCGGCACCCATCAGCCGGTACAGCGCCGCGCGGACGAACTGGTAGAAAGTCACCATCACCGCCACCGGATTTCCCGGCAGCCCGAACAACCAGGCGCCGCCGTCGGCACCGCCGGCAGCCCCGCCGATGCGGCCAAAGGCCAGAGGCCGCCCGGGTTTCATGGCGATCTTCCAGAACAGGACTTCGCCCAGCTCGGCCATCAGCGGCTTGACGAAATCGGCCTCGCCGACCGACACCCCGCCACTGCTGATCACCACGTCGGCCGCCGCAGCCGCCTGGCGGAAGGTCTCGGCGAGGAGTTGCGGATCGTCGGCGACGACGCCGAGATCGAGCAACTCGCAGCCGAGTCGGCTGAGCATGCCGAACAGGGTGTAACGGTTGCTGTCGTAGACCTCGCCTTCCGCGAGTGGCGTGCCGATCGAGGACAGTTCGTCGCCGGTGGAGAAGAAGGAGACCCGCAGGCGGCGGAAGACGCTGATTTCGGCGAATCCCAGCGAGGCCACCAAGCCGAGTTCGGCGGGGCGGATCAGCCGCCCGGCGGTCAGCGCCGGCCTGCCGCGCGCCAGATCCTCGCCCGCCAGGCGGATGTTCTGGCCCTTGCGCTGGCCGCCGGGGATGAGGACACGCTCACCATCGACGCGGGCGACTTCCTGCATCACGACGGTATCGCAGCCCGGCGGCGGGACCGCGCCCGTCATGATGCGCACGCACTCGCCGGCCGCCACCGCCCCGGCGCAGGGGCGACCGGCCAGGGCAGTGCCAACGACGCGCAGCGACGTCGTGCCGACATCGTCGAGGTCGGCGTGGCGCAGGGCATAGCCATCCATGGCCGAGTTGTCGGCAGCGGGAACGTTGCACGGCGCGATCAGGTCGCGCGCCAGAACGCGACCGAGCGCGGCGCGCAGCGCGACGCGCTCGCCAGCCAGTCGCGGCCGCAGCTGGCTGTGGATGAAGGCGCGTGCCTGCTCGACCGTCAGGGCATCCGGGTCGTGTCCATCAAGGCAACTGAAACGCGAGGAAAGGCTCATGGCCGTCCATCCGACCGGTCTGCTCGTCCGCGCGCTCCGGGCATGGCGGCCAGCCTGCGACGCGTTCGTCCCGAGCGCTCAGCCACCGGTCATCGACATGAAGCGAAGCACCTGCGGCGAGTCCATCTGGCTGGCGAAATCATGTCCCTTCGCCTTGATTCCCATCCCCTGGACGATCGCCGCACGCAACGGCTGCGGGTCGATCGGGTGCGCGCGCAGCACCGGCAGCAGCGGCACGGCGCCATTGCTGCCGAGACAGGGGTAGAGCTCGCCGCGGGCGGTGATGCGAACCCGGTTGCAGCTGTCGCAGAAATTGTGGCTGTGCGGCGAGATGAAACCGACACGCGTCTGGCTGCCCGGTATCCGCCAGTAGCGCGCCGGGCCGCCGCTACTTTCGGCGGAAGGCACGAGGACGTGCCGCGCCTGCAGCCGGGCAAGCGCTTCGTCGCTGCCGAAGAAGCGTTCGTCGCGCGCATGGCCGACATCGCCCAGCGGCATCTGCTCGATGAACGAGATGTCGACGCCGCGCCCGACGGCGAAGTCGAGAAGATCGACCAGCTCGTCGTCGTTCACCCTGCGGATCATCACCGTGTTGATCTTCAGCCGTTCGAAGCCGGCCGCCTGCGCCGCGTCGAGGCCACGCAGGACCTTCGCCAGGTCGCCGACGCGGGTGATCTCCCGGAAGCGCCCCGGCTGCAGGGTATCGAGGCTGATGTTGATCCGCCTGACACCGGCCGTCCGCAGGTCCGCTGCGAAGCGTTCCAGTTGCGAGCCGTTGGTCGTCAACACCAACTCGCGCAGGCCCGGCAGGCGCGCGATCCGCTGCAGCAGCCAGACGACGTCGTGTCGCACGAGCGGTTCGCCGCCGGTGATCCGCACCTTGTTGACGCCGAGTTCGACGAAGGTGCAGGCAACGCGCAGGCACTCCTCGAGCGTCAGCACCTGCGCGCGCGGCAGGAACTCCATTTCCTCGGCCATGCAGTAGTTGCAGCGGAAGTCGCAGCGGTCGGTGATCGACAGCCGGATGTAGCTGACCCGCCGCCCATACCTGTCGACGAGCGGTGTCGCCGCCAGGGCCTGGCCGCCGGTCAAGGGCTCCGAAGACGCAGCAGCCTCGCCGCCGGCCGGCGGCTCGGCAACGACGTCTGGTGGCAGCGATTCAAGGCGCATCGGCGAGACTCCCGCGGGTGTGCCGGTGAGAAGGAAAGGGAGGAAACCGTGGCCGCGGATTATAGCCCACTTCGCCCGCCGACGGCCCGCCGCCAGCGGCGCCGGCGGGCGATCAGCCGCTCCAGGCAGCCAGCTCCTCGAAGCCCGCCAGGCGCCACAGATCCTCCACTCGATCGACATCCCACAGAGCCGGCAGCTCGAGCCAGCGCAGGCCGGCGCTGGCCAGGCGCGCGCGCGTCTGCGCCATCACCCGTTCGCCGCCCCAGTCGATGCCGGCGAACAGCGAGGGCTGTGGACGGCGCAGGCCGATGAGTACGTAGCCGCCATCCTCCGCCGGGATGAAGACCGCGTCAGGGCCGCCCGCCGCCTCGTCGCGCAGCGCGGCGGCTGCGGCCTGCAGATCGGCCGGCCGCAGCGCCGGGCAGTCACAGCCGATCAGCAGCAGCGGCCCGCTGTCGGCGGCAAAGGCGGCAGCCATCCGCTGACCGAGATCGCCGGCTGCCTGCGGGCGCAGCGCGACACGGCAACGCCGGTGCACGGCGCGGAAGAAGCGCTGCCGCTCGTCCGGTGCGCACCACAGGCAGACGCTGCCGATCGCCGCCCGCTGCGCCACCGCCAGCGCGCGTAGCGTCAGCTGGCGCTGCAGGCGGGCGGCAGCGACTGCGCCGAGCGCCGGAATCAGCCGCGTTTTCGTCTCTCCGGCCACAGGGGCCCGGCTGAAGACGGCGATGGCGACCTCGTCAGTCGTCGCGCGGCGAGTAACCATAGCGTATCGCCAGGCGCCGCGGATCGGCGCCGAAGAAGTAGCTCGCGCGCAGGCGCCACATCAGCAGGATCGTGCGCAGAACGCCGTGCTTCTGCCAGCGGCGGGCAGAGGTGCGCACCGGCTGGCGCAGGCAGGCCGGGCGCCCCACCCGCCGCAGGCGCTTCGCCAGCGCGATGTCCTCCATCAACGGCAGGTCGGGAAAGCCGCCAATCCGCTCGAAGACCTCTCGGCGGACGAAGACGGCCTGGTCGCCCGTAGCGATTCCGGTCAGTCGCGAACGCCAGTTCATCATCCGCTCGACGACGCGCAGCATGCGTTGCGGACCGTCGATGCGCACGTCAAAGCGGCCCCAGACGGCACCGCCGGCCAGCGCGGCGTGGATCAGCTCGGCAGCCGCCGGCGGCAGGCCTGTGTCGGCATGCAGGAAAAGCAGTACTTCACCGCCGCTGGCAGCGGCACCGGCGTTCATCTGCGCCGCCCGGCCACGCGCCGAAGCGAGCACGCGGTCCGCGAGCGGGTGCGCCAGCCGGAGCGTTTCGTCGGTGCTGCCACCGTCGACCACGAGCAGTTCCGCCCCCTGTCGCCGCAACGCTGCCAGACCAGCAAGCTGCGACGCGATCGTCGCGGCCTCGTCGAGCACGGGAACGATCACGGACAGCCACCGGGCCGCCAGCGGGGCCATCGCGGGCGGCGCCGCGCTCGCGGCAGTGTTTCGGGCAGGCGAACAGGTCATCGAGGCATCCTTCTCAAACCGCATTATCGCGCAGCGTCGACCGGCCGGTTCGTCCGCCACGTGCCGCGGCGACGATGGCCGACGCTGCGCCGCGACTGCGCGCCCGGTGTGAAAAAACCCGCTTCGCCGCACAACGCTTCAGGGTATAGTGTGCCCCTTGCGGCAGCGAAGGCTCGCAGAGGAGCTGGCGCCGCAGCCCATCGCAGCGAAGCCGAATGATGAGTTCCCGTGACCTTCAGAGCCCCCGCACAGCAGACGGAGCGGGACTACCTTACGCCGTCCCCGGCGTCGAGCGGCAGGCCGATGACGCGTTCGGGCCGCGTCTGACGCTTGCCGTCGGCCGGGCCAGGCAGACCTTCCGCTGGATCCCGCCCGGCCATTTCCGGATGGGATCGCCGGTCGACGAAGCTGCTCGCGGCAGCGCCGAGTTCCTGCATGAGGTGACTTTGAGCCGCGGTTTCTGGCTTGCCGACACCGCCTGCACGCAGGCGCTGTGGATGGCGGTATGGCCCGTCAATCCCAGCCACTTCGCGGACGATCCACGCAACCCGGTGGAGAACGTCGCCTGGCATGACGCGCAGCGCTTCATCGGCGAACTCAACCGCCGCTTGCCCGGTGTGCAGGCGCGCCTGCCCAGCGAGGCGGAGTGGGAATACGCCTGCCGCGCCGGGACGACGACGCCCTTCTCCTTCGGCATGACCGTATCGACCGACGAAGTGAACTATCACGGCGCCTTCCCCTACCCTGGCGGCGAGCCGGGCCTCTCCCGCCACGGTCCGCTACCGGTCGCCTCGTTGCCGCCCAACGCGTGGGGATTGCACGAGATGCACGGCAACGTCTGGGAGTGGTGCGAAGACTGGTACGCCGACTACCCGCAGGAGCCGCAGGTGGATCCGCGCGGCCCGTCCTTCGGCAAGATGCGCGTGCTCCGCGGCGGCACCTGGAGTGACCCCGCACGCTACGCCCGCTCCGCCACCCGCAGCCGCATCGAGCCGGTCTACCGCCCGCGCAGCACCGGTTTCCGACTGGCCCTGGGTCCCCCCTGAGGACCTGCGGACGAATCGTCGCCGGCGGCGCCGGTGATGGCATGCCCGCCGTCGGCGCTGCCGACGCCGCGCTCCGCTTGCAAGTGTTCGTCTTCACCCCGGCTCCCGCCAGCGGCGTACAATCGGCGCCACGGCAACCGGGCGGAGTGGCTCCACGGCAGGCGCAACGCCGCAGCGGCAGGGAACCGGCGCTTTGCGGCACCGGTCAGTGGACCAACTGGACAGTCCTTCAACACACACTGGAATGGATCTGGAAGAGACACGGATGAACATCGCCAGCGAAGAAGAACCGAAGAAGAGGCGTGCAAGCGTACGACGTGCGGCGGTGAGTGCGAAGCCCGCCGACGCCGACGGCGCACACGCACGCGCCGACGAGCGGCCTTTCATCATCGGCATCGGCGCGTCGGCCGGCGGCCTCGAGGCGCTGAGCCTGCTGCTGCCCGGCCTGCCGAAGAACCTCGGCCTCAGCTACGTCGTCGTCCAGCACCTGTCCCCGACCTATCGCAGCATGATGTCGCAGTTGCTCGGCCGCGAGACGACGATGCCGGTCCGCGACATCGAGGACGGCATGTCGCCGGAACCGAACACCGTCTACATCACGCCGCCGAATCGCAATCTGACGCTGCTGAGTGGCCACTTCCGGCTGGTCGAGCCGGCCCGCGAGTCGATGCCAAAGCCGTCGGTGAATCGCTTCTTCGCCTCGCTGGCGGAGGAGATCGGCGAGTCGACGATCGGCATCATCCTCTCCGGCACCGGTTCCGACGGCGCTGCCGGCATCCATGCGATCAAGGCGGCGGGTGGCTTCACCTTCGCGCAGGATCCCGAGACCGCCAAGTACAGCGGCATGCCGCAGTCGGCGATCGACACCGGCAGCGTCGACTGGATCCTGCCGCCCGAGAACATGGGTGCCGAGATCAGCCTGATCGTCCTCAACCGTGGCCTGATCCCGGTCGCGACGCAGGCTGCGACTGCCCCGGCAACGTTGAAGACGCTGCTCGGCAAGGTGCGCAGCCGGACCAAGGTCGATTTCTCGCAGTACAAGGAGCCCACCCTGTGGCGGCGAATCGAGCGGCGGATGGCAGCCAACCATGTCAGCACGCTGCATGACTATCTGCAGGTGGTCGACCGAACGCCGGTCGAACTCGACAAGCTGTGCAAGGACATCCTGATTTCGGTCACCGCCTTCTTCCGCGACACCGATGCCTTTGCCCGCCTCGACAAGGTGGTTGCCGAGATTCTTGGCGGCAAGCAGCCCGGCGACGACATCCGCGTCTGGGTTGCCGGCTGCGCCACCGGCGAGGAAGCCTATTCGCTGGCCATCCTGTTTTCCGAGCGCCTCGGCGCTGCCTTCGACCAGTATCGGCTGCAGATCTTCGCCACCGACATCGATCTCGATGCGATGGCGCTCGCCCGCCGCGGCGTCTTTGCCGCATCGAGCCTGGCGCACATGGACCGTGGCCGCATCCGCGCCCACTTCACGCCGCACGGCGATCGCTACGAGATCAACAAGAACCTGCGCGACGTGGTCATCTTCGCCCGCCAGGACCTGGTGCAGGATCCGCCGTTTCTGCGGCTCGACCTGGTGAGCTGTCGCAACGTCCTGATCTACTTCCAGAGCGAGCTGCAGGCGCGGTTGCTGTCGGTGTTCCATTACGCTCTCAACCCCGGCGGCTATCTCTTTCTCGGCAAGTCGGAGGGAATCTTCCAGCAGGAAGCGCTGTTCGGGGTGGTGGACAAGGATGGGCGCCTGTACCGGCGGCATGGCGTAAGCACGCGGTTGCCGTTGCTGCGTACCGAGATGCAACCGCCGGCAGCCGGTCTCAACCAGCACCAGCGGGTCGGCAAGCCGGCGACACCGCTGGCTTTCGAGAACATCCTGCTCGAGGCCGCCGGGCGTTACTTCATCCCGACCAGCATCCTGATCAACGGCAAGTTCGAGATCCGCCACATCCACGGCGACGCCAGCCGGCTGCTCAACGTCTCGCCCGGCAAGCCGGCCTTCGACCTGATCTCGCTCATCCGGCGCGAACTGCGCACCGAAGTGCAGGTGCTGATGCGCCAGGCGCAGGTGAAGCAGGCGGTCGCCTACGGACGTCCGCGCCACATCAAGGCGCTCGACGCCACGCGCGGCGTTCGCCTGTCGGTGCACCCGCTGCCGGCGATGGGCAGCGAAGCACTGTTCATGGTCTGCATCGAATGGATCCAGCCGGCGGCGGGCAGGAGCGCCATCGAGGACACCAACAACAACAGCACCGACAAGGAACTGGAGGATGAACTCGCGGCGACCCGCGAGCACCTGCAAACGGTCGTCGAGGAACTCGAGACCTCGAACGAGGAGATGCAGGCGCTGAACGAGGAAATCCAGGCGTCGAACGAGGAGATGCAGGCCTCGAACGAGGAACTCGAAGCATCGAACGAGGAACTGCAGTCGACCAACGAGGAGCTGGCGACGGTCAACGAGGAACTGCAGATCAAGACCGCCGAGACGCAGGAACTCAACATCGAGCTGGAATGCATCCAGAACAGCGTCGACTACCCGCTGCTGGTGCTCGACCGCAACCTCGGCCTGCAGCGTTTCAACAGCGCCGCGGCGCGGCTTTTCAAGCTGGGTGCGGCACAGAGCGGCCGTCACCTGCGCGACCTGCCGCTGCCGCCAGGCATGCCCGATCTGGTTGCGAACAGCCAGGAGGTGATCGAGTCGCAGACAGCTCTCGACTGCCAGATCGTAAACGCCGACCGCCGGCACTATGCGTTGCACATCGTGCCGCTGTTGCGCGACACACAGCGCATCGCCGGCGTCATCCTGCTGTTTGCCGACAACACCAACCTCTACGAGATCGAGCGCTCGGCGCGCGAGACGCAGGTGCGGCTGCTCGCCGTGATGAACAACTCGGTTTCGCTGATGGCCGTCAAGGACGCCTCCGGGCGCTACCAGTTCGCCAATCCGAAGTTCGAGGCGACCTTCGGTTTCGCCGGCGGCGAGGTCATTGGCAAGACCGACCTGCAGCTCTTCCCGGCCGAGGTCTGCGCGGTCTTCCGCGAGAGTGAACTCGAAGCGATGCGCCTGCGGCAGGGAATCGAACGCGAGGAAGCGCTGCCGCTGCCGGGCGGGCCGCGTCATTTCCTGGCCGTGCGCTTCCCGCTGCTGGATGACGATGGCGCGATCACCGGCCTGTGTTTCCAGGCCACCGACATCACCGCGCGCAAGGAGGCCGAAGACGGACTGCGGCTGGCGGCGATGGTCTTCGACCGCGCATCGGAAGGTGTGATGGTCACCGACACCGAGCAGCGCATCCTGACCGTGAATGATGCCTTCACCGTACTCACCGGCTTCCCCCGTGAGGAAGTGATCGGCGAGAAGCCAAGCCTGCTGCGGTGCAACCTGACGCCGCCCGAGCTCTATGAGGAGATGTGGGAGCGCATCAACCGGCTTGGCGTCTGGCAGGGCGAGATCTGGAACCGGCGCCGGAACGGCGAGCCCTTCCTCGAGTGGTTGTCGATCAACACGGTCAAGGACCAGAACGGCAAGGTGGTGAACTATGTCGGCATGTTCAGCGACATCACCAAGGTACGCGAGTCACAGCAGCGCATCGAGTATCTGGCGACGCATGACGAGCTGACGGGATTGCCCAACCGGGCGCTGTTCAACGACCGGCTGCACCTCGCGCTGGCACGCGCCGAACGACAGCAGCAGAGCATGGGCGTCGTCTTCATCGATCTGGACAACTTCAAGGTCGTCAACGACACCCTTGGCCACGTCACCGGCGACCGCCTCCTGAAGCAGGCTGCGCTGCGGCTGCTCGACTGCGTCCGTTCGGAAGACACGGTGGCCCGTCTCGGTGGCGACGAGTTCGTCGTCCTGCTCGAGACCACCGACCGCAGGGAAGCGACGCGAACTGCGGAGCGCCTGCTCGGCGCGCTGAGTGCGAGCTACCACTTCGAGGAACACGAGTGCTTCGTCAGTGCAAGCATCGGCCTCAGCATGTTTCCCGAGGATGCCGCCGATGCCGGCGCGCTGATGCGCAACGCCGACTCGGCGATGTACCGCGCCAAGGATCACGGCAAGAATGCCTTCCGTTTCTTCACTGCCGATCTCGCCAGGCATGCCGCACGCCGCCTCACCCTCGAGGCCGGCTTGCGGCGCACGATCGAGAGCGGGGAGCTGACGGTCTGCTACCAGCCGCAGGTGGTCCTCGACAGCCAGCGGCTGATCGGCGCCGAGGCACTGGTCCGCTGGCACTACAACGGCGAGACGATCGAGCCGGTGGAGTTCATCCCGGTCGCCGAGCAGAGCAACCTGATCGTCGAACTCGACGACTGGGTTCTCGGCGAGGTCTGCCGCCAGATCGCGGCGTGGGACGCGGGCGGGCTGCCGCCCGTGCGCATCAGCGTCAATATCTCGGCTCGCCATTTCCGCAAGGAAGGCATGGCCGGCGAACTGATGCGCATCGTCCACGCGCACGGCGTCGCCCCGCAGCGGATCTGCATCGAGATCACCGAAGGCGTCCTGATGGACTTCGACCGCGCGCAGAGAATGCTCGCCGAACTGGTCGCCTGCGGTCTGACGATCAGCATCGATGACTTCGGCACCGGCTTCTCGTCTCTTTCCTACCTCAAGCGCTTCCCGATCCACGAGCTGAAGATCGCCCGCGGCTTCGTCGACGGCATCTCGAACAGCGCCGATGACCGGGCGATCGGTTCGGCGATCATCGCCCTGGCGCGCAACCTCGGGATGAGCGTCGTCGCCGAGGGAGTCGAGCAACCGGAGCAGCATGCCGAACTCGACGCGTCGGGCTGTCACCACGGACAGGGCTTCCTCTATTCCCGGCCACTGACGGCCGACGAGTTTGCGCAATGGCTGCAGGCACGGCCGGCGACCTGAGGCCGCAGCAGGCTTGCGACAACAGGATTCCGGGCGGCAGCGGCCAGCCGCCGGAAATCCCGGCGCTGAGTTACACCCTCGACGCCGACGATGCGATCGTCGCCGTCGCCGGTGACTGGGACCGGCTGGCACTGGCCAATGGCTGCCAGTCCCTCTTGGCGGCGCGGATCATCGGTCGCCGACTCGACGACTTCATCACCGGCGACGTGACGCGGATGTTCGTGCGCACGATGCTGATGTCGGCGAGGACGCTGCAGCGCGCAGTCTGTCGTCCGTATCGCTGCGACTCGCCGCAAGTCCGGCGCCTGCTGCAGATGAGCATCGTGCCGCAGGCAGATGACCGGCTCGACGTCCGTCACTGGCAGCTGCGGCAGGAACCGGTGCCGCAACCGGTTTCCGTCGTCGCCGCAGCCAGCGGTTCCACCGCCGGCTTCATCAAGCGCTGCAGCATGTGCAACCGCATTCGTCTCCGCCAGGACTGGGTCGAGGTTGGCGATGCCCGGAACGACCCGTCGCTGGCGGGCGCCAGCAGCCTGATGGTGGTCTATGGCGTCTGTCCGGACTGCCTGCGGGGACTTCCGCCGCGCCTGCACGCGGCGACACCCGCGCCGCGCTCCGGCAAGCGGGTCGCGCCGGCGGGCCAGTAACGCGGCGGACCTGCGGCTGGGCGACCGGCGGGCCGCCTGCCCTCAGCCGCCCTCCTCGCCGTCGACCCCGCCGCGGTCGCCGGGCGACCCGGTGACAGGGGCGGCGAGCAGTTGCTGCTCGATGCTCTCGACCAGCCCCTGCGCCGCGTCCTCGATCATGTCGAGGACGAGGTCGAAACCGTGCCCGAGGCCGTAATAGGGATCGGGCACTTCGTCATCGTCGAAGCTCTTCGAGTAGCTCATCAGCAACCCGAGGCGGTCGTGCTTCTCCGGTGGACAGATGCGCTTCAGGACATCGAGATTGTTGCGGTCCATGGCGAGGATCTGGTCGAAATACTCCAGGTCCTGCGACGCGACCTTGCGCGCCCGCATCTCGGAAAGGTCGTAACCGCGCACCGCAGCCGCGCGCTGCGTTCGCTGATCCGGTGCCTCACCGGCATGGTAGCCATGGGTCCCGGCCGAATCGACCTCGACGCGGTCCTCAAGACTCTTCTGTCGCAGGACATGGCGGAACACGCCTTCTGCCGTCGGCGATCGACAGATGTTTCCCATGCAGACGAACAGGACCTTGATCACCTTCAGTTATCCGGCTACCGTGAAGCCTGCCCCGGCTCGCTGCACCCCGGACCGCGGCACCCGGGGAGCGCATGCGCGGCTGCAGGCGCGACTTGCGAAGGCGTAATGATCGGTGGAAACCGGCTCCAGTGCAATATCAAAGAGCCCGTCCCAGCCCGCCCGTCATCGCATCGGGAGCCAATCGTGCGGCAGTCGATCGGCTTGTCCCGCAGTCGCGCGCCTGCCGTCTCGAAGGGCCCGGGCACAGGCTGCTCTGGAGGGGGCGGCAGCAGCGCGTTCGACCCTCTGTAATGCGAGTTCGGCCTCGACAGGTCTACCACACAGGGGTAATCAAGATGAGCATTCTGGATCAGGCCAGGGAAGCTGCGGCGGCAGCGCTTGCAAAGACGATCGAAGTTGCCGGCAGCGTGACGGAGGACGCCGCCAACACGGTCTGAGCGCTGGCGACGATGCCCGGACGACCGCTCAGCTGCGGCCGGGAACTTTCCGTCTGATCGCTGGCCGCGCGACCGCAGGTGCCTCTGCAGCGGTCGCCTTGCCGCGCCCGCCTGACGACGGGCGGCGGCGGTCTTGCTCGGCTGCCCGCTTGTCGGCAAACGGGTTGTCGCTGACGTTGAACTGGATCTGCAGCGGCGTCCCCTGCAGCTTGAAGACCTCCCGGAAGGCGTGTTCGAGGTAGCGACGATACGACTCGGGCACCTTGTCGAGCGCATTGCCGTGGATCACGACCAGCGGCGGATTGCGGCCTCCCTGATGTGCGTAGCGCAGCTTCGGCCGGAACTGGCCGCTGCGCGGCGGCGCCTGCCGGGCGACGGCGTCGATCAGTACCCGCGTCAGTTGCGGCGTCGGCAGATCGACGGTCGCTGCCTGATGCGCGGCATCGACCGAGCGAAACAGCGTTTCCAGCCCCTGCCCGCGCAGCGCCGAGACGTAGTGGAAGCGGGCAAAGTCGATGAACGACAGCTGGCTCTCCAGCGCCACCTTGATCTGCTCGCGCAGGTACGGCGTCAGCCCGTCCCACTTGTTCACCGCGACGACGAGCGCGCGCCCGGATTCGCGGATGAAGGCAGCGATGTGCGCATCCTGGTCGGAGATGTCCTGCCTGGCGTCGAGGACGAGCACCACCACCTGAGCCCCTTCGATGGCCTGCAGCGTCTTGATCACAGAGAACTTCTCGACCGTCTCGAAGACCTTGCCGCGGCGCCGCAGGCCAGCGGTATCGATCAGGCTGTAGCGGCGGCCAGCGCGCTCGAACTCGATCTCGATCGCATCGCGGGTGGTCCCCGGCTGGTCGAAGGCGATCACCCGCTCCTCACCGACCAGGGTGTTGATCAGCGTGCTCTTGCCGACGTTGGGCCGACCGACGATCGCCACCCGGATCGAATCGCCGCCGCCCTCCTCCAGCGACGGCTCGGCAAAGGGCTGCAGGGCGATCTCGATGAGGGACCGCACGCCCTCGCCGTGCGCCGCCGAAATCGGCACGGGCTCGCCGAGACCCAGTTCATGGAAATCGGCAGCGACGACGCCAGGGCTCATCCCTTCCGCCTTGTTGACCGCAACCAGGACGGTGCGGCCGGAGCGCCGCAGGCGGTTGGCAATCTCCTTGTCGAGCGCGGTGATACCGCTGCGGCCATCGACGAGAAAGACGATGACGTCGGCCTCGTCGATCGCCTGCTCGGTCTGCCGTGCCATCTGGTGCACGATGCCATCGCGGACGAGGGGTTCGAAACCGCCGGTATCGACCACCAGGTAGGGCTTGCTGCCCAGCCGTCCATGCCCGTAATGACGATCACGCGTGAGGCCGGGAATGTCCGCGACCAGCGCGTCGCGCGTCCGCGTCAGGCGGTTGAAGAGCGTGGACTTGCCGACGTTCGGCCGACCGACGAGGACGATGCTCGGCTTCATTGCGCGTCGATCGCGAGCACACTGCCCTTGCTGGTCTGTGCCAGCAGACTGCTCCCGAGCCGCTGCAGCGGTGCCCGGATCGGACTGCCATCGGTGTTCAGGCGGGCGACGAAGGAGCCGTCGTCACGGCTGAGGAAATGCACGACACCCTTGACGTCGCCGACCGCGACCATGTTGCGCAACGGCTGCGGCGCCGTCAGTCGGCGCAGGAAGAGCTTGTCCTGTTTCCACAGGCTGGCGCCGCTCGCCTTGTCGAGGGCATGCACTGCGCCCTTGTCGTCGGAGACGTACAGGTAACGGCTGTCGACCGCGACGCCTGCGGCACTCGAGATGTCGCGCGACCAGATAAGGTTGCCGTTGCCGAGATCGAAACAGGCGATGCGTCCCTGGAAGGCCGCGGCACAGATCATGCGGCCGTCGATCACCGGCACGCTGGTGACATCGGCGACGCGATCGAGCTCGGTCGCGCCCTTCGGCAGAGCGACGGTCCCTTCCCAGAGCGGAGCGCCGTTGTCGAGACTGACAGCCATCAGCTTGCCACCCGGAAAGCCGACGAAGACGTACTTCTCTATGATCAGTGGCGCCGCGGTGACGCGCAGGGACAACGGAGTACTGGGACGCTGGTAGAGCCACCTGCGCTTGCCGTCACTGGCATCGTAAGCGGCTAGGCGATGGTCGACCGTGCGCACGATCACCAGGTTCGAACTCAGTGCCGGTGGTGCAACCACCTCGCTGCTCGCCTTCGCTCTCCACAACGGACTGCCGTCGAAAGTCGAAAAGGCAAGCACTTCGCCCTTCGCCGTACCGACGACGAGCATCCGCGCGTCGGCGCCGACGCCACCGGCGAGCGCGACGCCGGCCTTGATCCTCCACGCCGTCTGCCCATCCTCGAGACGGACGATCGTCCCATCGCGCGCAGCGGCATAAACCGTCGAGCCGACGACCGCCGGCACGAGTGTGTAGTCCTCGCTCTTGCCCACCGCATCCGACCAGAGCACCCGCGCCTCGGCGCTGGCCTGGATCGGCTGCAGCTCGGCCATTTTCGGCCCGCTGCTGCTGAAGGGATTGAGCGCGTCGAGCGTCGAGCAGCCGGCGAGGCTTGCCACCAGCGCCGCTGCCGCCAGCAGTGGTCGCATCATCAACCCGGCTCCCCAAGTCCATCGAGCTTCAGTTGCAGTGACTCGCGATAGGCGGCGTTGGCCTGGCTGTCCTGCAGCGTGTTCCTTCCCTTGCCGCTGCCGTCGGCCGCATCGAGCCCGCTCAGGGCGGACCGGTAGGCGGCACGGGCCTCGCCTGCCTTGCCCTGTGCCACCAGGACATCGCCGCGGGCGTCGGCGAAGCGCACGGCGAAACCGGCAGCAGGCGTTGCCTCGAGCAGCTTCAGAGCCTCGTCGTAAGCCTTCTCGTCGAGCAGCAGGGCGGCCAGCCGCAGCCGCGCGACATCGCGCAGTTCATCCTTGCCGTGCTCGACGACCCAGGCGAGTTGCACTCTTGCCGTCCTGACATCGCCGGCATCGATCAGTGCCCGCGCCGTCTTCAGTGCCGCCAGTGGCGCATAGGCCGTGCCACCATACTTGTCGGCCAACTCGCCGCTCGCCGCCTTGATGCGCTGCGAGTCATTGCTGGCGATCGCCTTCTGCAGGCCCGCGAATACCACCGCTGCCTGCGCTGACTGCTGCCGCTGGTACCAGTTCCAGCCCTGCCAGGCAAGTGCCGCGAGCGCTGCCGCCGTGATGATGCCGGTCACGAGGTTGCCGTACTGCTTCCACCATGCCTTCAGCTCGGCGATCTGTTCCTGTTCTTCGAGGTCGTAGGTAGCCATCAGGCGTCCTCCCAATCCATTGTTGCATCGATGATCGCGTCGGCAAGGCGGTCTACGCCGATGCGCCGCTGTTCGTTGGGCAGCTCGCCCAGTGGCCGCAACGGCTTCAGGCTCGCCTCGCCGGTGCTTGCCTCGTCGTCGCCGATGATGACGGCGAAGGCAGCGCCTGAGGCGTCGGCCTTCTTCATCTGCGACTTGAAGCCGCCGCCGCCGCAATGGAAGAGGACGTCGATGCCGCGATCACGCAGCGACTCGGCGACCCGCGCCGCCAGGCGCGAAGCCGCGACACCCTGATGCACGACATAGACGTCCACCGGCTGCGAACCGGTGGCGCCGCCAGCCTCGCGGATCAGGGTCGTCAGCCGCTCGACGCCCATGGCGAATCCGCAGGCCGGCGCCGGCTTGCCGCCCAGTTGTTCGACCAGCCCGTCGTAGCGACCGCCGGCACAGACCGTCCCCTGCGCTCCGAGACGATCCGTCACCCACTCGAAGACGGTCAGATTGTAGTAGTCGAGTCCCCGCACCAGGCGCGGGTTGATCTCGAACGGCTGGCCGGCGTCGCGCAGCACCTGCTGCACGCCTGCGAAGTGCGCCAGCGATTCGTCGCCGAGATGATCGAGCAGCCGCGGCGCGCCATGGATCAGTTCCTGCAGAGACGGGTTCTTGCTGTCGAGAATGCGCAGTGGATTGCTGTGCAGGCGCCGGCGGCTGTCCTCGTCGAGCAGATCGCCGTGCCGCTCGAGGTAGGCGATCAGCTCGGCGCGATGCCGCGCGCGCTCCGCCGGCTGGCCGAGCGTATTGAGCTGCAGGGCGATGCCATCGAGGCCGAGGTCGTCCCACAGGCGGGCGCCCATGAGGATCTGCTCGGCATCGACGTCGGGTCCGGCAAAGCCGAGCGCTTCGACACCGACCTGGTGGAACTGCCGATAGCGCCCCTTCTGCGGCCGTTCGTGGCGGAACATCTGGCCCATGTAATAGAGCCTCTGCGGCTGCTGTGCCACGAGGTTGTGCTGGATCACCGCCCGCACGCAGCCCGCCGTTCCTTCCGGGCGCAGCGTCAATTGCTCGCCGTTGAGGCTGTCGACGAACGAGTACATCTCCTTCTCGACGATGTCGGTCACTTCGCCGATCGCCCGCTTGAAAAGCGGCGTCGGTTCGACGATCGGCAGGCGGATCGGCCGGTAACCATAGGCGCGCAGCCAGGAACGGACGGTCTCGTCGAAACGGTCCCAGAACTCCGCCTCATCGGGCAGGATGTCGCTCATGCCACGCAGGGACTGGATCCTGTTCGTACTCATCGCGTCACGGTCTTTCTCCGGTAGGTACGTGCGACGTAGGCATCGACGATGGCGGTGAACTCGTCGGCGATGTGCTCGCCGCGCAGTGTCACCGTCTTCATCCCATCCTCGAAGACCGGCGCCACCGGCGCCTCGCCGGTTCCCGGCAGGCTGATGCCGATGTTCGCGTGCTTGCTCTCCCCCGGCCCGTTGACGACGCAGCCCATCACCGCCAGCGTCATGTTCTCCACGCCATCATGCTCGACCCGCCACTGCGGCATCCGCCGCCGCACATGCTCCTGGATCGACTGCGCCAGTTCCTGGAAGAACGTACTGGTCGTCCGCCCGCACCCGGGACAGGCGACGACCATCGGCGTGAAGGCGCGCAGCCCCATCGTCTGCAGCATCTCCTGCGCGACGATCAGCTCCTGCGTCCGCGCGCCGCCGGGGTCCGGGGTCAGCGAGACGCGGATCGTGTCGCCAATCCCCTCCTGCAGCAGGACCGCCATCGCCGCCGTCGACGCGACGATGCCCTTCGAGCCCATGCCGGCTTCGGTCAACCCCAGATGCAAAGGGTAGTCGCAGCGCCGTGACAACTCGCGATAGATCGCGATCAGGTCCTGCACTCCCGAAACCTTGCACGACAGCACGATCCGCTCCCCTGGCATGCCGAGGGCCTCGGCCCGGGCTGCCGATTCGAGCGCCGAGACGACCATCGCCTCGCGCATCACGGCGACCGCGTCCTGCGGCACCGGACGGCGCGCGTTCTCATCCATGATGCGCGCCAGCAGATCCTGGTCGAGGCTGCCCCAGTTGACGCCGATGCGCACGGGCTTCTCGTATCGGCAGGCGATTTCGATCATCTGCGCGAACTGCTCGTCGCGTTTGCGGCCGTGACCGACGTTACCCGGATTGATGCGGTACTTGGCCAGCCCCGCGGCGCACTCCGGATGGTCGGCAAGCAAGCGATGCCCGTTGTAATGGAAGTCGCCGATCAGCGGCACATCGACCCCCATGCGGCCCAGCTGTTCACGGATCGGGGCCACGGCGGCAGCTGCCTGCGGCGTGTTGACCGTCACCCGAACCAGTTCCGACCCTGCACGTGCCAGCTCGGCGCACTGGATCGCCGTGCGGACGACGTCGGCCGTGTCCGTGTTGGTCATCGACTGGACGACGACCGGCGCCGCGCCACCAATCGTCACCTGCCCCACCCGGACCGGCCGCGTCGGCCGGCGCAGCGTGCCCTCGACCGTACCGTTCACCGTCTGCTCACCACGGACACCGGCCTCACTCGACCGTCAGCCGGGCGACGTCACCCTTGCTGTGCGGCGCCAGATCGATCATGCGACCGCGATACTGCAGCGTTACCTGCGTCGCGTTGCCGATCACAAGCGAAAAAGGGGCCTGACCACCGACCTCGCGCTGGCTCGCAGCCGGCATCATTCCGGAAACGATCGTCTGACCCATGGCGTCGCGCACCTCGACCCACGCCGACTGGGCAAACGACAGCCTGAGATCGCCGCCGCCAGCGGGCGCCGCGTCCGCGGACGACGACGCTGCCGCCGCCAGCACCGTGGCATTCGGCGGGCTGACGCTGGTCACCGATTCGGCAGAAGCCGCACGCGGCGTCGAATCGGTGGCTGTCGGCAGCACCGGCGCGGGCTGCGCGCGTTCGGCATGCGGCGCCATCGACCGGCTCTCGATCATCTCGCTCAGCCGCGCCTGCCACTCCTTGAGCGGCGCAAAGAAGTAGACCAACACCGCCAGCGCCAGCAACAGCAGCCCGCCCAGAGCGGCCAGGTAATCGCGTCGTTCGGCCCGGCGGCCCGACGAAGATGGCAGGCTGGGGCTGGTCCCGGCAGAAGCGGCGAGCTGCGGCTTCTGCTCCAGCCGGGCAGCGTCGAGGCCGCGCATCAGCTGCTCGACGTCCAGATTGAACAGGCGGGCGTAGTTGCGGACGAAGCCGCGAATCATCGTGTTGCCCGGCAAGAGCTGCCAATCCTCATTCTCGATAGCGGCCACCTGGCCCTGCCCGAGCTTGAGCGACTGCGCCACCTCGGCCAGACTGAGCCCGCGCCCCTCGCGCGCTGCGCGCAGTTGATGCCCGACACCGCCGGCCGCTGTAGCTGGCGATCCGCCTGCCGTCCCGGTGGGAGCGGCGGCAGCCGGCCGCTCGTCGGGCGGGAGCGGGAGAATGCCCTGCTCGCTCATTCCGCTCTTCCCTTCAGCAACTCCTCCGCCTCGGGCGACAGCGGGAACTTGCGTCGCAGCTGGCTGGCGTAACGGGCTTCCGCCGGACGGTTGCCGAGAGCCCGCTCGATTCGCACGCCGAGCCACAGCGCCTCGGCGTTGGGGTCGTTGTGGCGCAGCAGTTCGACGAGTTCGTGGCGCGCCCGCTCGACGTCACCCTTGCGGAAATTGATGCTGGCCAGTTCGAGCAGCGCCGTCGGGTTCCCCGGCAGGATGCGCAGGCTTTGCTCGACATGAGCTTCGGCACTCGCCAGATCGCCAATCCGGGCATAGCAGCTGCCGGCATTGAGGTAGGCCTTTTCCGGCGTCTTGTAGAGCGGGTTCCTCATTGCCGTCTGGATATGGCCGAGACCCTCCTTCTCACGTCCCACCTGACAGAGGAACCAGCCGTAATTGTTGTTGATCTCCGGGTCCTTGCCGTCGAGGCTGAGCGCGCGACGAAAATCCTGGTCGGCCAGCTGCAGCTCGCGGATGCGGTACGCCGCCAGTCCGCGCATCGCGTAGGCCGTCGCATAGTCCGGATCGATCAGGATGGCGATGCTCATCTCCTCGAGCGCGACCGTCAGGTTGCCGCTCTGCAGATACATCGCTCCGAGTTCGGTATGCAGCTTGGCGCGCGTGCGCGGATCGCGCGGCTTGGTCGGCTGGCGCGAATCGACCTCATCCTCGGCGGGCTTCTTCGCTGCCGGCGACACCGAGCCGGAAGAGCAGGCAGAAAGGCCCAGGCAAACGAGGAGGCAACAAAGCATCAGCCGCATGTGCTCGCCTCCCGCGACACCCGCTCGACTACGAAACGGCGGCTCCCGCGCTGCGTCCGGTCGCGCACCTGCCCGGCGAGTTGGCCACAGGCGGCGGCGATGTCGTCACCCCGCGTCCTGCGCGTCGTCGTGACGACGCCGGCGGCGAGCAGGATGTCGGCGAAGCGACGCACCCGCGTCGCCGGCGAGCGCCGGTACGGCGAGCCCGGGAAGGGATTGAAGGGAATCAGGTTGAACTTGCACGGCACCTCGCGCGTCAGCGCCAGCAGTTCGCGCGCCTGCGCATCCGAATCATTGACGCCGTCGATCATGACGTACTCGAAGGTGATGAAATCGCGCGGCGCCCGTTCGAGATAGCGCCGGCAGGCGGCGAGCAGCGCGCGCAGCGGATACTTGCGGTTGATCGGCACGAGTTCGTCACGCAGCCCGTCGTCGGGAGCGTGCAGCGAGACCGCCAGCGCCACCGGGCACTCGTCGCGCAACCGGTCGATGGCCGGCACCAGGCCGGACGTCGACACCGTCACCCGCCGCCGCGACAGGCCGTAGGCGTTGTCGTCGAGCATCAGTCGCAGCGCGCGCACGGTGTTGTCGAGATTCGCCAGCGGCTCGCCCATGCCCATCAGGACGACATTGCTGATCAACCGTTCGCCGTTCGCCGGGCGCTCCGACCAGCCACCCAGCGCGTGCTGCACCTGCCAGAGCTGGCCGATGATCTCGGCCACCGTCAGATTGCGGTTGAAACCCTGCTTGCCGGTGGCGCAGAACGAGCAGGCGAGCGCGCAACCGGCCTGCGTCGAGATGCACAGCGTGCCGCGCTCCTCCTCGGGGATGAAGACCGCCTCGACGGCGTTGCCGCCGCCGACGTCGAAGAGGAACTTGCGCGTGCCGTCTTCGGCCAGCCGGTCGGCGACGACCGGCGGCGGCTGCACGACCGCCAGCCCCTCGAGTTTCGCGCGCAGGCTGCGCGCGATGTCGCTCATCGCCGAGAAGTCCGCCTGCCCGCAGCGATGCAGCCAGCGCAGCACCTGCCGCGCGCGAAACGGCTTCTCGCCCTGTTCGGCGAAGAAAGCCGCCAGCGTGGCGGCATCGAGATCGAGCAGGTTGACGGCCATGGCACGCGCCGCAAAGCTTGCGCGAACCGCCTAGCGACCCGCGTAGACGCTCATCTCGGGGAAGAAGAAGGCCACCTCGACCCTGGCCGTCTCCGGCCCGTCGGAGCCGTGCACCGCGTTGGCGTCGATCGACTCGGCGAAGTCCGCACGAATCGTGCCTGGCTCGGCCTTCTTCGGATCGGTGGCACCCATCAGCTCGCGGTTCTTGGCGATCGCGTTCTCGCCCTCGAGCACCTGGATCATCACCGGACCCGAGATCATGAAATCAACCAGATCCTTGAAGAACGGCCGCTCACGGTGTACGGCGTAGAAGGCGCCGGCCTCCTGTGGTGACAGCCAGGCCATTCTGGCGGCAATCACCTTCAGACCATTGGTTTCGAAACGGGAATAGATCTTGCCGATGACGTTCTTCGCGACGGCGTCGGGCTTGATGATGGAAAGGGTACGTTCGCTGGCCATGGAGCACTCTCCGGATGCGGTGGATGAAGAAGAAAAACGAAAGGAAATCATATTGCTAGACAGATAACTTGAAGATTATACCAAGACTCGCGCGCGCGTGCCGGCAGCGGCGCAAATTGGCCCGCAGATCAATGGCTGGCGGCGCGCCGAGCGGCGGGCTCATCGACCGGCGGCAGCGAAACGAAGGGCGCGCTCGGGTTGCCCCGCGCGCGCCCCGACGCAACAGGCCGCGGTGTCCGCCAACGGCTACATCATGCCGAGTGTCTTCGGCAGCCAGATCGACATGATCGGCACGTAGGTGACGACGACCAGGAAGACCAGCATCGACAGCAGCCACGGCCAGACGGCGACGGTCAGGTCGGTGATGCCCATCTTGGTGATGCCGGAAGCGACGTAGAGGTTGAGTCCGACCGGCGGATGGCACATGCCGACCTCCATGTTGACCACCATCAGGATGCCGAAGTGTACCGGATCGATGCCGAGTTTCATCGCCACCGGGAACAGGATCGGTGCAAAGATGAGGACGATCGACGACGGTTCCATGAAGTTGCCGGCAAGCAGCAGGATGATGTTCACCGCCAGGAGGAAGGCGATCATTCCCAGCCCGTGACCAAGCATCCAGTCCGCCAGCGCCTGCGGGATGTTCTCGTTGGTCATGATGAACGAGAAGAGGACGGCGTTGGTGATGATGTAGAGGAGCATCGCCGACATGTTCGCCGAGTTCAGCAGGACGCGCGGCACGTCCTTCATCGTCAGGTCCTTGTAGACGAAGACGGCGACGAAGAAGGCATAGACCGCGCTCATCGCCGCCGCCTCGGTCGGCGTGAACATGCCGCTATAGATGCCTCCCATGACGACGACGATCAGGAACAGGCCCCACGCCGACTCGCGGAAGGACTTGACGCGCTGCGTGAAGGAGGCCTTCGGCATGCGCGGATAGTCGAACTTCTTCGCACGGTACCAGGTGACGCCACCCAGCGTCATCGCCAGCAGGATGCCCGGGATGACGCCGGCCATGAACAGCGCGCCGACCGAGGTGTTGGTCGCCACCGAGTACATGACCATGACGATCGACGGCGGGATCAGGATGCCGAGTGCGCCCGAAGTGGTGATGACGCCGGCACCGAAGCGGTTCGGGAAGCCTGCCTTGACCATCGCCGGCATCAGGATCGAACCGATGGCGACGACGGTTGCCGGCGACGAGCCCGAAACCGCCGCGAACAGCGCACAGGCCATCACGCCGGCGAGGCCGAGGCCACCGTACCAGTGGCCGACGACGTCGGTGGCGAACTTGATCATCCGCCGCGCGACGCCTCCGTGGGTGAGGAAGTTGCCGGCCAGGATGAAGAACGGGATCGCCATGATCTCGAACTTCTCGATGCCGGTGAAGAGTTTCAGCGCCACCGACTCGAGCGGCACCTGGGTGAACATGAAGAGGAAGCTGAGTACCGTCAGGCCGAGCGAGATCGAGATCGGCATGCCGGTCAGCATCAGGACCAGCAGGATGACAAAGATGATCGTGGCGTTCATTTCTTCCCTCCTCCCTGACCGGGCCGATCTTCCGGATGGCTTTGCGAGTAGTTGCGATCGTGCGGATGCAGGTTGTCCTCGAGGCGGTAGGTCTCGGCAACGTCGGGATTCTCCTCGATGCCGTCGACGTGGCCATGATCGTGGTGCGGCAGTTCGCCGGTGCGGATGAAGCTCCAGGTCACCTGCAGGAAGCGGAAGCACATCAGCGACGAACCGAGCGGGATGGCACTGTAGACGATCCACGTCGGCCACTCGAGGTCGGGCGTCGTCGGACCCTCCGGCACGTCACCGACGTCCCAGCCAAGCAATGTATAGGAGGCGTAGTGGAAGCCGTTCTCCCAGACGAAGTGCGCCCCGAGCGTGCCGACGATGCCGGTGAACAGCGCGCCGGCGAGCAGGCCGAAAATGACGAACTTGCCGCGCATCTGTTCGTCCATGCGGTTGATCAGCACATCCACGCCGACGTGGATGCCGGTGCGTACGCCGTAGGCGGCGCCGAACTTCGCCATCCAGACGAACATGATGATGCACAGTTCCTGCGCCCAGCCGAAATTCAGCGACAGCAGCCAGTCCTGCACACCGGGGATGTCGATCCCCGAGAGATAGCGATGCACGACCGACAGGAAAATGATCGTCGTTGCCGCCCCCATGAGGAAGGTGATCAGCCACTCCTCGAGGTGGTCCAGTAGTTTCATGGGAAATGACTCCTCCGACTGCCTGAAAAAAGGCCCGCTGGGTCAGACATCCCAACGGGCCGTTTCCGTCCTCCCGGCCGCGATCAGAACTTGCTCGGATCGAAGCCCGTCTCCTTGTACACCGACTGCAGCAGATCCTTGCCGATGCGCGATTCCATCTTGACATGCACCGGTGCCAGCGCCTTCTTGAAGGCGTTCTTCTCGTCGGCAGTCAGCGTATACACCTGCGTCTTGCCGCTCTTCTTCACACCCTCCAGATCCTTGTCGTTCTGCTCCTTGGCGATCTTGTTGGCGTAGATGGTCGATTCCTTCATCGCCTGCTCGAGCTGGCCGCGAACGTCGGCCGGCAGACCTTCCCAGAACTTCTTGTTGGCGATCACCGCATAACCGAGGTAACCGTGCTCGGTGAGCGCGAGGTGCTTCTGCACTTCGTACATCTTCTGCGTGTAGAGGTTGGAGATCGGGTTCTCGGTGCCATCGACGACACCGGTCTGCAATGCCTGATAGACCTCGGAGAAAGCCATCACCTGCGGCAGCGCGCTCAGCGCCCGGATCTCCTCCTCGAGCACCTTCGACGACTGGATGCGCAGCTTCTTGCCCTTCAGGTCGGCCGGCGTCTTGATCGGCGTATTGGCCGAGAAGGACTTGAATCCGTTGTCCCAGAACGCCAGCCCGACGACCCCCTTCGGCTCGAGCTTCTTGAGCAGGCCCTGACCGACCGGACCCTGCGTCACCTTGTGCAGTTCCTCATAGTTGTCGAAGATGTACGGCAGGTCGAAGAGTTCGAATTCCTTGACGCCGAGCGGACCGAACTTGGCCAGCGAGGGGGCGAGCATCTGCACCGCGCCGAGCTGCAGCGCCTCCATCTCTTCCTTGTCCTTGTACAGCGTCGAGTTGGCGTAAACCTCGACCTTGACCTTGCCCTTGGTCAGTTCGTTGGCGCGCTTGGCAAAGTACTCGGCGGCGAGGCCCTTCGGGGTATCGTGCGCCACGACGTGGCTGAACTTGATGACGATCGGCTGCTGGGCGACGGCGGTGAAGGGAGTCGCCGCCAGCGTGCAGGCAGCCAGACCGAAGAACAGCTTGGCAAGTCTCATGTTTTCTCCTCCTTGGGAATGATGTCGAAATGGTGACGACCGTTACTGCAGCGGCGACTATCACAGAAAGCCGCGTGCGCGAAAATTGTGGAAATCCGCAATGGGCCGGCCGCGACGGTCCTGCGGCGGTCGCTGGCCACGGACTGCTGGTCGAGGACGGGCGGCAAGCGACGAACTTGGGTAAGATGTCTGCCGATGAGGCAGGTACACCTACCCTACCAGTACGATCGGCGGCGCCCACCGCCGCTCAGGTGGTCGACCTGGTATCTCTTCGCCCTCAAGCTGGCGACGGGATTGCTGCTGATCCTGCTGATTGCCCTGCTCTGGCTGCTGCATCGCAACGAGATCGACGAGCAGCGATCGGCGCTGATCGCCGACGTACTCTGGCTCGAGCAGACGCTGCGCTTCCATCTTGAGGGGAACGCCGAGCAGTTGCAGCAACTGGCACTCGACCTGACGCGCGCGCAGAGACCGGCCGAGTTGTTCGACCTGCGCGCCCGCCACCTGCTGCGCAACAGCCCCGAACTGCGTCAGGTGCTGTGGCTGGATGCAGCGGCGAAGGTGGTGCACGGCATGCCGACGCTGACGCTGCCGCGAGTCATCGACGAGGCCTTTGGCGACAATCCGGTCAGCCGTTCGCTCGAACTCGCGCGACTCGGCAAGCCGATCTACAGCGACGCCTTCCGCACCATCGAGGCCGCCCAGTTCGAGGTCTATGTACCGATCTTCGCGGACGGCGCGTATCGCGGTGCGCTGCTCGCGGTGTACTCGCTGAACGGGCTGCTCAAGCACCAGATCCCGTGGTGGTTCGCCGAGAAGTATCAGGTGCGGGCGGTCGACGGAAACGGCAGCCTGCTGGCGAGCAAGTCACGCGTCGACGCCTCGCCGACGACGCTGACCCACCCGATCAGCCTCGACCCGCCGGGCTACGGCGTGACGCTGCAGGTGACCGCTTACCGCAGCCCCGGCAACCTGGCGCAGACGTTGATCGCGAGCCTGGTGATCATCCTCGCGGCGGCGGTCTTCTGGAGCCTGTGGGCGGTGCGCGGGCTGATCCAGCGGCGGCTTTCGGCGGAGCAGGCGCTGCGCTCGGAATACGCCTTCCGCAAGGCGATGGAAGATTCGCTGATGGTCGGCATGCGCGCGCGCGACCTGGATGGTCGCGTCACCTATGCCAATCCCTCGTTCCTGCGCATGGTCGGCTTCAGTGCCGAGGAACTGATCGGCAGGGCGCCGCCGATGCCCTACTGGGCGCCCGAGGAGATGGAACGGACGCTGCAGGTGCACAACCACATCCTGCAGGGCAACGCACCGCACGAGGGCTTCGAGATCCGCCTGATGCGCAAGGACGGCAGCCGCTTCGATGCGCTGATCTACGAGGCACCGCTGATCGACGCCGACGGCCGGCAGACCGGCTGGATGGGGTCGATCATCGACGTCACGGCGCGCAAGCAGGCCGAGGAGGTCGCCCGCCAGCAGCAGGAGAAGCTGCAGGCGACCGCTCGCCTGGTGACCATGGGCGAGATGGCATCGACGCTGGCGCACGAACTCAACCAGCCGCTGGCGGCGATCACCAGCTACAACGCCGGCTGCCTGAACAAGCTCGACTCCGGCAACTTCAACCCGCTGCAGATCCGCGAGGCGCTCGGCAAGCTGGCGGTGCAGGCGCAACGCGCCGGCCAGATCATCCGCCGCGTGCACGATTTCGTCCGCAAGAGCGAACCGAAGCTCACGCGCTGCGATCTCGCCGAGGTGATCGACGACAGCGTCGGCTTCATCGAGGCGGCGGCACGGAATCGCGGCGTGCGCATCGTGCGCGAAATCCAGGGCATGCGGCCGGAGTTGCTGGCCGACCCGGTGATGCTCGAGCAGGTGCTGCTCAACCTGATGCGCAACGGCATCGAGGCAATGGCCGGCTTGCCGGCCGAACGCCGGCGGCTGACGGTCAGGCTCACGCAGGTCGAGGCGCAGATGGAAATCCGCGTCATCGACCGCGGCCCAGGCATCCCGCCGGAAGCGCTCGAGAAACTCTTCACGCCGCTCTTCTCGACCAAGGCCGACGGCATGGGAATGGGCCTCAACATTTGCCGCTCGATCATCGAGTTCCACCACGGCCGCCTGTGGGTCGAAGGCAACCCTGAAGGCGGTTCGATCTTCGTCATCACCCTGCCGATCCACCGCCAATGACGCCCTGCGCCCACCTGATCGACGACGACGACGCGATCCGCGACTCGTTGGCCTGGCTGCTCGAGTCCTGCGGCGTCGCCTGCCGCAGCTACCCTTCGGCCGAGGACTTCCTCGCCGAATGGCTGCCCTCATGCACCGGCTGCATCCTGCTCGACATCCGCATGGGCGGCATGAGCGGACCCGAACTGTTCGACGTCCTCTGCGAGCGCGGCTGCCGCATGCCGGTGATCTTCCTCACCGGCCACGGCGACGTGCCGATGGCGGTCGCGGCGCTGAAGAAGGGCGCCTTCGACTTCGTCGAGAAGCCGTTCAACGACAACGAACTGGTCGACCGCGTCGTCGAGGCGCTGAAACTCGATGCGAACCAGCGGCTTGCCGCCGCCGACGCCGACTCGCTCAGTGCCCGCCTGGGCAGCCTGACGACGCGCGAGCGCGAGGTCATGGAACTGGTTCTCGCCGGCAAGCTGAACAAGCTGATCGCCGACGAACTGCAGATCAGCATGCGCACCGTCGAGGTGCACCGCGCCAATCTCTTCGACAAGATGGGCGTGCGCACCGCCGTCGAACTGGCGCAACTGCTCGCCGGCAAGCGCTGAGGGCGACCGCCGCGCCGGCGCCGCCAGGCGGCGGGCGGGGCCCCGCGCGACGGCAGGGAGATCAGCGGCCGAGAAAGCGCGGCTTGCGCTTCTCGGCAAAGGCCGCCAGTCCCTCCTGGTAGTCATGGCTGTCGTAGACCTCGCGCCGCAGCCCCTGGATCCTCTCGAACAGTTCCGGCGTCACCGAACGCGCGCTCGACAAAAGACGCAGCTCCTCCTTCATCACCGCGATGCTCAGGGGTGAGTTGGCGACGATGTTCTCGGCCAAGCTGTAAACGAAGGGCTCGATCTCGTCGGCCGGGCGTACGTAGTTCACCACGCCGAGGTTCAGTGCCTGCGCAACGGGAATCGGCTGGGCGGTGAACAGCATTTCCTTGGCCACCGGCAGCGGAATCATGTTCAACACGGTCAGCAGACCGCCAAGGTTGTACGGAACACCGAGCTTGGCCGGCGTGATCGCGAAGGTTGCCTCAGGGGTCGCCACCAGAATGTCGCAGGCCATCGCCACTTCGCAGGCACCGCCCCAGACGCCGCCTTCGATCAGGGCGAGCACCGGTGCCGGATACTCCTGGATCGCCCGAATGAGAACCCGCAGCGGGTCGCTCCAGCCGAGCGGATCGCGGCCACCGGCCGGCAGCTCGCTGACGTCGTGTCCGGCCGACCAGACCTTGCTGCCGGCGGCAGCGCGCAGCACGATGGCGCGCATCGCCTGCTCGCGAAACGCGCCGAGCGCCGTCGTGATCTCGCCGATCAACGCCTCGCTGAGCGCGTTGCGCCGCGCCAGGTGATTCATGACGATCGTGCCGACCGCGTCGCGGGTTTCCGTGATGATCAGTGCCACAGCATCTCCCCAGTGCCCGCCGGGCGGGCGCAGACTACGACAATTCCACCTGCGCGCCGAGTTCGACGACGCGGTTCGGCGGGATCTTGAAGAAGGCCGTCGCCGTGTCGGCGTTGCGGAACATCCAGGTAAACAGGATCTGCCGCCAGTACGCCATCCGCGTACGGCCGGAAATCGGCATCGTGACGACCGTCTCGCGACCGAGGAAGAACGAGGTCTCCATCATCTCGAACGGCAGGCCCAGGTCGCCGCACCGCTCCAGGACCTGCGGCACGTCCGGATCGTCCTTGAAGCCGTAGCGCACGAACACCCGGTAGAAGCCGGCCGGCAGCGGCTCGATGCGAATGTTCTGCTCGTCGGCGTGCGGCACGTCCTCGTTTACGACATTGAGCAGCACCACCCGCTCGTGCAGGATCTTGTTGTGATAGAGGTTGTGCAGCAGCGCCCGCGGCACCCCGTTCGGCTCGGCGGTCATGAAGACGCCGGTCCCATCGACGCGATGGGGTCCGCCGGCGGCCAGGCTGTTGATGAAGGCCTCGAGCGGGACCGAATCCCTCTGCAAGCGCTCGTAGAGGAGTTTGCGACCGAGCCGCCAGGTCGACAGCAGCGCGAATACCGTGCAGCCGAGGGCGAGCGGAAACCAGCCGCCATCGAGGACCTTGATCACGTTCGCTGAGAAGAAGGCGAAATCGATGAGGACGAAGAAGACGAGGAAGAGTGCCGCACGCGGCCAGCTCCATTGCCACAACGCGCGCACGACGACGAAGGCGAGGATGGTGTCGATCATCATGGTCAGCGTGACGGCGATACCGTAGGCCGACGCCAGGTTCGACGAGGAGCGGAAACCAAGGACGACGATCATTACCGTCAGCAGCAGCAGCCAGTTGATGTTCGGCACGTAGATCTGACCCTTCTCGCGCTCCGAGGTAAACCTGACCTGGATGCGCGGACAGTAGCCCAGTTGCATCGCCTGGCTGGTCAGCGAAAAGGCGCCCGAAATCACCGCCTGCGAGGCGATGACGGTCGCCGTCGTGGCGAGGATCACCAGCGGAATCAGCAGCAGTTCGTCCGGCACGAGCAGGAAGAAGGGGCTCTCGATCGCCTTCGGGTCGGCGAGGATCAGCGCTCCCTGGCCGAGATAGTTGAGGTAGAGCAGCGGGAAGACGAAGGCGAACCAGGCCCACTTGATCGCCCGCCGGCCGAAGTGTCCCATGTCGGCGTACAGCGCCTCGCCACCGGTGATCGCCAGCACCACCGAGCCGAGCGCCAGGAAGGCCATGCCGACATGCTCGATGCAGAACGACAGCGCGTACCAGGGGTTTATTGCGACCAGCACCGACGGATGTTGCACCACATTCCACAGGCCGAGAGCACCGAGCGTGGCAAACCAGAACATCATCACCGGACCGAACAGCGCACCCACCGTCGCCGTGCCGTGCCGCTGAAAGATGAACAGCAGAACCAGAATCGCGATCGTGATCGGCAAGACGTAGGGCTTGAGCAGCGGTGTCGCCACTTCCAGCCCCTCGACCGCCGACAGCACGGACATCGCCGGCGTGATCACCGCATCGCCGTAGAACAGCGCGGCGCCGAAGATCCCCAGCGCCGACACGAGCCAGAGAACCCGCGGCGCGGCGTTCGCCGTTCGCAGCGCGAGCGCCGTCAGCGCCATGATGCCGCCCTCGCCCTTGTTGTCGGCGCGCATGATGAACAGCACGTACTTCAGCGAGACGGTGATCGTCAGCGCCCAGAACACCAGCGACAGGATGCCGAGGACATTGGACTGGGTGACCGCCAGCGGATGGTGGCCACCAAACACCTCCTTCATCGTGTACAGCGGACTGGTCCCGATGTCGCCAAAGACGACACCCATCGCCGCCAGTGCCGTCGTCGCCAGTCCAGTCTGCTCGCCGTGCGCGGTCGTCGCGGTCATGTGCCCTCCGAAGAAGAAGAAGAAGAAGAAGAAGAAGAACACGCGTCGCGCTCGCATCCCGGCGCGTCCGGTCGACGCCGCCAGCGACCTCGGTCAATCGCAAGAGCCGCAGTTTCCCGACGTCGTGATGCCGATTTGTGCACCGCATCAACCGCGGCGATTGTACAGCGCCGGCAATGGACCAGCAATGCTTTCGGGTTTTCGCGTTGGCCCGTGATGCGCCGCCGGTGCCGTGCCAGAGCGCGTACCGACCCGCTCGCGCCCAGAGAGCCGTCAACGCCCGCTCGACCCACCTCGTGCGGCCCCGGGCGGCGACCCCAGACCCTGCTCGATTCGCTGCTGTGCGCCGCTGTGCAGGGCGACCACGATGCCGGCTTCCCCGGGCGCACAGGCGAACGCCGCATCGACGCCGAATCCAGCCACCCACGCGACGCGTTCGCCACAGCACAGCAACGGCAGGCGGTTGCGTTCCCACGGCGGTACCCCGGCCTCCTGGAAAAGCTTGCGCAGGGATCGGCGCGGCCGCCGCGGGTCTGGCTGCAATGCCTCACCACCGCCCCGCGTCCGCAGGCAGACGGCATCGCCGGCGAGCAGCCGGCGACTGATGCCATCGCCCGTCGCCAGAGCGAAGGACAGCCGGTCGGCGCCCCAGGCGAGTTGTGCCTCGCCGTGCCAAGCCAGCGGTACCGTCGGCACCGCTGGCCGCTGGCGAACGACGTGGATCTCGTCGCGATAGACGTGGAGTTCGCCATCGACGGTGCCGACGCAGGTCGCCGAGGCTGCATCGGCGTTCGCGAGTTGCCGCAGCGCTTCGTCGAGCCAGCGCGTCTCCGGCGCCCGCATGCCTGCCACCAGCAGCTCATGGCGCAGCAGGTTGCGTGCCCGCGCCGCGCTCAGGAGACTGAAGCGCCGCAGATCGATGCGGCCGTGCGCGCCGGCGACCCGCGAGCGGTCGATCGCCGCGAGGTCGTCGAGCAGCCGAGCTGCCTCGGCGAAGTGGCCGGCAGCGCGCGCCAGCGCCTGTGCGGCTGCCGGAAACTGCTGCGCGATGCAAGGCAGGACCTCGTGCCGCAGGTGGTTGCGACGCAGGCGAAGGTCGGCGTTGCTCTCGTCCTCGACCCAGGACAGCGCCTGCTCGGCCGCATAAGCGGCGATCGTCGCCCGCGACAAGCCGAGCAGTGGCCGGATCAGACGTGGGCCGGCAGCCTGGCTTCGCTCCTCGGGCATGCCGGCGGCGCCGCGCACGCCGGCGCCGCGCAGGAGCCGGAAGAGGACGGTCTCCGCCTGGTCGTCGCGATGCTGGGCGAGCGCCAGCCAGTCCGCCTCGCAGCGCGCGAAGACCGCCTGCCGCTGCCGCCGCGCCGCCCCTTCGATCCCCTCGCCACTTCCCAGGGGCACCTGCACTCGCGCGATCGCCAGCGGCACGTCGAGCCGCTGGCACAGTTCCTGGCAAGAGTCGACCCAGGCGTCGGCATGCGGGCTCAGGCCGTGCTGAACATGCTGCGCCGACAGTTCGCAGCCCACCCCCGCGGCGCGCAGCCGGCTCAGGGCGTGCAGCAGCACCACCGAGTCGAGACCTCCGGAAAGCGCAACGCAGACGCGGCGTCCGTGCGCCAGCCGCGGTGCGATGAATCGCCTGAGGATCGCTGCCAGTGTGGGCTCGACGGTGGCGTCGCCCTGTCCGGACGGACCCCCGCCGCGCGTCGCGCGACTGCTCGGCAACCTCGCCGGACCCCGCCGTACTCCGGCTCAGCCGGGGTGCAGTTCCCTGACCGCCCCGTACGACAGGAGACGGTCGAGGCGCTTCTGCAGGAGGTCTGCCAGCGGAATCTCCCTGCACTGCTGCAACGAGGCGCGCAGCGCCTGCCGCAGATTTTCCGCCATCGCTGCGTGGTCACGGTGCGCACCGCCGACGGGTTCGGGGACGATGCGGTCGACCAGCCCGAGCGACTGCAGCCGCTGCGCCGTGATGCCCATGATCGCCGCCGCCTCGCTCGCCTTCTCGGCGCTTTTCCAGAGAATCGACGCGCAACCCTCCGGCGAAATGACCGAGTAGGTCGCGTACTGCAGCATCTGCAGGACGTCGCCGACACCGATCGCCAGCGCACCGCCCGAACCGCCCTCGCCGATCACCGTGACGACGACCGGCACCTGCAGCTCGGCCATCACGTACAGGTTGCGCCCGATGGCCTCCGACTGGCCACGCTCCTCGGCATCGATTCCGGGATAGGCGCCGGGCGTGTCGATGAAGGTCAGCACCGGGATGCCGAACTTCTCGGCCAGGCGCATCAGGCGCAGCGCCTTGCGGTAACCTTCGGGCCGCGGCATGCCGAAGTTGCGGAACAGTTTTTCCTTGGTGTCCCGGCCCTTCTGGTGGCCGATGACCATCACCGATTCGCCGTCGAGCCGCGCCAGCCCGCCGACGATCGCACGATCGTCGGCAAAGGCGCGATCACCGTGCAGTTCCTCGAAGTCGGTGAAGATCAGGTCGAGGTAGTCGAGCGTGTACGGCCGTTGCGCATGCCGCGCCACCTGGCAGACTTGCCACGGCGTCAGGCGGGAATAGATGTCACGGGTGAGCAGCCGGCTCTTCTCTTCGAGGCCGTCGATCTCTTCGGAAATGTCGACCCCGGACTTCTCCTGTGCGGAGCGCAACGCTTCGATCTTGCTCTCCAGGTCGGCAACCGGTTGTTCAAAGTCGAGAAAGCTGGTTTTCATCGGGCCCCGCCGAAGCGGCGTGCAGGTGGGTGGTGAGGGCTGCGATTGTAACCCGAAAACCGCCATCCTCGGCGTCGCCCCAACCCCGGACCGACACCGCGAGCGACCGCGACGCCGTCCCGCGCGGCGGCATCGCGGCACCATCGCTCCGGTCATTCCTGCATCGCCAGGAGTTCCCTGTCGGCATAGCCGAGGCGAAAGGCGAGCACGCGCGCCACCCCCTCGATGAGCTGGAAGGCGAGTCGCCGATGCTGTTCGCGCAGCAGCTCGAAATCCTCACGGCGCAGCACGTAGACCTCGCTGTCCTCGATTGCAGTGGCATCGGTGCTGAAACGCGCGGCGTGCGTGATGAACGACATGCCGCCGACGAAATCGCCCCGACCGTAGGTCAGGCGATGTCGGCTGAGGTTGGTTCCCGGGACAGGCACCGAGATGCGCACGGCGCCCTTGCGGATGAGGAAGAGCTGGTCGGCGGCGTCGCCGATCGAAAAGAGTCTCTCGTCGCGTGGCACGACCCGCCGTTCGAGACGTTCGACCAGGTCGACGAGCGCGTCCTCCTTGACGTCCTTGAAGATCTCCATCTCCCAGACTTCCAGCGGCGGCAGTTCGGCGCTGCGCTGCGGACTTTCGCCGAGCACCTGGTCCTCGATCCACTCGACGGCGTCGTCCATCTCCTGGAAGACCCTGACCTGCGGGCTGTCCGTGGTGAGATCCATCTGCCCGAACAGCTCGGCGATGTTGCGCCCGTTCGGCAGGGTGTGCGTCAGGCTGCTGAAGATGAGGAAGGCGCCGCGCTCGCTCAGCGAGTCCCGGATCTGGCTCAACAGATGCACGGCGGTGACGTCGACCGACTGCACGCGACGCATGTCGAGCAGCACGTACTGGCGCTTGCCGAGTTCCGGTTCGAGCGCACTGAACAGTTGGTCCTTGGTGCCGAAGAACAGGCTGCCCTGCAGTTCGAGCATGATGGTCTGCTCGCCCCGCCGCTCGAGCAGGTCCATCTCGTGCGCGAGACGCACGCGCTTCGAAAAGCGGCTGCTGCCATCGACCTTGTTGCGGATGATCGTGCTGCCGAGCTGCTCGCGGATGAAGAGGAACATCGCCAGCGCGATGCCGACCGCCGAGGCGGCGATCAGGCTGTAGGCCAGGGCGACGATGACGACGACGACGATCACGACGAAATCGAGTATCGTCCACGGCGACTGCAGCAGGTGCAGGCTGTGGTGGTCGATCATCCGCACGCCGACGACCAGCAGGATGCCGGCCAGCGCCGCCACCGGGATCCAGGCGATGAACGCGCCGAGCGCAAGGAAGGCCATCAGCGCCAGCACCCCCTCGACGATGCCCGAGACGCGCGTCTGCCCGCCGCTCGCCAGGTTGACCAGCGTCGCGCCCATCTGGCCGGCTCCCGGCATGCCGCCGGCGCAGGCCGAGACGACGTTCGCGGCACCCTGCGCCACGAGTTCACGGTTCGAATCGTGCCGGCTGCGCGTCAGCGCATCGAGCACGACCGCCGTCTTCAGCGTGTCGATCGACAGCAGGACCGCGAGCGTCAGCGCGGTGCCCATCAGGTTGCCGATCTGGCTCAGCTTGAGTTCGCCGATGTCGCGCCAGCGACCGGTGATCGCCTCGAGCATGCTCGACGCCGAACCGCCCAGCGGGCCGATGATCATCTTGTTGCCCTCGAGCACGAGCAGCGACTCGTCGACGAAGTGCGCCAGCCCGAAATAGGTCGCGATGCCGGCCAGCAGGCCGAGGATCGCCGCCGGCACGGCACGCGTCAGCACGGGCGCGCCGACCATCACCAGCGCCGTCACGCCACCGATGAGCGCACTCTGCCATTGCCAGCTGTCGGGCGAGATCAGCGTCCGCCACAGCGGAACATTGCCGAAGACACCAAGGAACTTCGGGATCTGGCTGCCGATGATGATCAGGCCGACGCCGGTCAGGTAGCCGCTGACGACCGGAAAGGGGATGTACTTGATCAGGCTGCCGATTCCCATGAAGCCGAGGAGGAGCTGGATCACTCCCGCCACCAGGCCGAGCGCGGTGAGCATGAGGACGATGAACACGGGATCGACGTCCTGCCGCACGAGTTCGATGGCGAACGCCGACAGCACCGCTGCCGCCGGCGCACAGGGCGCCGTGATCAGGCGATTGGTGCCGCCGAGGGCCGGCGCGACAAGACCGAGGGCGGTCGCGCCGAGAATTCCGGCGAGCGCACCGAGACCGGCGTAAGCCGGGCCGATCGATGCGTAGATGGTGACGCCGAAAGCGATCGCCGACGGCAGCGCGACGAGCATCGCCGCCAGTCCGCCCCAGAAATCGCCGATCAGCTTGTCGTTCTTGACCGTCATCGCCAGTTCCATGGCTCGCCTCCCATGCAGGATGCCGCGTTGCAGAAACGCCGTTGCAGCCTCCCCCTGGCGGGGGAAACGGCGCAATTCCCGATCAAGATTGTCAGGAATGCCGGATCCTAACACGCTGGGCGCCGCTGCAGCCCCTGGCGCGCACGAAACACGCGCCATATCGCGCTTCGGCACATCTTTTGTGCGCCCGGCCGGCCTTTTTAGGGATCCTGCCGGTCATGGCGATTGACCGAACCGGCGAACGAGGGCTGCTGTAATATGGTCTCAACCATGTCATCCGGGGGAAGCGGCAGGTGGCAGACATCTTTCTCAGCTATGCAACCGAGGACCGCGAGACGGCCGGCGCGGTGGCCGATCAGCTCGAAGCGCTCGGCTTCAGCGTCTGGTGGGACCGGAAGATCCCGGCGGGAATGACCTGGCGGCAGGTGATCGAGTCAGCGTTGAACGAAATGGGCTGCATGGTGGTTCTCTGGTCGCAGAGTTCGCTCGCCAGCACCTGGGTCAGCGAGGAAGCCGAAGAGGCACGCATGCGCGGCAAGCTGGTGCCCGCACTGATCGAGGCCGTCCTGCCACCGCTGGGTTTTCGCGGCATCCAGGCCGCCGACCTGATCGATTGGGATGGCTCCGGCGAAGCAGCCGGCTTCCGCCACCTGGTGGCGGGCGTCGAGGGTTTCCTCCCTGGCCGGAGCGGTGCCGGCAGGCCGGTCGCCGCGGGTGCCGACACCAGCCGCCATGGTAGCGACCGCGGCCGACGCTGGATGGCCGGCGTCGCTGCCTGCCTGCTGCTCGTGCTGACCGTCGGCACGTGGTTCTGGTACGCGCAGCATGCAGCGCCAGCGGCATCGGCGACACGAGGCGACGGCGGGAGCGGGCCGGCTGCCGACAGCCCGCCAGCGGCCGGCAGACAGTCACTGTCGACGGCAGCGACTGGATCGCCGCCCGGAGCTGGCGGAGTGGCAGGCAGCAGCGCGCCAGCGCCGGAGCAGGCGCGGCCAGCCGCCAGCACGAGTACCGCCAGTCGCGGCAGCACGGAAGATGCAGCGCCTGCGGCAAGCACCGTGTCGACACGCGACGGCAAGGCCGCAACCACGGCATCGCTACGCCCGGGTGAGACGGCCGCGACCGGCAACGAGGCGAAACCGCGCGGCGATCCGGCGCCGGTCCGGCCCGGGGAGACGACGACCCTCACCAGTGCCGCCGCCAGTGGCGGCAGACCGGCGAAGCCGGCGGTCGAGCCCGGCGCGCGCCCTGCCCGCGCTGGCCGCTGCACCGACCTCATCGAGCGCCAGAGCCTTGGCGACTCCCTGAGCGCCGATGAACGGTCCTACTTTCAAAAGGAATGCAGACGATGAACCCACCCGACCTGTTCCCTCGCCGGCGGCGGCTCGATCGCTGGCTGCTGCTCGCAGCCAGCAGCCTTGCACTGCTCGCCTGCCAGGCGCCGGCACCACGCGACCCGGAGCAGCCGGCTCCGACGCCGGCAGCGCCGGCGCCGATCGCCTTCGACGACGCCATTCTCAAGGCTGCCAAGGAGTTGTTGGCCAAGGCGCAACTGCCGCTGGCCGGCGGCCAGCGGCAGGCGCTGCTGATCGACCCGCTGGTGGATGGCGTCACCGGCAGCCAGTCGCTCGCTACCCGCTCGATGGAACAGCGGCTCGTCGAGATCGTCCGCCGCGACTACCCGCAGCTCGAAGTGCAGGCCTTCAGTACGAGCAACCTCGCCGGTCAACCCCTGGTGCTTGTCGGCACCTTGACGCCGATCAACAACAGCGCCGGCCAGCCGAGCGGCGAACGCGATGCTTTCCGCATCTGCCTCGCGCTCGCCGACCTGAAAAGCGGCAAGGTCATCGCCAAGGGGGTCGCCCGCGCCCGCCCGGATGGGGTGCAGACGACGCCACTGCCCTTCGACGCCGACAGCCCCGCGTGGACCCGGGATGCGGCGATCGACGGCTACATCAGGACCTGTCAGGGCAGCAAGGCAGGCGACCCGATCAACCCGGTCTATGTCGCGCGGATCATGGCCGCGGCCCTGCTCAACGACGCCGGCAATGCCTACAACGGCCGCCGCTACCAGGAATCGCTCGAACTCTATCGACGCGCGCTCGACACCGCCGGCGGCGATCAACTGCGCGCGCACAACGGCGCCTACCTCGCAGCCTGGAAGCTGAAACGACGGGACGAGGCGACACAGGCCTTCGCCCGTCTGGTCGACCACGGTCTCGCCAGCCGCCAACTCGCCCTCAAGTTCCTCTTTCGCCCAGGGTCGACCCAGTTCATCCACGATGCGCAGATCAGCGGTCCCTACCCCATGTGGCTCAACCAGATCGCGCGGCGCAGCGTCCAGAACAGGGCCTGCCTCGAGATCGTCGGCCACACCAGCCGCAGCGGCCCGGAGCCGATCAACCAGAGGCTGTCGGTCCTGCGGGCGCAAGCGATCAAGGACCGTCTCGACGGCAGCGAGCCGCAACTCATCAGGCGCACGGTGGCGAGCGGCGTCGGCTCGCGTGAAAACCTCGTCGGCACCGGAACCGACGATGCCGGCGACGCTCTCGACCGACGGGTCGAATTCCGCGTGCTCGACTGCTGACTGCACCGCCGCACCCGGCCCGGCGCCGCAGCCGCATGCGGTGGGCCCTCAGGGGCGGCTTCGCCCGCCCCGGGCAACACGGCCGTCGCAGGCGGGAGCAATCGCCGTGCATGCCGTTCACAGCGGCTGCCGAGTGCCGTAAAGTTGCTCCCTGCGTGGCCGGCAGCGATCCGCGGACAGCGACCGCGCATGCCTGGCGTCGTGGCCCGGACGGTTCACGGCGGCCACCTGGACGGGGGGCGGTCGCCGCCGCAGCCGGTACGCAAACCACCGACGGGAGACAGGAGAAGGCAATGCCCGAAGACGACACCATTGACAAGGATCTGCCGCTGCGCGAGGACATCCGGTGCCTTGGCCGCATCCTCGGCGATACGCTGCGCGCGCAGGAGGGCGAGGCGAGCTTCGAACTGGTCGAGCGCATTCGCGTCAGCGCCATCCGCTTCCATCGCGACGATGACAGCAACGCCCGTCAGGAGCTGACGGCCATTCTCGACAACCTGTCGCGGCAGCAGACGCAGACCATCGTCCGCGCGTTCAGCTACTTCTCGCACCTGGCGAACATCGCCGAGGACCAGCATCACATCCGCCGCTCACGCGCCCATCTCGTCGCCCGATCGCCAGCGCACGAGGGCAGCCTGGCGCACGCGCTGCAGCGGGCCGCAGCGGCAGGAATCGATGCGACGTGCCTGCGCGGCTTCTTCGACGGAGCGACGATCGTGCCGGTACTCACCGCCCACCCGACCGAGGTGCAGCGCAAGAGCACCCTCAACGCCCAGCGCGAGATCGCCGAGTTGCTGCGACGGCGCGACCGCGGCCAGCTCACGCCCGACGAACACGACGCTGTCGACGAGGGACTGCGGCGCGCGGTTCTCGGCCTGTGGCAGACGCGCATGCTGCGCAACACCCGCTTGCTGGTGCTCGACGAAGTGACCAACGGACTGTCGTACTACGACTACACCTTCCTGCGCGAGTTGCCGCGCCTCTACGGCTGGCTCGAGGATCATCTGGCGGCTACCCAGGCCGGACTGCGCAACGCCGAACTGCCGGCCTTTCTGCGCCTCGGCAGCTGGATCGGCGGTGACCGCGATGGCAACCCCTACGTCACGGCAACGGTGACGCGCGAGGCGCTGCGCCTGCAATCGGCGCGCGCGCTGCGCTTCCATCTCGACGAGGTGCACGCCCTCGGTGCCGAGCTTTCTCTCGCTGACGGCCTGGTCAGCGTCTCCGAGGCGCTGCAGGCACTCGCCGCGCGCTCACCCGATGCTTCCGCCGCCCGCAGCGACGAACCGTACCGACGCGCGCTGACCGGCGTGTACGCGCGCCTGGCGGCGACCGCGCGCCGTCTCGACGGCATCGAACCGGAGCGGCATGCGGTCGGCGAAGCGGCGCCCTACGCCGACGCCGGTGAATACGTCGGCGAGCTCGACATCCTCCACCGCTCGCTGGTCGCCAATGGCTCGGCGCTGCTGGCACGCGGCCGCTTGCGGGACCTGCGGCGGGCGGCACGGGTCTTCGGCTTTCACCTGTCGTCGCTCGACCTGCGGCAGAACTCGGAGGTGCACGAGCGCGTCGTCGGCGAGCTTCTGGAAATGGCGATGCCCGGCACCGCCTACCACCAGCGTGACGAAGCCGGGCGCGTCAGCCTGCTGCTGGCGGAGATCGGCTCGGCGCGCCCACTCTCCTCACAGCATCTGGCGTACAGCGATGAGACGCGCGATGAACTCGAGATCTTCCGCACCGCAGCCGCGGCACAGCGGGCCTACGGCGCGCAGGCGATCGAGAACTACATCATCGCCAAAACCGACGGCGTCTCCGACCTGCTGGAAGTGGCGCTGCTGCTGAAGGAATGCGGGCTGCTGCTGCCGTCGGGGCGGAGCCTGGCGGTGAACATCGTCCCCTTGTTCGAGACCATTCCGGATCTGCGCAACTGCCCGCGGATCATGGACGAGCTGCTGTCACAGCCCCCCTACCGCGAGCTCCTGCGCAGCCGCGGCGATCTGCAGGAGATCATGCTCGGCTACTCTGACAGCAACAAGGATGGTGGCTTCCTGACCTCGGGCTGGGAGCTGTACAAGGCGGAGATTGCGCTCGTCGAGGTGTTCGCCCGCCATGGCGTCAGGCTGCGCCTGTTCCACGGCCGTGGTGGCTCGGTCGGCCGTGGCGGCGGCCCGAGCTACCAGGCCATCCTGGCGCAGCCCGGCGGCGCCGTGCAGGGCCGGCTGCGGGTCACCGAACAGGGCGAGGTGATCGCCAGCAAGTACTCGAACCCCGAGCTGGGCCGGCGCAACCTGGAGATCGTCGCCGCCGCCGTTCTCGAAGCCACCCTCCTCGCCCCGGCGGCTGCCGCGCCGCAGCCGCACTATCTCGAGGCGATGGACGAACTGTCGCGGTCGGCGCATCGCGCCTATCGCTCGCTGGTGTACGAAACTGCCGGCTTCGAGCGCTACTTCTGGGAATCGACGGTGATCTCCGAGATCGCTCACCTGAACCTCGGCAGCCGGCCGGCTTCGCGCCGCAAGACCACCGCCATCGAGGATCTGCGGGCGATCCCGTGGGTCTTCAGCTGGGCGCAGTGCCGCCTGATGCTGCCCGGCTGGTATGGCTTCGGCAGCGCGCTGCACGACTTCCTGGCGGCGCACCCGGATGGCCTGCGGCTGCTGCAACAGATGTACCGCGAGTGGCCGTTCTTCCGCACCCTGCTCTCGAACATGGACATGGTGCTGGCGAAGAGTGACCTCGCGATCGCCCGGCGCTATGCCGAACTGGTAAGCGACGCGGAGCTGCGGGCGGCGATCTTCCCCCGCCTGCAGGCCGAATGGCACGCCACGGTCGACGGGCTGCTGGCGATCAGCGACCAGACCCGGCTGCTCGCCGACAATCCGTTGCTCGCCCGCTCGATCCGCCACCGCTTCCCCTACCTCGATCCACTGAACCACCTGCAGATCGAGCTGATCAAGCGCCTGCGCGCCGGCAACGAAGACGAACACGTCAAACGGGCGATTCACCTGACGATCAACGGCATCGCCGCCGGTCTGCGCAACAGCGGCTGAAGCAGCGTCTGCGCCGGCTTGCTGCAGGCTCGACCGGCAAGCTGGCGCCGCGGCCGCCGGCCGCCTGGCGCCAAAGCCTCAGTACTCCACCGGAAGAGGGTCGAGGCTGCGCCAAAGATACCAGGTGGCGACCGAACGCCAGGGCCGCCAGCGCTCGCCGTGCGCGACGAGCACCCGCCGCGCCGGCCGTTCGCCGGCGTGGTAGTGAATCGCCACCGCGCGCTGCAGCCCGAGATCGTCGAGCGGCAGGACATCCGGCCGCAACTGGTTGAAGATCAGGAACATCTCGGCGGTCCACACGCCAATGCCGCGGACCCTGGTCAGCTCCGCCACCAGTTCGTCGTCGGCCAGCCGCGACCAGCGTTCGACGTCGATCCGCCCGCTGGCGAAATGCCCGGCCAGATCGACCGCGTACTCGACCTTGCGCGCCGACAGACCACAGCCGCGCAAGCCCTCGACCGGGCAACCGAGGATGCTGTCCGGCGTGATGTCGGGCACGGCCACCTGCAGGCGCGCCCAGACCGTGTCGGCGGCCTTGACCGAGATTTGCTGGCCGACGATCGAGCGCAGCAGCGTGAGAAAGGGATCGGCGCGCGAAACCAGCGCCATGCCGGCAAAGCGCTCGACGAGGCCGCCGAGGACTGGATCGGCCAGCGCCAGTTCGCTCGAAGCCTGTTGCCAGTAGGGTGGTGTCAGCACGATGACGGCCAGGCAGCCTGCCGCCTGCTGGCGCCGCCCCGGCACCCGGTCGCCGCTCCGGAAGTGGCGCGGACGAGTGCTGCTGCCGCTGCGATCAGGCCCGTTTCCGCTCCTTCTCCCTGGCCTTCTCCTTGGCCTTGCGGCGGCTCGCGTCGATCTCGGGCGGCCGGTAGACCAGCACCGGGATGCTCGAATGGGTCAGCACGCGATAGGTCTCGCTGCCGAGCAAGAGCGACGTCAGACCGCCGCGCCCATGCTTCGACATGAAGATCAGGTCGCAGTCGTTGTCTTCGGCGACGTTCACGATGGCTTCCCATGGCGAGTCGCTGGCCACCGACAGCGTCGTGCATTCGACCCCGGCCTCCTTGCACAGCTTCTTGATGAAGCCGAGATAATCCTTCGACTTGCTGTCGGCACCCGCAACCAGACGGTCGAGGACAGCCGGCTCGACGAGATCACCGATGTTGTCGGTGTTGCCGATCGGCTTCGCGTAGAGGGCGGTGATCGTCGCGTTGGCCGCCTTGGCAAAGGACACGGCCCGTTCAGCGGTGTCGCGCGACAGTTGACTGCCGTCGGTCGGCAGCAGGATATGCTGGAACATTCTTTTTTCTCCCAAGGGGCTCCGCCGGCTGGTCCCCACGGCGCACTTCGGATGATACCCGGAACCGACGGCGGTTGCCCGATTCCGGCGCCATTGCAAGAGTCCGCCAGCGACGGACCGGCGCGACAACGCACCCGCTGCGGCGTTCCGCCGGCGGGATGAGCGCCACCGTGGCGACTGGAGGATCGCCGGCACACGCCGGGCCTACTCCTGCATGGCCATCAGTTCCTTGTCCGAGTAACGCAGGCGCAGCGCGAGCACCTTGGCGACCGCCTCGACCAGATGACAGGCGAGGCGCTTGTGCTCTTCCCGCAGCTTCTCGAACTGTTCGCGCTGCAGGACGAAGAGTTCGCTCTCCTCGAGAGCGGTGGCATCGTTGAAGCGGGTCATCTGCGACAGGAACGCCATGCCGCCAAAGAAGTCGCCGCGGCCGTAGGTCAGGGCGTGGTGCCCGGCGGCGTCGCCGCCGCTGGCCGGCAGCGTGATGCGCACCGCACCCTTGCGGATGAGGTAGAGTTCGTTGCCCGGGTCACCAAAGGTGTACACCTTGCCGCCCTTCTCGATCGTACGGCGCTCGAGACAGGCTTCGAGGTCGATCAGGGTCTCTTCCTTGTGGTCGCGGAAGAGCTCGAGGTCATTCAACTCCAGCGCCGGCAGCGTCGGATCCTGCGCCGGGCTCTGGCCCAGGATCTGGTCCTCGATCCACTCGATCGCGTCGTCGAGTTCGGGAAATACCTTGACATGCTGGGTCATCCGGGTGAGTTCCATCTGATCGAAGAACTCGCCGATGTTGCGTCCGTTCGGCAGCACGTGCGACAGGCTGCTGAAGATCAGGAAAGCGTCGCGCTCGATCAGCGAGTCTCGGATCTGGCTCAACAGATGAACGGCGGTCACATCGACCGACTGCACCCGCCGCATGTCGAGAACGACGAAACGGCGCCTGGCGAGTTCGGGTTCGAGCGCGGTGTACAACTGGTCCTTGGTACCGAAGAACAGGCTGCCCTGCAACTCGAGGATGGCGGTCTGATGCCCCTGCTTCTCGAGCAGTTCCATCTCATGACGCAGGCGCACCCGCTTCGAATAGCGGCTGCCACCATCCAGCTTGCGACGAATCACGGTACTGCTCAGCTGCTCGCGGATGAACAGGAACATCGCCAGGGCGATACCGACGCCCGAGGCGGCAATCAGACTGTAGCCGACGGCAACGACGACCACGGCGACGATCACCATGAAGTCGAGCAGCGTCCAGGGCGACTCGAGCAGGTGCAGGCTGTGCCGGTCGATCATCCGGATGCCGACGACGATCAGGATGCCCGCCAGCGCGCCGACCGGAATCCAGGCAATGAAGCTGCCGAGGGCGAGGAAGGCAATCAGCGACAGGACGCCCTCGACGACGCCGGAGACCCGCGTCCGGCCACCGCTCGCCAGATTGACCAGCGTCGCCCCCATCTGCCCGGCGCCGGGCATGCCACCGGCGCAGGCCGAGGCGACGTTGCCGAGGCCCTGTGCCACCAGCTCGCGGTTGGAGTCATGCCGGCCGCGCGTCAATGCGTCGAGGACGACCGCCGTCTTCAGCGTGTCGATCGACAGCAGCACCGCCAGCGTGAAGGCGGTCCCGAGGAGACTGCCGATCTGGCTGAGCTTGAGCTCGCCGATCTCCTGCCAGCGATCGGTGATCGCCTCGAGCATGCTCGACGCCGTGCCACCGAGCGGGCCGATGATCATCTTGTTGCCTTCCATCACCAGCAGCGAGTCGTCGATCGAGGCCAGGCCGAAGTAGCTCAGCACGCCGGCCAGCAGGCCAAGGATCGCTGCCGGCACGACGCGCGTGAGCAGCGGCGCGCCGAGCATCACGGCCGCCGTCACGGCGCCGATCAGTGCGCTCTGCCACTGCCAGAGTTCGGGCGAGATCAGGGTCCGCCACCAGGAGGTGCCGCCGGGCGCGCCGAGGAACTTCGGAATCTGGCTGCCGATGATGATCAGGCCGACGCCGGTCAGGTAACCGCTGACGACGGGGAAAGGGATGTACTTGATCAGGCTGCCGATACCCATGAAGCCGAGCAGCAACTGCACCACACCGGACACCAGCCCGAGCGCGGTCAGCATCAGGACGATCGACGGCGCCGCGACACCATGCTGCACGAGCTCGATGGCAAAGGCCGAGAGGACCGCCGCCGCCGGTGCGCAGGGCGCCGTGATCAGCCGGTTGGTACCGCCAAACGCCGGCGCCACCAGGCCCAGCGCAGTGGCGCCGAGGATCCCCGCGAGCGCGCCGAGACCGGCGTAGGCCGGGCCAATGGCGCCATAGATGGTGACCCCGAAGGCAATCGCCGACGGCAAGGCGACGAGCATCGCCGCCAGCCCGCCCCAGAAGTCGCCGACCAGCCGGTCATTGCGCAGGGTTGCGGTCAATTCCACCGGTCCGACCCCCTGGTTGCACGGTTCCCGAGCGGCTGCGGGCAGCCCGGTCGCGGCCGGTCGTCCAGGCCCGGACAGCGCGCGCGGTCAGCCGCCGACAGGGCCTCTCCGGGCACCGAACGGGTGCACCCGCATCGCCCTCGCCAAACGGCGAGCCGTCGGTCAATGGGCATAAGCGCCACCCGGCGTGCCGACTGCCGCGCGGCCGTCGGTCGGCAGCTCACGGGCCACCGCCTCGGCCTGGTCGGCGACCCGGTCGATCTCCTCGACGAACTGTGCGAGCAGCAGCCGGGTGTCGACATCCAGCGCTTCGTCGGCAAGAATCCGGCGCAGGAGGGCCATCGACAGGCGATCTGCCTGCGCTTCATGCCAGCCGACGCCGCGCCTGCCCTCCTCCGCAGCCGGCTCTTGCTGCCTTTCCGGGCGGCAGGTTTCGACCAGCGCATCGATCGCGGCGCAAACCTCGTCCGTCAGCTCCTGTACATCGACGGCCAGATGCGCCGGCACGCGACGGCCGCGCCGGGTGAAACCGGACTCGATGGCAAGGCCCGTGACCTGGCGCTTCATGTCGCGCAGCAAGCGGCCCAGACCCGTCAGCGTCGCGAGCGTGGCGGCTCCACTCGCGTCTTCCAGAGGCGCGAGCGCGGCAGGGCGCATCTCGAGCGCCTGCTGCATGTCCTCGAGGCCGCGGACGAGGTCGGCAATGCGCCTGGCCAGCTGCCAGCAGGCCCCTTCGGAGCCATCGTGCAGGTGGGCATCGACGGCCGACCGGAAGATCATCGTCGCATCGGCGACGCCGTCCAGATAGCTGTCGAGACTGTATTCGATCGATGTCGAGATAGCCGACCGCTCTGCCACTCGAAGCTGCGTTTCCATTTGACTTCTCCTGCACAAAAAAAAGAAAACTGCTCTCGCCCCTGGTGTCCTGTCTGCCTGCGCCTGCCGTAGCCAGCGCCGCTCGCGGTGGCGTCGGCATCAGGTCGCCGCGTACCCCTGCTGCGCGACGAGACATGAATCACCCGCACCATGCTGCTGCAGTGCGAGGCCGTCGGCCAGTCGCTGCGCCAGACGTCTCAGGATCTCTCCGGCACCTGCCAACTCGCGCACGACCTCGTGCAGGGCGGCATGCATCTGCGTGGCCCAGGACTCGCTACTGGCTGCATGCGGCCCTGGCATCGCCGCCAGCTCGTCCGGCGCCTGCCGCCAGACCAACCCGGTACCCGGCAGCAGTTCCAGCAGGGCCAGCGAACGATAGCTGCCGAGTGGGTTGAGGCTGCCGCAGGCATCGCCGGCGGCGGACGGCGGCACCGACGGCTCGCCGCTCGCAAGGCCGGCACAGGCGTCCCGCAGACCTTCGCCCTCGCAGCGGATGCGTCGCAGCATCTGGCCGATCAATGCACCGGACGCGGCGTGAACACAGCGGCAGGCGGTGGCGGTCCGGAACAAGCCGGCAGCCGCCCGGTCGAGCCGCTCGCTGGTGCACCGCAGGTCTTCGAGTTCGCCGCTGCGACCGTGATCCGCCAGCGAGTCGATGACGGCACAACTGCGCCGCCAGAGATTCTCGCGGCACTGGTCGAGATCGAACAGGCGCACCGAATGCGCCGATTCCCTGCCCTGCACGACCGCATCAGCCGCTTTCGCCAGCCGGACGAGCGTCTGCGCCTGCTGCTCCATCGTGCTGAACACGCCACACCATCCGGCAGCCGGAGCGATCGGCCGCGACCTTCGCACCATCGAGCTCGGTTCAATCATCGCCACAGCCCTCACCTGCTCCCCGTCGCGTCCGGGTCAGGAACCCGGATGCCAGGGAACCCGCTGCCCGTGGAAGTCGTCGAGCAGCCCTCCGAGTTGCGGCAGCAGGCCGTTGCTGCGTGCCTCCAGCCAGCAGCGGACGCGATCGCCACGAGCGCCCGGCAGTGCCTCTTCGATCAGCTCGCGCGCCACCGCGAGGTCATTGAGCTGGCCCAGCATTTCCTGCAGTCCGCTGGCTGCGAGGTGGTACTCGCGCAACAGGTCGCCAGGGAACAGTGGCGCGAAGAACTCGAGCGCATAGCGCAGGCGCTTGTACGCGACGCGCAGACGATGACGCGCGGCCGCGTCGCCACCCGATGCCTCCTGCGCCAGCTGCCAGACCTTGCGCGCGCGCTTGTCGAGGCAGCGGGGAGCAAACAGGTCCAGACGACGGGTGTCGCGCTCGGGCAGGGCCAGGACGGCGGCCGTGAAGTCGAGCAGCAGGCGTGAGTAGTCGCCCGCACTCAGCACACTGCCCGCCACCTGGCGATTGACGGCACAGCGTCGGCGCGCGTAATCGGTCAGTTCATGCGCCTGCGGGCATTCGGGGAAGGCGGCGAGGATCGTCGGCAAGGTCTCCGCAAGGAAGACGTCCCAGTTGCGGGTCTCGCCGAGTTGCCTCGCCAGCGCCTGCCAGAGCGGATCGAAGCCGGCCACGAAGGCCTCCGGGAGGCGCGGCTTCCAGACGCGAATCGCCGACCGCAGACGACGGATGGCAACCCGCGCCTGATGCACGAACTCGGGGTCATCGCTCTCGCAAACACCCCTTTCGTTGCTCTGCAAGTGCCTGAGGCAAGCCAGGGCGATCGTGCGAAAGCCGGCAGTAACGCTCATGCTGGCGTCGGTGTCGACTGGTGCGGCCTTGACGACCTGCAGCGGTTGCCCGGCCAGCACACCGCTGCCGCGCTGGAACTCGCTCGCCGGTTCCGGGTTGTCGTGGCCGGTCCTGGCCACACGCTGGCGCAGCGGCTTGACCTCGGTCCGCGAGCGATGCGTGGCGAGGCGGCTGGCAACGCCCGGCGTCAGCGACAGATTGAGTTCGGTTTCCATGCTCATCGTGAAGCTCCTGAAGATTGAACTGGCATCACAGCCACGGCTTTGCGAGGCAGGCGGCGTTTCCCGCAGGATGGCGCCACAACATCTCGGCAATCGGATACAGCACGAATCATGCCAAAACGGACAGGACGCAAACAATCGAGAAAAATCAGACCTTCAGGTGCCATTGCAGACAACCGGGCCGATCCCTGACGGGTGCAACAAATTGAACGCGAAGCCCCCGTCCGGACGCTCATCAGCGGCCGATTTACGTCATGGAAACAGTGACTTGTGGGCCTCCAGCGAGGCCTCGCGATGAGTGGAAAGGTTACACCGCCAGGAGAGCAGGGATGGGCTCGCAATCGGGCGAACCAGACGCCACTGGCATCGCGGCGGGCGGGAGGCGGCAGCAGGGGCGGCCAATGCGTCGAGCGGCCGGTCGGCCGCTGCTGCGGCGGCATCGGTGGGGGCCAGGGCAGACATCGGCCGCACGACGGCTGCGTTGGCCCGCCCATGCTGTGGCGCACCACGCACGACGCGCCCGACGGCTCGGGCGACCGCAGCATGGCGCCGCCGCGACGACTGCGCCACCCCGCACGCGAACGAGTGCGGCGGCGGAGCGCGGCGCGCGGCGACAGGTTGCAGTCGCTCGCGCGCCGCGCAGCGCCGTGGGTCAGCAGAGCTTGACGACGATGTCGAGCAGCGTGCTGTTGCAGATGTTCAGCCGATCTCCGGCGCGCAGCAGCTGATTGTAGATTTCCTTGCGGCGAAAGATGTTGTGGAAATCGTTGTCGTTGAACAGTTCGGCGAGTGCTCGCCGGTGGGTGCGCGTCAGGTTGCGCACCGCCTTGTCGGACTTCTCGGCGTCGGCGCGACCCGCTTTCGGATCGTTCGCCAGGCGGCCGTAACCCGCGGCCACTGCCTCGGCACCGTCCTTGAGGCAGACCGCCATCTCCAGGCAGTACTTGTCGGCCTTCAGGGCAAGCACATCCGAGTCCATTTCGACGACGATCGTCTTGCAGCTATTGACGATCTCGTCGAGGTTGATGATCGCCCGGTGCAGATCCTCGCGGTCGATCGGCGTCGAGAAGGCTTCGTTGAGCAGCGTCAGGTTGCGCACCTTGAGCCGGTCCCCCTCATATTCGGCATCGACGATCCGCCTGGCGACATCGGCCGTACCGGAGCCCATGTAGTCGACCAGCAGCGAGGCGCTGTGGCCAACCTGTGCGCTCTGTTCGGCGAGCAGCGCGAAGAAGTTCGGAACCTTCGGGAAAACGCGGTGCAGGATGCGGCGGGTCAACGAAGTCGATGCGGTGGCGGCGTTGGACATGTTCAGGCCTTTAGGAGAAAGAGGTTGACGATGGCGAAAGTCTGAATGGCAACCAGGGCCGAGCCCGGGATGGTGATCAGCCAGGTGATGCCGATATCCTTGGCCTTCTTCCAGCGAACGGCCTTCGGCCGCTCCGAGGCACCGATGCCCATGATCGAGGTCGAGACGACGTGCGTCGTGGATACCGGCGCGCCGATCACCGATGCCGTGAGGATGACGACGGCCGAGGTCAGCTGAGAACTCAGGGCATGGATCGGCCGCACCCGGTAAATTGCGAAACCGAGCGTGCGGACGATGCGCCAGCCGCCCGAGAGGATGCCGAGCGTGATCGCGATCGCGCAGGCCAGCATCACCCAGAACGGCACCTCGAAGCTGGGAATGAAGCCACCGAGCAGCAGTGCCAGCGTCAGCATGCCCATGCTCTTCTGCGCATCGTTGGCACCGTGCGAGAAGGCGAGCCCGGCGGCGGTGAAGAACTGCGCGTAGCGCAATCCCTTGTTGGCCGACGGCGTGGCGGTGAACAGGAGGATGTTCAGCAGGCGCAACATCAGGAATCCCGCCCAGAAGCCGATGATCGGCGACAGCACGAGACTTGCCAGCACCTTCATGATGCCCGTCAGCTGGCCGTGCATCATCTGCGAGAATCCCCAGACGACGTTGTCCACACCGGCGGAGACGACGACGGCGCCGATCAGCCCGCCGACCAGTGCGTGCGACGACGACGAGGGAATGCCGAAATACCAGGTGGCGAGGTTCCAGACGATGGCGCCGACCAGCCCGCTGATCAGGATGGCGAGCGAGAGGACCGCCTGCACATCGCCGAGAGTGACGAACTTGCCGATCGTGTTGGCAACCGCCGTCCCTCCCAGCAGGGGCCCGAGGAACTCGAAAGTGCCGACGATGATCACCGCCTGGATGGGCGTCATCGCGCGCGATGCGATGATCGTCGCAACGATGTTCGCCGCATCGTGGAAGCCATTCGTATAGTCGAAGAAGAGGACGATGGCGACCGTCAAGATCGTCAGGATCAGCAATGTGCTCATGCAGCGGCCCTATGATTGTTGTCTTGGATTCCCTCGCACCCGGCAGGCGCTGAGTGGTCTCGCAAGCATGATCCGTGCCACACGAGCAGAAAACGATCTTGCTATATTGAATCAGACACTTGGAAATCCATCCCGGCTTCTCGAGCAGTCACCATGGGGGTGTAACGAAATGCACTGGAATCCACGCGTATGGCACGTAAATTGCGGTTTTCCAGTTCTTCTTCAGTATCTTGGTCAAACGCGTCACGAAGGCAGCGAAATGTCGACTGCGCACACCCCCTCTCAGGGTGCCGGTGACTGCGCCGGTGGAGGCCGCTGGCGGTCCGCTGCGGGGGGCTTGCCGCCGGAAGCTCGTCGGCGACGCGCGACGTTCGCGGTCAGCGGTGCTGCGTCGCGGAGCACGGCAAGGCCGTCGCTCCGCCGATCAGGGCTCGGTTCGCGTCGCGCGCCGCGCCAGTCGCCTGTTCAGTGCCGGCCGCGAAAGGCCGAGCAGGGTCGCGGCGACCCCCTGATTTCCCTTCGCCCGCTTCAGTGCCTCGGCGACCAGCGCTTCCTCGACTTCGTCGAGCGTCGGAAAGCGACCGGGGATGAGGATCGGCATTTCGCTCGCCGCGTCAATCGCCGCAGGCTCGGCGCCGGCCTTCTGCTGCTTCTGGATGGCCTGACGGAAGCTGTCCATCGCCAGGATCGATCCGCCGCGGTGCAGCGCCATCGCATTGAAGACCATCGCCCGCAGTTCGCGGACGTTGCCAGGGAAATGGTGGTTCGAGAGCAGGGTGATGAGCTCGTTCGACGGCTCCGGCGCCGGCTTGCGGATCAGTGCCGCCGCCTCGTCGAGGAAGTGCTGCAGGAGCAGGGGGATGTCCTCCTTGCGCTGGCGCAGCGGCGGCACCTCGATCTGATGCACCGAGAGACGGAAGAAGAGATCCGATCGAAAGCGGTTCTGCCGCATCATCTGTGCCAGGTTGCAGTTCGTCGCGCAGACGACGCGCGCGTCGCTCGGCCTTGCGACGTCCGAGCCCAGCGGGAAGTACATGTGCTCCTGCAGCAGGCGCAACAACTTCACCTGCGACGCCATCGACAGGTCGCCAATCTCGTCGAGGAACAACGTCCCCCCGGCGGCCTGGGCGATGAGCCCGGCGCGCGACTGGTCGGCGCCGGTGAAGGCGCCCTTCCTGTGACCGAACAGCGTGTCCGAGAACAGGGTGTCGTCGAGACCGGCGACGTTGACCTGCACGAACTGGCCGCCAAGACCGCTGAGCTTGTGCAGGGCATGCGCGAACATCTCCTTGCCAGCGCCGGTCTCGCCGCAGATCAGCACGGGCTCCGCGGTGCCGGCCACCGCCTCGAGGTACTGGAAGAGCGCCCTCATCTTGCGGCTGTTGGTGACGATGCCGGTGAAAGCCTCGTTGTCCTGCAGGCAATCCGACAGCAGATAGCGCTTGAGGACTCCCATCTGCCGCCGCAGCGAGTGCACTTCCAGCGCATGCCGCACGCTTGCCACCAGCCGGCTTTCCTCGACCGGCTTGACGAGATAGTCGAACGCGCCCTCCTTCATGCTGCTGACCGCGGTCTCGACATCCTGCGCCGCCGTCATGACGATCACCGGGACCTCGGGGTAGAGGTGGACGATGTCCGGCAGCAGCTTGCTGCCGCTGACGTGCGGCATCGAGAGATCGAGCAGCAGCGCGCTCGCCGGCTGCGCCTCGAGGGCCGGCAAGAGGTTCCGGCTGTCGGCGATCATCTCGATCCGGGGGACGCCGGCACTGCGCAGGACGGTGGCGGTCGCGTGCAGGACCGACTCCTCGTCATCGACGAGAAAGACCGGCAGGCTGGAAAACGGCTTCTCCTTCATTCATTCCTCCGTGGCAATCGGCAGATCGACGCGGACCGTCGTCCCGAGGTCGGCGTTCGATTCGAAGCGCATCATCCCGCCGTGCCGGTCGACGATCGACGACGAGATCGACAGTCCGAGCCCGGTGCCGCCACTCTCCGCCTTGGTGGTGAAGAAGGGCTCGCCGAGTTGCGCCATCACATCCTCGGGAATTCCCTTTCCCTGGTCCGCCACCTCGACGACCAGCCGGCCTTCCGCCGGGATCGCCCGCGCCGAGACGCGGACCGAACGGCTGCGCTCTGGCAGCGACTCGAGTGCGTTGACGATGATGTTGATGAACACCTGTTCGAGTTGCTGCACGTTGCCGCGAACCAGCGGCAGCGAATCCGGCAGGTCGAGCGCGAAGTGGTCGGTACACTTCCTGATCCGGGTGTCGAGCAACGTGGCGACGGCGAGCAGGATCCGGCCGACGTCCGCCGGCTCGTCCATGTGGCCGCGATCCTGCTTGCCGAGATGCTTGAGATTGTCGACGATCTTCTGGATCCGCTTGGCGTTGCCGGCGATGTCACTCATGCCGCGGACGATCGTCTGGCGTGCCTGCGGGAAACCCAACCCGCCGAGCATGAACGCCCCCTGCTCCTGCTCGTACTCGTCGAGAATCGGCAAGGCGTCGTTCCAGATTCGCGCCAGCACGCCGGCATTCGCCAGGATGGCATGGTTCGGGTTGTTGATCTCGTGCGCGATGCCGGCCGACAGCACGCCCAGCGAAGCGAGCCGCGAACTGCGGATCGCCTGCCACTGCAGCTTGCGGTTCTCGGTGATGTCGCTGATCACCACCATCGCGGCCTTCACCGTCGTCGCCGTGCTGATCGGTACCATCCTGACCTCCCACCAGGTGTCACCGGTGGCGAGATACTGCAGATGCTCGATCCGCCCGCTGGCGAAGACCCGCCGCAGTCTCTGCAGATACTCCGGGCGCACTTCGGGCGGCAGGATCAGCGATGAGCGCTTCTCACCCGCAGCGCCCGCCGGATGTGGCCAGGGCCGGTTGCTGAGCAGGATGTTGGCCTCGCCATCGACGGTGAAGATGAGGTCGGGCGAGTGGTTGAAGAGCGTGCGCAACCTGGCCTCGGAGTCACGCAGTGCATCCTCGGCCAGCTTGTGCTCGGTGATGTCCTCGAGAAAACCGACGATGCGGACCAGCTCGACCCCGCGCTCATGCACCGGAAAGCCGCAGACTCGCAGCCAGCGCGACGCCGGATCGCCGCCAGCGAGCGGCAGCACGATGCTGAAGTGCCCTCCCTCGCGCCGCAGCTGATCGACCGCAGCGACGAGTCTGGCGCGATCGTCCGCCGCGAAGACATCGAACAGGACAGCCGGCGTCGGCTCGTCGAGGCCAATCGGCTGTCCGGCGATGCTCCTGAACGCCGGGCCGATGTATTCCAGCCGCGCGGCGTCGGGGCTGATCGCCCAGAAAACGACATCGACCGTCTCCGCCAGTTGGCGGAAGAGCTCCTCGTGTTCGTAGATCGTTTGCGTCAGCCGGATTCGATTGTCCATTTCGCGCCGGCTGCGCACCAGATACAGGACGAGGAGCGCGGTACACACGAGGCCTCCGAGCAGCACCGACCAGTGCGCCTTGGTGAAGGCCTCGGCACTCCGGAAGGTGTGCGTGGCGACACAGGTCACCGTCCACTGGCGGTCCCCCACCGGCATCGTCACCACCATTCGCGGCTGCCCCTCATCGGCTTCCGGCAGCAGCCCGCTGGCGGCGGCAACGGTGCGTGGCTCGAGCCGGCTGGCATAGAAATGGAGGAAGCGTGCCTCGCCTTCCGCCGATGCGTCGACCACCAGCACCTCGACGCCGCGCGGCTCGAGCAGGCTGATCGCCACATGCACCAGTTCCTCGATGTCGTAGACGCCGACGACGAAACCCAGCGGATCGGCGGGCTCGGCGTCCGCAGCGCGTCGCGGCTGACCGGGCGCATGCACGGGCAGGGCGGCATAGATGACGTGCGCCGCCCTGCCGTCGCCGCGATCCAGCCGCATGCGTCCGCTGACCGCCACCTTGCCACTCGCCCTCGCCCGCCGGAACAGCTCGGACAGTTCATCGGTGGCGTTGAGATCGACTCCCGGCATGGCAATCGGCGCCCCGCGCGAGGCCGTCAGGAGAACCGGCACCCGTGGCTGCTCGCCGGCCGCGGCAGCCGCCACGCCGCGCACACCGCGTGCCGGCAGCGCGCCCGGTGCCGTTCCGGGAACCTCCTGTCGCGACGAGGTCAGCAGGGGTGCCCAGATGAGTCCCTCGATGTACGGATGCCGCTTGAGCACCGAGTCGGTGAACAGCAGGAACTCCTTTTCGTCGATTCCCTGCGCCGCGTAAAACAGCCCGCGAATCTCGAGCAGCGCATCGAGCCCCTGTTCGGTGACCGCCCGCACCGACTGGATGCGGTCGCCGGCTGCCCATTCGAACTCCTTGAAGTGGCTGGTCTGCAGTTCCTGGCGGACGTTCCACGACGAGAAACAGGTCAGAAGAAGCCCACCGGCCGCCACCAGGTAGGCGGCGGCATACTTTCTCAGATTGTCGAACATCGGCACCGATCAGAAGAGTTCCCGACGCAGCATCGCCGGCACGATTCCCGCCGACACCGCCACTCCTTTTTCAGCTTAGCAGAAAGGAGCCCTGACGCGCAGCACCGCCAGCCGTCATGACGATCGCACGGCGGATGCCGCATCGTCTGCACGCGCGGCGAATTCGTGCCGATGCCCTGACGGCCAGCCGCAGGGCGGCTGCGGCGAGCGCGGCTTGGCCGCACCCCCCGGCGCCATCGCCGCTGAGCGCCATGTCACTCGGCAACCGGCCGCTCCGGGGCATTGCGCGGCAAACTGAGCCTGAAAGTGCTGCCCTCGCCGGGCACACTGTCGACCGCTATCGTCCCGCCCAGAACGCCGGTCACCAGGTTGTAGACGATGTACAACCCGAGGCCGCTGCCACCCTGCCCCAAGCGAGTCGTGAAGAAGGGTTCGAAGATCCGCTTCAGGGTCGCCGACGGCATGCCGACGCCGTCGTCGGCACAGGAAAGCAGCACCTGCGCGTCGCCGACGGCGGTCGCCTGCAGCAGGATGCGGCCGCAGTCGATGCCGGCCAGGCCATGGCTGACCGCATTGCCGACGAGATTGGCGATCACCTGCTCGAGCGGCCCCGGGTAGCTGTCCATCAGCAGCCCCGCTGGAATGTCGAGATCGATCCGGTGCGGGCTGTTCCTGAAGCTCAAGCGCAGCGCGCTGAGCATCTCTTCAACGGTCTGCCGGAGATCGAAGACGCGACGACGGGCGCTGCTCTGGTCCACCGCAACCTGCTTGAAGTGACCAATGAGATCGGCGGCACGGGCGCTGTTCCGTTCCAGCAGATCGACGGCTTCGCGTCCGCGGCTGAGGAAACGATCGACCTGCGAGCGGCGCAGGCTGCCCGCGTCGACCGCCGCGGCGAAGGCGCGCAGCTCCTCGGCGAGCAGGCTGGCGACGACGCGGCTGTTGCCCAGCGGTGTGTTCAGTTCGTGCGCCACACCGGCGACCAGATTGCCCAGGGCGGCCAGCTTCTCGGCCTGCAGGAGTTGTTCCATCGCCTGCCGCAACTCGCGTGTACGCTCGCTGACCAGTTCCTCGAGATGCTCCCGGTGCTGCAGCAGTTCCTCCTCCGCCCGCTTGCGATCGGTGACGTCGAAGATCAGTGACAAGAGAACGTCCTTTTCGCCGAGACGGATGATCTCGCCCGAGTAGAGCGCTTCCCGAATCTCGCCCGTGCTGGTGCGAAAGCGCGTCGGCATTTCACGGCAGGCACCGTGCAAACGGACCCGCTCGACCATTCGCTCACGGGATCCCGCCTCAGCCCAGATTCCGAGCTCGACCGAACTGCTGCCCAGCAGTTGCGCGCGTGAATAGCAGAGCATCCTCTGCATCTGCTCGTTCACGTCGTGGTAGACCCCGGTATCGATGGCGCTGATCGCCATCGGTGCCGGACTCGAGTGGAAGGCCTTGGCGAAACGCTCCTCGCTCTCGCGTACCGCTGCTTCCGCCCGCTTCTGCTCGGTGACATCGGCGCCGACACTGAAGACCTCGATCACCTGTCCCCAGTCGTTGAATACCGCCCGGTTGGTCCAGGACACCCAGACGCGTTCGCCACCGCGGCGCATGTTCTCGTTGACGTTGTGCGCGAAGTCCTCCGGCCGCAGGCAGATGCGCTCCATCAGTGGCAGCAGTTCCTCGCCGTCGCTCGCCGCCGGCGGGACGATCGTGCCGACGACATGGTGCCCGATCAGCTCCTCTTCCGTGTAGCCGAAGAACCTCAGCCCGAACTCGTTGATGAAGCTGATCTCGCCCGTCGGTGTCCAGCGCAGGATGATGCTGTTCGCGTTCTCCACCAGCTCGCGGTACTTCATTTCGCTCGCCAACAGCGCCCGTTCCGAGCGTCGACGCTCGGTGATGTCGTTGGCCAGGACGAGCTCCGCGCGCCGCCCTTCGTAGGAAAGCGCATGCGAGAGGATCTCGACGTCGATCAGCTCGCCATCCTTGCGCCGATGACGCCAGAAGCCCGTGTAGTCGGCAACTTCCTCGACGGCGATGACGTCCTCGGAGAGCAGTGGCGTCCTCTCGTCGGCCCCGAGATCGAGAATGCTCATGTTGAGGAACTCGGCACGCGAGTAACCATAGGTCGCCATCGCCGCCTGATTGACGGTCAGGATGGCCAGCGTCTCGACATCGAAGACCCACATCGGATGCGGCGTACTGTCGAAAAGCAGGCGGTAGCGCGCCTCGCTGTCGCGCAGTGCGGCATCGACCCGATCGCGCTGGTCGCGGATGCGCAACACCGAGATGCCGAAAGCCAGGTCACCCGCCAGTTCGCCGAGCAGCGCCACTTCCGCCTCATCGAAAGCACCGACGACCCCGGCGTAGATGCTCAGCGCCCCGAAATTCTGCTCGCCCTCACGCAGCGGCAATGCGCAGAGTGCCGCGTAGCCGCGCTCGAGCGCCTGCGTCCGCCAGGGCGCAAACCGTGGCTCGTTCGCCAGGTCCTTGATGACACAGGGGCGACCGCTGCGGATCGCCTCACCGTTGGCACCCCGACCGCGTTCGCCATCGGCCCAGCTGGTAGCCAGCTGATCGAGATAGCCTGCTTCGTGACCCGCGGAAGCCGCGGGCCGAATCGATCGTGCCGCATCGCGCTCCGCGTACCCGACCCACGCCATCCGGTAACCACCGGTATCGACGACGATCGAACAGATCGTCGTCAGCAACTCGTCTTCGTCACGCGCGCGAATCAGCGCCTGATTGCAGTCGCTGACCATGCGCAACTGCCGATTGAGCCGCCGCAGCTGCTCCTCGACACGCTTGCGCTCAGTGATGTCGATGACGACTCCCTGATAATGGCGAATCGTTCCGGCCTCGTCGCGTTCGGCCGCCGTCAGGTCGTCTACCCAGCGAACCGCGCCGCTCCTGGTGACGATCCGGTACTCCTGGCTGAAGTGATCGCGGCCCTGCTGGGCATGTTCCACAAGTTCCCGGGCGACTCGCTCGACGTCGTCGGGATGGATCAGGGACGCATAGGTGATGGCTCCATCGAGCAATTCATCGGCCGCATAGCCGAACTGCCCGATGTTTTCGGAAACGAACACCGTCGGCCAGCCCGCATCCGCTCGCCAGCGAAAGACCACGGCCGGGCTGTTCTCCACCACCAGCTTGGCCTGGCGCAGCGCCTCATCGATCTGCTGGCGCCGCGTGATGTCGCGTGCCGTCCCGCGATAGCCGGCGAAACGTCCCGCGTCGTCAAACACCGGCTGACCGCTGACCGCAACCCAGCGCCAGGACCCGGACTGCGAGCGCAGCGCGTACTCGAAATCGCGAAACGGCTGGTGCGCCTCGAGCCGACGGCGGTGTGCCTGCCATTCGGGCGCACTCAGGTTGCTCGGCAATTCCCAGCGCGTCCTGCCAAGCGATTGCCGCAGGTCGAAGCCGCTCTCCGCGAGCGCCGATACCGCTCCACCTGCCGACACATAGGTGAAACGGAAATCCTCGTCCTGTTCCCAGAACCAGTCGGAAGCCAGCGACGAGAGATCACGAAAGCGCGTCTCGCTGGCGCGCAGCGCCTGCTCCCGCTGGCGGATCGCCTGCGACATGCGATCGAGATCGGCAGCCAGCCGGTCGAGTTCCCTGATCTTCAACAGCGGCCAGGGGCGACCGTAATCGCCACCGGCAATGGCGTGTGTCTGGTCGGTGTAGCGGCCGATTCGCTGTGCCAGGCGGCGGGCGAGCAGCAGCGTCGAGCCGCTGCCGAGCAGCAACGCCAGCAGAACGCCGGCAGCGAGTATCCACAGGCTCGCCCGGAACGGTCGCAAGGCGTCGAGTCGTGGCTGCGCGACGAGTACCGTCCAGCCGAGTTGCGGCACTGGAACCAGCGTCGCCAGGAACCGTTCGCCGTCGACTTCGAGATCGTGGCCGTCGAAGCGCCCTCGCAGCGCTTCCTCGACGATCGGCAGGTGACCGAGATTGATCTGCCGGCCGCCGAGATGGCTCTGCGAATGCGCGATGATCTGGCCGCGCCGATCGAGGACCATCGTCAGCATGCCGGCTTCGGTGGGCAGGCTGCCGAGAAACGCCGCCAGTCGATCGATCGCAACTTCACCGATCAGCACCTCGTTGCCGACCGGAATCGCCAGACTGACCGCGAGGCGGGCACTGACCGCCGACAGGAACACCTCCGACCACACCGCCGTCTGCAGCCTGCGTGCTTCGTGCAGCACGGTCCACCGTGACAGGTCGATGCCGATCAGATCCTCGGGCTGCACCTGCTGCCCTGGCGGCAGGGCAACGGCGAGCACCGCATCGTCATCGGCGACCAGGTAGATCGCCGCGAAGACCGCGCCGGAGCCGCCGTGGACGTCGAGCAGCGTCTGCAAGCGCGGTCCCGGGCGCAGGCCACTGTGCCCGAGGTAGGCGGCCAGCGCGGACATCTCGCGGCCGGCGCCGCGCAGGTACTCCTCGACCTGGCCGGCAATGGCGCGGGCAAGAATCTCGTGCCGCTCCTCGATGCCGGCGATCACCTGCGGCAGCAGGACCTGCAGCAACAGGGCTGCGACGAGGAGCAGTGGCAGAACGCTGGCGACGATGAAGCGCCACGCCAGCCACTGCCAGAGAGGCCGCGCCACGCCTCCCCCTACTCGACCAAGGCCAGGCGCCCGTCGCGCACCACGGTCATGAACACGCCGAGCTGGACATCGCCGGAATCGTCGAAGACGATCGGCGCCTGCAGACCGTCGAAGCGACGGACGTTCAGTAGGGCCTCCTTGACGCTCTGCTCGCCCTGCCGTCGCGCCAGCGCCTCGAGCAGCACGTTGGCGGCGTCAAAGGAGAGCGTGCCACCGAAGCCGGGATCGCGATGGAAACGCTCGCTGTAAGCCTCGCGAAAGGCCAGGTAGCGTGGCGCCTCGCTGCTGCGGTTGAAGTTCTGTCCCACCATGAGCCCCTCGACGGCCTTGCCGCCCAGTTCGAGCAGCCGCTCGGTGGCGGCCCACTCGGCAGCACGGATCGGCAAGGCACTGCCCAGTTTGCGAAGCTGCTGGCACAGCAGGGCGGTGTCCACCGAATTGGCGACGATCAGGATGCCGTCCGGGTTGCTGGCCAACAGCTCCCCGGCCACCTGCCGCAGGGATGTCTCGCCACCCGACTCGAAAGCGAGCGTCTTCAGCAACTGCCCGCCACCGGCCTCGAAGACTGTCCGGAAGCCGCTCAGCCAGCTCTCGCTGTAGGCCCGGTTGCCAACGTCGTAGGCCACCGCCAGGCGCCGCTGGCCCGGAGCTCGCTGCAGATGGTGGCGCGCGACTTCTGCGGCATTGGCATGATTCGAAGAACCGACACGGAAGAAGAAGTCATCGCGGCCGCTGAGGTCTTCGGTCGAGACCGTCGGACTGATCAGCAACAGCTTCGCCTCGTTGGCGATCGGCACCATGGCCATGGCCATGGCGCTCGTCATCGGCCCGACGACGGCGACGACCCCCTGGTCGATCAGCTCGCGCAGGGCACCTGCCGCCACCTCGGGGTTCTGCTCGTCGTCGCGGATCAGCAGCCGCACCGCGCGCCCGCCGACGCCGCCGGCCTGATTGCGCAGATCGACGGCCAGTTGCACGCCGTCGCGACCGGCAATGCCGAGATCGGCGACCCGACCGGAAGTGCCGCCGATGAAGCCGATGCTGATCGGCTCCGGTGGCGGCGCGCAGCCAGCCAACAGCAGCGCCAGGGCAACCACCAGCACCGGTGCCCGAAGCTCTGCCTGTCCCCTATGCATCCATGCGTTCCTCACCATCGTCCGCACCCTCGCCCCATCGCCGCCAAAGCAGCCACTTTACCGACAATTCGCGCTCGCCGGTACCGCTGCGACGCCTGCCGGCCAGCAACGGATCATGACTGTCGCCGCCCGGCGGCGATCTGCCAGTGACGTCGCCGGCCGATCGGCAGGAATCGTCGCCAGCACCGCCGCCGCCGACTGCCGCCGCCGGCGATCGTCCGCGGGCGACTCACGGCGATGCCGCTTTGGCAGTAGAATCCGGCCCTCCATTCGCGCCGGACACGTCGATGCAATCGCTCTGGATGGTCCTCGCCAGCTTCTTTTTCGCCTGCATGGGCGTCTGCGTCAAACTGGCCGCGGCGAGCCACACCGCCGGCGAGATCGTCTTCTACCGCAGTGTGCTGTCGCTGCTCGTGATGTTCGTGGTCGTCCGCCTGCGCGGTGTGCCGCTGCGCACGCCGCACTGGCGTTGGCAGATCAGCCGCGGCGCGGTCGGCTTCGCGGCACTGCTCGCCTATTTCTGGGCGATCACCTTGCTGCCGCTGGCCACGGCGGTCACCCTGAACTACACCTCGGCCATGTTCCTGGCAATCTATCTGGCCGTCGCGGGGCAGCGGCCCACCAGCGGCGTCTTCTTCGCACTGGCGCTCGGCCTCGCCGGTGTCGGCCTGCTGCTGCGGCCGAGCTGGAGTGCGGACCAGTTGCCCGCTGCACTCCTCGGCCTGGCTTCCGGCATACTCGCAGGGATGGCCTATTTCAGCGTCCGCGAGCTGGGTCTGCGAGGCGAGCCCGAGAGCCGGACCGTCTTCTACTTTTCCCTCGTTTCGTCGCTCGGCGCCACCTGCTGGCTGGCCTTCTCCGAGCTGCATCCGATCGATCTGCGCAGCGGCAGCCTGCTGTTCGGCGTCGCGGCTTTCGCCACTGCCGCCCAACTGGCGATGACGCGCGCCTATGCCGCGACTCGCACGCTGCTGTCGGCGGCTCTCGCCTACACCACGGTGATCTTCGCCAGCTTCTTCGGCATCGTCATCTGGCAGGAAACCCTCGACCGCTGGTCCTGGCTGGCGATCGTGCTGATCGTCCTGTCGGGGGTCGCGGCAACGCACGGCTCGGCGCCGTCGCCCAGCCGACGCGCCCTGCCCTGGCACCCGCCAGCCAGGGCACCCGGCCGACGGCCAGGGATTCAACGGGACGGAAAGTCGCGCGCCAGGAAGCTCTCGTAGACCGCCTGCGCCGCCTCACAGCATTGTCGGTGGCCGGTCGCCAGCAGGTCGGCGTAGACCAGCGCCGGGGGCACCGTCTGCGGCCCCGTCGCCGCTGCCGGGGCTTCGCCCCAGAACGGCTTGCGCAGTTCGAGCAGGTCCTGGTAGTCGGCCGGACCGGCCGCAACGAGCTGCCCGACGGTGGCCAGTCGCGCCGGCAACCTGTCGCCGTAGAGGGTCAGGATCCCCGGCTGCAGATCGCAGCCGAGCAGCTTGGCCGCCGGCTCTCCCCCCCAGTGCAGAGATGCGGAAGGCAGTGGCCACTCCGGCCAGCGAGCGAAGTTTCCAGCCACATGGCGAGCACTCAGGGTCCGCCCACGCAGACCGACGGCGTAGGCCTGCGCCCACTCGTCGAGAAGTCGTTTGCTGGCGTTCAGCCGCCGCTGTCGTTGGTGCACCAGCAACGACTCGTCCCGCTGCAGCTCGGCAAGAACTGCCGGCAGCGAGCCGAGCGCGACGTTCGCCGCCGCGGCGATCGTCCGGTACGGCGCGGCCGCCAGTTGCGGCTCACGGATCAGCGCGAACAGTACCTTCAGCCGGTTGTTGCTGAAGCCCCGGCTGGCACGCAGGGCGATCTCCTTCGCATCCGGCTTGCGTCCCCTGACCAGGACGAGGAAGGAGGCCGTTTCCAGATAGGCATTGCCCGCCGCATCGGCAAACTGCTGCTGGCTCGCCTGCAGGCGCTCCGCCAGCTGCGGGCTGAGATGGTCGGTGACCAGGAGTGCCGGTGGCTGGCCGGCGTCGACCGGTTGCCGCAACTGCGCCAGCACCGCGCCCAGGCTGCTCTGAGTCAACCGCCTCTTGACGACGACCGCGTACTGGCCGCTGCCACGCCCTCTGGCAACGCGCAGCCAGGTTCGTGCCGGCCCTTCCGGCTGGGCCGGGGGATCGGCCTGCACCGACACCACCAGACTGTGGGCACGCAAGGCCTGCACCGTCCTGTCGAGAATGACGCCTGCATCTGCCGTCTTCATCACGCCGCGCCCTGGTCAGAATGAACAAGGGCGAATTGTGAACGAGAAGCCGCCTTCATTCAAGAGCAGCCGGCGCTAGCCCTGCCCTTTACCCGCAAGTCTGCAGATCATCCGAAGTCCAGTGTCGGA
>NZ_JAMTDQ010000084.1 GCF_023806635.1 Accumulibacter sp.
GTGCCAACATTGACGTGCGGCTTCGTGCGTTCAAATTTTCCCTTGGCCATTAACGGTACCTCAAGACGTTAGAAGTTAACAATGAATCTACAGCACCAATCCCTGGTGCCCATGGACAGAATTGAACTGTCGACCTCTCCCTTACCAAGGGAGTGCTCTACCGCTGAGCTACATGGGCATCGATGACCGAGGTTCCTGAAGCAATTCCGCGGCTGCAGCCTGGAGCGGGTGAAGGGAATCGAACCCTCGTCATAAGCTTGGAAGGCTTCAGCTCTACCATTGAGCTACACCCGCAAAACCATTACCCGAAGAACGATTGGACAGCTGCACCAACGGCGGCATTCTTGGTGGAGGGAGAAGGATTCGAACCTTCGAAGGCGGAGCCGTCAGATTTACAGTCTGATCCCGTTGGCCACTTGGGTATCCCTCCAGCCAAGAACCCGCGATTCTGAAGCCCGAAGGACGGATTGTCAAATGGTTTTTCGCTCCGGCTGCAGTCGGGCACCAGCGACGACATGGGCGACCACAACCGCTGCCCTATTGGTGGCCAACAGCGTAGAATCGCTCCGCATCCCGTCGTCTGGATCGGACCACGATGCGCCACGCCAGCCCCCGCGCCCGGCCCCCCCTGCCCCCGGCAGTCAGCAGCAGCCTGCGGCAACGCTTCGGCGCGCGCTTCGCTCAGGGCGAGTCGGTCCTCGCGCAACACGGGCGCGACGAGTCGATGCACCCCACCGCCCCACCCGATGGCGTGGTCTTCGTCGAGAGCACCCAGGAGGTGGTCGAGGTCGCCCAGCTGTGCCGGCAGCATCGCGTCCCGATGATCGCCTTCGGCAGCGGCAGTTCGGTCGAAGGACAGGTGCTGGCCACCGCTGGCGGCATCACCATCAGCCTGGCGCGGATGAACCGGATCCTCGCGACGCGCGCGGCGGACCTCGACGCCACGGTCGAAGCGGGGGTGACCCGCCTGCAGCTGAACGCCGCCCTGAAGGGGAGCGGGCTCTTCTTTCCCATCGACCCGGGAGCCGATGCCTCGTTGGGCGGCATGGCGGCGACCCGCGCCTCCGGGACCAACGCCGTCCGCTACGGAACCATGCGCGACAACGTCCTCGGCCTCACCGCCGTGCTCGCCGACGGCCGCATCCTGCGCTGCGGTGGCCGCGCCCGTAAGTCCTCCGCCGGCTACGACCTGACGCGCCTGCTGATCGGCTCGGAAGGCACGCTCGCCATCATCACCGAACTTACCCTGCGCCTGCAGCCATTGCCGGAAGCCATGTCAGCGGCGGTCTGTGCCTTCGGCAGCGTCGCGGGCGCCGTGGACACCGTCATCGAGACGATCCAGACAGGCATCCCGGTGGCGCGCGTCGAACTGCTCGACCGACTGACGCTGGCGGCGGTGAACCGCTACAGCGGTACGGCGCTGAAGGAACTGCCGACGCTGTTCTTCGAGTTTCACGGCAGCCCGGAGTCGGTCAGGGAACAGGCCGAGGCGGTGCAGGCCATCGCCGGCGACCACGGCGGCGCGGACTTCGCCTGGGCCACGCACGCCGAGGAGCGTACGCGCCTGTGGCAAGCCCGCCACCATGCCTATTTCGCGTGCCTGCAGCTCAGGCCGGGACATCGCGCCTTTCCGACCGACGTCTGCGTACCCATCTCCCGCCTCGCCGAATGCATCGGCGAGACCAGCGCCGACATCGCCCGCGTCTCGATCCCGGTGGCGCTCTTCGGCCATGTCGGTGACGGCAACTTCCACCTCGTCGTGCTCGTCGACCCGGCAAACGGACACGACTTGCAGGAAGCCGACTGGATCAACGAGCGCGTCGTCGAGCGGGCGCTGGCGATGGCCGGCACCTGCAGTGGCGAACACGGCATCGGCATCGGCAAGACACGCTTCATGCTGCGTGAACATGGTGAGGAGGCAGTGGCCGCGATGCGGGCGATCAAGGACGCACTCGATCCCGACCACCTGCTCAACCCGGGCAAGATGCTGCCGCCTGCCTGAACCACGAAAACCCGTGCCGGGAGGCAACCAGCGCCCCGGCCAAAGGTCAGATCAGTTAGCCGATGGCGCGCAGGCTGCTGGCGACGATCGATCGGATGAGGAGGAAGGCCCATGGGTGATCTGTCGGTCACGCTCGATAGCCGGTACACCGCGACCTCGGGCCGCGTCTTCCTCAGTGGCACGCAGGCACTGGTGCGGCTGCCGATGCTGCAGGCGCTGCGCGATCGTGCCGCGGGACTGAACACGGCAGGCTTCATCGCCGGCTACCGGGGCAGCCCGCTCGGCGGTCTCGACCAGGCACTGTGGAAGGCAAAGCCACATCTGGACGCCCACCACATCGTCTTTCAGCCGGCGGTGAACGAGGACCTGGCGGCGACCGCGGTCTGGGGAACGCAGCAACTCGGGCTCTTCCCCGGCGCGAGATACGACGGCGTCTTCGCCATGTGGTACGGCAAGGGTCCCGGTGTGGACCGTTGCGGTGACGTCTTCCGCCACGCCAATGCCGCCGGGACAGCCAGCAAGGGTGGCGTCCTGGTCATCGCCGGCGATGATCACGCAGCGAAATCATCGACGCTGCCGCACCAGACCGAGCACGTCTTCAAGGCGGTGATGATGCCGGTTCTCTATCCGGCCAACGTCCAGGAGTATCTCGATCACGGCCTGCACGGCTGGGCGATGAGCCGCTACTCGGGCTGCTGGGTGGTGATGAAGGCGCTTGCCGACACCGTCGAAACCTCGGCATCGGTAGTGATCGACCCGGCGGCAACCGTCATTCGCCTGCCCGACGATTACGAGATGCCGGCTGGCGACCCGCATGGCCTCAACATCCGCTGGCCCGATCCTCCGCTGCAGCAGGAGGCACGCCTGCTCAACCACAAGCTGTACGCCGCGCTCGCCTACTGCCGTGCCAACCAGCTCGACCGCGTGCTTATCGACAGCAATGATCCGGACAACCCCGCCCGGCTCGGCATCATCACCGCCGGCAAGGCCTACCTCGATGTCCGTCAGGCGCTCGACGAGCTCGGCATCGATGACGGACTCGCGGCGCGGATCGGCATCCGGCTGTACAAGGTCGGCATGGTCTGGCCGCTCGAGCCTGACGGCGTACGCCGCTTCGCCGAGGGCCTCGAGGAGATTCTGGTGGTCGAGGAGAAGCGGCAGCTGCTCGAATACCAGCTGAAGGAGGAACTGTACAACTGGCGCGAGGACGTCCGCCCGCGCGTCGTCGGCAAGTTCGACGAGAAGGGCGAATGGTCGCTGCTGCCGACCGGCAGCGGCCACTTGCGCCAGGGCGACTGGCTGCTGCCGGCAGCCGGCGAGCTGTCGGTGGCGCAGGTGGCACGCGCATTGGCGGCGCGCATCGGCCGCTTCTTCACTTCGCCGGCCATCGAGGCCCGCCTGCGACTGCTCGAAGCCAAGCAGCAAAGCCTCACCGCCACGACCACGCTGGCAGCCAGTGGCAGCACCCTCCAGCGCACGCCCTATTTCTGTTCCGGCTGCCCGCACAACACCTCGACCCGCCTGCCGACCGGCTCGCGCGCCGTCGCCGGCATCGGTTGCCACTACATGGTGACCTGGATGGACCGCAATACGTCCACCTTCACCCACATGGGCGGCGAAGGCGTCACCTGGGTCGGCCAGGCGCCGTTTTCCGGCGACCGCCACATCTTCGCCAACCTCGGTGACGGCACCTACTTCCACTCGGGCCTGCTGGCGATCCGCCAGGCGGTCGCTGCCGGCGTCTCGATCACCTACAAGATCCTCTACAACGACGCCGTCGCGATGACCGGCGGCCAACCGGTCGACGGCCAGCTGGGTGTCGGCCAGCTGACCCGCCAGCTCGAGGCAGAAGGCATCAGCCGCATCGTCATCGTCAGCGATGAACCGGAAAAGTACCGGCGGGTGCGCGATCTGGCGCCGAACACGCCGGTCCGCCACCGCGACCAGCTCGACGCCGTGCAACGCGAGCTGCGCGAACACCGCGGCGTGTCGATCCTGATCTACGAGCAGACCTGCGCCACCGAGAAGCGCCGCCGGCGCAAGCGCGGCACGCTTGCCGACCCGGCCCGGCGAGTGTTCATCAACGCGGCGGTCTGTGAGGGATGTGGCGACTGCGGCGTGCAGTCGAACTGCCTGTCGGTGGTCCCGGTGGAGACCGAGTTCGGTCGCAAGCGGGCGATCGACCAGTCCTCGTGCAACAAGGATCATTCGTGCCTGAACGGCTTCTGCCCCAGCTTCGTCACCGTCGAAGGAGGCAGGCTGCGCCGTGGCAGCGCCATCGCCGTCGACGGCGACGCGCTCGCCACACTCCCCGACCCACCATTGGCAGATACCACGCGACCATTCAACATCCTCATCACCGGCGTCGGCGGTACCGGCGTCGTGACGCTTGGAGCGCTGCTCGGCATGGCCGCCCACATCGACGGCAAGGGCGTCTCGGTACTCGACATGACCGGCCTGGCGCAGAAGTTCGGCGCCGTCTTCTCGCACCTGCGAATTGCCGACCGGGCGCAGGACATCCACGCGGCACGCATCGCCACCGGAGAAGCGGACGCTCTCATCGGCGGCGACCTCGTCGTCAGCGCCAGCACCGAAGCACTCTCGAAGCTCCTCGCCGGCAAGACACGGGCCGTGATCAACATCGCCGGCACCCCTACCGCCGAGTTCACCCGCAACCCGGACTGGCAATTCCCGCGACAGCGCCTGCAGGAACTGATCGACGATGCCTGTGGCAAGGGCACCCCACTGTTCCTCGACACCGCGGAGATGTCGCGCAGCCTGCTCGGTGACGGCATCCACGGCAACCTCTTCCTGCTCGGCGTCGCCTGGCAGAAGGGACTGGTGCCGCTGTCGCTGGCGGCCATCGACCGTGCCATCGAACTCAACGGCACGGCCGTCCAGCAGAACCGCCAGGCTTTCCTCTGGGGCAGGCGAACGGCGCACGATCCGCAGACGGTGCAACGGCTGGCGGTTCCGCCGAGCCGCACAGCCGCCCGACGGCTCTCGGCAAGCCTGGACGAACTGATCGACCGCCGCATCGAAGCCCTGACCGACTATCAGGACGCACGCTACGCCGAACGCTACCGCCGGCTGGTCGAACGTGTGCGGGCGAGCGAGCGGCCACTGCGCTCGACCCGCCTGAGCGAAGCGGTGGCGCGCGGCTACTTCAAGCTGCTGGCAGTCAAGGACGAGTATGAGGTCGCACGGCTGCACTCCGACCCCGCATTCAGGCAGCAACTTTCGGAGCACTTCGAGGGCGACTTCAGGATCCGTTTCCATTTCGCGCCGCCGTTGCTGGCGAAACCCGATCCAGACACCGGCAGGGTTGCGAAACGCAGCTACGGGCCCTGGATGATGCGCGCACTCGCCGTCCTGAGCCGGCTCAAGGTTCTGCGCGGCACATTCTTCGATCCCTTCGGCGGCAGCCAGGAAAGGAAGGTGGAACGACAACTCCTCGCCGATTACGAAGCCGACATCGAACTGCTGCTCTCACGCCTCGATCTGACGACGCTCGCCACCGCCATCGAACTCGCGTCGCTGCCCGAACAGCTGCGCGGTTTCGGCCACGTCAAGGCAGCCGCGGTGCTCAGGATGCGGCCCCGGCGCGAGGAGCTGCGAGGCCTCCTGCTGCCGGCTCCGGCCACCGCGGCGGCGGCGGACTGAGCGCGCAACGCGGCAGCGGGAATACAATGCACCGCTCAGCCTCGAGGACCCTCTGCGTGCCCCTTCTGCCCGCACCATCTCCAGAGCGCACCGACACGCCGGCAGTGGCCCTGCCCCGACCGCAGCGGCAGCTGGCGCTGCAGTTCGCCGCCGCACTCGCCGTGCTCTCGCTCGCCTGGCCTTACTACGGCATTCGCGGCGAAGCACTGCCGTGGCCGCAGACCGCTATCGTCATCGGCACAGTCGCCCTGCTCTTCGCCACGCTGAGCCGCCAGCCCTGGTGGTGGCGGGTCGTGCACGCGCTCTTCGCGCCGCTCGCCTGGGGGGTCTCACTGCTGCAGCTCGACCCCGCTTGGTTCCTGCTCGCCTTCATGCTGCTGCTGCTCGTCTATCGTGGCGCCCTGTCCGGCCAGATCCCCCTCTACTTCTCCAGCCGCCAGACCGTCGACACACTCGCCGCACTCACGCGCGATTGCCACGACCTGCACTTCCTCGATCTCGGCGCCGGCATCGGCAGCATCGTGCAGCCGCTGGCGGTCGCGCGACCGGACGCCTGTTTCACCGGCATCGAGAACGCACCGGCCACCTGGCTGGTCGGCCGCGTGCGTACGGCAGCCACCGCCAACTGTGCCTGGCGCTGGGGAGACCTCTGGCAAGCCGATCTTGCCGCCTACGATGTCGTCTACGCCTTCCTCTCGCCGGCACCGATGGCTGCCCTGTGGGAGAAGGTGGTCCGCGAGATGCGCCCCGGCAGCCTGTTCATCAGCAACAGCTTCGCCGTGCCCGGCGTCACCGCCACGCACGAAGTCGATGTCGGCGACCGCCGGCACAGCCGCCTTTTCTGTTACCGTGTCTGAAGCCGCAGCGGCACAACTTTGTTAAGATGGCTCACCCCATCACACCGGAGCAAGAACAATGTCGAACCTCAATTCCGTACCCGATCCCCTGAGCTTCGCCAGGAAAATGTGGGGCAGCATGGGCGTCTCCCTGCCCGGCATGGTCACCCCGAGCCTCAACGTCGAAGATATCGAGAAGAAGATCCGCGACCTCAAGGCCGTCGAGAACTGGCTGAAGATGAACCTGTCGATGCTGCAGATGACCATCCAGGGTCTCGAGATGCAATGCGTGACCCTGAACGCCGTGCGCGCGATGGGCCAGATGGCAAGCAGCTACGGTACGGCCGGCGTCGGCGACGAGGCCCAGGGCAGCAGCCTGGCCGAGCCCGGCAGCGGCAATGAGGCGCTCAAGCAGGCCGCGCTGTGGCCGCTGACCTTGCTGCAGCAGATGCAGGAGCAGATGCAGAAGGCCGCGACGGCAGCCGTGCAGGCCAGGCAGGGGCAGGAAGAGCCGCCAAAGAGCTGAGAACCGCGCGGTCGCCGGCCGCCGGCGACGAGTGCTACGAGACGAGTCCGTCGGCGCGCCGGCGCTGCCGGCCTCAGATCACCGACTCCTGCTGCAGCGCATCCACCTCCTCGTCGCTGAAACCGGCCGCGCGAAGGATCTCGCGTGCATGCTCGCCGGGTGCCGGGGCTGCACGTTCGACGGCGAAGACCCAGCCCGAGAGCTTCAATGGCGGCGCATACTGGCGCACGCCGTCAGCCTCGACGACCATCTGGCGAGCGGTGAAATGCGGATGGCGCAGCGCTTGCCTGACATCCAGCACCGGCGTCACGCAGCAGTCGATAGCAGCGAAGAAATCGCTCCAGCTCGCCTGGTCCCGACTGGCGAAGAGCGCCGCGAGTTCGCTGCGCAGGGCGGCAGCGGCGGCGCCACGCGCCGCGTGCCGCGCTTGCCAGTCGGGTCGCCCGACGGCATCGCAGAAGAGATCCCAGAACTTCCTTTCGAGCGGCGCCACGGCCATGAAGCGACCATCGGCGGTGGCATAGACGCCATAACCGGCATCGCCGCCACTGAGCTGGTCGCCGCCGCGCTCGGGTACGCACCCGGCTGTCTGCAGGGCAAAGAAGGGAAACAGGTTGTGCGCCAGCACCGCCTCGCTCATCGCCACATCGACCAGGCGACCCTGGCCACTGCGCTGCGCGTCGAAGAGCGCCGCGAGGATGCCCATCACCGCCGTCAGCGCGCCGCCGAGGAGGTCGCCCACCTGCAGGTTGGGAATCGCTGGCTGGCCACCGGCAACGCCGATCTGGTCGAGAACGCCGGCGAGGCCGATGTAGTTGAGGTCGTGGCCGGCAGCCATCGCCAGCGGCCCGGTCTGTCCGTAACCGGTGATCGCGCAGTACACGAGGCGCGGATTGGCCGCCCGCAAGGCAGCGTAGCCGATTCCGAGCTTGTCGCTGACCCCCGGCCGAAAGCTCTCGACGACGATGTCGGCGTCGCGCACGAGGCGCAGGAAGACCTGCCTTCCCTGCGCCTGCTTGAGGTCGAGGCGCAGCCCGCGCTTGTTGCGATTGACGCAGCGGTAGAAGACGCTGACGCCGTCCGGGCCATCGCCGAGGATGCGCGCGTAGTCGCCGGCCGCATGGTCCTCGATCTTGATCACATCGGCCCCGAGGTCGGCGAGATGCAGGGTCGCCACGGGTCCGGGGAGCAGGCGCGTCAGGTCGAGAACGCGCACGCCGCAGAGCGGGGCACCGCTCATGATCCGGCCTCACAGGGCTCGAGCCAGCTGGCATCCATGTCGATCACCATTCCCTTGTGCAGCGTCTGGTCGAGAAACTGCCCGCGGAACAGCCAGCCGGGAGGCCTGTTCTGGTGTGACCACGGCGTTTCCCAGGAATCGACCCGCACGTGCACCCGCAGCACGTCGACCTCGCCGACCGCCGCCGCATTCAGCACGCAGGGCGTCGCCGCCGCCATGCGCGCATGGTCGGCACGCGTATAGGCCGCCAGCGGCTTGCCGATCTGCGGACAGAGCTCAGCCCGGCGTCGCTGCGGCACTAGTTCGGCGATGGTGCCGCGCAGCCAGTAGGTCGGTGCCCGCAACAACCAGCCGTCACCGCCCTCGCGCAGAAGGACGCAGTCGCCCGGCTGCGGCAGCCGACGCTCGCCGGACGCCGGCTGTGCGGCACTGGCGAAGAGTGAAGTGAACAGCAGGAGGACGCCGAAACCCGTACTCGTTGCCTTTTCCGTGCGGCTCCTCCCGTCACGACAGCCAGCGCTTGCGTCGGCGATAGTGCTTGACGTCGCGAAAGCTCTTCCGCCCACCCGACGACAGGCCGAGGTAAAACTCCTTGACATCCTCGTTGGCCGCCAGATCCCTGGCCGCGCCCTCCATCACGACGCGACCGTTCTCGAGAATATAGCCGAAATCGGCATAGCGCAGCGCCATGTTCGTGTTCTGTTCGGCGAGCAGGAAGGTCACGCCCTCCTTCTGGTTGAGATCCCTGACGATGCCGAAGACCTCGTCGACGATCTGCGGCGCCAGTCCCATTGACGGTTCGTCGAGCAGGACCATGCGCGGATTCGCCATCAGCGCCCGACCAATGGCGCACATCTGCTGCTCGCCACCCGAGGTGTAGGCGGCCTGGCTGCTGCGTCGTGTCTGCAGTCGCGGGAAATACGAATAGACCTTCGCCAGCGTCTGCAGGATGGCTGCCCTGCCATCACGCCGCGCATAGGCGCCGGTGAGCAGGTTCTCCTCGACGGTCAGGTGGGCGAAACAGTGGCGCCCCTCCATCACCTGGATGACACCGCGCCGCACCAGGTCGGCCGGCGTCAGCGCCTCGATCCGTTCGCCACGCAGGTCGATGGTGCCCTTCGTCACCTCGCCGCGTTCGCCACGCAACAGGTTGCTGACCGCGCGCAGCGTCGTCGTCTTGCCGGCGCCGTTGCCGCCCAGAAGGGCAACGATACCGCCCTCCGGAACGCTGAACGAAACCCCCTTGAGGACCAGGATGACGTGGTTGTAGATCACCTCGATGCTGTTGACGCGGAGAAGTGTGTTGTCGGTGCTCATGAGCCTCCTGCGCCAGAGTTGCGGCACGGCCCGCCTGCCACGCAGCAGGCGGGCCCGCCAGCGACCCGCGACCGGGCGGGTCTGCGGACTACTTCCTGCACTCCTCGGGAGTGCGCGGCTTGATCTTCTTCTCCTCGGCATACTTGCCGGAAGCCAGCATCACCATCGGCCGCAGGTTCTTCTCGTCCGCCTGATACCAGTCCGAGCTGAACTCCCACTTGTTGCCGTTCCAGGTATGCACGCGCACCCACGCCGAGCCCATGTGATCGAGACACGAGGTCTGCACCGGCCGCATGACGCCGGCAAAACCCATCGCATCGAGCGTCTTCTGGTCGAGGTTGAGGTTCTCCAGACCCCAGCGCACCTGCTCGCCGGTCATCACCTTGCCCTTGCCATAACGCTCCTGCGCCTTGCGCACGCCTTCGACGCCGAGCATCGCAGAGATGAGGCCGCGCATGTAGAGCACGTTGCCCACCTCCTCCTTCGGACCGGTACCCTGGCCCTTGGCATAGAGCAGCTCGAGAATCTCCTTGACCACTTTCGAGCCCGGTTCGGCACCATGCTGCAGGGTCATCGCGCTGTAGCCCTTGGCTCCGTCGGCGACATCCTTGACGTCCGGTTCGGCGCCAGCCCACCAGATGCCGAGCATCCGGTCACGCGGGTAGCCGGTCGCCTGTGCCTCCTTGAGCGCCGTCGAATTCATCACGCCCCAGCCCCAGAGCAGCACGTAATCCGGCTTCTGCTGCCGGATCTGCAGCCAGGTGGACTTCTGCTCGACGCCGGGATGCGCCACCGGCAGCAGTTGCACGTCGAAGCCATAGGCCTTGCCCAGCTCCTGCAGGATCGGGATCGGCTCCTTGCCGTAGGGACTGTCGTGATAGACCAACGCGATCTTCTTCCCCTTGAGTTTGCCGACAGCGCCCTCCTTCTTCGCTATGTGCTGGATGGCGACATCGGCGCCGACCCAGTAGGTGCCGAGGAGCGGGAAGTTCCAGGTGAAGACGGCGCCGTTCTGCGACTCGCTGCGCCCGTAGCCGGCGGTGATCAGCGGGATCTTGTCCACCGGCGCCTTCTCGGTCAGGGCGAAGGTGATTCCCGTGGACAGCGGCTGAAAGACCGTCGCGCCACCCCCCTTGCCCTTCAGACGTTCATAGCACTCGACTCCGCGGTCGGTTGCATAGCCGGTCTCGCATTCCTCGAAACTGATCCGGACGCCGTTGATGCCCCCCTTGGCATTGACCAGCTTGAGGTAATCGAGATAACCATTCGCCCACTGCTGCCCATTGGTCGCATAAGCGCCGGTGCGGTAGACCAGGACCGGAAAGAACTGCTCCTTGGCTTGCGCCAGAACCGGCAAAGCAGTCAGTGAGGCAGAGAGCGCCAGCGCTGACACAGACGCCATCCGAACGAGTTGCTGCAGTTTCATCAATGTCTCCTCTGGTTGTATTCATCGGGGTACGTCCAGCACGATGCGCCTGGGTGGCGCTGCAACGGGCGAGAGCGGATCACCGCCCTCAATGCGGAAATGGCCACAGCCGCAATTTCTCCTTGGCGGTCGACCACATGCGGGCGATGCCGTGCGGCTCCTTGATCAGGAAGAAGATGATCAGAGCGCCGAAAATGATCAATTCGGCGTGCGACACGCCGGCCGTCGAAATGCTGATGCCGAAGACGCTGCCGATCGCCGGCAGGAACTGGTTCAGCGCGATCGGCAGGATGACGATGAAAGCGGCACCGAAAAAACTGCCCATGATCGAACCGAGGCCACCGATGATCACCATGAACAGCAGCTGGAACGAACGGTCGACGGAGAACGCCGCCGGCTCCCATGACGCCAGGTGGACGAAACCCCAGAGGGCCCCGGCAGTGCCGACGAAGAAGGAACTGACGGCAAAGGCCGAAAGCTTGGCAAACAGCGGCCGGATGCCGATCACCTCGGCCGCCACGTCCATGTCGCGGATCGCCATCCACTGCCTGCCGATGGCGCAGCGCGTCATGTTCTTCGCCAGCAGCGCGAAAAGCACCAGGATCACCAGACAGAGCAGGTACCTGTCCACCGGCGAATCGATCTGCCAGGACAAGACCTGCAGGTTGGCGACGGACACCGACCCGGACGAAGCGTTGTTGGTAAACCACGGAACACGCAGGAAGACCCAGTCGGTGAAGAACTGCGCGGCTAGCGTCGCCACCGCCAGATAGAGCCCGCGGACGCGCAGGCTCGGGATGCCGAAAAAGATGCCGACAGCGGCCGCCGTCAAGCCACCGAGCAGGAACGAGACGAGCAGCGGCAGACCGTCGATGCGGATGTGGAAATTGTAGGCGGCATAGGCGCCGACAGCCATGAAGGCGCCGGCACCGAGGGTGATCTGGCCGCAGTAGCCGACCAGGATGTTGACTGTTACGTCTTCCTCTCCCAGAGGGCTGAGGCGCTCGCTCATCCCGCGAACGG
>NZ_JAMTDQ010000085.1 GCF_023806635.1 Accumulibacter sp.
TCACCCCGGAATAGCTCGGGACGGAGAGGCTTGAATAGGGCGGGACGTAACACCTTGAGCAGCAGCGGCAGGCGGTTGCGCCATGCATGTTCGAACAGCGCCACTTCCTGTCCGGCCGGTTCGTAGTACGGGGTATCGATGGCCGTATCGGCCGGACTGCAGGCGTTCATTTGCGTGATCCGTGATGCTGGCTGGAACAGAAGGGACCGGCCCTCGCCGGCCGGCCCCAGGCTTGCGGCCTGCCGGGCCTCAGGCCACCGCGTTCTCCCTGCCCTTGACGAAGAAGCTGGCGAGATAGGCGATCAGTCCGAGCAGGAAGACGACGCCGGACCACTCGCGCATCCAGTAGAACAGGGCCACCTGCTCCTGGACGACCATGAACGGCGATGGCGTGGCCGAGACGCGCTGCAGCCACACCTGCAGGATGCCGGCGCCGGTGAGGAACAGCGTGATGAAGACCATGGCCACGGTCATCAGCCAGAAGCCCCACATCTCGACGACCAGCGAGGCGTTCGAGTTTGCCGCACGGCCACGCATCTGCGGCATGGCATAGGAGATGATCGTCAGCACGACCATGACGTAGGCGCCATAGAAGGCCATGTGACCGTGTGCCGCAGTGATCTGCGTGCCATGCGTGTAGTAGTTCACCGGCGCCAGCGTATGCAGGAAGCCCCAGACGCCGGCTCCGAGGAAAGCCATCACGCCGGTGCCGAGCGCCCACAGCGTCGCCGCCCTGTTCGGATGCTCGCGACGCCGCCTGTTCACCATGTTGAAGGCGAACAGCGTCATGGCGAAGAACGGGATCGGTTCCAGGGCGGAAAAGACACCGCCCCAGAGCTGCCAGAATTCGGGCGTGCCGATCCAGTAGAAATGGTGCCCGGTGCCGATGATGCCGGTGACCAGCGCCAGCGTGATGATGACGTAGATCCACTTGTCGATGACCTCGCGATCGACACCGGTGATCCTGATCAGCACGAAGCCCAGAATGGCGGCGAGGATCAGCTCCCAGACGCCCTCAACCCACAGGTGGACAACGAACCACCAGTAGAACTTGTCCTTGACCAGGTTGTGCGGGTTGTAGAAGGAAAACAGGAAGAACAGCGCAAGGCCCCACAGGCCGATCAGCAGCACGCTGCTGATCGCCGTCTTGCGCCCCTTGAGCACGGTCAGCGTGATGTTGTACAGGAAGCCGAGCGCGACGACGACGATGCCGATCTTGGTGATCGTCGGCTGTTCGAGGAACTCGCGGCCCATCGTCGGCAGCAGGTCGTTGCCGGTGATCTGCGCCAGCGTCGCGTACGGTACGGCAAGATATCCGACGACCGTCAGCGCGGCAGCGACGAGGAAGATCCAGAACAGAGCCAGCGCCAGCTTCGGGCTGTGCAACTCGCGTTCCGACTCCTCGGGCACGAGATAGTAGGTGGCACCCATGAAGCCCATCAGCAACCAGACGATCAGCGCGTTGGTGTGCACCATGCGGGCGACGTTGAACGGGATGTGCGGGAACAGGAAGTCGCCGACCACGTACTGCAGCCCCATGATCAGGCCGAACAGGACCTGCGCGACGAAGAGCCCGAGCGCGGCGATGAAGTACGGTTTGGCGACCGCTTGCGACTGGTATTGCATGTCCGTTTCCTTTCCCTCTCAGCCCTGGATGCTTGGCGGCCACTTGGCGGTGTCGATCTTCGACGCGTATTCGAGGAAGTCGGCGATCTCGTTCAACTGCCTCTCGCCCAAGTTGAACTGCGGCATCGAACGGCGGTCGCTGATGCCCTCCGGCGGACGGCTCTGGATGAAGGCCTTGACCGCGGCCTTGCCCTCCTCGCCACCGCCGAAGCGATCGACGACGTTGCCGAGTTCCGGCGCGAAGTAGGCACCTTCGCCGAGCAGCGAGTGGCAGCCGATGCAGTTGTTGTCTTCCCAGATCCGTTTGCCGGCAGCGATCTGCGGATTGGCTGCCAGCATTTCGCGGCGGTCGCGTTTCGGCGTCTCCGATTCCGACTGGAATACCAGTGCGGCAAAGAGCAGCACGAAGAACGCCGTTCCACCGTAGAAGACGTTGCGTGCCGATGACGTGCTGAATGATGTGCTCATTCGGAAAACCCTCCATTTCATGGCGCACGAAGCTGCGCGGTGCGAAATCTAGTGCCGACCGGACCCGGCAGAAATTGACCTCGATCAAGAGTGAGCGGGCGCTGCACGCGATGCCGGAAGCGGCAGCACTGGCCTGTGCGGCAACACGGCCGCTGCGACGAGACACGTTGTCGCACCCCGGAATACAGGTCAGCCGCGACGCCCAACCGCCTGCCGGACGGTCGCAGGGGGCGCCACCCCGCAACCGGTCTCAATCGCCGCGCACCTGCCGCGCGACCGCGATTGACGCCACAGCGGCCCGGCTCTATGCTCCCTGCGGTATCGTCGGCGGTTGCCGATGGCAGCGGTGGCGCCGCCACCCCGGGGCGCCCGCCGGCTGCGCTGGCGGATCGCTGCGACACCGGCAGTGCGCGGCTTCGCCGCCGCCGTTGCCGACAGCCTTCCCGCCACCCGTATTGCCAGAGAGGTGATCGATGCGTCTGCAAGCCCTGCTCTTCGTCCTGCTCATCGCGACCACGGCGGCCTCGCGCTCCGAGGTGTACAAGTGGGTCGACGAGAAGGGGGTCACCCACTTCTCGGAGTTGCCGCCACCGGGGCAAGCGGCAGCGCGGCCCCGGCAGCAGCCGGCGGCGCCACAACAGCCGCTGCCCACTTCAGCAACCGGCGGCGACGACCTCAGACCGGCCGCGAAAACCTGGCAGCAAAAGGAGACCGAGTTTCGCCAGCGCCAGATCGAGCGCGACGCTGCCGCCCGCAAGCAAGAGGAGCGGGAGGAAGCGGCGAAGCGCAGGCAGCACGACTGCATGCTGGCGCGAAAGTCTCTCGAAGACCTGCAGAACGCGAACGCCGTCAGCCGCTACGACCAGCAGGGGCAGCGCGTTTATCTCGACGATGGGGAACGGGCGAAGCTGATCCAGCATCGAAGACAGGAGATCGAGGCGAGATGCGCCGGCTAGTGGCGGCGGTCACGGGTCGCTTGCCGCCGGCGCCGATGTTCTCGCCGGCAGCATCGACCGGGCGGCGTCGGCGAAAGCGATTCAGCCGGCAAGCAGCGTCATCCGGTTGGCGAAGTCCGAGCAGAGCAGCAGCGGCTGCAACGCCCGCATTGCTTCGTCGCGGCATCATCGGATAACGACCAGTGGAGGAGTAGGCGATGAACATTTCTGCAAGCACGGTCCGGGCCCGCGTCGGCGACGCGGAATGGCAGCAGCGCGTCGATCTCGCTGCCTGCTATCGCCTGGTGGCGCTGTTCGGCTGGGACGACCTGATCTTCACCCATATCTCGGCCCGTGTTCCCGGCCCCGAGCACCATTTCCTGATCAATCCCTACGGTTTCATGTTCGACGAGATCACCGCCTCGAGCCTGGTCAAGGTCGATGTGCAGGGCAACAAGCTCGACGACACGCCATACGAGATCAACCCGGCAGGCTTCACCATCCACAGCGCGGTGCACGCAGCGCGTGCGGACGCGATCTGCGTCCTCCACCTGCACAGCGTCAACGGCGTCGCCGTCTCGGCGCAGGAGGCCGGTGTGCTGCCGCTGTCGCAGCACTCCATCTTCGTCCTCTCGTCGCTCGCCTACCATGACTACGAGGGAGTGGCTCTGGTCGACGACGAGAAGCCCCGCCTGGTGCACGACCTCGGCGACCGGCGTTTCCTGATGCTGCGCAATCACGGCCTGCTGACGGTCGGCCGATCGGTGGCCGAAGCCTTCGTCGCGATGTACTTCTTCGAGACGAGTTGCCGGATGCAGGTCAAGGCGATGAGTGGTGGCCTCCCCCTGCGCCATATCGCGCAACCGATCGTCGACGGCGCGCAGGCACAGTGGGAGCAGGTGACGCGCGGCGCGGGCGGCGGCCTGGCATGGCCGGCGCTGCTGCGCCGACTGGCGCGCAGCAATCCGGGCCATGACTCCTGAGAAGGAGTGCCGGCGGCGGCGCCAACGGGCGCGGCAGACGGCGCAAGCGAGCCACCCGGCCTGAAGATCGGGGGAAACGACGCCGCGTGACGCGGCTGCCGGCCTGCAGCGGTCACCGCCGATGCGGTAGAATGCGACGCGTGACCGCCCTCCTCGTCCTCACCAATCTGCCCGACCAGTCGGCCGCACGGTCGCTCGCGGAACGGCTCGTCGAGGCGCGCCTTGCTGCCTGCGTCAACATCCTGGCCCCCTGCCGTTCCGTGTACCGCTGGCACGGACAGGTCGAGACGGCCGACGAGGTACCGCTGCTGATCAAGACCAGCGCCGCGCGTCTCGTCGAGCTGACGGCGGCGATCCGCGCCAGCCATCCATACGAGTTGCCGGAGGTGATCGCGCTCGACATCGCCGCCGGCCTGCCCGAGTATCTCGCCTGGGTTGTGGGCGAAACCGCGCCCTCCGCCTGAGCGCGCCGGACGTGTCCATGCTCCGCTGCCTGCTCTCGCTCCTGCTGCTGCTCGCCACTCTGGCCCAGGCGGAGGAGTTCCTCGACCCGGCGGTGGCCTTCAAGCCGAGCGTGCGCGACCTCGACGGGCAGACGCTCGAGGTGCGCTTCAGCATCGCCAGGGGATACTACCTCTACCGTGACAAGTTCCGCTTCGCCGCCGAACCGGCGACGATCCGCCTCGGCACACCGCTGCTGCCGCCGGGCAAGGAAAAGCAGGACGACACTTTCGGTCGCGTCGAGGTGTACTACGACCAGGTACTGATCCGGCTGCCGGTCGAGCGCGGCAGCCCGGGGCCGCTACCGCTGACCCTGCGCGTCGCGTCGCAGGGCTGCGCCGATGCCGGCATCTGCTATCCGCCGCAACAGCACACGCTCGCCGTCGAGCTGCCCGATCCGGCTGCGGCGGGCGCGGTCGGAGCAGCGGCAGCGGCCGGCCCAAGCGGCGACGAGTCCGGCCACATCGCGCAACTGTTCCGGCATGCCGGCTTCTGGTTGCTGATCGGCAGCTTCTTCGGCTTCGGTCTGCTGCTGTCGTTGACCCCCTGCGTCTTTCCGATGATCCCGATCCTCTCGGGGATCATCGTCGGCGCCGGGCGCGACGGCCACGGCGTCTCGCATGCGCGCGGCTTCCTGCTCTCGCTGGCCTACGTCCTGGGCATGGCGGTGACCTACGCCGCCGCCGGTGTCGCCGCCGGCCTCACCGGCACCCTGCTGGCTGCGACGCTGCAGAACCCCTGGGTTCTCGGCGCCTTCGCCGCCGTCTTCGTCCTCCTCTCGCTGTCGATGTTCGGTTTCTACGAGTTGCAACTGCCGAGCATCCTGCAGAGCCGGGTGTCGGAGGAGGCGAGCCACATCCGCGGCGGCTCGCTGCCCGGGGTCGCGGCGATGGGGGCGCTGTCGGCGCTGATCGTCGGCCCCTGCGTCGCTGCGCCGCTGGCCGGGGCACTGCTCTACATCGGCCAGAGCGGGGACGCATTTCTCGGCGGCGCGGCGCTGTTCTCGCTGGCGCTCGGCATGGGTGCGCCGCTGCTCGTCGTCGGCGCCAGCGCCGGTACGCTGCTGCCGAAGTCGGGACCGTGGATGGAGGCGGTGAAGAAGGCCTTCGGCGTCATCCTGCTGGCGACCGCCGTCTGGCTGGTGTCGCCGGTGATCCCGCCGGTGGTGCAGATGCTGGCCTGGGCGCTGCTGCTGATCGTTCCGGCGATCTACCTGCACGCGCTCGACCCGCTGCCGCCGCACGCGAAGGGTTGGCAGCGCTTCTGGAAGGGAATCGGCATCGTCATGCTGCTCTTCGGGGCGGCGATGCTGCTCGGCACGCTGGCCGGCTCACGCGACCCGCTGCAACCGCTCTCGGTGCTGCGCAGCGGCGCCGCCGGCAGCGATGCCCGGCATCTGCCTTTCGAGCGCGTGCGCTCGGTCCCGGAACTCGACAGCCGGCTGGCCAGCGCCGGACGACCCATCCTGCTCGATTTCTATGCCGACTGGTGCGTCTCGTGCAAGGAGATGGAGCGCTTCACCTTCGCCGATCCGCGCGTGCAGGCGAAGCTGGCGGGCTGGACCCTGCTGCAGGCCGACGTCACCGCCAACTCGGCAGCCGACCAGGCCCTGCTGCAACGCTTCAAGCTCTACGGCCCACCGGGAATCATCTTCTTCGACCGCCAGGGACGCGAGATCGAAGGCATCCGCGTCGTCGGCTTCCAGAGTGCCGACGAGTTTCTCGGCCTGCTGACGCGCCTGAACTGACTCGCTCCTACTGCAGCGCGCCCGGCGACAGCGGCTTGCCCGGCAGCAACGGCAGGGATTTCGCCGGCAAGCGGAATTCCGCCGTTGGCGCCAGGCTCTGGCCACGGACGAATCCCGGTGCTTTCGCCCTGCCGCGCAACGGCGACGCCTGCGGCAACGCGAAAGGCAGACCATCGACCTCGACCAGGGTCGCGACCTCGACGGACTGGTTGCCATCGTGGCGTCCCGCGCCCTGCGGCGCGAAGATGCCGCGCCCGACGAGCAGGTTGTTGATCGCCCAGACCTCGGTCGCAGCTGGCAGTCGCTCGCTCCAGACCTGCAGGAAACGCCCGCCGGGCGAGTCGTCGACCAGGGTGTTGTGCGCCAGATGAAGTGCATTGTCCGGCCAGCGCTCACCTTCGGCGCCGTACGCAACGACCACCGGGTTGTCGGTCGTCGCGCTCTGCCCGATGATGTTGCCGATCACCCAGGCGATTCCGCCGTTGGGAAATTCGAGCTCGTACGAGGCGCTGCCGCCGACCCCGTCGACCAGGAGGTTGTAGAGGATCGAACTTTCTCGCGCCCGCGACTTGATCAGGTGTCCGAGGTACCCCTGCTGAAAACGGCTGCCGCTGACCTTCAGGCGGGCGATCGTGCCGGCGTAGAGCAGATGGTGCAGTGCGCCGGCATGGCGGGGAGCAGCGCCGAACTCGCTGTTTTCCACTTCGAGGACGGCGTCGGGCGCGTTGCTCGTGAGAATGCCCATCTCGTTGTCGAAGAAGGCGCAGCGGGCAACCTTCAGGTGACCGCCCTCGAAACGGATGCCGGCGCCGTTGCCGGCGGAGACGCGCGCGCCACGGAATTCGAGGTTGTCGATCGTCATCTGCGCACTGCGCACCACCCACAGTGCCTTGCCCTCGGCGCTGTCCCCGTCGGCGATGAGGACCGGCCGCCTGCCGACGCCGCGAATCGTCAACCGGTCCTGCGTCCACACCACTGCCTGCCGCCGGTATTCGCCCGGGCGAATCTCGATCGTGTCGCCGTCGCGCGCCAGCCGCGCCGCTTCGCTGATGCTGCGTACCGCTTCCCGCTCACCGACGACGATCGTCCGGCCGCCGGCGGCCACCACCGGCTGGCCTTCGGCAGCCGCGCGCTGCCCCCCGGCGCGCCTGGCGGCGGGCGTCTCGACGGGGGACGAAGCGGCTGCCGGGCTGGCGGCCGGCGGCCGCACGACCTCCAGTTGCCCCTGCTCGTTGCGGCGAATCGTGCCGAGCTCGGTCGGCGCCGGCGGCAGATTGTCGGCCGACAGCGGGCTGCCGAGGGTAGCCAGTGCAAGCGCGGCGGTGGCGACGAGTCGCCGGATCATGCGGACCGGTCGCGCGTCGCGAGCGGCTGCGGCAGCCCACCCGCCCGGCGTGTCCGCGAGCGCTGCCGCATGCTTTGCCGACGCGTCGTCAGCACAGCTCGACCTGCGCTCCAAGCTCGACGACACGGTTTGGCGGCAGCTTGAAGAACTCGGTCGCGGTGTCGGCATTGCGGAACATCCAGTTGAACAGGGTCTGCCGCCAGTTTGCCATACGCGCCTGCTGTCCGGTAGGCAAACGGACGACCGTGTCCCGCCCGAGGAAGAAGGAGGTCGACATCATGTCGAAGGCGAGTCCATCGGCGGCGCAGAGGGCGAGTGCACGCGGCAGGTCGGGTTCGTCCTTGAAGCCATAGGCGACATGGACGCGGTGGAAGCCCTGACCGAGCGCCTCGACGCGGATACGCTCGGCCTCGGAGACGTGCGGCACATCGGCAACCGCGACGTTGAGGACGACCACCCGCTCGTGCAGCACCTGATTGTGGTTCAGGTTGTGCAGCAGTGCACGCGGCACCCCTTCGGGATGGGCGGTGAGAAAGACGCCGCTGCCGCTCACCCGCTGCGGCCCGCCGACGGCAATGCCGGCAATGAAGTCGGTGAGCGGAATCGACTGCTGCCGCTGCCTTTCGGCCAGCAGCCGACGCCCGCGTCGCCAGGTCGACAGGAGAACGAAGACGCCAGTACCGACCGCCAGCGGGAACCAGCCACCGTCGACGATCTTGATCACGTTGGCCGCGAAGAAGGCGAAATCGACGACGACGAAAAAGACCAGAAAGAGTGCCGCGCGCGGCCAGCTCCACTGCCACAGGGCGCGCACGACGACGAAGGCAAGCAGGGTGTCGATCATCATCGTCAGGGTGACGGCGATGCCGTAGGCCGACGCCAGGTTGGACGACGAGCGGAAGCCGAGGACGACGACGATCACCGCCAGCAGCAGCAGCCAGTTGATGTTCGGCACGTAGATCTGGCCCTTCTCGCGCTCGGATGTGAATCGTACCTGGATGCGTGGGCAGTAGCCGAGTTGCATGGCCTGGCTGGTGAGCGAGAAGGCGCCCGAGATCACCGCCTGCGAAGCGATCACCGTCGCCGTCGTGGCGAGGACGACCAGCGGCAGGACCAGCCGCTCGTCGGGAACGAGACGGAAGAAGGGACTGGCGATCGCCTGCGGGTCGGCGAGGATCAGCGCGCCCTGGCCCAGGTAGTTCAGGTAGAGCAGCGGGAAGACGAGGGCAAACCACGCCCACTTGATCGCCCGCCGGCCGAAATGTCCCATGTCCGCGTACAGCGCCTCGCCACCGGTGATCGCGAGGACGACCGAGCCCAGGGCGAGGAACGCCATGCCCGGCTGCCCGAGGCAGAAGGACAGCGCGTACCAGGGGTTGATCGCCGCCAGCACCGCCGGGTTCTGGATCACGTTCCACAGCCCGAGCAGACCGAGGGTCGAGAACCAGAGCATCATCACCGGACCGAAGAGGGCACCGACGGCGGCGGTGCCATGGCGCTGGAAGACGAAGAGCAGGACGAGAATGACGACGGTGATCGGCAGAACCCAGGGCTTGAGCAACGGCGTCGCGACTTCCAGTCCCTCGACTGCCGACAGCACCGACATCGCCGGCGTGATGACCGCGTCGCCGTAGAACAGCGCCGCGCCGAAGATGCCCAGCGCCGACATCAGCCAGAGAATCCGCGGCGTCGCATTCGCCGTGCGCAGCGCCAGCGCCGTCAGCGCCATGATGCCACCCTCGCCGCGGTTGTCGGCACGCATGATGAAGAGCACGTACTTCAGCGATACGGTGATCGTCAGCGCCCAGAAAACCAGCGACAGGATGCCCAGGACATTGCCCACGCTGGGCGGCAGCGGGTGATGGCCGCCGAAGACTTCCTTCATCGTATACAAGGGGCTGGTGCCGATGTCGCCAAAGACGACACCCATCGCCGCCACCGCAGTGGCCGCCAGGCCCGATCGCGGTTCGCCGCCCGCTGCTCCTTCTGCAACCATGTCGGTCCCCGGCCGAGTCGCCAAGACGCACCTCCGCAGCCAGTCCACCATCATCCGCGTCCGGCGACGAGCAAGCGCCGCCGGTGATTCCGACCGATCGGCCCGATGGCCGGCGAAAGGTTCACCGCCTTCCTCCGGGAGCGTACAATTCCATTCTTTTTTCCAGTCGCACCCAGCCAGTCAGGAGGACCGCCATGAGCCAAGAATACACCAGGCCGGCCGAACCGGAAACCCTGCAGCAACGACTCGCCGAGGTGCACCTCACCGAGGTGCGGTCGCTGCTGTCGCTGCAGAAACTGGTCGAGGATCTGGTCCGCGAACAGGGAGCGGGTGAGGAGGACGGCGTCGACAGTGAAGTCGAGCAGCAGTACCGTCGCGAACTGCGGCAAAAGCTGAAGCTGATGCCGGCGCGTGAGGTCGCCTACATCATCGAATCGCTCGATGCCGCCGAACGCCTCGTCGTCTGGGAGGAAGTCAAGGAAGGCGCCGACGCGATTCTCGCCCTGCTGCCCGATGAAGTGCTCGAGGAACTGATCGACGACAGCCACTACCGCAACGAGAAGATGGCGATCACCGCCTTCGAGCTGCGCGACGGACGACTGCGCCAGATTTCGGTGAATGGCCCCGAGGATCTGGCGAACGTCAAGCCGATCTGGGTCGACCTGATCGCCCCGACGAAGAAGGTCCGCGGCTGGATCGGCCAGATGTTCGACATCGACGTGCCGGACCCAGGCAACCTGACCGACCTCGAGGCGAGCGCCCGCTTCTACGTCGACGATGAAGGCCACACCCACCTGCACTCGGACTTCCTGCTCGATACGCGGGAGGAATCACGCAACGTTCCGGTGGCGATGATCCTCCACGAGCAGGTGCTGTTCACCGTGCGCAGCGAGGAACTGCCGGTGTTTCGTCTGCAGCGGGCACGCGCGCGCACCCGCCCCGGCTACGTCAGCAACGGCACCGACGTGCTGATCGACCTCTACGCGGCCGACGTCGAATACTCGGCGAGTGCGCTCGAGGACATGTACGGCGAACTCGATCGCATCGGCCGGCAGGTGCTGCGCTCGCACACCAGCGACCAGGAGGCGTCGAGAATCCTGGTGGCGATCTCGGAAGCCGAGGATCTCAACGCCCGCACCCGCCGCAGCGTCCTCGATGCCCGCCGTGGCCTGTCGTTCCTGCTGCGCGGCAAGTTCCTCAGCGAGGCGCAACATGCCGACGTGCGCGAGATCCTGCGCGACATCGAATCGCTCGACGGCCACACCGCCTTTCTCTTCAACAAGATCAACTTCCTGATGGACGCCACCGACAGCGCGATCAACATCAACCAGAACAAGGACATCAAGCGGCTGACCGTGCTCAGCGTCATCTTCATGCCGATCAACGTGATCGCCGGCATGGGCGGCATGTCGGAGTTCTCGATGATGACCGAGGGAATCCCCTGGCCGATCGCATACACCGGCTTCGCCTGCACGATGGTGGCGATCGGCGCCCTGACCTACTATGGTCTACGCCACTTCGAACGGCGCCGCATCAGCGCCCAGCAGCACACGCACCACCACGCGGACTGAGTCGCGGCGCGGCAGGCCTCACCAGAGGCGGAAGATCTCCGCGGCGGCGGCGACCGTCGCGGAGATGTCGTCGGCCGAGTGCGCCGCCGAGACGAAACCGGCCTCGAACGCCGACGGGGCGAAGTAGTGGCCAGCAGCCAGCATGGCGTGGAAGAAGCGTCGGAAGTCCTGCTGCTCCGATTGCATCACCTCGGCGTAGCTTGTCGGGCAAGCCGGACGGAAATAGATACCGAACATGCCGCCGATCGACTGCGCCGAAAAGGGCACGCCGTGCCGCCCCGCCGCCGCTGCCAGACCATCGCAGAGGCTGCGCGTGCGAGCCGCCAGCTGTTCGTGGAAGCCTTCCGCCTGCAGCAGCCGCAGCGTCGCCAGGCCGGCAGCCACCGCCACCGGGTTGCCGGAGAGCGTGCCCGCCTGATACACCGGGCCGAGCGGCGCGATGCTGCTCATGATCTCGCGTCGGCCGCCGAAGGCGCCGACCGGCATGCCGCCGCCGATCACCTTGCCGAGCGTCGTCAGGTCGGGAGTGATGCCGTAGAGGCCCTGCGCCCCCTGTGGGCCGACGCGAAAGCCGGTCATCACCTCATCGAAGATCAGCACCGCACCGTAACGGCTGCACTCCTCGCGCAAGGTCTGCAGGAACGCTGGGCGCGGCGCGATCAGGTTCATGTTGCCGGCGACCGGCTCGACGATCACCGCCGCGATGCGCTCGCCGTGGGCCTGGAAGGCGGCTACGACCTGCTCGCTGTCGTTGTAATCGAGGACCAGCGTGTGCTGCGCCAGATCGGCGGGAACACCGGCCGAGCTCGGATTGCCGAGGGTGAGGAGGCCCGACCCCGCCTTCACCAGCAGGCTGTCGGAATGGCCGTGGTAGCAGCCTTCGAACTTGAGCAGCAGGTCGCGGCCGGTGTGGCCACGCGCCAGGCGGATGGCGCTCATCGTCGCCTCGGTGCCGGAGCTGACCAGGCGCACCATTTCGAGTGACGGCAGCAGTTGGCACAGCAGTTCCGCCATGTCGACCTCGCTCTCGGTCGGCGCACCGAACGACAGGCCAGCCAGCGCCGCCTCGCGGACGGCGGCGACGACCTCGGGATGGGCATGACCGAGGATCAGCGGTCCCCACGAGCCGACATAGTCGATGTAGCTGGTACCGTCGGCGTCGGTGACGCGCGCGCCGGCGCCGGCGACGAAGAAGCGCGGCGTGCCGCCGACCGAGCGAAACGCCCGCACCGGCGAATTGACGCCCCCCGGGATATGCTCCTGCGCACGGTCAAACAGTTGCTGGTTGCGTGAATTCACGTCGCTTGTCCTCGAACAGGGATTGGTAGGCTGCGGCACGCGCCTCTACGTCGGCGGCCGCGAAAAGGTCACTGATCACCGCCAGCATGTCGGCTCCGGCAGCCAGCACGGCCGGCGCATTGCCGATCGTGATGCCACCGATCGCACAGCTTGGCACACCGAGTTCGGCACGGCAGTGGGCAAAGAGCGACAGCGCCGCCGCCGGTGCCAGCGGCTTGGTCGTGGAGGGAGACACGGAACCGAAGGCAACGTAATCGGCCCCGGCCGCAACCGCCGTCCGTGCACGCGCGAAATCGCCGTAACACGAGGCGCCGAGGAGGCAGCCCGTCGGCAGTGCCTGGCGGGCCGCGTGCAGGTCGCCGTCACCGGCTCCCAGGTGCACTCCGTCGGCTGCGACCGCCAGTGCCAGCGCCAGATCGTCGTTGATCAGCAGACGGGCGCCGAACTGGTGGCAAAGCCGCCGCAGGGCGCGGGCAACCGCCAGCCGGCTGGCGGCATCGGCATCCTTGTCCCGATACTGGAGAAAAGCGGCCCCACCCCGCAAGGCCGCCGCGACGACCGCAAGGTCGCCAGAGGCAGTGAGCCCGGGCGGCGTGATCGCGTAGAGGCCGCGCAGGGGTTGCCGTTCAGTCATCGAGTCGCCGGGGGCGCTGACGGGTGGCGAAGAAGCGATCGGGAATGAACTGGCCCATGCCGGGGCGGAAGCCGGCCGCCAACGCCCGCCATGTGTAATCCTGTGCGGCAGCGACGGCATCATCCACCTCCACACCACTGGCGAGATTGGCGGCGATCGCCGAAGCGAGCGTGCAGCCCGACCCGTGGTAGCTGCCGGGCAGGCGATCCCAGGCATCGCTGCGCACCAGCCCGACTCCCTGCCGATACAGCGTATTGATCACGCGCGCGGTGTTCACATGGGTGCCGGTCAGCAGCACGTGCCGACATCCGAGGTCGAGCAGCGTCTGCGCGCAGTCGCCAAGGGGCAGCTCCGATCCATCGTCACCCTCGTCGTATCGCCCGGACACGAGGCGACGAGCCTCCAGCGAGTTCGGAGTGAGGATCGTCGTCACCGGCAGCAACAACTCGCAGAGGCCGGCGATCATTTCATCATCCGCCAGTTCGTCACCGCGACCGGAGGCGAGAACGGGATCGACGATCAACGGCACTGCAGGATGATCGGCGGCGATGCCGGCGATGATGGCGATATTCTCGACGCTGCCGGCCAGCCCGACCTTGAACGCCGCCACCGGCATGTCCTCGAGCAGCGTCCGCGCCTGCTCCTCGACGCAGTCCGCAGCGACCGCGAGAACGCTGCCGACGCCGACCGTGTCCTGCACGGTCAGCGCCGTCAGCACCGACAACGGGTGGCAACCCAACGCGGACAGGGTCATCACGTCGGCCTGCATCCCCGCACCGCCGGATGGATCGCTGGCGGCAAAGCTCAGGACAATCGGCGGCAACGACGTTGCAGTGCGGTGGTTCATGAAGGTAAGGTGGCCTCGGCCGTCGGCATCGAAGGAGAAACCCTTGGCAGCAACGCCGGTGATTGGCTAAAATCGGCGTGTTTCCCCGACGATTTTACTCGAAATTCCCGACGCGCCATGCACAGCGACAGCAGCGAGCCGTATCAGACCTGGATGTGTCTCACCTGCGGCTTCATTTACGACGAAGCGGCCGGCCAGCCGGATGCAGGGATTCCGGCCGGCACCCGCTGGCGCGACCTGCCGGTCAACTGGACCTGCCCGGAATGCGGAGCGCGCAAGGACGACTTCGAGATGATCGAGATCTGAGCACAATGCGGTATAGTGCCGACGGCACGCAACGATCAGGATTCCGGGGCTTGGGCTGTTGATGACGATTGCCTGGAACGTATTGGAGGAGCGAGTTGGCTGAAGCGGACAAGCTGCGCGGTGTCAAGGTGATGGTCATCGATGACAGCAACACGATCCGGCGCAGTGCCGAGATTTTTCTCGTGCAGGCAGGCTGCCAGGTGCTGCTCGCCGAGGACGGCTTCGACGCACTGGCGAAGGTTGCCGATCACCAGCCGGCGGTGATCTTCTGCGATATCGTCATGCCGCGACTCGATGGCTACCAGACCTGCGCCCTGATCAAGAAGAATCAGCGTTTCCGCTCAACCCCCGTGATCATGCTGTCGTCGCGCGACGGTCTCTTCGACCGCGCCCGGGGTCGCATGGTCGGCTCGGACCATTACCTGACGAAACCGTTCACCAAGGACAGCCTGCTGCAGACCGTCGCCGCCTTTGCGCCGGCACCGGGCTGAACGAGCGGCAGCGTGTCCACCTTCACGGGTACCTGCAGAGGGCAGACGCAATGACCATCAAGAGGATTCTCGTCGTTGACGATTCACCGACCGAACGCTACGTCCTCAATGAACTGCTGACCAGCAACGGTTATCAGGTCATTACCGCAGAAAACGGTGAAGAGGGGATCGCCAAGGCGCGCAGCGACCTCCCCGACCTGATCCTGATGGATGTCGTCATGCCCGGGCTCAATGGCTACCAAGCGACACGGACCCTGACGCGCGACCCGGCGACCCGCAGCATACCGGTCATCGTGTGTACGACGAAGGGCCAGGAGACCGACAAGATCTGGGGTTTGCGCCAGGGTGCCCACGATTACATGGTCAAGCCGGTGAATGGTCAGGAGTTGCTGGCCAAGATCGCAGCCCTCTGAAATGGTGGCCGACGAATGAGCAAGAAGATCCGGCTGCACGAGTTCCAGTCCTATCTGGCGGCCCGTCTGACCGGCACCAGCGCGCAGACGGCGGCAGGACTGCTCGGCGTTCAGGCTGGCCCGGACCACTGGCTGCTCGACCTGGCGGACTCCGGCGAGATCGTGCCGCTGACGTCGCTCACCACGGTGCCGCTGACGAAAGCTTGGTTCGCGGGATTGGCCAACATCCGCGGCAACCTGTACTCGGTGGTTGACCTGTCCGCCTTCGTGGGCAAGGAGGTGACGCCCCGCACCACGAGCTCGCGGCTGCTCCTGATCGGCACCCGGCATGGCAGCAACGCGGCACTGCTGGTGAACCGGATGATCGGCCTGCGCAACGTCGACGCGCTGACTCCGGAAGCCGCCGCCGCCGACGCCCCGGCCTGGGCGCCGGAGATCTATGCAGACAACGAGGGCCGCCGCTGGAAGAAGCTCAAGGTACGCGAACTGCTGGCCGACGAGAACTTCATGGACATCGCCGCTTGAGGCGGCCGCAGATCACGCGACACGTGACGACGAGTCCTGGCATCGTCGAGGCAACGTAACCGGAGGAGGAAGATGACGTTCAAACTCAAGCTGCCGGCCTTCCTGTCCCGCCTGCAGGATGCGGCGGGCGAAACGGTACCGACGCGGACGATTGTCGATCCGGTCGCACCGCTGAAAGGGAAGCGGCCGATCCCCTGGTCGACGGCCTTGCTGAAACTGTCGCATCTGCCGGTTGTCAAGCGGCTCCAGCTTCTCGGCGGCGCCCTCGTTCTCGTCATGCTGCTGGTTGCCGTCGTCGTCTACCGCGACAACCGGCAGGCGGGCTACACCGCCGCCTACATCGCGACGGCGGGCGACATGCGCATGCTCTCGCAGCGACTGGCCAAGGCTTCCAGCCTGGCCCTGCTCGGCGACCCGACAGCGTTCAGACAGCTGCGCGAGTCGCGTGACACCTTTGCCGGCAACCTCGAAAGACTGAGCAACGGCGGCGAACTCGCGGCCGGCTGGGTGCCGCCATCACCGGCCCGCGTTCAACCGCAACTGCAGGAACTGGCTGCGGTGTGGGACAAGACCGACCGCAATGCCGCCCGCCTCCTGGAAATGGAGAAGAACCTCGTTTCACTGGGCAAGGAGGTCGCCTCGATCAACGACCGCAATCCGCAGTTGCTCGACCTGGCTGAACAGCTCGCCGCTCTGAAGCTGCAGGGCAACGCGAGTACGCGGGACATCGCGGCGGCAAACCAGCTCGTGATGCTGACGCAGCGGATCGCCAAGAATGCGAACGCGCTCCTGCTCGGCGATGCGATCGACCCGGAAGTGGCTTTTCTCCTTGGCAAGGACACCAACACCTTTCGCGACATGGTTCATGCCCTCGGCAAGGGGAGCGAATCGCTCCGCATTGCCGCTACGACCGACCCCGAAACCAAGGCCAAGCTGGTTGAACTCGACGCCAGCTTTGCCGATTACCGGGCGGCAGTGGGTGGCATCCTGGGCAACATGCAACGCCTGATCATCGCCAAGCAGGCAGGCTCGCAGATCTTCCGCGACAGTGAGGAACTCCTGCACGTGACTGACCTGCTCGCACAGGCGTATCAGGATCGCGGACTCGATCGCGCGCTCTACGGCCTCATGATGGTCGTGCTGATCGGCCTGGCGATCGGCTTGGCCGTGCTGCTGGCGAGAACCTACCTTGCCGAGAGTACGCGACAGGCTGAGGAGGCCGACCGCGGCCGGCGCGAGACCGAAGCCATCAACCGGCAGAATCAGGACGCGATCCTGCGCCTGATGAATGAGCTGGGCGATCTGGCGGACGGTGATCTGACGGTAACCGCGACCGTCTCCGAAGACATCACCGGCGCCATCGCCGACTCGATCAACTACACGATCGAGGAACTGCGGCTGCTGGTGGGACGCATCAACGATGCCGCCGGCCGCGTGACACTGGCAACCGAACTGGCGCAGCAGACCTCGACCGAGCTGCTGGCCGCTGCCGAGCGCCAGGCGACGGAAATCAAGGCGGCCGGCCAGTCGGTTCTCGGCGTGGCGTCCACGATGACCGGCGTTTCCGGCGATGCGAAGCAGTCGGCAAAGGTGGCACGGCAGTCGCTGGCGGCCGCCGGCAAGGGAGCGCAGGCCGTCGAGGACTCGATCACCGGCATGAACCGCATTCGCGAGCAGATCCAGGAGACCTCGAAGCGCATCAAGCGCCTCGGCGAGTCGTCGCAGGAAATCGGCGAGATCGTCGAGCTGATCTCGGACATCACCGAGCAGACCAACGTGCTGGCGTTGAACGCCGCCATCCAGGCTGCCTCGGCCGGAGAAGCCGGACGTGGTTTCACGGTCGTCGCCGAGGAAGTGCAGAGGCTGGCCGAACGCTCGGCCGAAGCGACGAAGCAGATTGGCGCGATCGTCCGAACCATCCAGACCGATACCCAGGACACGGTTTCGGCGATGGAGGAGTCGACGCGCGGCGTCGTCGAGGGCGCGCGCCTGTCCGACGCCGCGGGCCAGGCCCTGGCGGAGATCGGCGCGGTGACGAGAACGCTGACCGACCTCATCGAGAACATCTCCGGCGCCACGCGCCAGGCCGCCGACTCGGCAACGAGGGTCGCACGCAAGATGCAGGAGATCCTCCTGGTCACCGGGCAAACGACCGCCGGAACCCAGAAGACTGCGACGGCGATCGGCGAGCTGGCCGGACTGGCAACCGAACTGAAGGGCTCGGTCGCCGGGTTCAAGGTCTCTTGAGTGCCTGATTGGAGAGGCTGCCCCGGATGAATGCCCCGACTGACTTCGACATCGGCCCGCTGACCTGGGTCAAGAGCGAGATCGACCTCGCGCTGGAACGGGCCGAACAGGCACTGCCGGCGTTCCCGGACGACGCGGTCGACGCGGTGGACGATGAGAGCAATCGCAAGCAGATCAGGTTCTGCCGAACGCACCTGCATCAGGTACAGGGAGCGCTGACGATCGTCGGTCTCGACGGTGTCACACAAGTGGCAGAGGCCATGGAGTTCCTCCTCGAAGCGATGGAGAAGCAGGAACAGCCTGTCGATGCTACCGCGGTCAGCTTGGTGAATCGATCGCTGACCGCACTCCGCCATTATCTCGACGACCTGATCAGCGGTCAGCCCAACCAGCCGCTGCGACTGCTGCCGCTTTATCGTGAGCTGCAGGCGGCACGTGGTCAGAGCCGGGTGATGGCGAGCGATCTCTTTTTTCCCGACCTGCGCGTCCGACCGCCGGCGCGCAGCACGGCGACGCCGAAGCTCGAACGTAGCGAGTTCGAACACCGTCTGCGGCAGCAGCGGGCACATTTCCAGCGCGGTCTGCTGGCATGGTTGCGCGCGCCAAGGGAGCGCGCGGGCGTACCCGAGATGCTCAGCGCCGTCAAGCGCATCGAGGCCATCCAGGACCTGCCATCGGCGCGGGCCTTCTGGTGGGTCGCAACGGCTTTCCTGACCGCACTGGGCGAAGGTGGCCTGCCCCCGGATGCCGATGCGCGACAGTTGTGCAGTCGTATCGACCTGCAGACCCGGCGCCTGCTGGAAGGTTCGAGCAACGTCGCCGAGCGCCTGATGCGTGACGCGTTGTATCTGGTCGGTCTTGCCCGCAGCAGCCATCGAACGGTGCAGAAGGTCAAGCAGGCGTACCGGTTGCCGGCCCTGATGGCGGCCGAGGTCGCTTCGGCGCCGGTGGCAGAGGATGCCGTCAGGCGCCGTCTGCGCGACGTGATCACCGCCACCGAAGAGGCGTGGAACCGGTTCTCGGCCGGCACCGCCCAGGCCCTGCCACTCTTCCGTGCCCACGCGGCGACTCTGACGACGGTTGCCGAGGAGGTCGGGCAACCCGACTTCCTGCGCCTGACCCGGGCGATCGCCGAGGTCGCAGCCTTCCTCGGACAGTCCCCGGCGCGCCACACCGATGCGCTGGCCATGGAGAACGCAACGGCCATCCTCCTCGCCCAGAACGCGCAGGAGAACCTCCAGTACCTGGGCGGCAGCTTTGCGCACCAGGTTGACGTTATGGCGGCGAGAATTCACGACTGCATCGCTGGTACGCCGCTGCCGCCGGAGTCGGAACTGCCGGCACTCGACGAGATGTCGCGCCAGGCACAGGAAAAGATGCTCGTCGGGCAAGTCGCTCGCGAAATAACGAGCAACCTCGCGCAGATCGAACAGGTACTCGACGGCTTTTTCCGCGACGCGGACAGACGAGGGGACCTGGTTCAGCTCGATGCGCCTCTACGGCAGGTCATCGGTGCGCTGGCGATGATGCGGCACGAGGGTGCCGTTGCCGTTCTCCGTCACTGCACGGCTGAAGTGGCACGCTTCTCCGACCCGGGATACGAACCGCAACAGACCGACTTCGAACGGTTGGCGGAGCAGTTGTCGCTGGTGGGCTTCTTCGTCGACGCCATGCAGACAGGGGCCGGGGACTTCGACGCGTTCGTCAGCCGCATGCGGGCAGGAGGCGAACCGGCTGCGATCGAAACCGAGGTGGCAACGGTCGAGCAGGAGGTCGAACAACAGAAGCGAGAAGCCCATGCCCTGCTCGTCGCCCTCAAGGAACAGCCCAGCGACGCCGCACTGCGGCAAGAGGTGGCGCAGAACCTGACGGCATTGCAGAAGGACGCCGACCTGGTTGCCGACAAGGAACTGGGACAGCAGGCAAAGCACGTGCTCACGGCGCTGGCTGCCGGCGGCGACGCCGCCTCACAGATCGACGCGGCGATGGCGACCCTGAAGCCCGAGGTTCCGGTCGCGCCGCCGCCATCGGCAGAGACCATCCAGCTCTCGCAGGCAACGGCGGCAGAGGTCGATGCCGAGTTGCTGGGAATCTTCCTCGAGGAAGCCGACGAAGTCCTGAGCAGCATCCAGGACAATCTGGGCCTGCTGCACAAGGAGCCGCACGACGTCGAGGTCCTGACCGCTCTCCGCCGCTCGGTACACACCCTCAAGGGCAGCGGCCGCATGGTCGGGCTGAAGGACTTCGGCGAAGCCGCGTGGTCCGTGGAGCAGGTCCTGAACCTTTGGTTGCGACAGGAACTGGAGGTGACACCGCAGATCATCGACCTCATCGGCCAGGCCTACACGGCGTTCTCCACCTGGGTCGAGCATCTGAAGACCGGACTCGGCGAAGTACCCGACGTCGGCCGCATGTGCGTGCTGGCCGCAGCCCTGCGCGACGGCGACGAGACCGGACTGGCCGCTGCCGAGGGACCCGTCCCGACGGCGGGCATTGCCGAACGGCCTGACAGCGGGGTCGCCCAGGCGGCGCCAGCCATCACCAGCGGAGCGGCGGCAGCGCCGGATCGTCCCCGCCTGTCGATTGCACCGGCATTGGCCGGTATTTTCCGCGATGAAGCGGCGGCCCACCTCGCCACGCTGCAGCGCGAGTTCTCGCTCCTCGAGGGAGACCTGGCGGCACCATCCAGCCACGAGATGTATCGCGCCGCGCACACCCTGGCTGGCATCGCGGGAACGGTCGGACTGGAGGCCATCAAGCACCTTGGGCACGCACTGGAACTGGCTCTCGTGCGGCGCAATCATGCCGCCGGCCGCGACAGTCTGGAAGCCTTCGAGACTGTCCGCCAGGCGATTGCCGAACTGGCACTGATGCTCGCCGACGTCGCCCGCGAGCACGAGCCCGAGCCGATCCCGAGCCTGCTCGCAGCTCTGGATTCGCTCTACCCGGAACTGGCCTCGCCCGAGAGCGGCGAAACGGCCGCGACCACCGACGAGGAGCAGGCCGCAGCAGAACTCGCCCTGGCGATGCCGGCCGTCGTACCGGCAGCGATCGCCCCGCCGGCGGCGGCCGCCGAGGCAGAACCGCCGCTCGTACAGGACGAGTTCGACGAACAGCTGCTGCCACTTTTCATCGAGGAGGCGGTCGACCTCAACCAGAACATCGCCGCACAGCTGCGCGCCTGGCGCAGCAACCCCGCCGATCCCGAGCCCATACGCCGGCTCGCACGCCTGTTTCACAGTCTCAAGGGCAGCGCGCGCATGGCCGGTGCGATGAGTCTCGGCAACCTGACGCATGCGATCGAAACACGCATGAAGGAGGCGCAGGACGCCGGCGCCGCACCGATCGAACTGATCGACGACATCGACAATGCATTTGACGTGATCGTCCAGGTGGTCGAAAGATTGCAGCGCGGAGAAACGGCCGATGCGCCGCTCGAGATTTCCGACGCTGCAGCGCTCGAGATGGTCGGCGAAGCGTCCACCGATGCCGCAGCGGTTGACGTCGAGCGGGCAACCACCGGCGTACCCCGCCCCGAGGCACAGGAAGCCGAGGCCGAGGCTGCCGCACAGCGGGCGAACCTGCGCGTGCGCGCCGACCTGATCGACCGGCTGGTCAACGAGGCCGGCGAATTGTCGATCGCCCGCCTGCGCATCGAAGGCGAGATGCGCGGCATCAAGGCTTCGCTGCTCGACCTCACCGAGAACGTGATCCGTCTGCGCCGACAGTTGCGCGAGATCGAGATACAGGCCGAACTGCAGATGCAGTCCCGCACGGCCGTAAGCGACGAGCAGCATGCCGACTTCGATCCACTCGAATTCGACCGCTTCACCCGCTTCCAGGAACTGACCCGGATGATGGCCGAATCGGTGAACGACGTCGCCACCGTGCAGCAGAACCTGCTGAAGAACCTCGACGACGCGAACGCGGCGATCATCGCCCAGGCCCGCCTGAATCGTGAGGTGCAGCAGGAGCTGATGTCGGTGCGCATGGTTCCGTTCGCCAGCATCGCCGACCGTCTGTATCGCATCGTTCGCCAGGCGAGCAAGGACACTGGCAAGCGGGCGAACCTCGAGATCCGCGGCGCCCAGCTCGAACTCGACCGCAGCGTGCTCGACAAGATGCTGGCGCCACTGGAGCATGTGCTGCGCAATGCCGTGGCACACGGACTCGAGGATGCGCCGTTGCGTCTCGCCCGGGGAAAGGCGGATATCGGCGAGATCACCTTGACCCTGATGCAGGAAGGAAACGAGGTCATCCTGTCGATCGCCGATGACGGCACCGGCCTCGACCTCGCACGGCTGCGGGAACGCGGCCTGCGCTCCGGTCTCTTGCGCGAGGAGGATGCCGACGACGCGGAACGGGTGATCGACCTGATCTTTGCCCCCGGCATCTCGACAGCCACCCAGGTGTCCCAGCTGGCCGGTCGCGGCATCGGCATGGACGTCCTGAAGAGCGAGGTGACGAGCCTTGGTGGTCGCATCGAGGTTCTTTCCAGCGCCGGTCAGGGAACCACCTTCCGGCTCTACCTGCCGCTGACACTGGCCGTCACCAAGGCTCTGCTGGTCCGCTCCGGAGACCGCCAGTACGCGATCCCGGCAGCCATGATCGAACAGGCGCTGGACCTCAAGGAAAAGAGCCTGGCGCGAATCCGAGACGGTCGCGAGGCGGTGTGGACCGGCAACCGCTACCCGTTCAGCTACCTGCCGCATCTTCTCGGCGAGCCGCAGGCGCTGCCCGAGAAGCACGTGCAGTACTGGGTCCTGCTGCTGCGCAGCGGCAGCAAGCGCGTGGCGCTGCAGGTCGACGAACTGCTCGGCAACCAGGAAATCGTCGTCAAGAACATTGGCGCCCAGCTGGCGCGGGTGATTGGCGTCGATGGCGCCACGGTCCTCGGCAACGGGCAGGTCGTGCTGATCCTGAATCCGATCGCCCTCGCCAGTCGTGACCGCCTGCCGCAAGCGGTCGCACCGGTGCCGACGGTGCGACAACCTCTGGCTGCCGATCGCAGCACGGCGACCGCCCCGACCGTCATCATCGTTGACGACTCGCTGACCGTACGCAAGATCACCAGCCGGCTGCTGGCACGCGAGGGTTACCAAGTGATGACCGCCAAGGACGGCGTCGACGCCCTCGAGCAGATGGTCGCCGTCGTTCCGGATGTAATGCTGGTCGATATCGAGATGCCGCGCATGGATGGTTTCGAGCTGACGCGAAACGTGCGCGCCGACAAGCGGCTGGGATCTGTCCCGATCATCATGATCACCTCACGAACGGCTGAGAAACACCGGCAGTACGCGCTCGAACTCGGCGTCAATCATTATCTGGGCAAGCCTTTCCAGGAGGACGAGCTGTTGCGCCTCGTCAGCGGTCACGTCGAGGAACTCCGCCACGCTTGACGACGCCATAGCGCTGCAGTGTCCGGCGCCGGGCCTCGTCGTGGTCAACGATCGGTGCCGGTGTCTGCAGTCCGACGTGAATGCCACATGCGGCCTGCGCCGCCGCGCTCATCCGCCAGGGCGCATGGATGAAGCGATCGGGAACGCTGGCCAATTCAGGCAGGTAGCGACGGATGAACCTGCCGCCCGGATCGAAGCGCTCGGATTGCGTGACGGGATTGAAGATCCGGAAGTAGGGCTGCGCGTCGCAGCCGGTCGATGCCGCCCACTGCCAGCCGCCGTTGTTGGCCGCAAGATCGAAGTCATTCAGCTGACGGGCGAAATAGGCCTCGCCCCGGCGCCAGTCGATGCCCAGATCCTTCGTCAGGAACGACGCCACCAGCATCCGTAGGCGGTTGTGCATGTACCCGGTTCGGTTGATCTGGCGCATGCCGGCGTCGACCAGAGGGTAGCCCGTCCGCCCGGCGCACCAGTCGGCGAACGCCTGCTCGGCGACAGCGCCCTGTTCCCAGGTGATGGCGTCGTACTCCGGCCGGAAGGAGCGCTCGACGACGTGCGGAAAGCGGTCGAGAATCATGAAGTAGAAGTCGCGCCACACGAGTTCGGACAGCCAGGTGGCCGCGCCCTCGGCCCCCGGCCGCAGGGCACCGGCGGTGACCGCCAGGGCGACGAGCTGCCGCACCGAAACCGTTCCGAAACGCAGGTGCACCGAGAGATAGGAAACCCCCTTGACGGCAGGAAAGTCGCGCTGCTGCCTGTAGAGATGCAGGCGCCCGGCGAAATCCTGCAGCCGCTCACGGCCACCGGACATGCCGGGAGCAATGCCCAGCGCCCGCAGCCCGGCTTCGCCAAAGCCGAGTTCGACGAGCGAAGGCACACCAAGCGCCAGCGGCGATGCCACCAGCCGGCCACCCTTTCCCCTGTGCGGCTGCCAGTCGTCCTGGCTCAGCCGCTTCAGCCAGGCATTGCGGTATGGTGTGAAGACCGTATGCGGTCGCCCTGCCTGGGTCAGGACCTCCTCGCCGTCGAACAGCGCCTGGTCCTTGAACAACTCGAAACCGATGCCCTGCGCGCGCAGCGCCATCGCCACAGCTGCGTCGCGTTGCCGCGCCTGCGGCTCGTAATCCCGATTGGCGAACACCGCCGTCACCGCCAGTTCGCGCGCCAGAAGAGGAATCTCCGCACGCGCCCAGCCGTGGCGGACGACCAGCGCGCCGCCCTGCGCCCGCAGCGCGTGGTCGAGCTCCAGCAGCGATTCGCGGATGAACTCGACGCGCCGATCAGGCGTGTGGCGCAGCGGATCGAGGATCTCGCAATCGAAGACGAAGGCGCAGTGTACGCGTCTGGCGCGCCGCAGCGCCTCGCACAATGCCGCATGATCATGATCCCGCAGGTCACGCCGAAACCAGACAAGTATGGAGTCCACCGCCGATTACCTTTGTGTCGGCTGCCAGCGCCGATTAGAATGAGAACATGCAGAGCATCGATCTGACTGATCATTTTCTCATTGCCATGCCAGCGATGGTGGACTCCTATTTCGCCAAGTCGCTCGTTTACGTGGCTGAGCACAACCCGCGAGGCGCCCTCGGGCTGATCGTCAACCGACCAATCGACATGAGCCTCGGCAGCCTGCTCGAGCGCATCGAGGTGCCGCTGCAGGCCGATGGAGTCGCCAACCTGCCGGTTTTCTTCGGTGGCCCGGTACAGACCGACCGCGGTTTCGTACTGCACCGACCGGTCGGCAACTGGCAGTCCACTCTGGTGGTCAATGAGCACGTCGGCTTGACCAGTTCACGCGACATCCTGCAGGCAGTCGCCCTGCACGGGCAGCCGCGCGACCTCATGGTGACGCTCGGCTATGCGGGCTGGGCCGCTGGCCAGATCGAGCACGAGCTGGCGCAGAATGCATGGCTGACGGTACCCGCCGAACTGCGCATCCTGTTCGAGCTGCCATACGAGGAACGACTGCCGTCGGCACTCGAACTGCTCGGCGTCAGCCTGACCAACCTCGTCGACGAAGCGGGACATGCCTGACACGGATGCACGGCGGCGGGGCACCGTCCTCGCGTTCGATTTCGGCGAGAAGCGCATCGGCGTGGCGGTCGGCGACTGGCAACTGCAGCAGGCGCATCCCCTGACGACGATCGATGCCGAAGCGAGCAGGACGCGCTTTGCCGCCATCGCCGCCCTGATCGCCGAATGGCAACCGGACAGTCTCGTGGTCGGACGCCCGCTCGCGCTCGATGGCACGCCGCATGCCATGACGGCGCGCTGTGCGCGCTTCGCCAACCAGCTCCGCGGCCGCTTCGGCCTCGGCGTCGAACACGCCGACGAACGGCTGAGCTCGGCGGACGCCGCCGCGCGCTTGCGCGCAGCCGGACACCGCGCCCACGAGGCACGGCGGCACCTCGATGCCGTCGCCGCCCAACTGATCCTGCAGGGCCATTTCGACGCCGCGGGCGATCGTGTCGCCTGCTGAGCCAACCCGGGAACTCAGATGAACGCCGAGAAGAAGCGCCCGACGGTCGTACTGCCCGACGCCGAACTGCTGTGCGTTCAACTGGCCGGACTGATCCGGCCGCGCCTGCGACCGGAAACAGTCCTTGTCGGCATCCATAGCGGCGGCGTCTGGGTGGCGCAGCGCCTGCACGCGCTGCTCGGCCTGGGCAATGAGATCGGCCTGATCGACGTCTCCTTCTACCGCGACGATTACGGGGCGCGCGGCCTGCATCCGCGGGTGCAGCCAAGCTCGATTCCGTTCGACGTCGAAGACCGCACGCTGGTTCTTGTGGACGACGTCCTGTACACCGGCCGCACGACCCGCGCTGCAATCAACGAGCTGTTCGATTATGGCCGCCCGGCAATGATCCAACTCGCCGTCCTGGCCGATCGTGGTCACCGCCAACTCCCCATCTGCGCCGACTTCTGCCCGTGGCGAGTCGATCTCGACCCGTCCTCCGAACTGGTTCTCTCGCAGAACGACAACGGAGGACTGCAGTGGAGCCTCGACGAGCATGCGTAATCCCCAGCTCAACGCCAATGGCGCGCTGACCCACCTGCTGTCGATCGAGGGCCTGCCGCGCGAGGTGATCACACACATTCTCGACACCGCCTCGAGCTTCCTGAAGGTGTCGCATCGCGAAGTCAAGAAGGTCCCCCTGTTGCGTGGCAAGAGCGTCTTCAACGTCTTCTTCGAGAACTCGACGCGCACCCGCACCACCTTCGAGATCGCTGCCAAGCGCCTTTCCGCAGATGTCATCAATCTCGATGTCACCCGCTCATCGACCGCGAAAGGCGAAACCCTCCTCGACACGGTCGACAATCTGGTAGCCATGCACGCCGACATGTTCGTCGTCCGGCATGCGGCGAGCGGCGCTCCGCACCTCATCGCCGACCACCTGCGCCGCCTCGGGCGCGAGGACGTACACGTCGTCAATGCCGGCGACGGGCGCCACGCCCACCCGACGCAGGGCCTCCTCGACATGTACACCATCCGTCACTACAAGCAGGAGTTCACCAACCTCGTGGTGGCGATCGTCGGCGACATCCTGCACTCACGCGTGGCCCGCTCGGACATTCACGCCCTGACCACGCTCGGTGCTGCCGAGGTGCGCGCGGTGGGCCCGCAGACGCTGCTGCCGACCGCCATCGAGAAGATGGGGGTGCGCGTCTGTCACGATCTGCGCAGCGCCATCCGCGATTGCGATGTGGTGATCATGCTCCGTCTGCAGAACGAACGGATGAACGGTGCCCTGCTGCCGTCGGCGCGCGAGTACTTCCGTTGCTACGGGCTGACACCGGCGGTCCTGGCGCTCGCGCGCCCGGACGCCATCGTGATGCATCCGGGACCGATGAATCGCGGCGTCGAGATCGACTCCGACGTCGCCGACGGCCCACAGGCAGTGATCCTGCCACAGGTGACGTTCGGCATCGCCGTGCGCATGGCGGTGATGGGCATTCTGGCAGGGAACTGAGGCATGGGCGAGGCAGCGCTGCAGATCCGCAACGGCCGTCTGGTCGATCCGGCCAACGGGGTGGACGCACCACTCGACCTGTTCATTTCCGGCGGTCGCGTCGCAGCGATCGGTCAGCCACCAGCTGGCTTCACGGCGCAGCGCGTCATCGACGCCAGTGGCCTGATCGTCTGCCCGGGACTGGTCGATCTGTCGGCGCGCCTCGGCGCCATCGAGCCCGAACTCGCGGCAGCCGTCGCCGGTGGCGTCACCTCGCTAGCCTGCCCGCCCGACAGCAAACCGCCGCTCGACGAACCGGGTCTGGTCGAACGACTGGTCAGGCGCAGCGCCACCGTCGGTCTGGCGCGCGTCCATCCGATCGGCGCCCTGACCGAGCAACTCGCCGGCGAGCGACTTGCCGAGATGAACAGCCTCGCGCGTGCCGGCTGCATTGCCTTCTCGCAGGCCAAACGGGCGATCGTCGACACGCAGATCCTGCTGCGGGCCATGCAGTATGCAGCCACCTTTGGCTATGCCGTGCGCTTGCGCCCGCAGGATGACTTTCTTGCCCGCGACGGCGTCGCGCACGATGGCGAAGTCGCGTCGCGGCTTGGCCTGACCGGCATCCCGGTGGTCGCCGAAAGCATCGCCACCGCAACCGCCCTGCAACTGGCCGCGCACACCGGCGTACGACTGCACCTGTCCCGCCTTTCGTCGGCGGCGGCGATCGACCTCGTGCGTGCGGCCAGGGACGCCGGCATGCGGGTCAGCTGCGACGTCGCGGTGCACCACCTGCACCTTTCGGAAATGGACATCGGCTTTTTCGACAGCAATGCACGCTTCGACCCGCCGCTGCGTTCGGCGAGCGACCGCGACGCGCTGCGCAGCGCGGTCGCCGACGGGCTGGCGGCGATCTGTTCCGACCACACGCCGGTCGACGCGGACGGCAAGCAGTTGCCGTTCGCCGAAGCCCTGCCCGGTGCTACCGCCGTCGAACTGCTGCTGCCATTGACCCTGCTCTGGGCAACTCAGTCCCGGCTACCGCTGCTGCAGGCGCTCGCCCGCATCACGTCGGATGCAGCGGCGATCCTCGGCATCGCGGCGGGTTCCCTTGCCGTCGGCGAGGCGGCCGACGTGTGCGTCTTCGATCCCGACGAATCCTGGCGCGTCACCCCCGAAAGCTTGCGCAGTCAGGGCAAGCACACGCCCTATCTCGGCTATGAGCTCAGCGGCCGGGTCCGCCTGACACTGGTCGGCGGCAAGGTCGTCTTCGAGGGCTGAGGCGGCAGCACGGCCGGGCGCCCGCCGCCAGCCCTCTCATTCGCCGCGCAGGCGCAGCACGGCGTCGGCCGGCGCCCCGTTGACCAGCAACAGCTTGCGCCGCGACTTCTCGCCGCTGCGGATCGTCACCGCCGACCGTGGCACGTCGAGCCGTTGTGCGATCAGGTCGATCAGGGCCGCATTCGCGCGGCCATCGACGGCCGCTGCCGCCAGACGAACCTTCAATGCATCAGCATGCTCACCGACCACCTCGGTGTGTTTCGCCCCCGGCTGAACATGCACCGTGATGCTCAGCGTTCCCGCAAGCTGCCGCGCCCATTGGCCCACGAGCTAGAGGAACATCAGCAGCAACTGCGCGAAGACGATGGCGACGAGCGGTGACAGATCGACGCCGCCAATCGTCGGCAACAGGCGCTGGATCGGACGCAGGACCGGCCGGGTCAATTGTGATACGGGCTGCCCCAGCGGGGAATACGGGCTGATCCATGACAGCACCGCCTGCAGCAGCAGCGCCGCGATCAGCAGATAGATGGCGAGGCGCAGCGTAGCCAGCAAACCGTACCAGAAGACGAGCGGCAGCCACGCCCCGGCGGCAGCGCCATCGAGCCCCCCTCGCAGGATGAACACCGCCGACGCATAGACGATCTGCAGCAGGCATGCCGGCAGCAGGCTTGCCAGATCAAGACCGTAGAATCCGGGCAGGGCCCGGCGCAGCGGCCTGACGAGCCAGTTGGTCAGCGCGACGACGAAAGTACCGAGCTGATTGTTGAAGGACACCCGGCAGGCCTGCATGAAAAAACGCAACAGCAGAGCGACGGTCAGGAACGACGCCAGCGCATCGAGCAGGAAAAGGCCGGCAGCGACAATCATCAGCCATCCTGGCCGAGCAGCTCACCAAGCTCGCGGCCGCGCGAGTTGGCGGCAAGAACGCCGGCGATGAACCCTTCCTTGACAGAGCGCTGCTCCATCGTCCGCAGCGCCGCTTCGGTCGTGCCACCCTTCGAAGTCACGCGCTCGCGCAGCACACACGCCGCCTCGTCCGACTGGGCCGCGAGTCGTGCCGCGCCGAGAACCGTATCGATCGACAACTGCCTCGCCTGTGCTGGCGTCAGTCCGAGATCTCCGGCTGCCTGCTGCAGCGCCTCGATGAACAGGAAGACATAGGCCGGCCCACTTCCCGAGATGGCGGTCACCGCATCCATCTTCTCTTCATCGGCAATCCAGAGCGTGCTGCCGACGGCCTGCAGGATACGCTCCGCACCCAGTCTCTCGGCCATCGAGACGGCGGCCATGGCACACAAACCGGTCACTCCGGCGCCGATCAGGGCCGGCGTGTTGGGCATCGCGCGCACGATCCTGCCATAGCCCCCCAGCCAGCGCGACACATCCGCCAGACGCAGGCCGGCGGCGATGCTGATGACCAGCTGTTGTCTGAGGAACGGCAGCAGCGGCGGACAGGCCTCGCGCATCTGCTGCGGCTTCACCGCCAGCAGAAGGGCGTCGCAGTCGAGCGCCACCGCACTGGCAGCCTCATAGCAGCGCACGCCGTAGGCCACGCGCAGCTGCGCCCGCCCCTGCGCACCGAGCTCGATGACCGCGATGTCCGACGCAGCAAAACCGGTCTTCAGCAGCCCGCCGACCAGCGCATTGGCCATGTTGCCACCACCAAGGAAAGTGATCTTCATCGTCTCTCACCAAAAATCGCCGTACCCACGCGCAGCAATGTCGCCCCCTCCGCTATGGCCGCCTCGAGATCGTGCGACATGCCCATCGACAGGGAATCCAGCGCCAACCCATCGGCCTGCAAACGCTGCGAAAGTTCCCGCAGGCGACGAAAGGACGAGCGTTGTGCGGCGAAGTCGCTGTTTGCTTCCGGAATTGCCATCAGACCGCGCAGGCGGAGTCGCGGCAGCGCCGCCACCGCCTGCGCGAGAGCCGGCACCGCCGACGGCGTGGCACCTGCCTTGCTCGCCTCGCCACTGATGTTCACCTGCAGGCAGACCGACAGCTCGGGCATCGTCGCCGGACGTTGCGCGGCAAGCCTCTGGGCGATGCGCAGCGAATCGACGGAGTGCACCCAGTCGAAGGACTCTGCCACCAGCCGGGTCTTGTTGGCCTGCAGCGCGCCGATGAAATGCCACTCGATATCCAGGTCGCGCAGTTCGTCGATCTTGCCGACGGCTTCCTGCACGTAGCTCTCGCCGAAGGCCTTCTGGCCTGCGGCAGCCAGTTCGCGCAGTGCCGCTGCCGGCCAGGTCTTGCTCACGGCGAGCAGCCGGATGGCAGCCGCATCACGGCCGCAAAGCCGCGCCGCGTCGGCGATTCGGGCGCGGACGGCTTGCAGCTTGGCGGGAAGTGTGGTCATAATCGGGCGTCGCGCAGGTTGTTCGCAGTATAACACCGCGCCCTGCCCACCGCCCGAGGACCGAACCGGATGGACATCACCGAACTCCTGGCTTTCAGCGTCAAGAACAAGGCTTCCGACCTTCACCTTTCTGCCGGTCTGCCACCGATCATCCGTGTCAACGGGGATGTCCGGCGGATCAACCTGCCGGCGATGGAACACAAGCTCGTGCACGGCATGGTGTACGACATCATGAGCGACGCGCAGCGCAAGCAGTACGAGGATACCCGGGAGTGCGACTTCTCCTTCGAAATTCCCAACCTCGCCCGTTTTCGGGTCAATGCCTTCGTGCAGAATCGCGGCGCCGGTGCCGTCTTCCGGACGATTCCGTCGAAAGTCCTGACCCTGGAGGATCTCAACTGCCCGCGCATCTTCAAGGACATCTCGGAGTATCCGCGCGGAATCGTCCTCGTCACGGGTCCGACCGGATCCGGCAAGTCGACCACCCTGGCGGCGATGATCAACCACGTCAACGAAAACGCCTACCACCATATCCTCACGGTCGAGGACCCGATCGAGTTCGTACACCAGCCGAAGCGCTGCCTGATCAACCAGCGCGAGGTCGGACCCCACACACTTTCCTTCCAGAACGCGCTGCGCTCGGCACTGCGCGAAGACCCGGACGTGATTCTCGTCGGCGAGATGCGCGACCTCGAAACCATCCGGCTCGCACTGACCGGCGCCGAGACCGGCCACCTGGTGTTCGCCACCCTGCATACTTCGAGCGCAGCCAAGACGATCGACCGCATCATCGACGTCTTTCCGGCAGCCGAGAAGGAAATGGTGCGCTCGATGCTCTCCGAGTCACTGCGGGCGGTCATCTCGCAAACCCTGCTGAAGACGAAGGACGGACAGGGACGCGTCGCGGCACACGAAATCCTGATCGGAACGCCGGCCATCCGCAACCTGATCCGCGAGAACAAGGTGGCGCAGATGTACTCCTCGTTGCAAACCGGGCAGCAGTTCGGCATGCAGACGCTCGACCAGGCATTGATCGAGCTCGTCCGGCGCAACATCGTCTCGGCACCGGAGGCACGCATGAAGGCGGCCAACAAGGACGCCATCCCTGGCGCATAGCCACTCGTTCAGTCAGGAGGAACAGCATGGAAAACGATCAGGCTTTGAAGTTCATGCATGAACTGCTGCGCCTGATGGTCCAGAAACACGGATCCGACCTCTTCATCACGGCGAACTTTCCGCCGGCGATCAAGGTCGATGGCAAGGTGATCCCGGTGTCGAGCCAACCGCTGCTGCCGCAGCACTCGGCAGAACTGGCGCGAGCGCTGATGAACGACCGCCAGGCATCCGAGTTCGAGGCCACAAAGGAGTGCAACTTCGCCATCTCGCCCTCCGGCATCGGTCGCTTCCGCGTCAATGCACTCGTGCAGCAGGGACGCGTCGCCGTGGTCTGTCGAACGATCAACCTCGTCGTGCCGACCCTCGACGAACTCGGACTGCCGCCGGTGCTCAAGGACATCGCGATGACGCTGCGCGGCCTGGTGATCTTCGTCGGCGGAACCGGCACCGGCAAGACGACCTCACTGGCGGCACTGGTCGACCACCGCAACCAGAACAGCCAGGGACACATCATCACCATCGAGGATCCGATCGAGTTCGTGCACGATCACAAGAAGTCGATCGTCACGCAGCGCGAGATCGGTGTCGATACCGATACCTGGGAAGTGGCACTCAAGAACACCCTGCGCCAGGCACCGAACGTCATCATGATGGGGGAGATTCGCGATCGGGCGACGATGGACTACGCCATCGCCTTTGCCGAAACCGGGCACCTCTGCCTGGCGACGCTACACGCCAACAGCGCCAACCAGGCCATCGACCGGGTGATCAACTTCTTCCCCGAGGAGCGCCGGCACCAGTTGCTGATGGACCTCTCGCTCAACCTGCGCGCGCTGGTATCGCAACGCCTGCTGCCGAAGAAGGACGGCAAGGGGCGCGTGCCGGCGATCGAGATCATGCTCAATTCGCCACTCATTTCCGACCTCATCTTCAAGGGACAGGTCCAGGAGATCAAGGATGTCATGAAGCGGTCGCGCGAGCTTGGCATGCAGACCTTCGACCAGGCGCTCTTCGACCTCTACGAGGCGGGCCTGATCACCTATACGGATGCCCTGCGCAACGCCGACTCGCTCAACGACCTGCGGCTGCAGATCAAGCTGCATGGCAAGGAGTCGAAGGACCGCGATCTCACCGCCGGGCTCGGTCACCTCGGCATCGTCGAGTGAAGGCTCTGCCGCACCGACACGCGATCACACCGCGGCGATCCTTCAGCCGCGGTTGCTGCCGGCGACCATGCGGAACTCGTAAAGCCGGCACTCCAGAGCGCCGTTGAACAGCGGCGTCCTGCGGCTGGGTGTCAGCCGCACCATCCGCGGCAGGCGCGTATCGGCGCTGATCAGGCAGCAGGTCCAGCCGGCGAAACGGCGCTTCAGGGCACTGCCGAGCAAGGGGTAGAACCGCGCCAGTTCGTCGTCGTCGGAAACCCGCTCGCCGTACGGCGGATTGCTGACCATGATGCCACTCGCGGCCGGCGCCTCGATCTCGAGCAGATCGCCGGCAGCGAGACGCACTGCCGGCAGCAGAGCGGCGCGATCGAGGTTGACAAGGGTCGCGCGTACCGCCATCGGCGAGACGTCACTGCCGAAGATGGCCATCTCCGTCGCCGGACGCTCTGCGGCGCGCGCCCGCTCGAGAAGACCTTGCCAGAGGTCCGGCTGGAAGTGGCGCAGGCGCTGAAAGGCGAACTCGCGCCGAGCGCCCGGCGCCCGACCGAGCGCCATCTGCGCCGCCTCGAGAAGGAAAGTGCCACTGCCACACATCGGATCGAGCAGGGGGATGCCCGGCCGCCAGCCGCTGAGCCGAAGGATGCCGGCAGCAAGGTTCTCCTTCAACGGCGCGTCGACGGTCTTCTGCCGAAAGCCACGCTGATGGAGCGGCGCGCCCGAGGTATCGACATAGAGGGTGCATTCGCTCTGGCTAAGGAAAGCCTGAATCCTGACCTCGGGCTGGCGCGTATCGACGCTCGGGCGGCTGCCGGAGTCGCGTCGGAAACGGTCACAGACGGCGTCCTTGATGCGCAGCGTGATGAACTCGATGCTCCTGAGCGGACTCTTCTGCGCCGTGACATCGACCCGGATCGTCTGCCGCGTCAGGAACCAGCGTGGCCACGGTGTCTCCAGCGCCAGACGATAGACGTCGTCCTCGCTGGCATAGGGCGCCCGCGCGACCCGCCAGAGGACGCGGGTGGCAATCCGCGAGTCAAGATTGGCGCGGTAGCAGACCGGCCATTCACCTCTGAAATGCACGCCGCCGGCAATCGCTTCCAGTTGGCCGGCGCCGGCCGCCAACAGGTCGTCAGCCAGCAAATGTTCCAGGCCGCGTGGGCAACTGGCAAAGAATCGTTCCATCGTCGTTCGCCGCTCCAGGCTAGAAAGGCTTGACCACGGCGAGGTAGGTTGCCGCCAGCAGCAACAGTACCGGCAACTCGTTGAACCAGCGATACCAGACGTGCCCGTGCCGATTGAGCCCGGCCGCGAAGTCGTGCAGCAGGCGCCCGCAGTACGCATGATAGGCGACCAGCAACAGCACCAGCGCCGTCTTCGCGTGCAGCCAGCCGCCGCCGAAGCCAAAGCCGAACCACAGCCAGAGACCCAGTGCGATCGCCAGCACGCCGATCGGCGTCATGAAGCGATACAGCTTGCCGGCCATCAGCAGCAGTCTCTGCCGCTCGGCCTCGCTGCCCGATGGCACCATCGCCAGGTTCACGAAGATTCGCGGCAGGTAGAACAGCCCCGCGAACCAGCTCACCACCATCCACAGATGCAGCACCTTGACCGTCAACATCGAGCGTTCCTCTCTCTCGCCGCCGCCGCAACGCCATCAGCCACCTGCGGATAGCGCAGGCGAGCCTGCAGTTCCTCCCGGGCACGCCGGTTCAGCAGGCGGCGTGACTCACTCATGAACGACAACTGCAGCGGCGACAGCAGTTCTTCCGCCTCGCACCGCGACACGCGCGGGACCTTCGGCAACCCCAAGTGTTCGGCGACCAGGTCGAAGTATTCGCCCATCTTGATGCGCGAATCGTCGCTCGCGTTGTATGCCCGGTTGCTCCGTCCGTAACGCAGAGCGGCACAGGCCAGCAGCGCCAGATCCTCGGCGTGGATGTGGTTGGTATACACATCGTCGGCATCGCACAGCGCCGGGCTGCCCCTGCGCAGCCGCTCGATCGGCAGACGGTCGGCGGCGTAGATGCCGGGTGCCCGCAGGATGCTGACGACGACGCCGAGCCGGCCAAGAAGGCGCAAGCGCCGCTCGGCATCCAGCCGGCGGCGAGCGCGGCTGGTGGTCGGTCGCAGGCGCCGCGTCTCGTCTACCAACTCCCCGGCACAGTCGCCGTAGACACCGGTGGTGCTTATATAGACGATTCGCTGTGGTAGACTCCTCCCCCGAGCCAGAGCTGCCAGCAGCCAGCGGGTCCGGGGGTCGCGGCTGGCGCCATCCTGGCGCTCGCCGGCAGGTGCCGGTGGCGGCGCCAGATGGACCACGACATCGGCCAGGCCGGCGAGTCGCTGCAGGCTTCGTGGCTGATCGAGGTCGGCGACGACCGGTCTGGCGCCGTGTTCTCGCCAGAAAGCGCACTGCTCGCGATCCCGTACCAGCGCCAGGACGTGGTAATGGCCGAGCAGGTGGGGGAGCATGCGACGCGCCACGTCACCGCAACCAACGATCAAGAGTCTTCGCACCACATGATTCTACCGGATCGGGACCCGCACGGAGAAACAATGGATCATCAGGTGGTTGTCAAGCCGAGCGGACATGCCTTCTCCGTCGCTGCCGACGAAAGCATCCTCGCCGCTGCACTCCGGCAAGGGCTGAACCTTCCCTACGGCTGCCGCGACGGTGTCTGCGGCAGCTGCCGCGGCCGCGTCCTGAGCGGTGAGGTGGACCACGGCAACGCGTCGACCGCCGTTCTCGGCGAAAGCGACCGTCTGGCCGGGTTCGCGCTACTCTGTTGCGCGACGGCAAGGACAGACCTCTGCATCGAGACCGCGGAAGTGAGGGCGCTCGCCGACATACCCATCCGCACCCTGCCGGCGCGCGTGCACCGGCTGCGGCACGTCGCGCCCGAAGTGATGATCGTCGAACTGCGCCTGCCGAGCAGCGAGCGGCTGCAGTTTCTCGCCGGCCAGTACGTCGACATCCTGCTCAAGGACGGCAAGCGGCGCTCATTCTCGCTCGCCAATGCACCGCACGACGACAGCGTCCTGCAGTTGCATGTCCGCCGCGTGGCGGGTGGCCGGTTCACCGAACACGTCTTCAGCAACATGCGCGAGCGCGACCTCCTGCGCTTGCGAGGTCCATTGGGCAGCTTCTTTCTGCGCGACGACTCGCCGCGGCCGATGCTCCTGGTCGCTGGTGGCACCGGCTTCGCGCCGATCAAGGCGATCGTCGAACATGCGCTGGCGCAACGCAGCACGCGACCGATGGACATCTACTGGGGTGCGCGCCAGCGAGCCGACCTCTACCTTCTGCAACTTGCGCAGCAATGGGCAGCGGAGCATCCCTGGATTCGCTTCGTCCCGGTCCTTTCGGAGTCGCCGCCTGCCGACCGCTGGCATGGCCGCACCGGTCTGGTGCATGCGGCAGCGATGCAGGACCACCCGGACCTGTCGCAACACCAGGCCTATGTCTGCGGCGCTCCGGCCATGGTTGCTGCCGCCCGCACGGACTTTCTTGCCCACTGCCGGTTGCCGACCGACGAATTCTTCGCCGACTCCTTCGAATACGCGGCCGATACGCAACTGGCCATCGCCACCGGCCCGGCGCCGGAGATGAACGGAACACCGCATGACTGAGGTCTTCATATCGCGCCAGCCGCTGGTCAACCGGCAGAGCCGGATCATCGCCACCCGCCTGATGCTCCATCTCCCCGCCGACGGCGGCATGCCGGCCGCCGTGATGGCGCTCGACTCTCTCGCCAGCGTCTGGCCCATGGGCGGCAAGCCACTCTTCGTCAGTTGCCCGGCAGCCGCCATCGATGCTCGCCTCCTCGACTGGTCGGCACCCGAAAACGCGACGATCGAGCTGCCCGCGACATGCCTGCTCGGCGAGCACGGCCCGGATCTGATCGCCGCCATCCAGACCTGGCAACCGACGATCTGCCTGCATTTCGATCCGCAGGCGGCGCAGGCGCTGTCGCTCGGACTGCAATGCCGCTTCATCGGCTTCGACACGGAACGTCTGAACAGCGCCCAGCTCAAGCTCCTCGCCGCGCGCACCAGGAGCCACGGCATGGGCATCGCCTTCAAGGTGCCAACGACGGCCGACTTTCGCGCCAGCATGGACGCCGGCATGACGGCCGCTGCCGGCTGGTTTTTCACCACGCCCAGCGGCGTCCCGGCCAAGACACTCAGCGCCAGCCAGGCAAACATCATGCGCCTCGTCAATCTGGTGCGGAACAATGCCGAGATGCGGGAGGTCGAGGCGGCGCTGAAGCAGGATGTGGCGATCTCCTACAGGCTGTTGCGCTACATCAACTCGGCGGGCTTCGGCCTGTCCTGCGAGATCCAGTCGTTTCGCCATGCGGTGACGATGCTCGGCTACGACAAGCTCAATCGCTGGCTGTCGCTGCTGCTCGCGACTGCCAGCAAGGATCCGCTGGCCCCGGCGCTGATGCACACTTCGCTGGTCAGGGCTCGCCTGATCGAGTTGCTGGCCGCCGGCCTGGTCGACAAGTCCGAATACGACAACCTGTTCATCACCGGTGCATTCTCCCTGCTCGACGCGCTGCTCGGTCTGACCATGGAGCAGATCCTCGAAGCGATGCGCTTGCCGGAACCGATCACCGACGCGCTGCTCGGCAACGGCGGGCGCTACCAGGCCTTTCTCGACCTGGCACTGGCCAGCGAAGCCGGTGACGGACCTGCCATCGCCGAGCAGTCGGCAATGCTCGGGCTGACCGCGACACAGTTCAACAGCGCGCAACTGCAGGCACTCGCATTCGCCGACGCAATGGAGTTCTGAACGCGCCGGCCCCCCCCCGAGGGGACAGCCGACGCCAGCCGATGACGTGGGTGGGCCGATCGCCGGAACACTTCCGGCAACCAGCCATGCTTGCCGGTCATTCCCCCAGGTACGCGGCGCGCACCTTCGGGTCGGCCAGCAGACGGGTGGAGTCGTCAGTCACCGTGATCTCGCCACTTTCCATGACGTAGCCGCGCTGACTCACCTCCAGCGCCAGCTTGGCGTTCTGCTCGATGAGCAGGATCGTCATGCCCTCGCTGGCAACGGTACGGATCACCTCGAAAATCTTCTGCACCATGATCGGCGCGAGCCCCATCGACGGCTCGTCGAGCAACAGCAGGCGCGGCTTGCTCATCAGTGCGCGACCGATCGCCAGCATCTGCTGTTCGCCACCCGAGAGCGTTCCCGCAACCTGCTGCGCCCGCTCCTTGAGGCGCGGGAAGAGGCCAAGCACATGTTCGAGATCACGCGCGACCGCGGTCTTGTCGTTGCGCGCGTAGGCGCCCATGTAAAGGTTTTCGAGCGTCGTCATGCGCGGGAAAACCCCCCTGCCCTCCGGCACCAGGGCAATGCCCTCGGTGACCAGGCAATGCGGCGGCACCTGCAGGAGTTCCTTGCCACGGTAGCGCACGTTGCCGCCGGCGGGCTCGAGCAGGCGCGCCAGAGCCCGCAACGTGCTGCTCTTGCCGGCACCATTGGCACCGATGAGGGCCACCATCTCGCCCTCGCTGACGTGGAAGCTGATGCCACGAACCGCCTGGATGCCGCCATAGGAGACACGCAAGCCGTTGACTTCCAGCATGTTCATCCGTTTCCTTCGCGTCGCCTAACCACCGAGGTAGGCCTCGATGACGCGCGGATCCTTCTGCACCACCGCCGGCACGTCCTCGCAGATCTTCTCGCCGTAATCAAGGACCGCAACCCGGTCACACAGTCCCATCACCAGCTTGACATCATGCTCGATGAGCAGCACCGTCACGCCATCGCGGCGGATTCCCTCAACCAGCACGCGCAGAGCCTCGGTTTCGGTGCCGTTCATCCCCGCCGCCGGCTCGTCGAGCGCCAGCAGCTTGGGTTCCGTGGCCAGCGCACGAGCTATCTCGAGCCGCCTCTGGTCGCCGTACGACAGGTGCCGCGCATAATCATGCGCCCGCTCCTGGATCCCGACGTAGTGCAGCAGCTCGTCCGCGCGGCGCGCGATCGCCGCCTCTTCGGCACGCGTCGCCGGGTTTCGGCTGATTGCGCCGAAGACGCCGGCGCTGGTGCGCAGGTGGCGCCCGACCATGACATTCTCGATCGCCGTCATGTTGCCGAACAGCCGGATGTTCTGGAACGTCCGCGCGATACCGACCGCGGCGGCCTTGTGCGGGGCATCGGCGGCGAGCCTCACGCCGTCGAAGACGAAGTGGCCGCTCTCGTTCGTGTAGAGACCTGTAAGGCAATTGAAAAAGGTTGTCTTGCCGGCGCCATTCGGTCCGATCAGGCCGTAGATCTCGCCCCGATGGATGGTCAGGGAAACGTCGTGCAGCGCCTTGACGCCGCCGAAGTGTTTGGCGACCCCGTGTGCCGCGAGAAGAATCTGCCGCTGCTCCGCCATGCTCAGTCCGTCACCTCGCTCAGTTCCCGACGGCGCAGCGACGACGGCCACAAACCCGCGGGGCGGAAACGCATCACGAGCACCAGTGCCAGACCGAAGACGAGCATCCGCAGGCTTTCGGGATCGATGATCATGCGCCCGAAGACGGCTTTCTGCACCGGCTCGATGCCGTAGCGCAAGGCCTCTGGCAGCCCGGTCAGCAGGACCGCGCCGAGAATCACGCCCGGAATGTGCCCCATGCCGCCGAGAACCACCATTGCCAGGATCGTGATCGACTCCATCAACGAGAAGCTCTCGGGACTGACGAACCCCTGCATGGCAGCAAACACTCCTCCGGCGATGCCGCCGAAAGAGGCCCCCATGGCGAAGGCCAGCAACTTGATGTTGCGCGTGTTGATGCCGCACGCCTTGGCCGCCACCTCATCCTCGCGAATTGCCTGCCAGGCCCTGCCGATGCGCGAATTCTGCAGGCGGATGTTGATGACGATGACGAGCGCCGCCAGCGCGACGAGCAGGAAGTAGTACTTCTGCGGACCGGAAAGGGAAATTCCGAACAGCGTACTGGTCTTGGCAAAAGAGAATTCGCCGATGCGGATCGGGTCGATCAGCGTGATCCCCTGCGCACCGTTCGTGATGTTGATCGGCGCGTTGAGGTTGTTCATGAAGATGCGGATGATCTCGCCGAAACCGAGGGTGACGATGGCCAGATAGTCGCCGCGCAACTTCAGCGTTGGCGCGCCCAGAAGGACGCCGAAGAGACAGGCCAGCGCCGCGCCGAAAGGCAGGATCACCCAGAACGGCAGGTGGATGCCAAAATGTGGCGACGCCAGCAGCGCATAGCAATAGGCCCCGACCGCGTAGAAGGCGACGTAACCGAGGTCCAGAAGACCGGCGTAGCCGACGACGATGTTGAGGCCGAGCGCGAGGAAGACATAGAGAATCGCGAAGTTGGCGATGCGGACCCACGCCTGGCCACCGAGAGCGGCGACAAAGGGCACCGCCAGCAGGACACCGACGAGCAGCAGCAACCCCAGCCACTGCCGCAGCCCGCGCGGACTGCGTCTCGACTCGCCGGTCATGCCCGGTCTCCGGTACGCTCGCCGAACAATCCGGACGGACGGAACATCAGTACGATGATGAGCACCATGAAGGCGAAGATGTCCTGATAGTGGCTCCCGAGGAAGTTGCCCGTGAGGTCACCGATGTAGCCGGCACCCAGCGCCTCGATGATTCCCAGCAGCAGGCCGCCGGCCATGGCACCCGCCATGTTGCCGATGCCGCCGAGTACGGCCGCGGTGAAGGCCTTCAGGCCGAGCATGAAACCCATCTGGTAATGCGCGATCTCGTAGTATGACCCGACCATGCAGCCGGCCAGTGCTCCGAGAGCGGAGCCGATGATGAAAGCCATGGCGATCACGCGATCGATGTCGACCCCCATCAGCAGCGCGACATGCTGGTTCTGCGCCGTCGCCCGCATCGCCATGCCCATGCGGGTACGCTGCACGAGGTAGGTCAGTCCGATCATCACCAGCGCGGCGAGAACGACGATCGCCACCTGCACGTTGGTGAAACTGGCGCCACCGACCTCGTAGATCCGCTTGTCGATCATCGGCGGAAAGGTGATGTAGTTACGGCCCCAGATGATCATCGCCACGTTCTGCAGGACGATCGACATGCCGATTGCCGTGATCAGCGGCGTTAGTCGCGGTGCGTGGCGCAGCGGTCGATAGGCGACGCGCTCGAGACCCCAGCCCAGGACCATGCACGCGACGACTGCGATCAGCAGACCAATGGTGAGGATCAGCAGCGGCGGCATGCCGCTGCCGGCAAGCGAGACGATGACGGTGAACGCGACCATGGTGCCGATCATCACCACTTCACCGTGGGCAAAGTTGATCAGGCCGATGATGCCATAGACCATCGTGTAGCCGAGCGCGACGAGCGCATAGACGGCGCCGAGCGTGAGGCCGTTGACGAGTTGCTGCAGGAGAGTGTCCATGGTCAGGCTTTCCGCAACGAAGCGCTTTGGGCGAACCAGGGTATCCGACTCATGGAGCTGTTGCCCGAAGACCGGGGACTGATCCGGGAAACCGAAGGAAGACGGCGGACACGGCCAGACCGAGGGAATGGCTCCCGCCATTCCCTCGCCGCCGGTTGCCCGGCGAGCCTTACTTCTTGGCTTCTGGAGCGGCCGCCGCAGTGCCACCCTCGGACTTGAGGGTGACGAGCTTGCCGTCCTGGATCACGAATACGGTGATCGCACCGTTCTTGATGTCGCCCTTGTCGTCGAACTCGATCTTGCCGGTGACTCCGTCGTAGGCGGTCTTGCCGACTTCCGGCAGATACTTGACCGGATCGACCGAATTGGCACGCTTCATCGCATCGACCAGCACCATCACGGCGTCGTAGCTGTACGGCGAATAGATCTGGATCTGGCCGTACTTCTTGGTGAAGTCCTCGACGAACTTCTGGCCGTTCGGCAGCTTGTCGACCGGCAGACCAGCTTGCGTGCAGATGACGCCTTCCGAGGCGGCACCCGCGAGCTTGATCAGTTCCGGCGAGCAACCACCGTCACCGGTGGTGAACTTCGCCTTGATGCCGAGTTCCTTGATCTGCTTCAGCATCGGACCACCGACCGCGTCCATGCCACCCAGGAAGATCACGTCGGGATTCTTGGCCTTGATCTTGGTCAGGATTGCCTTGAAATCGGTCGCCTTGTCGGTGGTGAACTCGCGCGCGACGATGGTGGCGCCCGCGGCCTTGGCAGCCTTCTCGACCTCGTCGGCAAGACCCTGGCCATAGGCGGTACGGTCGTCGATGATCGCCACCTTCTTCGCGCCCATGTCCTTGACAGCGTAGGTGCCCACCACGGAACCCTGCTGGATGTCGTTGGCCATGACGCGGAAGGTCGTGTTGAAGCCCTGCTGCGTATACTTCGGATTGGTCGCCGAGGGCGAGATCTGCGGCAGACCCGCCTGGTTGTAGATCGCCGAAGCCGGGATCGTCGTGCCCGAGTTGAGGTGGCCGACGACTCCGGCGACCTTTGCGTCGACCAGCTTCTGTGCCACCACGGTGCCGGTCTTTGGATCGGCCTGGTCATCCTCGCCGAGCAGCTCGAACTTGACGATCTTGCCGTCGATCTCCAGCTTCTTGGCGTTGGCGTCGTCGACGGCGAGACGGGCGCCGTTCTCGTTGTCCTTGCCGAGGTGGGCGATCGGTCCGGTCAGCGGCGCGACGTGGCCGATCTTCACGACCACCTCCGGCTTCGGCGCCGGTGCCGGCGCAGCGGCCGGTGCCGGCGCCGGTGCAGCAGCCTTGGGTTCCTCCTTCTTCCCGCAGCCGATCATCGCCACCGAGGCGGCCAGGGCCATCAGTACGCCAGGAATGTGTGCATGTTTCATGGGTTCATCTCCAGTATTGTCTTCTTACGGGGCCAGCGAACGCGCGATTGTCCAAGCCCATCAGGAACTTGTCAACCAGCATATGGCACTCGCAAACGCCGTTTCACCCGTCATCGATGTCGCAGAAACGAAAAACCGGCACCCGGCCGGTCTTTCTGCTGCCTCAGCCCTCACTTCTGGCTGAGAATCCACTTGACGAGCTTGTTCGCCTCGTCGGGGGTGACGGAGGGATTCGGCGGCATCGGCACGGGACCCCAAACACCCTTGCCGCCCTTGATCACCTTCTCGGCGAGCATGGCTTCATCCTTGGCCGTGTACTTCTTGGCCACATCCTTGTACGCCGGACCAACGACCTTCTTGTCCACCGCGTGACAAGACAGGCAGTTCTTCGACTTGGCCAGGGCCTCATCAGCCTGGACAGCACCCGCAGACATCACGCCGGCAGCCGCCAGCAGGCACGCGTAGATCGCTTTCATGCTCACACTCCGTTCAGGTAAAGGGATTGAAACGCCGCGATAGTATTTCAGTTTGGCCCGCTTGCAAAGCATCGCGAGCCGGTCGAGGCCGCGATGCGCTAACGGCGCGCGTCGAACCTGCACGGTTCAACGCAGCGGGCCGTCTGGCGTTGACCCCGCCGCTACGGTCGAGCGTGGCGAAGACGGCGCGTCGTCAGGCGCCGCGCAACCGGCCGAGATCGCGTACGGCGCCGGTGGCGGCCGACGTCGCCATCAGTGCGTACGCCTGCAGGGCCCGCGAAACGGCGCGCGCGCGCTCGCCCGCCGGTTGCCAGGCGGAATCGCCGCGCGCATCCATTGCCGCCCGCCGCCGCGCCAGTTCGCCATCGCTGACGGAAAGATGGATGCGCCGACCGGGAATGTCGATCTCGATCAAGTCGCCCTCTTCGACGAGGCCGATCGCCCCGCCTTCGGCGGCCTCGGGCGAGACATGGCCGATCGACAGGCCCGACGTGCCGCCGGAGAAGCGTCCATCGGTCAGCAGCGCACAGGCCTTGCCCAGCCCCTTCGACTTGAGGTAGGAGGTGGGGTAGAGCATCTCCTGCATCCCCGGACCGCCCTTTGGCCCTTCGTAGCGAATCACCACCACCTCGCCGGCACGCACCTCGTCACCAAGGATCGCCTGCACCGCGTCGTCCTGGCTTTCGAAGACCCGCGCCCGCCCGCTGAACACCCAGATCGCCTCATCGACACCGGCCGTCTTGACGATGCAGCCGTCACCGGCGATGTTGCCGTAGAGCACCGCCAAGCCGCCATCCTGCGAGTAGGCATGCGCGCGGTTGCGGATGCAGCCAGCGGCGCGGTCGAGGTCGAGGTCCGGGTAACGACGGCCCTGCGAGAACGCGGTCTGCGTCGGAATGCCTCCGGGTGCGGCGCGATAGAACTCGCTGACCGCCGCATCCTGCGCGCGCAGTACGTCCCAGCGGTCGATCGCTTCGCCCAGCGTCGCCGCATGTACGGTCGGCACGTCGCGATGGATCAGTCCTGCCCGGTCGAGCTCGCCGAGAATCGCGAAGATGCCGCCGGCGCGGTGCACGTCCTCCATGTGGTAGTCGGGCGTCGCCGGAGCGACCTTCGCCAGACACGGCACCCGGCGCGAGATGCGGTCGATGTCGGCCATCGTGAAATCGACGCCCCCTTCCTGCGCTGCAGCAAGAATGTGCAGCACGGTGTTGGTCGAGCCACCCATCGACACGTCGAGCGCCATCGCGTTCTCGAAGGCAGCCAGGCTGCCGATCGAACGGGGCAGGACAGCAAGGTCGTCGCGCTCGTAGTACCGGCGGCAGAGATCGACGATCCGGCGGCCGGCTTCGAGGAACAGTCCGCGACGATCGGCGTGCGTGGCCAGCAGGCTGCCGTTGCCGGGCAACGAAAAACCGAGCGCTTCGGTGAGGCAGTTCATCGAGTTGGCGGTGAACATGCCGGAGCAGGAGCCGCAGGTCGGGCACGCCGAACGCTCGAAGGCCTCGACCTCGGCGTCGGAGCAGTTGCTGTCGCCGCCCTTGACCATCGCGTCGACGAGGTCGATCGCCACCACCTTGCCGCCCCACCGTACCTTGCCGGCCTCCATCGGGCCACCGGAGACGAAGATCGTCGGGATGTTCACGCGCATCGCCGCCATCAGCATGCCGGGAGTGATCTTGTCGCAGTTCGAGATGCACACCATGGCGTCGGCACAGTGGGCATTGACCATGTACTCGACCGAATCGGCGATGAGGTCACGCGAGGGCAGGGAATAGAGCATGCCGTCGTGCCCCATGGCGATGCCGTCGTCGATCGCTATGGTGTTGAATTCCTTCGCCACGCCGCCGGCGGCCTCGATCTCGCGCGCGACCAGTTGCCCGAGATCCTTGAGGTGCACGTGCCCGGGGACGAACTGCGTGAAGGAATTGACGACGGCGATGATCGGCTTTCCGAAGTCGCCATCGACCATGCCGGTGGCACGCCAGAGGGCGCGCGCGCCAGCCATGTTGCGACCGTGCGTCGAGGTGCGGGAACGATAGTGCGGCATCGCTGATCTCCATTCGGGAACCCGCCTTGAAGCGACGGGCTATAATGCCGATTCTATCCGAAAGCCCTCGGGGTGTTGGCACCGTGTTGACCCATCCGCAGTTCGACCCAGTCGCCGTTTCGCTCGGCCCGCTGAGTGTGCACTGGTACGGGCTGATGTACCTGGTCGCCTTTCTCCAGTTCTGGTGGCTCGGCAAGTACCGCCTGTCGCGGCAGCCGCAGTTCGCCCGCGCGGGCTGGACCGTCCGCCAGCTTGACGACCTGCTCTTCTACGGCGTCCTCGGGGTGATCGTCGGTGGCCGCCTCGGGCAGGTCCTCTTCTACGAGCCCGCTCACTACCTGTCCGAGCCGCTGCAGATCCTGGCCATCTGGCGCGGTGGCATGTCCTTCCATGGCGGTCTGCTGGGCGTCCTGCTGGCGATGGCGCTGTACGCGCGCAAGAGCTCTCGCCACTGGCTCGAAATCACCGACTTCATCGCGCCGCTGGTGCCCCTCGGGCTCGCCGCCGGGCGCATCGGCAACTTCATCAATGGCGAGTTGTGGGGCCGCGCAGCCGATCCTTCACTGCCCTGGGCGATGGTCTTCCCGGCTGTGGACGGACTGCCGCGCCATCCATCGCAACTCTATCAGGCTGGGCTCGAAGGCCTGCTGCTGTTCGTCGTGCTCTGGCTGTACGCCGGCCGCGAGCGGCCACGCGGCGCCGTCTCGGGCGCCTTTCTCGTCGGTTATGGAATCCTGCGCTGGCTCGCCGAGTATTTCCGCTCGCCGGACGCCGGGATCTTCGGCTTTTCCCACACCGTCAGCATGGGGCAGTGGCTGTCACTGCCGATGATCGCTGCCGGCATCATGTTGATCGTCACCGCGGGCCGCCAGCGCGCCTGAGCTGCCCCGTTGCCGGGCCGCGGCCAAGGAGAATGAGATGGCAGAAGGTATCGTGGTTCGCGGGCTACGCCGTGTGCGCACGCTGCTCGCGGAGGGTGGTGCCGCCCGCAGCCTCGCGGGCAAGCAGCTGGTACAGGTGCGCGCGCTGCTGCACGAGTGCGCCAGCGGCATCGGTGGCGAGATCTCGGCCAGGCAACGCGCCGCCCGTCTCGCCGGCGCCTATCAGCATCTCGACGACGAGGGACGGGCCACGTTCCTGCGACTCGTCGCGACTGAGTTCGGGCCCGATCCGCAGCGCGTCGCCGAGGCGCATGCCGGTTACCAGGCTGCCGTCGGCAGCGATCAGCAATGGGCGGCCGAATCGGCGCTGCGCAATGCCATGCGCTCGACGCGCCTGCGCATCCTGACGCAGTTCAACGCCCTGCCGCAGGGCGTCAAGTTCCTCGTCGACCTGCGCGCCGACCTGCTGCGCTATGCGCCGCAGGATCCGGCGCTGCGCTCGCTCGATCGCGAGCTCGAATCGCGGCTCGGTGCCTGGTTCGACGTCGGCTTTCTGGAGCTGCAGCGGATCACCTGGAACTCACCGGCCGCCCTGCTCGAGAAACTGATCGAGTACGAAGCGGTGCATGAGATCCGTTCGTGGAGCGATCTCAAGAACCGCCTCGATTCCGATCGCCGCTGCTACGCCTTCTTCCATCCGCGCATGCCGATGGAGCCGCTGATCTTCGTCGAGGTGGCGCTCGTCGATCGCCTGGCCGACAACGTGCAGGCCCTGCTTGACGAGCACGCGCCGGTGTTCGACGCGCAACGCGCGACGACCGCGATCTTCTACTCGATCTCGAACACGCAGGCCGGCCTGCGCGGCGTCTCGTTCGGCAACTTCCTGCTCAAGCGGGTGGTCGACGACCTCAAGCGCGACTACCCGCGACTGGTCAGCTTCGCCACGCTGTCGCCGCTGCCGACCTTCCGCCGCTGGGCCGAGAAGAACCCCGAGGCCTGGGCAAAGGCGTTCAGCGCTGCCGACCTCGAACGGATCGGACGCCACCTGCCGGCCGACGCCCTGCCGCCGGCAGGCGCCAGCGACCTGCAGAGCCTGCTCGCCGACAGCCGCTGGTGTCAGGATCCGCGCCTGACGCGCGCCCTGCAGCACGGGCTGCTGCGCCTGGCGGCGCGCTATCTTCTGGCGACGGCCAAGGGCGGCCGCCCCTACGACCCGGTCGCCCGCTTCCACCTGGGCAATGGCGCCCGCATCGAGCGCCTCAACTACCTGGCCGACACCTCGCCGCGCGGCCACAAGCAGTCCTACGGCCTGATGGTGAATTATCTCTACGATCCTGATACCATCGAAGCCAATGTCGAAGCGTTTTCGCGCAGCGGCGAGATTGCAGCCGCTGCAGCCATCCGGCGCTCTGCCCGTGACTGAGATCCCGCGGCCGGAGCGTTCCCTGTTCCCCTCTCGAGAAAGTACAGCACATGAGCCAACGTCCGTTCAAGGTCCTCGGAATTCAGCAAATCGCCATCGGCGGTCCCGACAAGATGAAGCTCCGGCAGCTCTGGGTCGACATGCTCGGCCTCGAAATCACCGGCAACTTCGTCAGCGAGCGCGAGAACGTCGATGAAGACATCGCCGCCATGGGCAAGGGCCCGTTCAAGGTCGAAGTCGACCTGATGCAACCGGTCGACCCGGAGAAGAAACCGGCGGTCCACGCCACGCCGCTCAATCACGTCGGCCTGTGGATCGACGACCTGCCGAAAGCCGTCGAGTGGCTGACGGCGAACGGCGTCCGTTTCGCGCCGGGCGGAATCCGCAAGGGTGCCGCCGGCTTCGACATCACTTTCCTGCACCCGAAAGCCAGTGCCGAATTCCCGATCGCCGGTGAGGGCGTGCTGATCGAGCTGGTGCAGGCGCCACCCGCAGTCGTCGAGGCCTTCGCCCGCATCGCCTGAGCGCGGCGCGCGGCCAGCCGGCGGCAACGGGCGACCGTTGCCGCCGCAGCGCTCGCCCGCCACTGCCGCGTCCAGTCCCAATCCCCGAACCCTTCCCGTTCGCCAGCCGCTGTTCGCGCGTCCTGCCGCACTGGCGCCCCACCACCTCCGGCAACGACGCCGGCCAGCCGACGGCTGCGCAGCGGCGAGCCGAGCGCTCCTGCGGGAATGCCGCTACAGTTTTCCTCGCGGCTGCCGTTCACCCGGACGTACCCTCTTGCCCTCATCCAGCCGTTGACCCTCAGCGCCATGCACGCCGTCGACTTCCTGCCGTGGAACGAGAGCTTCGAAACCGGGCTGCCGGCGGTCGACGCACAGCACCGCCGCCTGGTGCAACTGATCAACGCCCTCGCCACGCATGTCGCGTTCCGCACGAACATCCCGCAAATCGAGGCGATGTTCGACGAACTCGCCGCCTACGCACTCCACCACTTCGAGACCGAGGAGGTCGTCTGGCGGCAGCACCTCGCCGACGACGAAGCCGAGGTCCGCCATCGACAGGTGCACGCCAGCTTCGACGACGAGGTCGCGCGCCTGCGCGGGCGCTGGCAGACGATCCGGACCGCCACCGTCGCCGAGGAGTCGATGGCCTTCCTCGCCCGCTGGCTGATCGCGCACGTCCTCGAGGACGACCGCTACATGGCTTACCTGGTGGCGGCGCGGCGTTCCGGTCACAGCCGCGAAGAAGCTCGGCGGCAGGCGGAGACGCAGATGGCGCGGCACGCACGCGCGGTCGCCGACGTCGTCCTGTCGATCAGCGCGACGCCGGCCACCAACGCGCTGCACCTGGTCTCCGAAGTCACCGAGCTGCGCCGCGTGCAGGCCGAGCTGCAACGCGCCAGCGAGAAGAACCGGGCCCTGCTGCGGGCCGCCAGCGACGGCGTCCATGTGCTCGACGGCGACGGCCGCATCGTCGAGGTCAGCGATTCCTTCTGCGCCATGCTCGGCTGTTCGCGCGACGAGGTCGTCGGCAGCACCATCGACTCGTGGGATGTCCGCTGCACCGGTGCCGACGGCCTCTCCCTGCTGCGGGGCGAGCTCGCAAGTCCCTCGCGGCGCGTGTTGCAGACCCGCTATCGGCGCAAGGACGGCAGCCTGATCGACGTCGAAGTCAGTGGCGAGCCGGCGACGATCGACGGCGAGCGCCTTCTGTTCTACTCGGCGCGCGACGTCGGCGATCGCAAGCGGGCGGAGAAAGCCCTTGCCGACGAACGCCAGCGCCTGGCCGACCAGCTCCGTTTCACCGACGGGCTGCTGAACACGATTCCCAACCCGGTCTTTTTCAAGGACGAGAACGGTCGCTACCTGGGTTGCAACGAAGCCTTCGAGAGATACCTCGGCATCAGCCGTGGTGAGCTGATCGGCCGCTCGGTCCACGACGTCGCGCCCGCCGCGCTCGCCGACAGATACCTGGCCGCCGATCAGGCCCTGTTCGAGCAGCGAGGAACGCAGACCTACCAGGCGACGGTTGCCCACGCCGATGGTTCGCTGCGCGATGTCGTCTTCAACAAGGCGACGTTCAACCGCGTCGACGGGGCCCTCGGCGGTCTGGTCGGCGTCATGCTCGACGTCACCGATCTCGTGCAGATGAAGGCGGTGGTGCAGCAGCAGGCGGCGTTCACCAACTGCCTCATCGACTCGATGGTCGACGGCATCGCCGTCTGCCACGAGATCGAGACGCCACCGCTGGTTCGTTTCACGGTCTGGAATCCGGCGATGGAGAAACTGACCGGGTACGGCGTGGACGAAGCCAACGAGCTCGGCTGGCAGGAGATCCTGCGCGTGGACGGCGAACGACCGGAAGAAGCGCTGCGGCGTGCCGAACGCGTTCGCAGCGGCGAGGAGTGGACGATCCGCCATCGCGACGGCAGCCAACGGACGTTGCTGGTGCAAGGCACCTCCGTCACGGCGCCTACCGGTGGCGTTCATCTGCTGCTGGTCCTGCGCGACGTCAGCGCGCACAGGACCGCCGAACAGCTCGTGCGGCAGCAGCGGGATCTCGCGCAGCGCTATCTGGACACGGTGCAGAGCCTGATGCTGGCGCTCGATGCCGACGGCCGGATCACGATGATCAACCGCGCCGGCCGCGAGTTGCTCGGCTATACCGAAAGCGAGCTGCTCGGTCGCTGCTGGTTCAGCACCTGCCTGCCACAACCGCGGGGCATCGAGCAGAGCCTGCCGCTCTTCCGGCGCATCATCGCCGGTGCGACCGACGCCGATCTGTCGTCCGAGGACAGCGTCCTCTGCCGCGACGGCTCGCAACGGCTGATCGGCTGGAAAACCGGCCCTCTGCTCGACGACGCCGGACACATCGTCGGTACGCTCAGTTCCGGCGCCGACATTGGCGAGCGCAAGGCGATCGAAGCCGAACTCGAGCGCCATCGAGCCCATCTCGAAACCCTCGTCACGCGGCGCACGGCCGAGCTGTCGCTGGCCAAGGACGCTGCCGAGAGCGCCAACCGGGCCAAGTCGGAATTCCTGTCGAGCATGAGTCACGAACTGCGGACGCCAATGAACGCCATCATCGGCTTTGCCCAGATGCTCGAGTACGACGGTGAGCTGAGCACCGACCAGCAGGACAGCGTGCACGAGATCCTCAAGGCGAGCCGCCACCTGCTGGATCTGATCAACGAGGTCCTCGACCTCGCGCGGATCGAGTCGGGACGAGTCGACCTCTCACTCGAGACCACCGACGTCGCGGCCGTGGTCGATGATTGCCGACACCTCATCGAACCGCTGGCGCTGGCCCGTGGCATCGGCCTGACCATCGATGTCCCTGCCGCGGCGGCGGTGTGCGCCGACCGGGTCCGCCTCAAGCAGGCGATCCTCAACCTGCTGTCGAACGCAATCAAGTACAACCGCGAAAACGGCAGCATCCATCTGCGGATCGAGGAGTTGCGCACGGCGGCCGGACTGCGCCAGCGGATCAGCGTCACCGACAGCGGCGTCGGCATCGCTGCCGCGCGCCTCGCCGACGTCTTCCAGCCCTTCACCCGCCTGCAGGGCGAGGAGAGCGGGATCGAGGGAACGGGCATCGGCCTGACGATCACCAAGCGCCTGGTCGAACTGATGGGCGGCGAGATCGGCGCCGAGAGCGAGCCGGGCCTCGGCAGTCGCTTCTGGATCGAACTCCCCGCCGCCAGTCTCGGTCGCCAGAGCAGCGCCCACGACGACGGCGGCGGCATGCAGGAGGCAACGCCGGCGGCCAGCGACGAACAGCGCGTCCTGTGCATCGACGACAACCCATCCAACCTCAAGCTGATGACCCAGATCCTCGGCCGCCACGGCAAGCTGCGCCTGCTCACCGCGCACGCGCCGCAGCTGGGAATCGAGCTGGCGCTGGCGCACCGGCCACATCTCATCCTGCTCGACATCAACATGCCGGGCATGGACGGCTACGAGGTCCTCTCCGTCCTGCAGGAGAACGCGGCCACCTGCCGCACACCGGTCATCGCCATCACCGCCAACGCCCTCGCCCGCGACGTCGAACGTGGCCGCGCGGCAGGTTTTCTCGACTATCTGACGAAGCCGATCGACATCGCCGCCTTCCTCCGCATCGTCGACCAGGCTCTCGAGGAGCAGCGATCGGCACGCCCGGAGTGAGTCCGGCAGCGCCGCCGGAGCGCAGCGATACGGTTGCGCTGCGACCTGTCGTCTGGTCGTTGAAGACGCGCATCACCGCCCTGACGCTGGCTCTGTTCCTGCTCGCAATCTGGTCGCTGACCCTGTATGCGACGCGCAGCCTGCGCCAGGACATGACGCACCTGCTCGGCGAGCAGCAGTTCTCGACGACCTCGATCATCGCCGTCCAGCTCAATGCCGAACTCGACACGCGGCTGCAGGCCCTCGTCCGGGTCGCCGACGAGATTTCTCCTGCCCTGCTCGGCAAGCCGGCCGAACTGCAGCGATTCCTCGAACAGCGCACGACCCTCCAGCAACTGTTCAACGGCGGCACGCGCATCCGCGACGGCAATGCCCTGACGCTCGCCAGCGTTCCCTACCTGCCGCAGCAGATCGGCAGCAGTTATGCCGACCGCGACTACATGGTCGCCGCCCTTAGGGAAGGTCGGGCCAGCATCGGCCGGCCGGTCATCAGCCGGACGCTCAATTCTCCGGCCATCGCACTGGCGGCACCCATCCGCGGCGCCGGCGGCAAGGTCATCGGCGCACTGAGCGGGGTCATCGACCTGGGCCAGCCGAACTTCTTCGACCGCATCGTCGACCAGCGCTACGGCAGGACCGGCGGCTACCTGATCATCGCGCCACAGCACGCACTGATCGTCACCGGAACCGACCGCTCGCGCACCATGTCGCCGATGCCGGCGGCCGGCGTCAACCGCAACCACGACCGCTTCGTCGGCGGCTACGAGGGCTACGGTGTCGCGCTGAACTCACGTGGCGTCGAAGAACTGGCGGCGGCGAAGCGCATCGCGGTCGCCGGCTGGTTCCTGGTCAGCGTCCTGCCGACCGGCGAAGCCTTCGAGCCCGTGGTCGCGCTGCAGCAACGGGTCCTGCTGGCGGCGCTGCTGCTCAGCCTGCTCGTCGGCACGCTCGGCTGGTGGTTCCTCAGCCGCATGTTGCGCCAGCAGTTTGCGCCGATGCTGGCGGCCTCGGCACTCCTTGCCGACATGTCGCACGCCGCCGGCCCGGTCCCGAAGCCCCTGCCGACGGCGGCTGCGGACGAGGTCGGGCAACTGATCCGCAGCTTCAACCTGCTGCTCGAGTCGCTGGCGCAGCGCGAGGCAGCCCTGCAGGAGAGCGAGCAGCACTACCGCACGCTGGCCGACGGCGGTTCAGCACTGATCTGGACCTCCGGCAGCGACCGTCGTGCCAACTACTTCAACGAACCCTGGCTGCGCTTCAGCGGCCGCTCGCTGGTAGAGCAGGTCGCTGCCGGATGGGCGGCGGGGATTCATCCCGAGGACCGCGATGCCTGTCGACGCGGCTACGACGAGCATTTCGAGAGCCGTCAGCCATTCCGCATGGTGTATCGCCTGCGTGCCGGCGATGGTGAGTACCACTGGATCGAGGATGCCGGCAATCCACGCTTCGATCGTGCCGGCGCCTTCATCGGCTACATCGACTTCTGCCAGGACATCTCCGAGCGCAAACGCGCGTCGGATGAACTCGAACAGCACCGGCACCACCTCGAAGCCCTCGTCGCGGCGCGAACTGCCGCCCTGGCCGCCGCCAAGGAGGCTGCCGAGTCGGCCAATGCCGCGAAGACCGAGTTCCTCTCGCGCATGAGCCACGAACTGCGGACGCCACTGAACGCCATCCTCGGTTTCGGCCAGTTGCTCGCGATGCCTGGCGACGCCCCGCTGTCGGCCGGGCAGAGCGACAGCGTGCAGGAGATTCTCCGTGCTGGCCGCCACCTGCTCGAGCAGGTCAACGAAGTGCTTGACCTGGCGCGAGTCGAAAGCGGGCGGATCGAGCTGACGCTCGCGGCGGTGCCCCTGGCACCGGTCGTTGCCGAGTGTGTGGCGCTCGTCCGGCCGCTTGCCGAGGCGCGGGGCATCCGTGTCACCAGCGAGATCGACGACGTGGTACTGTTGGCCGACGGCAGCCGCCTGAAACAGGTGATCCTCAACCTGCTCTCGAATGCCATCAAGTTCAACAGCGAGCAGGGCACGATCGACATTGGCAGCGCGCGCCGCGGCCGGCGGCTGCAGGTCGCCGTTCGCGACAGTGGCCGTGGCATCGCCGGCGAGCATCTGCCGCGCCTGTTCCAGCCTTTCGAGCGCCTGACGTCATCGTACGATGGTGTCGAGGGCACCGGCGTCGGACTGGCGCTGACGCAAAGGCTGCTGACGGCGATGGGTGGCACGATCCGCGTTGTCAGTGAGGTCGGCGTCGGCAGCACCTTCAGCTTCGAACTGCCGCTGGCGGACGCCAGCGACCGGACGCCTGTTGCGTCGGCGAACGATGTCACCGTGGGTCCGGACGCCCCGCGGTCCTCACCGAGGGGCCACAGGGCTGCGCTCGACACGACCAACCCGGAGGGAGCATGAACGAGCAACTGCGCAACCAGGCCCGCATCTTCATCATCGACGACGAACCGGCGAATCTGAAGCTGCTCGGCAAGATGCTCGGCAGCCGGAACTACCAGCAGCTGGTGACCATCCAGGATCCGCGCCAGGTGCTCGACCGCTATCGCGCCGGGCGCCCTGACCTGATCCTGCTCGACATCAACATGCCGCATCTCGACGGCTATCAGGTGATGGCCCAACTCAAGGCGCTCGACGACCCGCTGCTGCCACCGATCGTCATCCTCACGGCCCAGCACGGGCGCGACACCCTGCTCAAGGCGCTCGCTGGCGGCGCGCGCGATTTCATCGGCAAGCCGTTCGACATGGCCGAACTCCTGATGCGCGTCAACAACCTGCTCGACGCCCAGCTCGCACACCGCATGCTGCATGATCAGAAGGGCATTCTTGAAGAGATGGTGCGCATCCGCACCGATGAACTGACCCAGACCCGCCTGCAGGTGGTGCGGCGACTCGGTCGCGCGGCCGAATACCGCGACAACGAGACCGGCTACCACATCCTGCGCATGAGCGAGTACTCCGCCCTTCTCGCCCGCCGCCTCGGCTGGAGCGACGCAGCCAGCGACCTGATGCTCAACGCCAGCCCGATGCACGACATCGGCAAGATCGGCATTCCCGACGCCGTCCTGCTCAAGCCCGGCCGGCTCGCTGCGGACGAAATGGCGATCATCCGCACCCATCCCGAGATCGGCGCCAGCATCCTCGCCGGCGACGAATCGGGTCTTCTCCGCCTGGCCCGGACGATCGCGCTAACCCACCACGAGAAGTGGGATGGCAGCGGCTACCCCGCCGGCCTCGCCGGCCTTGCCATCCCGCAGGCCGGACGCATCGTTGCCGTCGCCGACGTCTTCGACGCGCTGACCTCGCGCCGCCCGTACAAGAGAGCGTGGCCGGTCGACGAGGCGGTGGCCTGGGTCATCGCCAACGGCGGCAGTCATTTCGATCCTGAGGTGGTCGGCTGCTTCCAGGCGCACCTGCCGGAGATCCTCGCCATCCGCGACCAGCATCAGGAGCCGCAGGACTGAGCGCAAGCGGGGCGAGTGGCGGCGAAGCCGGACTCGCGCTGGCGTTGGCGATCACGCCGGACCTCGTCCGGCGCGACCTCGAGCTGCCGCGTGAAGACGGCCTCGCCACGCGGCGCCACTTGCGGGTGCAGCCGGCGACCGCGGCGATACCGGTGATCGCCAGCACGGCCAGCGGCGCGGCTCGCGATCCCGCCCGCGGCACACCGTCGGGCACGGACCTCTGGCACGACGACCGGCGCATTACACGTTTCGTGCAGATACTCGTCGATTTCTGCGGAAAAATGTACGATAATGTCGTCCGCGAACGTTTCGAGCGCAAACTTGCAGGCAATTGTGCCCGCACTGCACGAGTGCAGTCAGCCACATGGAGGAGGTGTCAATGAGTGAACTGAAACCGACCAACGAGGAGGCCGTGACCGCGACCGCGAGTCCGGTGGCGAACGAGAGCGCCAGTCACGAAGCTGCGGTGCCCGCAGCTGCGGCCGCTCCGGCCAAGGCCACGGGCAAGGCTTCGGCACGCGCTGCCAAGACTGCGGAGCGGCAGGCGGAGAGCAAGCCGGCGAAGGCGAAGGGCACGAAGGGCACGGATGCGAAACCCGCCACCGCGGCTGCCGCACCGACGCCGACGGTCGGCCTCGGCGAGATCGTACCCGTGCGCAAGCCAAAGATGGACGCCAAGACCTATGAGAAGGCGCTCTCCAAGCTGCAGATCGAGCTCGTCAAGCTGCAGGAGTGGATCAAGTTCAAGAAGCTCAAGGTAGTGGTGATCTTCGAAGGTCGCGATGCCGCCGGCAAGGGGGGCTGCATCAAGCGCATCACCGAGAGCCTGAGTCCGCGCGTCACGCGCGTCGCCGCACTGCCGGCACCGACCGAGCGCGAGGCGACCTCGTGGTATTTCCAGCGCTACGTGCAGCACCTTCCCGCCGGTGGCGAGATGGTCCTCTTCGATCGCAGCTGGTACAACCGGGCCGGCGTCGAGCGCGTCATGGGCTTCTGCACCGAAGAGGAATACCGCGAGTTCCTGCGCACCTGCCCGGAGTTCGAGAGAATGCTCGTGCGCAGCGGCATCATCCTGATCAAGTACTGGTTCTCGGTCAGCAACGAGGAACAGGAGCGCCGCTTCCAGAAGCGCATCTTCCATCCGGAAAAGCACTGGAAGCTGAGCCCGATGGACCTGCAGTCGCGCGCCCGCTGGGTCGAATACTCGAAAGCGAAGGATGCGATGTTCGCGCACACAGACATCAAGCAGGCCCCGTGGTATGTGGTCAACGGCGACGACAAGATGCGTGCCCGCCTGAACGTCATCACGCACCTGCTGAACATGATCGACTACGAAGACCTGACGCCACAACCGATCGTCCTGCCGCCGCGTCAGGACGAAGGTGGTTACGTCCGCCCGCCGATCTCCGACCAGACCTTCATTCCCGAGGTCTACTGAAGGAGACCGTGCAACGGCGCCTGTCAGGCAACAGGAAGCCAACAAAAAACCCCGCCGCAGCGGGGTTTTTCTTGGCTGTCGCGGCACAGGACACAGCATCCGGAGATGCCCGCTCCGCGCCCTCTCCCGTTACTTGTAGTAGCCGACGGCGCAAACCTGGTCGCCGATACGGGTAACGTAGGCGACCTTGACCACCGGATCGGTCTGACCCGGGCGCGGCCACATGTAAGTGACCTCGCTGATCGTCGCCTCCTTGGCGGCAGCATACACCTCCTCACCGAGCGGTTTGCCGGCCTTGTCCTTGAGCGCCTTCAGGCTCTGGCCGACGAGCGTCGGATGCGCCGTGAAGTTGCCATCGGGACCGCCGCAGTAGGGATACAGATCGCGATCCTTGAAGCCGCCCTCACCCTTGGTGAACATCACCAGCGCCTTCGCCTTGTCGGCCTTGACGGCAGCGGCAGCTTTCTCGAGCATGGCTTTCGCCTCGGCGGGCGTTCCGTACTCTGCTGCCAGGGCACCGCCGGCGAAACCCAGAAATGCCACAGCGGAAAGCATGGCCAGTTTCTTGCGTAGCATCGTAACCCTCCTAGTCAGGTTGTCACGCGGCGCTCCGGCCAACGACCTGCCAGAGTGGCGCGTGCGAGAGGCAAATCCCCCCGCGCCGCATCGTAGCCGAAAAATGCCGCTCAGGGGCGGCCGACATCGCTCGCACCGGCGAGCGGTCGCCGCCCGATCGGCCCCGGCCATGCTCCTGAATCACGCCGTGCCGTCGTCCCGGTAGCCAGCGCGCCGCGCATGTCGCGCGCGGAGGGCCATCGCCATCTCGAAAGCGGCTTGCGTGAAGCTCAGGATCTCGGCGAACTCCTCGTCGCTCAGCGCCCGCGCGTCGTCGTTGCTGCGATAGACGTTGACGAACTGATGTTCGCGGACGGTCTGCAACACCAGCCTGCCGACACCCAGGGCCTCGAGGGTCTGCCACAGCTCGGGGTTCGATGCCCGCGTGAAGCGCATGACGAAACCGACCGGATCGTTGCGGCCAAAGACGGCTGCCAGGCGCAGGATCAGTTCGAAGGACAGGGCCAGGCGCCCATTCTCGATCGCCTCGATCAGCGTCGGATCCTTGAGATCGATCGCCTGGCCGACTTCGGCGATCGTCAGTCCGGCCGTCTCGCGCACGGCGCGCAGTGCCGCGCCCGTCTTCGCCCACGCGGCCGTATCGCCGACGCCGGGCAGCACGGCGCGCACCACCTCGCTCGCGGCGTCGATCGGATGTCCCTCCTGCAGCGCCCTGCCGACCTTGCCGGCAGTCTGCAGCGCCCGCCCGGCAACGACCGTCGCCGAACTGAGGTCGAGCAACCTGCCGGCCATCGCCCGCACCTGGTCGACGATCCCCGGTTCGTTCGCCGGCGGTGCGGCAGGCGCCGCCGCCTCCGGTGTCGTCTTCGGGGTGCCTCGCTTGCCAGTCGATCCTGCCTTGCGTCGTCCTGATGATGTGGGCGGGGTAGTCATGGTGATCGTCTCCTGATGCGCTGCCGGCCCGAATGCCGGCATCGGGCACATCGACAACCGCTACAGTACAGGCGGCGAGGCTGCAGGGGCAAGTGGCATCGCTGCAGTAGGTCACGGCGGCTTCGCCGGCGTCGCCGGCTGGCGCGCGCCCGCGGAACCGCCCGCAGCACCCGCCGGGCGCCCACCGACGCCGGCGATGCTCGCCTTGCACTTGATCCCCGCCGGCAGCTTCAATCCCGGATTGGCCATTTCGAGGCGGACGCCGAAGGTGCCGCTGGCGGCATCGTGGACGCGGTCGATGACCTTCACCTTCGCGACATGGCGGCCGCCGACCGGTGGCTCGGGCAGCACCTCGACGTTCTGCTCGAGCGCCAGCTTGCCGAAGGCCTCGATCGGCATCAGCACCTCGACGAACAGCGTGCCGATGTCGGCCAGGCGCAGGATCGGCTTGCGCAGGTCGCGGTTGTCGGCCAGTTCGCCGGCACTCAGCAGGCGATCGACGACGACGCCATCGACCGGGCTCCTGATCGTCCGCAGGCGCAACTGTTCGGACAGGCGGCGGTACTCGATCTCGGCCAGCCGGCGGTCGTCGCGCGCCTCGACCAGCTCGGACTCGGCGAGCCGCTTCTCGGTCAGCGCCTCGTCGCGGTCGTGCAGCGAGATGAACGACTGCCCGGCGAGCTTCTCGCGCCGGTTGTACTTGGCGGTCGCGAACTCGACCCGGCTCTCGCCGGTCCGCACGCGCCCCTGCATCGTCGAGCGGTAACGCGCCGCCTCGGTCGCCGCCCGCTCGACGCCCGAATCGAGCGTCACCAGAACCTGCCCCGCCTTCACCATGTCGCCGCGGTCGACCCAGATCTTCTCGATCAACCCCTCGCTCGCCGCCCGCACGTCGACCGTCCGGCTCGGCTCGATGATGCAGTCGAACTCGCCGGCCAGCGCCGGCCCGGACAGAAACGCCAGCAGCACGCTGCCGCCGATCCGCATCGCCCCGTTCATCGCCTACTCCCCTCTTCCGGCAAAGGCCAGGGACTTCTCGACCCGCTGGTCCTGTTCCATCGTCTGCCGCCGGATGCACGCATTCTGCCGCTCGGCGGCCCCCTGCGCCAGCCGCCGCAGCAGCCGTCCGAGCAGCGGCGGCAGCAGGCCGTCGGCCGCCGCTTGCGCGCGCAGCCAGCCGAGCCACGGCGCGGCATGGGCGACGAAGAGTTCGTCATCGAGCGCGACGATCGCCTCGCAGGAACCCGGGTCACCCTGCCGCCCGGCGCGGCCGAAGAGCTGCCGGTCGATGCGCGCCGCGTCATGGAACTCCGACAGGATGACGTGCAGGCCACCGGCCCTACGCACTTCTTCGCTGAGGACGATGTCGGTTCCGCGCCCCGCCATGTTGGTCGCCACCGTGATCCGCCCGGGCGTTCCCGCCTGCCTGATGATCTCGGCCTCGTGCGCATCCTGGCGCGCATTGAGCACCTCGTGCGGCAGGCCGGCCGCCAGCAGCCGCTGACTGGCGACCTCTGAGGCCGCCACCGAACGCGTGCCGATCAGCACCGCCCGCCCGCCGGCGCGTATCTCGCTCGCCCGTTCGACGACTGCCGCCCAGCGCCGCTCGCTGGCGCAATACACGCGCTGCCCGAGGTCGCGGCGGATCATCGGCTCGTTGGTCGGGATGGCGACGACGTCGAGCGCATACACCGAACGCATTTCCGGCGCCACCTCGGTGGCGGTGCCGGTCATCCCGGCGAGACAGAGGTAGCGGCGGAAGAAGCGCTGATAGGTGATGCGCGAGATGGTGTCGCGCCGTTTCGAGAGGTCGATTCCCTCCTTGACCTCGAGCATCTGCTGCAGGCCCCGCTCCCATGAGCGGTCGGGCAGCACGCGCCCGGTGTATTCATCGACGATCTGCAGCTTGCCCTCGACGATCAGGTAGTGCCGGTCGAGCTGGAACAGGTGCAGCGCCGACAGCGCCTGCTCGACGAGTTCCTCGCGCGCGCGTGCGATTCCCCAGAGGCCGGGCAGGCCGCGGGCGAAATCGCCGACCACGCCGCGCCCGGCGTCGCTCAGTTCGATGCTGCGCTCGTCGGGTCGCAGCCGGTAGTGCTCCTTCGCCGCCAGTCCGGCGGCGAGCGCCAGCGCCTGCTCATAAAGTGCCCGCCCCTGCGGGTCTTCGGTATCGCTGGAGATGATCAGCGGCGTGCGCGCCTCGTCGATCAGCACGCTGTCGGCTTCGTCGACGATGGCGTAGAACAGTCCGCGCAGCAGTGCCGGTGCGGCACGCTGCGGCGTCCCGGCCAGCCAGCCGTCGACGCGGGCGCGACTGGCGCTGCGGCTGCGCTTCTGGCTGATGCGGTCGCGCAGGTAATCGAACACCAGATCCTTGTTGACGCAGTAGCTGACTTCACAGGCGTAGGCGGCAGCGCGCTCGTCGCGCTCCTGGCCGGGGACGACGAGGCCGACACGCAGGCCGAAGAAGGCGTAGACCGGCGCCAGCAGTTCGGCATCGCGTCGCGCCAGGTAGTCGTTGACGGTGATCACGTGCACCGGCACGCCGGCGAGGGCGACGGTCACCGCCGGCAATACGGCGGTCAGCGTCTTGCCCTCGCCGGTCTGCATCTCGGCCAGCTTGCCGTACAGCAGCGCATGCCCGCCGATGAGCTGCACGGGGTAGTGACGCAGGCCGAGCAGCCGCGTGCACACTTCGCGCACGAGCGCGAAACACGCGACGACCGACGCCGCGACGAGACCATCGCTCGCCAGCTGCAGGCGGACGGCGGCGGCGCGGCGGCCGAGTTCGCCCTCGTCGAGCGCGGCGAGCGCATCGGCCTGCGCCTCGACCTCTGCCACGAAGCGCCGCCCGCGCTGCCGGCGCAGCGGCACGCCGCGCTGCGCCCAGCGCCCGCCGAGGCGACCGAGCAGGCGGTCGAAGCGATCGTCGCGCAGGTCGCCGCGCTCGGGGTAGAGTCCGGGCGCGAAGGCATGCACCTGCCAGCCGGCGAGCAGCGCCCTAGACATCGAAGCGGGCGAGGAAGAGCTGCCGCAGGCGGCGTCCCCACTGCGTGGCGAGCGGCTCGGCGTGGTGATGGAAGCGGACGAAGACGCGCGTGCCGATCTCCGGGCTGCCGGCTTCCGGCGGCAGTTCGAGGTCGAACTGGAACAGCCGCTGCAGCGTCCTGAGACCCTCGTTGTCGCGCGGATCGGTGGCGTGCGGTCCGCCGCCGGCGAGCGACAGCGCCCTGCTCGGCAATTGCTCGTGGCCGCCCGGGACTTCGCGCAGCAGGCGTGCGTCAGCGGTCCGGTCGAGGCGGTCGGCGAGCTTGACCTCGACCCGGGTGCGCCGCTCGCGAACGAGGGCGATGTCGTCCTGGCCGACGACGACGCGTACCAGGCGCGGCGGCCCGCTGTCGATGTAGCCGAGGAGTTCTCCCTGACGGAGGTATCGCCCCGGCAGATCCGCGGCGCGCGCCAGCCTCAGCCGCCCCGGCATGCCGGCGACGACGAGCAGCAGTTCGAGTTTCTCCTCGGCACGCGCCAGCGCCACGCGCTCGCGCTGCAGGTCTTCCTGGATCGCCGCCGCCTGCGCGCGGTCGTCGAACATCAGCGCCGCGTACTGCACCGCGTACTGGCGGACGCGCGCCCGGCTCTCGTCGGCCTGCGCGGCGAGCGCCGGGTCGCGCATCGCCAGCAGCACGTCGCCGCTGGCGACCGTCGCCTCGGGTGCGGCGAAGAGATGCTCGACGAAGCCGCTGCCGGCAGCGCGCACCTCGGCGTTCTCGGGCACCCAGACGACGCCTTCGGCGTGCGTGCGCAGCGGCAGCGGCACGGCGAACAGCAGGAGCGCGAGCAACGCCAGGCCGCCGCAGGTGACGAGGCGTGCACGGCTGCGCGTGCGCTGCACTTCCGGGCTCGAGAGAACGTACGACAGGCCCTTGGCGAGCGGTCGCAGGAACATCGTCACCGCCGCCCAGATCGCCAGGACGACGCCGATGAAGAAGAACTCGCCGGCGATGAAGAGGATGATGGCGATCATCACCAGCGTCCGGTAGACGAACGAGGCGGCGCCGTAGAAGAGGAACCAGCGGCGCTCGCCCGGGCTCGCCAGCGGCCGCTCGATGTGCCTGACGCCGAGCAGGTATCGCTTGGCGAGCCACTGCCAGTACTGGTTCGAGCGGTTGCCGAGGTTGGGAATCTCGATCAGGTCGGCGAGGACGTAGTAGCCGTCGTAGCGCAGCAGCGGGTTGCCGTTGAAGAGCAGCGTCGAGGCGCCGGCGACGACGACGACGTTGAAGGCGACCGAGCGCAGCAGGCCGGGTTCGACGGTGACCCAGACGAGCATCGCGATGCCGGCGAGGAAGAGTTCGACGAGGATGCCGGCGGCGCCGACCAGCGCGCGCCGCCACTTGCTGCGGAAGGCACCGGCGGCGCTGGCCTCGACGTAGGGGATCGGCGCCAGCACGAGGAGCATGATCCCCATCTCGTGCACTTCGCCACCGCCGGCCTTGACGGCGTAGCCATGTCCGAGTTCGTGCAGGCCCTTGAGCAGCGGGTAGATCAGCCAGAGCAGCAGCAGGTTGTCGGTGGCCAGCAACTGGTCGCTGAGGTTGCCGGTCAGTTCGGACCAATGGACGCCGGCGAGGACGGCCGCCGGCAGGACGACGAGCAGCCCGAGGGCGATGCCGGTGCGGCCGGCGAGCGGCTGCAGCAGTGGCCAGCTGCGCGCCAGGAAGGCGTCGGGATCCCACAGCGGGATGCGGATCGACATCGGGTTGATGAAGCTCTGCAGGAGCTTCTGGCGTTTCTCCTTGCGGCCGCGTTCGCCGAGTTCGTCGATGTCGGGCGGCAGGTCGGCCTGCAGCAGGTCGCCGGCGTGCAGTTGTGCGAGCAGGCGGATCACTTCGTCCTGCGTCGGCGCGTCGGCGCCGGCTTCGGCGGCGACCTGCTGCCAGATGGCGTCGATCGTCCGCTCGCCGTCGAGCAGGCGGACGACGCGATGGGCGCCGGGGCTGAAGCGGTGCAGCTTGCCGGCGGCGCTGTCGTGCAGGACGTACCACAACTGGCCGCGGAAGCGCTGCCGCTGGATGCGGGCGTGCGCGCGCAGCGCCGGCCGCAGGGCGGCGACGCGGTACCACGAGGCGCTGAGGAAGGGGCCCGCCATGCCGCGCCTACGGCAGCCAGGTCCAGGCCTGCAGGCGCAGCCAGTCGCTCAGGCGGTGCGTCCAGATCCAGGCGTAGCTCTGCGCGCCGGCGTCGATCTTGCCGACGCCTTCCATTCCCGGGCGCAGCTTGAGGTCGCTGCGTGCCAGCCGCGCTTCGACGCGAAAGACGTTCCTGCCGTCCTCGGCTTCGGCGGTGGCGATGTTCTGCACCTCGAAGTCGAGGACTTCGCCGGCCAGGCCGGCGAGGACGAGGCGGCCCTTCTGGCCGGGACGGACGTCGCGGATGTCGCGATCCTCGACCTTGAGGATGACCCGCCAGGCGTCGAGCGGGGCGATCTCGAAGAGCAGCTTGCCCTGCTCGACCGGCGAGCCGAGGAGCTGGCTGAGGTCGCCGGAGACGACGATGCCGTCGAACGGGGCGACGATGCTGGCGCGCGCGAGCTTCTCCTCGACCAGCGCGAGTTGCGACTCGGCCTGCTGCATCTGCGCCAGCGCGACGTTGGCGTTGGCGCGCTCGTGCCTGGCCAAGGCATCGCGGTAGCGGCCTTCGTGCTGCCCGCGCTCGGAGCGCCAGCGCTGTCGCTCGACGAGCAGGTCGCGCTCGTCGAGCGTCGCCAGCACCTGGCCCTGGCGGACGATGAAGCCGGCGCGCACGGGTGCCTCGCGCAGGAAGCCGTCGAAGGGGGCGACGGCGGCGCGCTGCACTTCGCCTTCGACGACGGCGCGGGCGTTGACGCGGTAGTCGCCATCGAGGAAGAGGATGCCGAGGAGGACGAGGGCGGCGGCGGCAAGCCCGACGCGCAGGCCCGGCCGGCGGCGGTCCCGGAGGTGGCGCCAGGCGTCGCGCAGGCGGTAGGCGAGGCGCCCGGCGAACCAGCGGTGCAGTTCGATGCGGCTGGCGAGGAGCGGCGCGAGCAGCGTGCCGACGGCCTCGCAGCTGCGCACTTCGTCGCTGGTGAAGGGGTTCGCGCGCGCGAAGCTGAGGACGCCGATGCCGAGCCCCCGGTGTTCGAGGACGACCGAGCAGACGGCGCGCGCGCCGGCGAGGTCGCGGTGGGCGATGGCGATGCCGCCGTCCGCTTCGTCGAGCGGCGGGTGGACGATGCTGCGCCGCTGGTCGAGGGCTTCGTCCATGGCGTTTTCGAGGGCGCTGACGAACTGGCTCTTCTTTTCGAAGAAGGCGGAGTGCGAGAGGGCGAGCAGGCGCGCCTGGCCGCGGCGGTCGATGCCGAGCGCGACGCGGTCGCAGGCGAAGCGGCTGGCGAGGTCATTGACCACCGCCAGCGCCAAGTCCGGCAGGCGCTCGTGTTCGGCGGCGACGGCGAGGACGTCGAGTGCGCTGCGCGCGCGCTCGACGCTTTCGGCGTCGGCGAGGCTCTCGCGGCGCAGGAAGAGCGTCTCGATCCAGCCGATGCCCCAGTGCAACTGTCGCAGGACGTGTTGCAGTGCGTCGTCGGGGCGCTCGGCGAGGTCGAGGATGACGGCGCCGTGCAGGCGCCCTTCGAGTTCGACCGGGTAGGCGACGACGACGAGCGCGCCGGGCTGGCCGCACAGCACCTTGCCCTGGCGTTCGCCGAGGCATCGTTCGGCAGCCGGTGCGAGGTAGCCGACGTCGGTCTGCGGCGAAGGCCAGACGGCGGCCGGGACGAAGGCGCCGCCGCCCTGCTCGAGCAGCAGCAGCGCCGCGCGCACTTTTTCGAGCTGCAGGCATTGCAGCGCCAGCCAGCTGGTGCAGAAGTCGGCGGCGGTGGCGGCGGAGGCGAAGGCGCCCCATGCGGCAGCGGCGTCCGCTCGCCCGGACTCGTCGCCGGGACTCGGTGTCTGCGGCGAAGCGAGCGTGCTGGATGAACTGGTGACCGAGTTCAAGACGGTGCTTCCCGATGGGAACGGCGAGTGCAACCTCCTACGCGGCCCATTCCAGCCAAGCCCCGAACCGCCGCCACAACGGCAACCAGAAAACAACTCGGACTGGCAGGGTCAGCTTCGTCCAGGGGGCCTGCCGGCAGGCTGGTCGCATCGCTGCTGGGATGCTGATCGAATCAGGCCTGAGCGCAAAGCGCTCGCATTTTCAGAGCGCGGGCGGCCCGAAGAGGTCCTCAAGACTCCCGGCATCGAGGACCTGATCGAGCCAGATGTCGATCTGCTCGACTGAGGCGCGTGAAATTGACTGCACAACCTCGGCGGGGATCGAACCGAAGCGCCTTTGCAACAGCTTCTGCAGCGCCAGCGCCTCACCCTCGGCCTTGTAGGCATGCGCCCATTCCTCCAGTCGTTCGGCCAACATGACGTTCAGCTCCTGTGGATCATCGATCTGAGGCCAGACGATACGGTATTCCGCTCTGCGCATCAACGTTGCCCGGATCCAGAGCGCGAACATCCCGCGCAGGCCCGGTCGGTCCGCCAGCCAATCGGCCAGCAGTCCCAGGATCCAGAGTGGCGGTGTCGCGCACCTGATCCAGCCACGCACCGGTCTGCTCGCCTGGCCGGCGACGGTGGCGTACTCAGACCAGCGGATGGCGGCGGACGATGGTTTCGCGGCGCTCCGGACCGGTCGAGACGATGTCGATCGGCACGCCACAGAGTTCCTCGATCCGCTCGAGATAGGCACGTGCCGCCGTCGGCAGGGCATCGATGGTCGCTGCGCCGACCGTCGACGCCGACCAGCCGGGCATGCTCTCGAGGATCGGCTGGCAGTTGGCGACTTCGTCGGCACCCATCGGCAACAGCTCGACGCGTTTGCCGCCGAGGGCGTAGGCGGTGCAGATGCGCAGTTCGTCGAGGCCGTCGAGGACATCGAGCTTGGTGATGCACAGGCCGCTGACGCCGTTGATCTGGATCGAGCGCCGCAGCGCGGCCAGGTCGATCCAGCCGCAGCGCCGTTTGCGCCCGGTGACGGTGCCGACCTCGCGGCCTCTCTGCGACATCTGGTGCCCGGGCTGTCCAGCGCTTTCGATGTCGAGCTCGCTCGGGAAGGGGCCGCTGCCGACGCGCGTGCAGTAGGCCTTGGTGATGCCGAGAACGTAATGCAGCATCCCGGGCCCGATTCCGGAGCCGGCCGCCGCCTGCCCGGCGACGCAGTTGGACGAGGTGACGAAGGGGTAGGTGCCGTGATCGATGTCGAGCAGCGCTCCCTGCGCGCCCTCGAAAAGGAGGTTCTTGCCCGCCTCGTTGAGTGCGTGCAGCGCCGCCGAGACGTCGCTGACCAGCGGCTTGATCTCTTCGGCGTCGGCCAGCACCCGCGCCAGGACACTGTCGCAGTCGACGGCGGCAGCGTTGAGATAGCGGGTCAACACGAAGTTGTGATAGTCGAGGTTCTCCCGCAGCCTGTCCGCCAGACGGTCGGGGAAGAAAAGGTCATAGACGCGCAGTGCGCGCCGTGCGACCTTGTCTTCGTAGGCCGGACCGATTCCCTTGCCGGTGGTGCCGATTCGCAGGTCGGCACAGCGGGCGGCTTCCCGCGCATTGTCGAGCGCCGCGTGATAGCCGAGGATGAGCGGGCAGCCAGGGCTGATCCGCAGGCGCGAGCGGACGTCGATGCCGCCCGCCTCGAGGAGGCGAATCTCGCTCAGCAGGTGATGGATGTCGAGCACGACGCCGTTGCCGATGAAGCACTCGACGCCCTGGCGAACGATCCCCGACGGCACCAGGTTGAGCTTGTAGACCTGTTCGCCGACGACCAGCGTGTGGCCGGCGTTGTGGCCGCCCTGAAAACGGACGACGCCGGCCGCCTGATCGGTGAGCCAGTCGACGATCTTGCCCTTGCCCTCGTCGCCCCATTGCGTTCCCACCACCACCACATTCCTGGCCATCAGACTGATCCGTCCCTAACGATGTTCGCGAGCAGCCACTGCCCGTCATGCTCCACCAGCTGTCGGTCGCACGCTGGTCCTTCGCTGCCGCTCTCGCCCGGCAGCAGTTCGACCACCACCTCACCCTCTGCGCGCAGCGCGGCGATCGCCCCCGCCAGGCTGCTGCCCGCCGCCGCGCACGGGGCAAGGATCGCGCCCGGCTGCGGCGCGCCCGCCCGCAACCGGGCCAGCTCGCGCAGGTCGAGCGAGAAACCGGTCGCCGGCCGCGCCCGGCCGAAGACGCTGCCGACGCCGTCGTAACGGCCGCCAAGGGCAATCGCCGTCGAGTAACCCGGACAATAGGCGGCGAAGACGACGCCATTGTGATAGTGGTAACCGCGCAGGTCGGCGAGATCGAAGGAAAGTGGCAGATCGGGGAGCGAGGCCTGCAATTCCTGCAGCGTCGCCAACGCGGTGACGATCCCCGGCAAGTGGGGCAGATCCCGCCTCGCACGAGCCAGGATGTCGACGCCACCGTAGAGTTCCGGCAGCTCGAGAAGCGCGCTGCGCCAGGGCTCGTCGAGACGGCGGCAGGTGTCGGCCAGACCGGGCAGATCCTTGCCCTGCAGCAACAACAGCAGGGTCGCTTCGAGTTCGCCGTCGACGCCGGCGGCGGCGGCCAGGGCGCGAAAGACGGCGACATGGCCAAGGTCGATGCGCGCCGCGCTGACGTCGGCCGCGGCCAGGGTGGCGGCCATCAGCCGAATGACCTCGCGGTCGGCAGCGACGCCGGCGTGACCGTAGAGATCGGCCCCAAGCTGGATCGGTTCGCGGCTGGCACCCAGCGCCGCGGGCAGCGTATGCAGCACGCTGTCGCAATAGCACAGACGGGTGACACCCTGCCGGTTGAGCAGATGGGCGTCGATCCGCGCCACCTGCGGCGTCATGTCGGCGCGCACGCCGAGGGTACGGCCGGACAGCTGATCGACCAGCTTGAAGGTGCGCAACCGCAGATCCTGGCCGGATCCGGTGAGCAGCGACTCGAGATGCTCGAGCAGCGGCGGCAGGACCAGTTCGTAGCCATGCACGCGAAACAGGTCGAGCAGCCTGCGGCGAAGGCTTTCGATGCGCGCGGCCTCGGCTGGCAGGGCGTCGGCGATGTGCTCGGGCAGCAGCCAGTTCATCGGAAGATCATCAGCAACACCAGCCCGACGAGCATCGAGGTCAGACCGACAAAACGGATCTGCCCATCGCTGAAGCGGATGAGGCGACGGAAGGTCTCGCGCCAGGTGGACGGGGCGACGAAGGGCAGCAGCCCCTCGACCACCAGCATCAGGGCCAGCGCCAGCAGCAGGTTGTCGATCATTTGCCGGCTTTGTCGCCGCCGCGGCCCATGCTCTTCATGTACTTGAAGAAATCTGAATTCGGCTCGACGACGATCACGTCGTTCTTGCCCTTGAAGCTGTTGCGGTAGGCTTCGAGGCTGCGATAGAAAGCGTAGAAGTCGGGATGGTTCTCGAAGGCCTGGGCGTAGATCGCGGTCGCCCGGGCATCGCCCTCACCCTTCATCTTCTGCGCATCGCGATAGGCTTCGGCGACGATCACCTCGCGCTGCTTGTCGGCGTCGGCACGAATCTTCTCCGCTTCGGCAAAGCCCTGCGAACGCAGTTCGTTGGCCACCCGCTTGCGCTCGGCGTCCATCCGGCGGTAGACCGAATCGCTGACGTCGCTCGGCAGCTCGACCCGCTTGACGCGCACGTCGACGATCTGGACGCCGATCTTGCGGGCATCCAGGTCGGCCTTCTCGCGCATCTGCTCCATGATCTTGTTGCGCTCACCCGAAACGACGTCATGCACGGTCCGCTTGCCGAACTCCTCGCGCAGGCCGGCATTGACGGTCTGCGACAAGCGCGTCTTGGCACGCCCCTCGTCGCCGGCGACCGAGATGTAGTAGAGCTTGGGATCGACGATGCGCCACTTCGTGAAGGAGTCGACCAGAACGTTCTTCTTTTCCGAAGTGATGAAACGCTCCGGCTCGGGATTGTCGAGCGTCAGGATGCGACGGTCGAAATAGCGCACGTTCTGGATCAACGGCCACTTGAAGTACAGTCCGGGCTCCTCGATCACTTCGCGAATCTCGCCGAGCTGGAAGACGATCGCGCTTTGCCGCTGGTCGACGGTGAAGATGGTCGCACCGAGGAGGACGAGGACCGCAACGAACGTGCCGACGATGAAGTTCATTCCGCCCTTCATCAGCGGGCCTCCCGATCACGCTGACGCAGCGTCTCGCGCGAGCGCGTATCGCCCTTCTCGACGACCTGCGGCGGCACTTCGTTGGACGCCGCCGGCGACGGCCGCGACGGCGGCGGTGCTTCCGGACCGCCGCCGGCAGGCGCAGCCGCCACTGCTCCGGCCGCCTGCATCAGTTTGTCGAGCGGCAGGTAGAGCAGATTGCCCTGCCCCTTGGTATCCACCAGCACCTTGCTGGTGTTCGAGTAGACCTGCTGCATGGTTTCGAGATACATCCGGCTGCGTGTCACCTCCGGTGCCTTGGCATACTCGCTGACGATCTGCCGGAAGCGGCTGGCGTCACCCTCGGCGCTGACGGTGACACGCTTCTGGTAACCCTCGGCCTCCTCGAGCAGTCGCGCTGCCGTACCGCGAGCCTTTGGAATCACGTCGTTGGCGTAGGCCTGACCCTCGTTCTTCTGCCGCTCGCGGTCCTGCGACGCCTTGACCGCATCGTCGAAAGCCGCCTGTACCTGTTCCGGTGGCTGTGCGTTCTGCATCGTCACCTTGGAAATCAGGATGCCGGTCTGATAACGATCGAGGATCTCCTGCATCAGCTTTGCCGCCACCGCGGCAATCTGCTCGCGCCCCTCATAGAGCACGAAATCCATCCTGTTCTTGCCGACGATCTCGCGGATGGCCGTCTCCGCCACCTGCATCACGGCGTCGTCGGGACTGCGATTGTTGAAGACGTAGTCGACCGGATCGTTGAGGAACCACTGCACCGCAAACTGGATGTTGATGATGTTCTCGTCGTCGGTGAGCATCAGTGCTTCCTTCAGCACCTTGTTCTTCTCGCTGCCACGGTAGCCGATCTCGACCGTGCGCACGCCGGAGACGTTGACCAGCTCGTGCGACTGGATCGGATACGGCAGCCGCCAACGCAGGCCGGGGTCGGTGCTCTCCTTGTAGCGGCCGAACTGCAGCACCAGCCCGCGCTGCGAGGCATCCACGATGTAGAAACCACTCGCCAGCCAGACGACCACGACGAGCGCCAGCAGCAGACCGATGCCACCGCCGAGAAAACGCGGATTGAATTGCACAGGCGGCCGGTCGCCACCCCGGTCTCCGCCACGATCACCACCACCGGCGCGCTTGCGGTCGAATATCCCCGACAGGCGACGATTGAGGTCGCGCCACAACTGATCGAGGTCCGGCGGCCCCTGGTTGGGGCGACGGCCGCCGCCATCATCACCGCCGCGGTTGCCCCACTGCGGGTCATTCAGCGACATCAACACGCCAAGGCTAGAAATCATGGGGAACCATCCGAATCAAGATGCCTATCCACAGCCTGCAGGACCGCGGCACCAGAAGCGCCCCGACTTGTCCCGCCCGTCTTCAACAGAGCGATCTCGGCCAGCGCTCCACGCAGCAGGGGCAACCCCTGACCGCCGATGGCGCTGACGCGAACGCGGCGGATTCTACCATACTCGTCCCGCTCGACCGAAGGCGGCAGCCCCGTGACAGCACTTCTCATTTCAAATCCGCGCAAGGCGGTGGTTGGCTGAGGTTGGCGCAC
>NZ_JAMTDQ010000086.1 GCF_023806635.1 Accumulibacter sp.
CGTTCGCGGGATGAGCGAGCGCCTCAGCCCTCTGGGAGAGGAAGACGTAACACTCGCCGACGGCACGCGCGAAAGCCATGGCAAAGCCGGTCAGCAGCGCCGGGGCGATGTGCGGCAGGATGATCCGCACGAAAGTCTGCCAGCGCGACGCACCGAGACCGGCTGCGGCCTCCTCGACCTCCTTTTCCAGGTCGGCAAGTACCGGCTGTACGGTCCGCACGACGAACGGCAGGCCGATGAACACCAGTGCCAGCAGCACCCCATTCGGCGTGTACGCGATCTCGATGCCCCACGGCTCGAGCAGCCTGCCGACTGACCCATTCTCGGAATAGATCGTCGCCAGCGCGATGCCGGCGACGGCAGTCGGCAAGGCGAACGGGAGATCGACCAGCGCATCGACCAGACCCTTGCCCGGAAAACGGTAACGCACCAGGACCCAGGCGAAGATCAGGCCGAACACGACGTTGATCGCCGCCGCGAGCAGCGAGGCGCCGAAACTGAGCTGATAGGATGCGACGACTCGTGGACTGCTGGCCGCAGCCCAGAAGGAATCCCACCCCATCGCCAGCGTCTTGGTCGCCACCGCGCTGAGCGGGATGAGGACAATCAGGCTCAGGTAGACGAGGGTGTAACCCATTGCCAGGCCGAACCCGGGCAATGGGCTGAATCGCTTCACGCTCGCCACACGCGCCTCCTGAAGGAAAGATCATGATTCATCGTCAACTCCTGCTGCAGTGCACCATTCGATTTGACGAGTCTAGGCTCGTCGCCCGCGGAAGGGAAATACCGAATCGTGCCAAGCTAATTCACCCTCGCCATAAGGAAGAAGGGGACGCCCGTGGACATCCGCTTCCCGGCGCCACCAGGAATGCTTCAGCGCTTGCCGCCGGGCACGTAGATCTGGTCGAAGATGCCGCCGTCCGAGAAGTGGACCTTCTGCGCGTTGCGCCAGCCGCCGAACACCTTGTCGACGGTGATCAGCCTGGTCCTGACGAACTGCTTCGCGTACCTGGCCGCGACCTGCGCATCGGTCGGGCGGTAGAAGTGCCTGGCGGCCAACTCCTGCCCTTCCGGTGAATACAGGTACTCGAGGTAGGCCTGCGCCACCTGGCGCGTGCCGCGCTTGTCGACCACCCTGTCGATGACCGTCACTGGCGGCTCGGCGAGGATCGACAAGGAAGGCGTCACGATTTCCAGCTTGTCCGCCCCGGCTTCCTTGAGTGACAGGTGCGCTTCATTCTCCCAGGCGAGCAGCACGTCGCCGATGCCACGTTCGACGAAGGTCGTCGTCGAGCCGCGCGCTCCCGAGTCGAGCACCTTCACGTTGCGAAACACCTGACCGACGAACTCCCGGGCCTTGGCTTCGTTGCCCCCCGGCTGCTCGAGTGCGAAGGCCCACGCCGCCAAATAGTTCCAGCGCGCGCCGCCCGAGGTCTTCGGGTTCGGCGTGATGATCGCGACGCCCGGCTTCACCAGGTCGTTCCAGTCCCTGATGCCCTTGGGATTGCCCTTGCGCACCAGAAAGACGATCGTCGAGGTGTAGGGCGACGAGTTGTGTGGCAGACGCTTCTGCCAATCCTTCGGAATCAGCCCCGCGTCGGCGATGGCATCGATGTCGTAGGCCAGCGCCAGCGTCACGACATCGGCCTGCAGTCCTTCGATCACCGCGCGAGCCTGCTTGCCGGAGCCACCATGCGACTGGTCTACGGTGACCTTGTCACCGGCCTTCGCCTTCCAGTGTCGGGCAAATGCGTCGTCGAACTCCTTGTAGAACTCGCGCGTCGGATCGTAGGAAACGTTCAGCAGGTTGACATCGGCCGCGAGCGCGTTGCCGGCCAGCAGGGCACTGACCAGCACGCCGGCCAGAAGATTCTTCAGTTTCATCGGAGTTCCGTTGCAGTGGATGGGGCGCGCATTGTGCGGAGGCCGCGCGCCGCGGCGAACGAATCTTTGCTTATTAGCTTATTCAGCGGGACCCGCAGGCCGTGGCGACGTCCGTTGGGCCGGACTCCGGTCACCCTCGCGCTCCTCGCTGCGGACGACCTGGTAGCCATGGCTCTGCAGGACCCGCAGCGCCTTATCGACCTTCCTGGTCCCCAGCACTGGCGGGGCCGTGTCGCGCGATCGAGGGCTGCGCGCGTCAATGGCAAGTTCGTGGCCGTGCTGTCGCAACCACTCGGTGATCGTTGCCACCCCTTGAGGCCAATTCCTTCGGCGCGCGCGAGGCGCTGACGACCGAGACCAGCAACCTCACCCGGTGTGAAATCCGGGCGATCGAAAATCCGGCTGAGCGCATTCCGCTGCATCGTCGGCAACTGGTGATGGACCGGCACTTCGCCAGCGGACTGGTCACCATTGATCGATCCGACGCTCGTCGTCGGCGGTGCGGCGAGATGCGACATGGTGATCGCTCTCAGCACCCTTGCCGGCACGAACGGCGCGGGAAGGGCGCCGCATCGATCGCGGCGCGGCATGACGAGTGCGCGTGGGCCAACTGACTTCTCATCGTGACGGTTCCATGGGTTTGGCAAGCAGCGATGCATGAAGATTGAACGGGCGGCAGCGCCAGGCAAAGGAAGAATTTCCTCTAAAGATATTCCAGGGCTTCCTCTACGGCGAAGGGGCGCCGATCTGCCCATTGCAAGGTCCCTTCCGACGCGATCGTTATGTGCTTATTGGAAATAAATCGTTGGCGCCATCTGCAGCGAGCGACATCATGCGCGGCGCGCCAGCCAAAGGCGAGTGACCAGGGGAGTAGCCGCAACATGACCGACAACGCGACGAAGTGAGATGGCGATCCTGTTGACAGCCCTTCGTGCAATGAGCTTCGCCCTGGCCGCCGGCGGTGCGCTGGCACAGGTCGGCAGCCCCGTGGTCGGCGGTGCTGCTGCCGTCCTCCCGGAACCTCTGCCGCCGGTCACCGCCGCGCGGCCTGCGGCGCCCAACACGATGATGCCCACGGTCAGCACGGAGGAACGAAGGCGGCTCATGCGGCAGTCGCCCGCGTGGTCGTCGCTGTCGCTGCGCGAACGGATCAACCTGATGACCTACAAGGTTGAGGCGCAGCCGGACCTGAGCTGGGAGGACGTCATCTCGTCGATGAGGCATCGCGCGAACAGGCTCAACCTCAAGTTCGTCGGCGCCCACCTGATCAACAAGGAGATCGAGGCGATCACCGGCAGACCGACACCCAGGGTGGCGATCTACCATTTCTGCGACGCGCTCGTCGCCCGTGATCTGCTCGACTACAGCCTCGAAGCCGCGACTCTGCTGCCCTGCCGCATCGCCGTCGTCGAGGACGCCCGGCAAAGGATATGGCTCGCCATGTTCGACGGTGACATCGGCTGGCTGGATGGACCGGGCGGCCCGGGAGGACTGCCGGAGGGTCTGCACGAGGCGATTTCCGGACTGCGTCGCAGCCTCGAGGAGATCATCCACGCTGGCGCCAGCGGCACCCTGTGAGCGCGCGGGGATGAACGATCGACGCGACTTCCTGCGCCTCGCGGCTGCCGCATCCCTCACGCGCCTGCTCGCCGACGCGGAGCCTGCACTGGCCGGCGAACGCGTGGCGCATGCGTTCGCTGCCGGCAACCCGGAGTCGGTATACGCCGCACTGGGTTTGCCAGCACTCGCGACGAGCACGGCGATCGTCATCCAGGCCCCCGACGTGGCCGAGAATGGCGCCCAGGTGCCCCTGGAGGTGACGGTCAGACTGCCGCGCGTGCAGCGCATTCTGCTGATTGCCGAAGGCAACCGCTTTCCCCTGCTGGCCGACATCAGGCTCGGCGAGCGTAGCAAGCCCTGGCTCGAGGCCAAGGTCAAACTCGCCGAAAGTTCCCGGATCCGCGTCATTGCCGAGGCGGACGGCCGTCTCCTTACCGCCACCCGCGACGTGCGGGTGATCGTCGGCGGCTGCCTGCCCGGCTGAGGAGGAACAATGCAGAACGATGCCATCCGGCTGCGGGCGACCGTCGACGAGCAGGGCGCACTGATCAAGGCGCTGCTCACCCATCCGATGGAGAGTGGCTTCAGGAAGAATGCCAGCGGCGAGAGCGCGACGGCGCACTACATCACCGACATCACGCTGCGCATCAACGACGAGACGGTGCTCACGCTGCTCACCGGCTCCGGAATTGCTGCCAACCCGCTGTTCGGCTGGCGGATTGCCAGCGTCCGCAGCGGCGACAGCGTCACCGTCGTCTGGCGCGACAACCTCGGCAAGACGCAGAGCAAAACCATCAACGCCCAGTGATATCGTGATCAACAAGCCCCGTTCGCCCTTTTAGATCAAGGACTCGCCATGAAGAAAACCGCTCTCGCCATCGTCGGCAGCCTCAGCGCAGTGGCCGCTTTGGCCGGCCCCGGATCCACCGCCACCCCGGCAACCGGCCACACGCCCTATTTCGCGGCCAACTGCGCCAACTGCCATGGCACTGACGGCAAGGCTGCCAGCGCCATTCCACCGCTGGCGGGTCGCGACCGGGCCTATCTGGAGGAAAGCATGAAAGCATTCAAGAACGGTACGCGCCCGGCGACGATCATGCATCAACTCGCCAAGGGCTATACCGATGAAGAGATCGCCATCCTGGCCGAATTTTTTGCCAAGCAGAACTGAGGAGATCCAACATGTCCCGCTTCAATCCTGATCGCCGCCGTCTGCTGCACGCACTCGGTGCATCCACTGCGCTGGCCGCTGCCGCCGGCATCCCCGGCACCAGCCTCGCCGCCGTTACCGGCAAGCGAGGCCGGAAGATCGGCCACGTCGTCGTCATCGGCGCCGGCTTTGGCGGCGCCACCGCCGCCAAGTACCTGCGCAAGTGGAGCGACGGCACGATCGAGGTGACCCTGATCGAGCGCAACAGGCAATTCGTTTCCTGCCCTGCCTCGAACGAAGTCCTCGGCGGCAACCGTGCCTACGAATCGCTCGTCCATGGTTACGATGGTCTCCGGAAGAACTGGGGAATCCGGCTGGTTCACGCGCCGGTCACCGGCATCGACGCCGACAAGCGACGCGTCAGGACCGACGGCGCGGGGGATTTTGGCTACGACCGCCTGGTCCTTGCCCCCGGTTTCGACTTCATCCATGGCGACATTGCCGGCTATGATGCCAAGGCTCAGGAAAGCATCCTGCACGCGTGGAAAGCAGGCCCGCAGACGCTTGCCCTGCGCAAGCAGCTCGAGGACCTGCCCGCGGGTGGCACCTACGTGCTGTCGGTCCCGAAGGCACCGTATCGTTGCCCCCCCGGCCCGTACGAACGTGCCAGCCAGATCGCCTGGTACTTCAAGACGCACAAACCCGGCTCGAAGGTGATCATCCTCGACGCCAACGACAAGGTCATCTCCAAGGAAAAGCTTTTCCTTGGTGTATGGGAAAGCGACTACAAGGACATCATCGAGTACCGGCCCGGCTGGAATGTGGTCGCCGTCGACCCGGTGACCCGGATCGTCAGCAGCGAACTGGGCGACAAGGAGCGAGGCGATGTGCTCAACCTGCTGCCGCCACAGCGCGCCGCCGACATCGCCCGCGTCGCAGGAGTGGTCAACGTCAACGACCGCTGGGCCGACGTGAACTGGATCAGCCTCGAGTCGACGGCCGTCAGGAACATCCACGTCCTCGGCGACGCTCTGCAGGCCGCGCCGCTGATGCCCAAGTCGGCGCACATGGCCAACCAGCATGGCAAGGCGGCGGCGGCAGCGATCGTCGAGATCCTCTCGGGTCGCGAGCCGCAGCCGACCCTGATGGCGAATACCTGCTACTCGCTGATCGACGACAAGCGTGCGATCCACGTCGACTCGGTGCACCGCTATCATCCCGAGAAGAAAGTGCCACTGGTCGTCGACGGCTCTGGCGGCGTATCCAAGGAACCTTCGGTCGAAGAAGGACTGTACACGCGGGCCTGGGCGACGACCATGTGGAAGGACAGCCTGTCCTGAGTGGCAGGTCGATGGCCGCGATCCTCATCGTCCCCGGCCTGCACGACAGCGGGCCGGATCACTGGCAGACGTGGTTCGAGCACACGCTTGGAGATACCCTGCGAGTGAATCAAGCTGACTGGGAACGTCCTTGCCTTGCCGGATGGGCGGGGTGCATCGGCGAGGTCACCGCCGCCCAGAGCGAGGCGGTATGGGTCGTCGCCCACAGCTTTGGTTGCCTCGCGGCCGTCCGTGCCGGCTTCGTCTGTCCGGGCCGCATCCGTGCGGCACTGCTCGTTGCCCCTGCCGACCCCGATCGCTTCGGCCTGGCGACGCTTCTTCCGCAGGAGCGGCTCATGTTTCCCAGCATGATCGTGGCCAGCAACAATGATCCGTGGGTCAAGGCCGGCGTCGCTGAACACTGGGCCCGTGTCTGGGGCAGCAGCTACCGCAACATTGGTAACGCCGGCCACATCAACGTGGACTCGGGACATGGTCCGTGGCCGCAGGGCCTCGCCTTCTTCGAGGGGCTGCGCCGGGAGGTTCTGGCTCTTCAGGAATGAGATTCACGCAGCCAATTCTGGCTGGCGGGGGGATCGACAAACGATCGCGGATATCCGGGGGTGACGATGGTGGAGAGCGGCCGTTGTCCGGTCGGCACAAGCCGAGGCGACAGACAGGGGCCCCTTGAAATCCGGGCGATCAGCGGTGTTCGGAAGGCGGGTTCATCGGAGCCGGTCGTCGGCTGTGCGGTTGACAGCGGGAAGTAGTTCTCGCGAACTGCCCCGTTTCGCTCGCAGCACATCCGAGACCGCCAGGGCTTGGTTGGCCCAGATGCGGGCGACCCGATCGTCGAGGAGTTCGACGACGGCCAGGGCCAGCTCTGGCGTCCAATGGGCACACATCAGGATGCAGAGGGCGGCGAGCACCCCGGAAGGACCTCCGCGAGGCTTGACGCGGCGGCCCGGGCTGCGGATCGGCGTCCTCTGGTCCGCTGCCCTGTCCGTTCGTGTGCTTCGTTGCGCCAATGCGATTCCCCCGGCTGGCGATGATCCCGACGTTGGTGTCGGCCGAGACAAACCGCAGAGATCTGGCGTCGGTGAGCACCAGTCGGCATGGCTGCAAACACGACGATGCTGCACTCACAGCCATGCCCCGGCGCACCCGTCGACTGGACCGACGGCTTGCCGCGTCGGGCTGGCGCCGACCCCTGGCCCGGCCGCAGCCCGGCAATCGTCGTGCCCGATCCATTGGCGGCGCCACGCTTCGGCGGGTCCTGTGGTCGCTATTGACCGGCTTGATGAACGCGGCGATCGATCAGGGCGACGGTGCGCGCAGCATTTGGGGACACCTCCGGCCACTCGAACGACTGGCTCCTTCGTTCCTTGTCCCGGTGGCTCGTGCGTGCCAATCCGATATAAGCAACGCAGATTTTCTTCGTTCGCTGCCCTGCGCCCTGCGACTAGAGTGGCGCCCTCAGGCCGACACCCCCAAGGCCGGTTTTCCGTTTCCAGGAGACTGCGATGCTTGCCATAGCCCAACTCGAGATTACCCCCATCGACACGGGGCATGTCCCGGACGGCAGTCAGCGCGACGCGGAGGTGCGCGGCGTCCTTGCCGCAGCGACCGCTCGTGCCGTACGCGAGAGACTTCCTTACGCCGGCACGGTCACGCCGCACGAGGCCTGGGTGCTGGCTGCTGCCGGCGCCGCCATGCTCATCGACGTGCGCACCGCCGAAGAATACAAGTACGTCGGCCACGTACCCGGCACGCCGCTGGTGCAGTGGCAATCCGGCGCTGCCCTGAACAGGAATCCACGTTTCACCCGTGAACTCGCCGGCAAGGCAGGCAAGGACGACGCCATTCTGCTCATCTGCCGCAGCGGCAAGCGCTCGGCCGCAGCCGCAGAAGCTGCCACACGCGCCGGTTTCACACGCGTGTTCAACGTCCTGGAAGGCTTCGAGGGAGAGATCACTGCCGACGGGCAACGCGGCGCGACCGGTGGCTGGCGCTATCACGGCCTGCCCTGGGTCCAGGATTGACCGGTGCTTGCGAGGAATCCATCAATGAACGCGCCACTTCGTCGCCCGCCCGACGCATCGCCGTCGGTACTCTGGAAGCTCGACGAGATCGTCCGCGATCTGCGCCTTGCGCGCGAGCAGTGGCGCGTGGCACAGCAGCGCACGCTCGAGTCGGGCGGCCGCGAGTTTCCCTCCCGTGAGGCCCTGCGCGAGATCGTCGACAGGCTGTGCGGCGCACTCTTCCCCATGCGCCTCGGCCCGCCCGACCTGCAACAGGGCCCCAGTGAGGACTTCTACGTCGGCCATACGCTCGATATCGCCTTGCGCAGCCTCCTGGACCAGGTCCGGCTGGAGCTCACGCACGCTTCTCGCCACGACCCGCTGACTGGCCCGGCGTCCATCGAGAATGATGCCGTCGCCATCGTCCGGCAGTTTGCGGCGGCCCTGCCGGGCATCCGCGTCGTGCTCGACAGCGACGTCGAGGCCGCCTATCGCGGTGATCCGGCCGCGCGCAGCGTCGACGAGATCGTGCTCTGCTATCCCGGAACACTGGCCATCATCCATCACCGCCTGGCGCACAGGCTCTACCGGCTGGGTGTACCCTTGTTGGCGCGCATCGTCTCCGAACTCGCGCACTCCGCCACCGGTATCGACATTCACCCCGGCGCGCGCATCGGCAAGAGCTTCTTCATTGACCACGGAACCGGCGTCGTCATTGGGGAAACGGCCGTCATCGGCGAGCGGGTCCGCCTCTACCAGGCGGTCACCCTCGGTGCCAAGCGGTTCAACGTCGATGCCGACGGCTCCCTGGAAAAGGGAGCGCCGCGCCATCCGATCGTCGAGGATGATGTCGTGATCTACGCTGGGGCGACCATACTTGGGCGCGTCACCATCGGCCGCGGATCGTCGATCGGCGGCAACGTCTGGCTGACGCACAGCATACCGCCGGGGAGTTTCCTGACGCAGGCCATATCGACGAATGAGGTGCTCGAAGGCGGTGGCGGGATATGAACAATCTCAGCGATCGCTTTCCGTGGGTCGTCCGGCAACTGCGGCACGAGCGCGGCTGGTCCCAAGAGCGACTGGCGGAAAGGGCCAACCTCAACCGCTCGTATGTCGGCGAGATCGAGCGCGGACTTGCCAGCCCTTCCCTGGCAACCGCCGGCAAGCTGGCACGAGCGCTCGAGGTCGACCTGTCGGCCCTGGTCGCCCGTTGCGAACATGAATAGCGCGTCTCCCGAAGTCACCGGCCACCACTCTGATGGTGGCTGCAGCATGTTGAGTGGCCCGCTTCAGCGAGAGTAGGGTTCGCCCTTGCGCAAATAGTCATTTGCTTATTCGTCTTTCTTCTACCCATCGTCACCATTGCAAGGAGTACCCCATGGCAGATAGTCCTCACCAAGCCGCCCTGAGCGATGTCGCCGCACGGCAACTGGCCAATGCCACCAAGACCGTCGCGCAACTCGCGACCATTTCCCCGCGGTGGCTGACGCACCTGCTGCCGTGGCTGCCCGTGGAAGCCGGCATCTATCGCCTCAACCAGGTCAAGAACCCGCGCGACGTGCTGGTCGCCTGTGCCAAGCGCGACGAGTCCGAACTGCCGCAGACCTTCGTCGACTACGAGGAAAAGCCGCGCGAGTACTTCCTCAGTGCCGTCACCACCGTCCTTGATGTCCACACGCGCATTTCCGACCTGTACAGCAGCCCGCACGACCAGATCAAGGAGCAACTGCGACTGACCATCGAGACGATCAAGGAGAGGCAGGAAAACGAGTTGATCAACAACGACGACTACGGCCTGTTGGCCAACGTCGCCGACAGCCAGCGCATCACGACTCTCTCCGGCGCGCCGACGCCGGATGACCTCGACGACTTGCTGACCAAGGTCTGGAAGGAACCTGCATTCTTCCTCACCCACCCGCTGGCGATCGCCGCCTTCGGCCGCGAGTGCACCCGCCGCGGCGTTCCGCCGCCGACCGTCTCTCTTTTCGGTTCCCAGTTCCTGACCTGGCGTGGCATTCCGCTGATCCCTTCGGACAAGGTGCCGATCGCAGAGGGAAAGACCAAGGTCCTGCTGCTGCGTGTCGGCGACAAGCGCCAAGGGGTCGTCGGCCTCTACCAGCCGGGCCTGCCGGGCGAACAGAGCCCCGGGCTGTCGGTGCGCTTCATGGGCATTGACCGGAATGCCATCGCCTCCTACCTGATTTCGCTCTATTGCTCGCTGGCTGTCCATACGGAAGACGCCCTGGCCGTGCTCGATGACGTGGAGATCGACAAATACCATGAATATGCTCACACCTACCGCTGATTCGCTGCCCGACGCACTGCCCTTCAGCGTCGCGGCGATTCCGGGCCTGCCGGACGAGAGCGCACTCGCACGCTTGGCCGGGGAGTTGTTCCGGGCACTTCCGGGACGCGAGGCTCCGTCTTCGCCATCGGCACCAGCGGTCAGCGGCTTGGCCATCGGTGAGCCCGGGCCAGCGTTGCAGTCGCTTGCTGCGCCAGCGATCGGCCAGCCGGCGGTCGACGCAGTGCCGGTTCCTCCGGAGTTCGGGGTGCCCGAAGCCTATGCCGCCGCGTTGCCGATGACTGCCCCGATCAGCGCCCCCGCGGGTGTCCCGGGATCGCCGTACTACTTCCTCGGCGAAGCAGCGGCGCTTTCGTCTGCTCACCAGGCACCGACAGCAGTCGCTGACAATCACGTCGTTGCGCATCCCTTCAAACTGCCGGGAGAGGCCGCCCTGCGCCGCGTGCTCGATGAACTCGCCGGCGAACGCTCGCCGCCGCCGGCAGCGCCGCCAGTTCCCGGCCACGGCGGCTACTACTTCATCGACCAGCCGGCGTCGGTTCCACGGGCCGATGCGGCCCGCTTCCCGGCGTTCGACGTGCAGGCCGTACGCCGCGACTTCCCCATTCTCGCCGAGCGCGTCAATGGCAAGCCACTGGTCTGGTTCGACAATGCGGCGACGACGCAGAAGCCGCAGGCGGTCATCGATCGACTGGTGCAGTTCTACCAGCACGAGAACTCCAACATTCACCGTGCCGCCCACGAACTCGCGGCACGTTCCACCGACGCCTACGAAGCTGCCCGCAGCAAGGTGGCGCACTTCCTTGGCGCGAGTTCCGCCGAGGAGATCATCTTCGTTCGCGGTGCCACCGAAGCGATCAACCTGGTCGCCAAGACCTGGGGCAGGCAGAACATCGGCGAAGGCGACGAGATCGTCGTTTCGCTGCTCGAACACCACGCCAACATCGTTCCCTGGCAACAACTGGCGAAGGAAAGCGGCGCCCACATCCGGGTCATCCCGGTCGATGACAAGGGCCAGATCCTGCTCCAGGAATATCAGCGACTGCTCAACGACCGCACGAAACTGGTAGCCATCAGCCAGGTCTCCAATGCCCTGGGCACCGTGACCCCGGTGAAGGAGATCGTTGAGCTGGCCCACCGGGCGGGTGCCAGGGTGCTGGTGGACGGCGCCCAGTCCGTGTCGCACATGCGCGTCGACGTGCAGGCGATCGATGCCGATTTCTTCGTCTTCTCCGGTCACAAGGTCTTCGCGCCGACCGGCATCGGCGTGGTTTACGGCAAGCGCGACATCCTCGAAGACACGCCTCCCTGGCAAGGTGGCGGCAACATGATTGCCGACGTCACCTTCGAACGCACGCTCTACCAGGGGGTGCCGGCGCGCTTCGAGGCCGGCACCGGCAACATTGCCGACGCCGTTGGCCTCGGCGCCGCGATCGACTATGTGGCGCGGATCGGTATCGAGAACATCGCGCGCTACGAGCACGACCTGCTGTTACGTCTTCCTCTCCCAGAGGGCTGAGGCGCTCGCTCATCCCGCGAA
>NZ_JAMTDQ010000087.1 GCF_023806635.1 Accumulibacter sp.
CCATAGCTGGTTCGACCAAAAAAGTCCAGACCTAATTTTGCGGGTAAAGGGCAGCGCTAGCACGTCGTCCGCTGCTTCGATCCGTGCATGGTGCGCACCGTGCACTGAACCTGGCGTGGCGGGCCTTTTCCTGCGAGGATGACGGCGATGACGATGACCACCATCATTGCCCGTCCCTCCACCGCCAGTCGTGCCGCCTGGCTGCTTGCCGGCGTCGAGTTCTTTTTCTCGCTCGGCTGGGTGGTCTATGTCATCTTCCTGCCCGAGCTGCTGGCGCGCGGCGGGGTCGACAGGCGCCATCTGCCGTGGCTGCTGGCGGCCGACCAGTTGCTTTTCGCACTCGCCGACTGGGTGATCGGCGTCGCCGTCGACCGCGCGCGCGCCGCGCTGCGCCGCATTGGCGCGATGCTCGTCGTGCTGGCGGCTGTCGCCGCGGTGGCGATGCTGTTGCTGCCCTGGCTGGCGGCGGATCCACCGCTCTTCCTGCTCGCCACTGCCGTCTGGGTGCTGGCTTCGGCGGCCTTGCGCGCGCCGCCATACGTCCTGCTTTCGCGGTACGCCGCGCGCTCGGCGATGCCGCGCCTCGCCGGCATCCAGCTGCTCGGACTGGCGCTCGCTTCGGCGCTGGCGCCGTACCTGGCGATCGTCCTCAAGGGGATCGATCCGGCGCTGCCCTTTGCCCTCAGCGCGCTGGCGGTGGGGGTGACGGCGCTGGCGCTGGTCGCCGTCGAGCGTTCCCTGCCGCCGCCGCAGCCGGTGGCGGCCGACGTGGACGGCGGCCGAACGGCGCAGGCGGTCGGCTGGAGTGTCCTGCTGCTGATCGCGCTGCTGTTCGCCTTCGGCCAGCAGGTGCATACGGCGATCAACTCGGCGGCGCAGTTCAGGCGCCTGGCCGACCCGGCCCTGCTGCCGTGGCTGCTGCCGGTTTTCTGGGCCGGCTTCAGCATCGGGCTGCTGGCTGTCGACCGCCTCGTCCGCGCCCGCGGCGCGCTGGCGGTGCTGCGGGGGTCGGCGGCCGGCGGCGCGCTGGCACTTGGCAGCGCAGCGCTCGCCGGTTCGTTGGTCGTCCTGCTGCCGATCCAGTTCATCGTCGGGGCGCTCTGGGGCGGCATCCTCTGCACGTCGATCGGCATAGCTGCCGAGCGTGGCGATCCGCTGCAGAGCGGCCGTCACACCGGTGCGCTGATGGCGACGCTGGCGGTGGCGGTGATGTCGCGGCTGAGCCTGGCGGCTGCCGGTGGCGGCACGGGAGCGCTGCTCGAATGGCTGCCGGTGGCAGTGTGGGTGGCGGCGCTTGTCCTGCTGCTGCGCTTGCCGCGGGTGTAGGGCCGGCGAAGGCGGGCTTTCGACCGGCGGTTCCCGGCCAACCACGGCGGGCATCGGCGTGCACCGAATGCGGAATCGCTTCCGCCACATCCCGGCACCCAGACCGCAAGTGTCGGCCATCCGGGGCCGGGTGGCACGCAGTCAGCCACTGGGTTGAGGATCGGCGTCGTTCCCCGGATTGGCCGTCATTGATCCCGGGTATTGATGATTGGCTGGCTTTCCCGGTTCGGGTGTCAATGGGAACATTCACTTATAACAGTGTGTTGCGGTGTTTCCGACCGTGCTCAGCGGGCGCTGTACTCGGTTTTCTTTGATTGTTCGGGTGTGTGCCGCATCGGCGGGGAGCCGCTGCGCAGGCGACCTGGGGCGTCGCCACCGGTTCAGTGCTCCCTGCCGTCCGCCCGCGGCTTCACGAGAATGGGGATATAACGCCAGGCGAGGAGCGTGAAGCAGGCGAACCAGCAGGCGGCGGCGAACTGGATCCACAGCAGGTAGTGGCCGGGGGCGATCTGCGGCAGGACGATGCGGATGACGCAGCCGGCGATCATGATCCACAGCACGCTGCGGTCGAGGCTGTCGAAGACCAGCGGCCGGCCGGTGTGGCCCTTGCAGATGCGAATCAGCATCGCCGGGATGATCAGCCCCATGGTACCGAAGGTGAATACGTGCATCGACAGCGAGCCGGGCCAGTGCGCCGCTGCCAGCAGTTCACTGCCTTGCAGCAGCAGCTGGACGACGATCGCCAGGTAGCCGAGATACATGATGCCGATCTCCAGCCGGCGCAGGGCGAGGTGCGGCTGCCAGAAGGCGAAGCGGATGGCGAGCAGCAGCGCGAGCAGGAGCGAGATCGCCGCGGCGAAGGCCGCCGGCAGCAGGCTACCGGCGACGAGCAGCAGCGCCAGCAGCTTGATCGCCGCATCGAGCGGCGGGTTGCGCAGAATCCCGACACCGAGGGTGTTCTTCATGAACTGGGTGACGGTGCGCTCGAGCATGACGAGAAAGGCGACGCGGAACAGCGCGAGCGTCATCGCCGCGCCGGCCGGGAACGAGTCGCTGCCCAGCAGCAGGGTCTTGGCGACGAGGAACAGCGGCAGGATGATGAGGAAGAAGTAGTTGTCGCGGAACGAATCGGTATCGCGGTGACGGGCTAGCGTCCACAGCAGCATGCCGACGATGCTGGCAAGAAAGAGATTGCTGGCGAGGCGGAAGACGAGTGGCGACAACTCGCCGGCAAACCACATGCCGGCACGCTCGAGCAGCCAGGCGACGGCGAGGAGGATCAGCGGCAGGCCGTGGTAGCCGCGCACCTTCACCCAGTTCTTGCTTGCCGTGAGCAGGAAGCCGCCGAGAACGGCCCAGCCAAAGCCGAAGAACATCTCGTGTGCGTGCCACTGGGTGGGCGAGAACGGTGCCGGCGGCGGCGCGATCGTGCCGGCGAAGATCAGCGCCCAGACGGGCGGCAGGCCGAGGCCGGCGAGACAGGCGAGGGCGAAGAAGGGGCGGAATCCGACCAGCCAGAGGGGGTGGGTCGAGAAGGACATCGAACGGATGCTGGGGCAGCGGCACGGCACGGGATGGCGCAGTATAGCCGGACGGCGGCCGCCTGTCGCGTCGCGCCGGGCGCTGGCGGGTGCTGGCGGCGATCCTCCTCTGGCCCGGCGGCGGGTTTCCGCGGAAAATACATGCCGCTGGAACGGTCGGCAACGGGCGCTGACTATCCGTCCCGGGATGCGGGCAACGATCGCCGGCGTCAGCGGCCGCGGCTGCTGGGGGACGACGCCGGCGGATAGCTGGCGACTGGAGAATTCGATAGGCGAAGGCATGCGACGATACGGGCCGGTGCTGGCCACGGTGATGCTTCTGTTGGCCGGCGATGCTGCGGCGCAGAAGGTGTACCGCTGGGTGGACAAGCAGGGCCAGGTCCACTTCTCCGATGCGCCGGCCGAGGACGCGAAGTCGAGCGAGGTGCCCTGTGCGCCGCCGCCGACACCACGGCAGGTCGACGAGGCGCGGCAGCGGGCCGAGCGCGAACGGCAAGCGGTCGAGGCGGCGGCAGCGGCGCGGGCGCAGCGCGATGCTTCGCGGCTGAGCGGCACGGCGAACGCCGCCCCGTTCGGGCCGACGCCCGAGAATGTGACTTCGGAATTGATGCGGACGGTGGGTACGGCTGTCACTTGCGACGAGCGGCAACCGTCGCGGCTGCAGCACACCTTCGTTCTCCAGTTGCACGTTGACCCGCACGTCCCGGCCGGCGCCTACTTCGAGGCCGAGTTCGAGAACGAGCACGATGCCCGCAAGCCGCTGCGCGCCGGCGGCGAACTGCGGGCTGTGGGCTTTCCTGAAGTCAAGGAAGAGAGCGTTACGCTGGTTTCGCCGCCCTTCGACACCGTCCGCTGCCGGAACTACGAGGTCGTCGTGCGCCTGTATCGTGGCAGGACATCACGCGAGTTGCTGGGGACGCACCGCCAGAAGATCGGGTCACGAGTGGACTCGGCACTCTGGAAAGCCTACGGCGAAAACGCCATCGTGCGCATGATGGAGCAAGGCCACCTCTGCCCGTGACCCGCGGCCACGTAGCGGGTGGGGCGTCGGGCGTCAGAACGGTGCTGGCGAGTCGATGCACAGCTGCCTGCCGCTGGCGGGATGGACGAAGCGCAACTGGTCGGCGTGCAGCAGCAGGCGTTCGGCAGCGCTGCCGCCGTTGGCGTCGCCGTACAGCCGATCGCCGATGATGGCGTGGCCGAGTGCCTGCAGGTGGACGCGCAACTGGTGGGTGCGGCCGGTCTCGGGAAACAGCGCCAGCCGCGAGCGGTTGCTGGCGGGGTCGTGGCTGAGGAGCTGATAACGGGTGAGCGACGGCTTGCCGGTCAGCCGGTCGACCTTCTGCCGCGGCCGTTGCCGCCAGTCGGCGGCGAGCGGCAGGTCGATCGTGCCGCTGATCGCCGGTGGTGGTCCGGCGACCACTGCCTGATAGCGCTTGTGCACGCGGCGCGCGGCGAAGTCGCCGGCAAGCCGCCGCTGCATCTCGCGGCCGCGGGCCAGGACGAGCAGCCCCGAGGTGTGCAGGTCGAGGCGATGGACGAGCAGCGCGTCGTCAACGAGCGCCTGCACGCGCCGCAGCAGGCAGTCGTCCATGCCGGCGCCGCGGCCAGGCACCGCGAGCAGGCCGGCCGGCTTGTTGACCAGCAGCAGCGATGCGTCGAGGTAGGCAATTTCCGGTCCGCGGTCGGGCGGAGGTGCGTATGGCAGGGCGGCGAGCGCCGATGGCTGCGGCGAGGGCATGGTGCGGCGGTGGCGGTGACGGTGGGGCGATTGTCGCGCATTTTCCGCGCGCGGGAGCGGTCGCCGCGGGCCAGCGGACCGGGCGTGCCGCGCAGATCGGGTACACTGGCCCGGTGAGCCGCGCCGCCCGGCGCTGGTGCCGGCAAAGATGCTGCCATCCGGCCCGGCCATCTTCAGGAGAACCGATGAACACGCACCTTCCGCAACTGGAGACGATAGCAATCGAACTCGACGCCGGACTCGCCGAGCTTCGTCTGAACCGTCCCGAACGCTCGAACGCGATCAACGAGGCGATGTGGCAGGAGTTGCGCATCGCCTGCAACTGGGCGGATGCGACGCCGGCGGTGCGTGTCGTGGTGCTGGCCGGTGCTGGCCGCAATTTCTGCGCCGGCATCGATCTGGCGATGCTGGCGAGCGTCGGCGAGGTGGTTGCCGACGCCGATCCGGCGCGCAGCCGTGAGGCACTGCGGCGGTTGATCCTCGACCTGCAGGATTGCCTGAGCAGCGTCGAGCGCTGCCGCAAGCCGGTACTGGCGGCGATCCACGGCGCCTGCATCGGCGGTGCGATCGATCTCGTGACCTGTTGCGACATGCGCTACGCGGCCGCTGGCGCGCACTTCTCGGTGCGCGAGATCGATGTCGGGATGACCGCCGATGTCGGCACGCTGCAGCGGCTGCCGAAGCTGATTGCCGACGGCGTGGCGCGCGAACTGGCCTACACCGGCCGCAGTGTGGCTGCCGACGAGGCGGCGCGAATCGGCCTGGTCAATCGCGTCTTCCCCGATGTGGAGGAACTGCTCGCCGGCGTGCGCGGGATCGCCCGCGCCATTGCCGGCAAGTCGCCGCTGGCGATTCGCGGTACCAAGGAGATGCTCAACTACGGCCGTGACCATTCGGTGGCCGACGGCCTGAACCATGTCGCCACCTGGAACGCGGCGATGCTGATGTCGGCCGATCTCGACGAGACGATGGCAGCGCTGCGAGAACGCCGACCGGCGCGCTTTCGCGATTGAAAAGCGCATCGGCCCGGCGTCGATCGCCCTGGCGGCAGCGGTTTGCACTGCGGCGTGTGCGCGGGCCCGTGCCGGCACTCGGCACCTCAGTCGTGGCGGCGAGCGGCGGCGATGGCCCGCTGGAACTCGCTGCGCAGCTGCGGCGAGTGCTCGAAGTCGCCACAGAAGGACTGCGTGATGACGCGCTCGTCGCCGCGGCGGTCCTCGCCGAGCAACAGGCACAACTGCTCGGCCTCGATGGCGCAGGCGGCGCCGCGTGCCCTGCCGTGGCGCATCAGCGCTTCGGCGATGTCGCGTGTCATCCACTCCTGGTAGGTGAAGCGATGGCCGATGGCGTCGACGAGGCGTGCGATGCGGCCGAAGCCGTGCAGGCGTCCGCCCGGCAGGTAGGCGACGTGCGCCAGGCCGCGAAAGGGCACCAGATGGTGCGGGCAGACACCATGTACGGCGATGCCGCGGACGATGACGAGATCGCTGCGCTGGTCGGCGAAGCCGTCCCCAAGGGCGGTCGCCGGATCGAGATCGTAGCCGCCGAGCAGACGGTGCTGCCACAGTTCGCGCACGCGTTGCGGCGTGCGGCCCATGTGCGTGGTATCGGCGCTGACGCCGCAGGCGCGCAGCAGGTCGACGACGGCGCGTTCGAAGGCCGTCGCATCGAACGGTTGCTGGCGCGTGATGCCGATCGCGGCGGTGCTTGGGCCGGCGGGTTCGGGGTGGTTGCAGTCGGTCATCGTCGGTCTTCATCCGGCATCGCTGATGGCGACATGATACACGCCGCCCGTTGCCGGTCCGGCAGGCGACTGCCGCTGCGTGGCGAATTCGCGACGAGGGGTGCGAAGACGCCGATTTCGCTCGCGGCGGGGCGCCACGCGCGCGCGCGATGAGCGATAATCCGGGCCTTGAGCCATTTCGACGAGTAGCTGCAGTGCGAGCGGTGGGCACAGACCCGGCTTGGGAAGGAAGTGCATGAAGCGCGTTGATGATTTTCGCTTGCGGTTTGGCGGGAAGGAACTGGTGCCGATCGTCATCGGCGGCATGGGCGTCGACATCTCGACGGCCGAGCTGGCGCTCGAGGCCGCTCGCCTCGGCGGCATCGGCCACATTTCCGATGCCATGGTGAACACGGTCGCCGATCGCAGGTTCAACGCCAAGTTCGTCAAGGACAAGCTGCAGCAGTACAAATTCAACGTCGCCAATTCCGACAAGTCGGTGGTCCGCTTCGATCTTGATCAGCTTGCCGAAGCGACGCACATGCACATCGGGCGAACGATGGAGGCGAAGCGCGGTGACGGCCTGATCTTCGTCAACTGCATGGAGAAGCTGACTATGAATTCGCCGCGCGAGACGCTGCGCGTGCGCATGGCGGCGGCGCTCGACGCCGGCATCGACGGCATCACGCTTGCCGCCGGTCTGCATCTCGGCTCGTTCGCGCTGATCGAGGATCACCCGCGTTTCCGTGATGCCAAGCTGGGGATCATCGTCTCCTCGCTGCGCGCGCTGCAGCTCTTCCTGCGCAAGACGGCGCGCAGCAACCGCCTGCCGGACTACGTCGTGGTCGAGGGGCCGCTGGCAGGCGGCCATCTCGGTTTCGGCATGGATTGGGCGCGGTACGATCTGGCGACGATCTTCGCCGAGATCCATCGTCATCTGCAGGCGGAGCAACTCGACATTCCGCTGATCCCGGCGGGCGGCATCTTCACCGGCAGCGATGCCGTCTCGTTCCTCGAGCAGGGAGCGGCGGCGGTGCAGGTGGCGACGCGCTTCACCGTTTCCCGCGAGTGCGGCCTGCCGGAGGATGTCAAGCAGCGTTATTTCGCCGCCAGCGAGGACCAGATCGAGGTCAACCAGATCTCGCCGACGGGCTACCCGATGCGCATGCTGAGCAACAGCCCGGCAATCGGTGACGGCATCCGGCCGAACTGCGAGGCGTATGGCTACCTGCTCGACAGTACCGGCAACTGCTCGTACATCAGCGCCTACAACCGCGAGGTGGCAGCCAACCCAGGCGTCAAACGCATCTCGGTGAAGGACAAGACCTGCCTGTGCACGCAGATGCGCAACTTCGACTGCTGGACCTGCGGGCACTACGCCTACCGTTTGAAGGATACGTCGCGGCGTCTGCCGGACGGCAGCTATCAGTTGCTGGACGCCGAGCACATCTTTCGCGACTACCAGTTCAGCACCGACGGCCAGGTCCAGGTTCCCGACTAGTGCGTCCGTTGCCCGCGCCCGCCACGGTCGTTCGCAGCGCAGCGGTGCGGTAGCCCGTGCTCAGCTACCGGCACGCCTTTCATGCCGGCAACCACGCCGATGTCCTCAAGCATCTGGTGCTGGTGCACATGGCCCGCCACCTCGCGCAGAAGGACAAGGCCTTCTGGTACATCGATACACACGCCGGTGCCGGCAGCTATGCGCTCGATTCGGCAGTGGCCGCGAAGCTCGCCGAGCATCGCGAGGGCATTGGCCGCCTCTGGCTGCGCAAGGATCTGCCGCCGGCCGTTGGCGACTACGTCGACCTGGTCCGCCTGGCCAACCCGGACGGTCGCCTGAAGATCTATCCGGGTTCGCCCGGCTTCGCGCGGTGCACGCTGCGAGCGCAGGATCGGCTGCGGCTGTGCGAACTCCACAGCCGAGAGGTGCTGCGCCTGCGCGAGAACTTCTCCGCCAGTTCGCGGCAGGTCATGGTCGATGAGGTCGACGGTTTCGCCGCCCTGAAGGGGTTGTTGCCACCGCCGCCGCGGCGTGCACTGGTGCTCATCGATCCGCCTTACGAGGAACGGCGCGATTACGAGCGCGTCGTCCTGGCTCTCAAGGATGCCCTGCAACGCTTCCCGGGTGGCAGCTACCTGCTCTGGTATCCGCTGCTGAGCAAGCTGGAAGCGCACGAACTGCCGTCACGCCTGAAGCGCCTGCCGGCGGCGCGCTGGCTGCACGTCAGCCTGCGTGTGCGGACGCCAGCCGCCGATGGCTTCGGCATGCATGGCAGTGGGTTGTTCGTGATCAATCCGCCGTGGACGCTGCAGGCGATGCTGCAGGAGTCGTTGCCGTGGCTGCGGCAGGTGCTGGCGGTGGACGCCGGCGCCGCTTTCACCCTCGAGGGCGAGGCCCCCTGAAGCCGGCTGCCGCCGCCTCGCCGCGTTCGTCGGGCGCTGGCTGGTGATGCTTGCGGCTGCTGCCGTAGCTGCTTGCCACCGGGTAGCGCACGGCGTTCTTGCGCAGTTTGACCTGCGCCGCTTCCTCGAGGTCGATGCCGGCGCGCTCGGCGACGAGCAGCAGGTAGAGCAACACGTCGGCGCATTCGTCGCGCAGCGCCTCGCGGCTCGCGGCGCTGGCCGGCAGCGCGTCGACCTCGGCGTCGCTCTTCCACTGGGTCAGTTCGAGGAGTTCGGCTGCCTCCAGGTTGAGCGAGACGATGAGGTTGCGCAGGCTGTGGAACTGGGCCCAGTCTCGCTGCTCGCGAAAGTCGATCAACTGCGCGGTCAGCGCCGACAGACTCATGGTTTCAGGCGAAGAAGCGCTGCCAGGCGGCTTCCGGCAGCCGCATGCCAGTGGCGCGGGCGCGGGCGAGAAGCTCCCAGTAGTAGCGGTAGGACGCTCGGTCGTGCAGGCGGCCCTGGTGCTGGATCGGTCCCCAGTCACATTCCTGGGCGGCGCCAAGGATGGCGGTGGCCTCCTCGACCTCGGAGAAGTCGGGGCACATCGCCTCGAAGATCGGCACGATCTGGTTCGGGTGGATGCTCCACATGCGCAGGTAGCCGAATTCGCTGCGTGCGCGCAGCGCGTCCTGATGGATGAGATCGAGATCGCGCAGCTCGGTGGTGACGTTGTGCGAGGGGACGACGCCGTTGGCCAGCGCGGCAGTGGCGATCTCGCACTTGGCGCGCGCCACCAGCGGGTGGTCGAACTGGCCGGGGCTCTTCATCGCCGAACCGGGGATCGCGCCATGATGCGCGCTGACGAAATCCATCAGGCCGAAGTCGAGCGACTCGACCCCGGGCAGGGCGGCGATCTGCCACACCTCGCGCAGCGCCGTATGCGTCTCGATCAGGACGTGCAGCGGGATCGTCCGTGCGAGGTCGGCGCTCGCTGTGACGCGTTGCACGACACGCAGCTGCTGCTGCACATCGTCCACCCCGCCGACCTTCGGCAGCGTCAGGAACGCCAGCCGCCGCCCGGCGTTGCCGACGATGATCTCGATGTCCTGTTGCCACGCGGGATGACGGATGTCGTGGATGCGCGCGCCGATGCGGCCGTGCCGGTTGCCCTCGCTCATGATGATGCGGGCCACCATCGCGGCGTGTTCGCGGTCGGCGCCGGCGACGGCACCGTCCTCGCAGTCGCAGGTGAGGTCGAAGATCGGGCCGATCTCGCCCTGCAGCTGCAGCGCCTTGGTGATCAGCCTCTCGGAGCCCGCGTAGTGGTCGACGGCGGGCAACATCGGGAAGGGCTTTTCGCCCGCGAAGAGAACCTGGCTCGGGTGGCGCATCGATAGACGGCATGGCAGTGTTGGCGAGCCAGCATTCTAACCCGCGGCGGCAGCGTCGCGGCGGCGAAAAAAAACCGCGGCCGGAGCCGCGGTTGTCTGCCGGGCACGCCGCGGTTACAGCATGTCCTTGACTGCGTCGCGCTCGTCGGTCAGTTCCTTGAGCGTCTTGTTCAGCTTGTCGCGCGAGTACTCGTCGATGGCGATGCCCTGGATGATCTTGAACGAGCCGCCCTTGCATTCGCACGGGAAGCCGAAGACGATGCCGGCCGGGATGTCGTACGAACCGTCGGAGGGAACACCCATGGTCACCCATTCGTCGGAGCCGAGGACCCAGTCACGCATGTGGTCGATCGCCGCATTGGCAGCCGAAGCGGCGGACGAGAGGCCACGGGCGTCGATGATCGCCGCGCCGCGCTTGCCGACCGTCGGCAGGAAGGTGTCGTTGTTCCACACCGCATCATCGATCAAGGCCTTGACGTTGTCGCCGTTGGACGTGCAGTTGCGATAGTCGGCGTACATGGTCGGCGAGTGATTGCCCCAGACGACCAGCTGCTTGAAGCTGGAAACCGGTCGGCCGGTCTTGTTGGCCAGCTGCGACAGGGCGCGGTTGTGGTCGAGACGGAGCATGCCATGATAGTTGGCCGGGTTGGTGCGGCCGACCTTGCGCGCCGCACTGCCGGCGATCAGTGCGTTGGTGTTGCACGGGTTGCCAACGACGAGGACGCGGACGGCCTCCTTGGAATTCTCGGCGATCGCCTTGCCCTGGACGGTGAAGATGGCGCCGTTGGCGGTGAGCAGATCGGCACGCTCCATGCCCGGGCCGCGCGGCCGCGCGCCGACCAGCAGGCAGACGTCGGCGTCCTTGAAGGCGACGTTCGGATCATCGGTGGCAAGCATGCCGGCGAGCAGTGGGAAGGCGCAGTCCTCGAGTTCCATCATCACGCCCTGGCAAGCCTTCTGGGCCTGCGGCAGGTCGAGCAGTTGGAGAATGACCGGTTGATCCTTGCCGAGCATCTCGCCGGAAGCAATCCGGAAGAGCAGGCTGTAACCAATCTGGCCGGCGGCGCCGGTGACCGCGACGCGCATGGGGGCTTTGGACATGATGCGGCTCCTGTCGTGAGAAACTTGCAGTGGGTGGACGAAAGGCGATCGGCCTGGCCCCGGTGACGGACGGCTCGTGTCCGCGGGGGCAGCAAATCGTGCGAATCATAAGATCCCGGGTTCTTCGATGTCAAATATATCTTATGTCTTATATAAGATAGGTCTTGATTTGGACGGGATGGACGCAGCCGTCGATTTGTGCTGAAATGGCGAGCCATGAGCCGCTCGTCGTCACTGCATTCCCCCACCTTCAGTCCGCTCTATCGGCAGATCAAGGAGCTGATCCTGCAGCAGCTGGAGTCAGGTGAGTGGGGCCCGGGGAGCCCGATCCCGAGCGAGTCGGAACTTGCTGCGCGCTTCGGCGTCAGCCAGGGCACCGTGCGCAAGGCCATCGACGAGATGGCGGCCGAACATCTGCTCGTTCGCCAGCAGGGCAAGGGGACCTTCGTCGCCACGCATCGCGATCCGGGGTCGTTTTTCCGCTTCCTGCGTCTCGTGCCCAATCAGGGCGAACGGCAGATTTCGCAGAGCGTGCCGCTGGAATGCTGGCGCGCCAAGGCCGGTCCCGATGTGGCGCGCATCCTGGCGCTCGAGGCGGGGGCGCCGATCACCATCGTTCGCCGCCTGCTGAAGCTCGGTGAAGAGCCCGTGGTCTTCGACGAGATCTACCTGCCGAGCGAGCTGTTTCCGGATCTCTCGCTCGATGCCCTACGTTCCGGTGAGTCGCTGTACAGTCTGTTCGAGACGCGTTATGGCGTGCGCATGATCCGCGCCGACGAGCGCCTGCGCGCGATCGCCGCCGACCGCGTCAGCGCCGAGCTGCTGCAGGTGGCGGAGGGAACGCCGCTGCTGCTCGTCGAGCGAGTGACGTTCACCTATGGTTCGCGGCCCGTCGAGTGGCGGCGGGGTTTCTACTCGACACGCAATTATCACTATCACAACGAGCTCGGCTGAGAGCCTGCAGCCGGCAGGCAGGGAGATTCAGGCACGTGACGATGTTCTATAATCGCGCGTGGTATCGCAGGGGTCGGGCGTTGCAGCCGGCCACATTACACATGAGGGGTAACGTTCATGGCAGAGATGGCAGTCAAGAAAAGGCGTCCAAAGAACTTGGACCTGCCGACCATCAGGCTACCGCTTCCGGGTATCCTGTCAATCATCCACCGGATCAGCGGGGCAGCCCTGTTTCTCCTCCTGCCTTTTCTGCTATGGCTGCTGCAGAGCAGCCTCACCTCGCCAGAGAGTTTCGCCGCCGCGCGCGCCGTGGTCGGTCATCCCCTGGCAAAGATTGTCCTTCTCGGCCTGATCTGGTTCTACATGCACCACTTCTGCGCCGGCATCCGCTACCTGCTGCTCGACCTGCACAAGGGGGTTGAACTCGAGGCGGCGCGTCTCTCGAGCAAGATCGTTTTCGCCGTCAGCATCGCCCTGACGCTGATCATCGGAGCAAAAGTGCTATGGTAAATCGCATACTCGTCGGGGCCCATTACGGCCTCAAGGACTGGATCATCCAGCGCGCGACGGCCGTCGTCATGGCGCTGTACACGTTGCTCTTCCTGGTCGTCGTCGGCGCTGTCGGGCCGGATTCCTTTGATGCCTGGCGCGCCGTCTTTGCCCACGGCTTCATGAAGTTTGCCACCTTCCTCTTCCTCGTCAGCGTCTTCTACCATGCCTGGATCGGTATCAGGGACATCTGGATGGACTACGTCAAGCCGGATGGCTTGCGCCTGCTGCTGATGATCGCGACCGCGACGGTGCTGGTCGGCTACGCCGGCTGGGCGTTTCAGATTCTGTGGAGAATTTAAGTGAGCAAGCAATCCGTAGCGGTACGCAAGTTCGACGCCGTGATCGTTGGGGCTGGTGGTTCGGGCCTGCGGGCAGCAATCCAGCTGTCCGAAGCGGGACTCAAGACGGCCGTCCTGTCGAAGGTCTTTCCCACCCGTTCGCACACCGTGGCCGCCCAGGGCGGTGTTTCCGCCTCTCTCGGGAATTCCGAGGAGGACCACTGGCACTGGCACATGTACGACACCGTCAAGGGCTCCGACTGGCTCGGTGATCAGGACGCCATCGAGTACATGTGTCGCAAGGCGCCCGAGGTCGTCGTCGAGCTCGAGCATTTCGGCATGCCTTTCGACCGTACCGATGAAGGCAAGATCTATCAGCGCCCGTTCGGCGGCCACATGTCGAATTTCGGCGAGAAGCCGGTCCGCCGTGCCTGCGCCGCGGCGGACCGCACGGGCCACGCGATGTTGCACGCGCTGTATCAGCGCAACGTGCGCGCCAACACGCAGTTCTTCGTCGAGTGGATGGCGCTCGACCTGATCCGAGACCAGTCGGGGGAGGTGCTCGGGGTCATCGCGCTTGAGATGGAGACTGGCGAGGTCGTTGCCTTCCACAGCAAGGCGACGGTTTTTGCCACCGGCGGCGCCGGCAGAATCTACTACTCTTCCACCAATGCCTTCATCAATACCGGCGACGGCCTCGGAATGGCGGCGCGCGCCGGCATCGCGCTCGAAGACATGGAGTTCTGGCAGTTCCATCCGACCGGGGTTGCCGGCGCCGGCGTGCTGATCACCGAAGGGGTGCGCGGCGAAGGCGGCATCCTGCGCAATTCGACCAACGAGCGCTTCATGGAGCGCTACGCGCCGAACGCCAAGGACCTCGCGTCACGTGACGTGGTCTCGCGGGCGATGGTGACCGAGATCAACGAGGGTCGTGGCTGCGGTCCGAACAAGGATTTCGTCCTGCTCGACATCACCCATCTCGATCCGGCAACGATCATGAAGCGGCTGCCCGGGATTCGCGAGATCTCCATCCAGTTCGCCGGCATCGACCCGATCAAGGCACCGATTCCGGTGGTGCCGACCTGCCACTACCAGATGGGCGGCGTGCCGACCAACTACAAGGGACAGGTCGTCGGCGACGATGGCGCGCCGGTGCGCGGTTTCTATGCCGCCGGCGAAGTGGCCTGCGCCTCGGTGCATGGCGCCAATCGCCTGGGAACGAATTCGCTGCTCGACCTGCTGGTCTTCGGCAAGGCTTCGGGTGACACGGTGATCGACGACGTGCGCTCGGGCGAGATCGGTCTCAGGGATCTGCCCGCCGACTTTGCCGATCGTACGCTGGCGCGGCTGAATCGCCTCAACACGCAGACCGGCGGCGCCAGTGTCAACGAGTGCCGTCTCGAACTGCAGCGAACGATGCAGAAGCACTGCGGTGTCTTCCGCTTCAAGGACATGCTCGTCGAGGGTGTCGCGAAGATCATCGAGGTCGAGAAGGCCGTCGCGCACACGGAAATCAAGGACAAGTCGCAGGTCTGGAATACCGCCCGCGTCGAGGCGCTTGAGCTGGACAACCTGGTCGAGGTGGCGAAAGCGACGATGGTTTCGGCCGAAGCCCGCAAGGAGTCGCGCGGGGCGCATGTGCGCGATGACGCGCCGGACACTCCGGCCAACCCGAACGGGCGCGACGACGCCAACTGGCACAAGCATACCCTCTGGCACCGCGAGGGCAATCGCCTGAGCTACAAGCCGGTGATCATGAAGCCGCTGTCCGTCGAAACCATCGCGCTGAAGACGCGTTCCTACTGATCGTGCGCCAAGGAGTGCAAGATAATGGCTACCAGTACCATGCAGTTCAAGATCTACCGCTACGATCCCGACAAGGACAACGCACCGTACATGCAGGATGCTTCGGTCGAGGTCGATTTCTCGCTCGACCGCAAGTTGCTCGACGTCCTGACGCGGCTGAAGGCGAAGGACGACAGCCTGTCCTATCGCCGCTCGTGCCGCGAGGGCATTTGCGGTTCCGACGCGATGAACATCAACGGCAAGAACGGCCTTGCCTGCCTGACCGAGATCAAGGATCTCAAGCAGCCGGTGGTCCTGCGGCCGCTGCCCGGCCTGCCGGTGATTCGCGACCTGATCGTCGACATGACCCAGTTTTTCAAGCAGTACCACTCGATCAAGCCGTACCTGATCAACGAGGGGCCACGTCCGGAACGCGAGCGGCTGCAGTCGCCGGAAGAGCGCGAGGAACTCAACGGCCTCTACGAGTGCATTCTCTGCGCCTGCTGTTCCACCTCTTGCCCCTCGTTCTGGTGGAATCCCGACAAGTTCGTCGGGCCGGCAGGGTTGCTCAACGCTTACCGCTTCATTGCCGACACCCGTGATCAGGCAACCAACGAGCGCCTCGATGATCTCGAGGATCCCTACCGTCTGTTCCGTTGCCATACGATCATGAACTGCGTCGATGTCTGCCCGAAAGGATTGAACCCGACGCGGGCGATCGGCAAGATCAAGGAGATGATGGTTCGTCGCGCCATCTGATGGACGACAGGGAGAAGCTCAACCGCCTGCGCTGGCGTTGCACCCGGCGCGCGATGCTGGAGATGGATCTGCTGCTCGGCGAGTTCCTCGAGCGGCTCTACCCGACCCTCGATGCAGCGCAGGCGGATGCTTTCGTCACCATGGCCGACATGGAGGACTTGGAGTTGTGGCCGCTGGTCAATGGCCAGCGCGAGCCCGACGATCCGGTGCAGGCCGAAGTACTCGCCTTGTTGCGCAACGTAAGAGTTAAGTAAGGAAGCTGTCCTAGTCTCAAGGCTTCCTGTTCGTAGCTGTGACCTCAACACCTGAACGGGGATTTATACAATGACGACCGAGCGCAAAGCAACTCTGATCATCGAAGGACGGCCGCCCGTCGAGTTTCCAATCATGACGCCGACACACGGCAATGATTGCATCGACATTCGCACTCTGGGCGCCAAGACCGGCCTGTTCACCTACGATTCCGGCTACCTGTCGACGGCGAGTTGCCGGTCGACGGTCACCTTCATCGATGGCGACAAGGGTGAGTTGCTCTACCGTGGCTATCCGATCGAGCAACTGGCCGAGCAGTGCAACTTCCTTGAGGTCGCCTATCTGCTCTGGCACGGCGAACTGCCGGACGCCAAGCAGAAGGCAAGGTTCGAACTGAACATCAAGGAACACACCATGGTGCACGAGCAGCTGGTGAAGTTCTATCAGGGCTTCCGCCGTGACGCGCACCCGATGGCCGTGCTGGTCGGAGTCGTCGGCGCGTTGTCGGCGTTCTATCACGAAGCCGAGGACTTTTCCGATCTCGAGCACCAGAGCATCAGCTTCAACCGCATCGTCGCGAAATTGCCGACGATCGTCGCCATGGCCTACAAGTATCATCGCGGCGAACCGTTCATGTATCCACGCAACGATCTCGACTACACGGCGAACTTCATGCACATGATGTTCGCGACACCGTGCGAGAAGTACGTCCCGAATCCGGTTCTCGTGCATGCGCTCGACACCATCTTCACGCTGCACGCCGATCACGAGCAGAATGCATCGACCTCGACGGTACGCCTCTCCGGCTCCTCGGGTGCCAATCCCTATGCCTGCATCTCGGCCGGCATCGCCTGCCTCTGGGGCCCGGCGCATGGTGGTGCGAACGAAGCCTGCCTGCAGATGCTCGAGGAGATCCACGACGTTTCGCGCGTCGGCAAGTACATCACGCGGGCGAAGGACAAGAACGACGACTTCAAGTTGATGGGCTTCGGCCACCGCGTTTACAAGAACTTCGACCCACGCGCCAAACTGATGCGCACGGTGTGCAGCGACGTCCTCAGCGAACTCGGTCTGCAGAACGACCGCCTGTTCAAGCTGGCGATGGAACTCGAGAAGATCGCCCTCGAAGACGAGTACTTCATCGAGAAGAAGCTCTATCCGAACGTCGATTTCTACTCCGGCATCGTGCAGAAGGCTCTGGGTATCCCGACTTCGATGTTCACCTGCATCTTCGCGCTGGCGCGCACTGTCGGCTGGATGACGCAGTGGGAAGAGATGATCAACGATCCGGAGTACAAGATCGGTCGCCCACGGCAGCTGTACGTCGGCGCTGCCAGGCGCGACGTCGTGCCCGTCGATCAGCGCTAGGACGACAGGGTTGAAAGGGCGGCAGGCAGTAGCCGCCCTTTTTTCATGCCGTGGCCCTTTCGCCACGGCTTTTCTCAATCCGAACCAGACCGGCGAAGACAGGTAACTGCCATGATGAATCAGCTTTTTGGTAACTCTCTCCTTTTTGGCGGTAACGCGCCCTTTGTCGAGGAGTTGTACGAGAACTATCTCGACAACCCTGGATCCGTTTCCGAGCAATGGCGCGACTACTTCGACAGGCTGGCGCAACTGCCGGGTTACGTCGCGCGCGATGTTCCGCATCTGCCGGTAATCAATGCTTTCGCCGAGCAGGCGAGGAAGGGAGGCTATCGGGCGGCGGCAGCAGCGCCTGTTGACGATCGGAAACAGGTTGGCGTGCTGCAGATGATCACCTCGTACCGTTTCATCGGTGACCGCTGGGCGAACCTCGATCCACTCAAGCGCATGGAACGTCCGGAGGTGCCACAGCTCGACCCGGCCTACTACGGCTTCTCCGATGCCGACCTGCACACCGTCTTCAACGCTGGTTCCTTCAAGGGTACTCCCGATCACGCCACCTTCGGCCAAATCTACGATGCGCTCAAGGCGACCTACTGCGGCTCGATCGGCGTCGAGTACATGTACATCAGCACGGTGGCGGAAAAGCGCTGGATTCAGGATCGTCTCGAACGGATCCACTCGAAGCCGAACTACACGGCCGACGAGCGCAAGCGGATGCTCGAGCGACTGACCGCGGCTGAAACGCTCGAACGTTATCTGCATACCCGCTATGTCGGCCAGAAACGATTCTCGCTCGAGGGCGGCGAGTCGACGATCGTTGCGATGGACGAGCTGATCCGGGTTGCCGGTGCCGGTGGCGTCGACGAGATCGTCGTCGGCATGGCGCATCGTGGCCGCTTGAACGTGCTGGTCAATACGCTCGGCAAGGAGCCGGCGATGCTCTTCGAGGAGTTCGAGGGCAAGAAGGCGCAGGAGCTGACCGCCGGCGATGTGAAGTACCACATGGGTTACTCGTCCGACGTGTCGACACCGGGAGGACCCTGCCACCTGACGCTGGCCTTCAATCCATCGCACCTCGAGATCGTCAACCCGGTGGTCGTCGGGTCGGTTCATTCGCGCCAGCGCCGGCGCGGCGAGGACGGCCAGGACAAGGTACTGGCGGTGTTGCTGCACGGTGATGCCGCAGTCGCCGGGCAGGGCGTCAACCAGGAGATGCTCAACTTTGCGCAGACGCGAGGCTACGGGGTTGGTGGAACGGTCCACATCGTGATCAACAACCAGATCGGCTTCACGACTTCCGACCCGCGCGACTACCGTTCGTCGCTGTACTGCACGGACATCTTCAAGATGGCCGAAGCGCCGATCTTCCACGTCAATGGTGACGATCCCGAGGCCGTGGCGCTGGTCACCGGCATCGCCGTGCAGTACCGCAAGGCCTTCAAGAAGGACGTCGTGATCGACATCGTCTGCTATCGCAAGCTCGGACACAACGAGCAGGACGAGCCGATGGTCACGCAGCCGCTGATGTACAAGAAGATCCAGCAACATCCCGGAACGCGCAAGCTCTACGCCGACAAGCTCGTCGCCGAGGGTATTCTCGCCCCGGAGGGGCCGGACGAGATGATTGCCGACTATCGGGCCCACCTCGACCGTGGCGAGCTGCTGTACAACCCGGTAATCGCCGGTTACAAGCACCCGATGACGATCGACTGGACGCCCTTTCTTTCCCCGAGCTACATCGACAACTGCGACACGAAGGTGCCGGTCGCCGAACTGCGCCGGCTGGCCGAGCGGTTGACGACGATTCCGGCCAACTTCACCCTGCACAGCCGGGTCAGGAAGATCATCGACGACCGGCGGCTGATGGGCGAGGGCAAGCTGCCGGTCGACTGGGGAATGGCCGAGAACCTGGCCTACGCTTCGCTGCTCGTGTCGGGTTATGGCGTCCGGATTTCGGGCGAGGATGTCGGCCGCAGCACCTTCTTCCACCGCCACGCTGCCCTGCACGACCAGAATCGCGAACACTGGGATCGCGGCACCTACTATCCACTGGCCAATCTGCAGGATAGGCAGGGTGGTTTCCAGTGCTTCGACTCGGTGCTCTCGGAGGAGGCCGTGCTCGCCTTCGAGTACGGCTACGCGACCGCCAATCCCTTCGAGCTGGTCGTCTGGGAAGCACAGTTCGGCGACTTCGCGAACGGCGCGCAGGTGGTGATCGACCAGTTCATCGCTTCCGGCGAAGCCAAGTGGGGGCGCGCCAGCGGTTTGGTGCTGCTGCTGCCGCACGGTTACGAAGGCCAGGGACCGGAGCATTCGTCGGCGCGCATCGAGCGTTACATGCAGCTCTGTGCGGAGATGAACATGGAGGTTTGCCAACCGTCGACGCCGGCGCAGGTGTTCCACATGTTGCGCCGGCAGGCGGTACGCAACCAGCGCAAGCCGCTGGTCGTCTTCTCGCCGAAATCGCTGTTGCGCCACAAGGATGCGACGTCTTCGCTAGAGGATCTGAGCGACGGCGAGTTTCAGCCGGTGATCGGCGAGGTCGAACCGATCAATGCCAAGAAAGTGACCCGCGTCATCTTCTGCTCCGGCAAGGTGTACTACGAGCTGGTCGCCGCGCGCCACGAGAGGAAGATCGCGCACGTCGCGATTGCCCGCCTGGAGCAGTTCTACCCGTTCCCGCAGGAGGCATTCCAGGAAGAGCTGGCGAAGTACCCGAAAGCGACCGAGGTCGTCTGGTGCCAGGAAGAACCGCGTAACCAGGGCGCCTGGTACTGGATCGCGTCGCGCCAGCACCTGTCGCGCTCGCTGAGCGACAAGCAGCACCTGCTGCTCGTCTCGCGCCCGGCGTCGGCCTCGCCGGCGGTCGGTTACGCCAGCAAGCACAACGCCCAACAGAAGGCTCTGATCGACTCCGCACTGGGTGAGATCGAGTATTACAAACTGCCCTAGAACGGAGAGAACATGATCATCGACGTCAAAGTTCCACAGCTTTCCGAATCGGTCGCCGAGGCGACACTGGTGTCGTGGCACAAGAAGGCCGGCGACGCGGTCGCCCGTGACGAGAACCTGATCGACATCGAGACCGACAAGGTCGTCCTTGAGCTGCCTGCACCGGACAGCGGGGTGCTGGTCGAAATCGTCAAGAGTGACGGTGACACGGTCGTCGCGGGTGAAGTGATCGCGCGCATCGATACCGCTGCCCAGGCCGGTACGGTCGCCGCCGTGGCCGCACCGGCAGCCAAGACGCCAGCGCCGGCAGTCGAAGCCGCCGCCGTCGCGCCGCCGGCTGGCGCGGTCGGTGTCGCGCTGCCGGCCGCGCGCAAGATCCTCGAGGAAAAGGGCGTGGCCGCCAGCGAGGTGGCCGGAAGCGGACGTGGTGGACGCATCACCAAGGCCGATGCGCTGGCAGCGCAGGCGCCGCCTGCACCCGTTGCGGCACCGGCGGCGAAGCCGCCAGCCGCAAAGCCGGCCAGTCCTTTCGTCACCGCGCCGCCGGCACTGCCGCCGGCACCGAGCGTCAGCATTGCGCTCGGCGATCGGCCGGAGCAGCGGGTGCCGATGTCACGCCTGCGGGCGCGCGTCGCCGAGCGTCTGCTGCAGTCGCAGTCCAGCAACGCCATCCTCACCACCTTCAACGAAGTGAACATGGGACCGATCATGGCGCTGCGCAAGCAGTACGCCGAGCGCTTCGAGAAGACGCACGGGGTTCGCCTCGGTTTCATGGCCTTCTTCGTCAAGGCGGCGGTCGCTGCGCTGCAGAGGTTTCCGGTGCTGAACGCTTCGGTCGATGGCAACGACATCGTCTATCACGGTTACATCGACATCGGTATCGCCGTCGGCAGCCCGCGCGGCCTGGTCGTGCCGATCCTGCGCGATGCCGACCAGATGTCCTTCGCCGACATCGAGAAGAAGATCGGCGAGTATGGCGTCAAGGCCAAGGATGGCAAGCTGTCGATGGAAGAACTCACCGGTGGCACCTTCTCGATCTCGAACGGTGGCGTCTTTGGTTCGATGCTGTCGACGCCGATCATCAATCCACCACAGTCGGCGATCCTCGGCATTCATGCCACCAAGGATCGGCCGGTGGTCGAGAACGGCCAGGTCGTCGTCCGGCCGATCAACTACCTGGCGATGTCCTACGATCATCGCATCATCGACGGCCGCGAAGCCGTGCTCGGGCTGGTGACGATGAAGGAGGCACTGGAAGATCCGGCTCGCCTGCTGCTCGGCGTCTAGTCAGTCATCGCGCCGGCACGGAGACGCGGGGGGAGTTCCCTGTGCCGGCTCCGTGCCTTCGTGTCTCCGCGGTTGGAAAGGGAAACCATCATGTCCAAGCAATATGACCTTCTCGTTGTCGGTGGCGGCCCGGGTGGTTACGTCGCAGCCATTCGTGCCGCCCAGCTCGGTTTCAGCGTCGCCTGCTGTGAATCGAATGCCTATGCCGATCCGAAGGGCGAGCCAAGGCTCGGCGGCACCTGCCTGAACGTTGGCTGCATTCCGTCGAAAGCGCTGCTGCACACCTCGCACCTCTTCGAGGAAGCAGGGCACAGCTTCGCCGAGCAGGGAATCGCCGTCGGCACGCCGGTGATCGAGGTCGGCAAGATGCTGGCGCGCAAGAACGCCATCGTCAAGCAGCTCACCAGTGGCATCAAGGGGCTGTTCAAAAAGAACAAGGTGACGCTGCTCAACGGGCATGGCAGTTTCGTCGGCCGCAAGCAGGTGGACGGAGGCGACGTCTGGCAGATGCAGGTCGGCGACGACCTGGTCGAGGCGAAGCAGGTTATCGTCGCGACCGGATCGAAGGCGCGGCATCTTCCTGGTGTACTGGTGGACAACGAGATCGTCTGTGACAACGTCGGTGCGCTCGACATCGCCGCCGTGCCGAAGAGGCTTGCGGTCATCGGTGCCGGGGTGATCGGCCTGGAAATGGGCAGCGTCTGGCGCCGCCTCGGTGCCGAGGTCACGATTCTCGAAGCGCTTCCCGAGTTCCTGGCTCTGGCCGACGTCGACGTTGCCAAGGAGGCGGCGAAGGTATTCGCCAAACAGGGTCTCAGGATCATCCTCGGCATCGAGATCGGCGACGTCAAGGTTTCACAGAAGGGCGTCTCGATCGACTACACCGACAAGGACGGCGGCGAGCACAGGCTCGACGCGGACCGCCTGATCGTCTCGATCGGTCGCATCCCGAATACGGATGGCCTGGCTGCCGAACAGGTCGGTTTGCAGTTGAACGAGCGCGGCCAGGTCGAAGTGGATGCGCATTGCCGCACCAACCTGCCGGGAGTGTGGGCGGTCGGCGACGTCGTTGCCGGTCCGATGCTGGCGCACAAGGCCATGGAAGAGGGGGTCATGGTTGCCGAGCTGATGGCCGGTCAGGCCGGGCACTGCAATTTCGACACCATTCCCTGGGTGATCTACACCAGCCCGGAGATCGCCTGGGTGGGCAAGACCGAGCAGCAGCTCAAGTCTGCAGGCATCGCCTACAAGGCCGGAAAGATTCCCTTTGCCGCCAACGGCCGCGCGCTCGGGATGGGTGATCCGTCCGGCTTCGTCAAGATCCTCGCCTGCGCCGCGAGCGATCGCATCCTCGGCGTCCACATCGTCGGCGCCAACGCTTCCGAGCTGATCTCGGAGGGCGTGGTGGCGATGGAATTCGGTGCTGCTGCCGAAGACCTGGGGCGGATCTGCCACGCACACCCGACGCTGTCGGAGGTGGTGCACGAGGCGGCGCTGGCTTGCGACAAGAGGCCGCTGCACTTCTAGTCGACGCCAGACCACAGGGCGCAGCGACGCTCTGGCGAGGTGCTGCGGGTAGCTCACCGCTGCTCCGCAGCGAACGCGGGTCGATCGGATGCCCGCTGAGCGTCAGCAGGTGCTTGCCGTTCAGTCGCCGCAGAAAGGATTGCTGCGGCGTTCCTTGCCGAAGGTCGACATCGGACCGTGCCCCGGAATGAAGGCGACATCGTCGCCGAGTGGCCAAAGCCGGTTGCGTATCGAGGAGATCAGGGTGTCGTAGTCGCCCTTGGGAAAATCGGTACGGCCGATCGAGCCCTGGAAGAGCACGTCACCAACCAGTGCCAACCGCCCGCAGCGGTCGAAGAAGACGATGTGCCCCGGTGTGTGTCCGGGGCAGTGCAGCACCTCGAGTTCGACGTTGCCGACGGAAACCGTATCACCCTGTTCGAGCCAGCGGTCGGGAGTGAAGCTGCGCGCGTTGGCCAGACCGAACATTCTGCTCTGCGAGGGCATGCCGTCGATCCAGAACTGGTCTTCACGCTGCGGTCCTTCGATCGGTAGCGAACGCCGTGCCGCCAGATCGGCGACGGCACCTGCATGGTCGATGTGGCCGTGAGTGACGAGGATCTTTTCCAGTTCGACGCCGTTGGCCTCGACGGCGCGCAGGATGCGTGCGATGTCGCCGCCCGGGTCTACGACCGCACCGCGGTGCGTCTGCTCGCACCACAGGAGGCTGCAGTTCTGCTCGAAAGGAGTGACCGGGATGATCTGATATTTCATGCTGGACGGCTCCGCGCGGGCGGCTGTGGGTGACAGCGGTGGCGGAGTATAACAGAGGCACCGGCTGCCCCGGCAGGCGCCAGGCGGCGCCTGCCGGGGCAATTGCCGTGGGCGGCACCAGGCGCCTATTTCAGGGCCGACAGCGGGGCGCCGAAGTTGATGTGAAAGGCTTGCCCGTCGATCACCAGCGCTGGCACCGATTGCACACCGAAGCCTTCAGCTTCGGCAACGCGGCGGGCATCCTGGCCGAGGTGTACGACCTCGACTGCATAACGCGCAGGATCAAGGGCTTCCGCGAACTGCTGCTCGGCGGCGACACAGACCGGACAGCCGGCATGGTAGAAGATGGCTTGGCGCATGACGTTCTCCTCTGGCGGAATGTTGGACCGATACATGCATCGACTCGATGCATGGTGACACCTTACCGCCGGCACAAAGCACTTGTCAAGCAATGATTCGAGACGATACATTATGGCCATGAAGCCGAGCGTCTTCATCCTCGAGCGCGTGGCGGCGCTGCTCCAGCAGCTGCTACGCGACGATGCCGCGCGCCACGGCCTGCTGCCGGTGCATCTGCAGGTGCTCGGCTACCTCGCGCAGGCGAACCGTTACAGCGATATCCCGATCGCCGTCGCGAGCTACCTCGGCGTTACCCGCGGCACGGTGTCGCAAACTTTGGCGGTGCTCGAGCGCAAGGGGCTGATCAGCCGGAGCAGCGACGATCGCCATGGTCGCCGCGTTCACCTGCAGCTGACGGCAGCCGGCGAGGAGGTGCTGGCCGGCAGCTGGCCGCAGCGTCTCGACCGGCTTCTTGCTGCCAGCGGTGCCGATCTCGACGAACTCGCGAGTCAACTGCGCGCTGTCCTCGGCAGTCTGCAGCGACTCAACGACCGGCAGGCTTTCGGTCAATGCCGCGAATGCGCGCACTTTCTCGCCGAGAACGGAAGCCAGCGCTGCGGCCTCACCGGCGAAATGTTGGCAGTCGAACAGACGATCCGGATCTGCCGTGAGTGGAGCGACCCGCGGGCGGATCGTCCGGCCCTGCAGGCGCCAACCCGCTCGCCATGAGCGTGCCGGCAGCGCGACGGCGTTCCTGGTGGCGATCGCCGATGAGCGCTCTTGCCGGCATCGTTTCGCTGGCCTGCAGCCTTGCCGCCGTCGCCGCCGGTGGGGCGGTGGCGCAGGTCGAGGTACGGCGTCATGGCGAGGTGTACAGCGTCCATGCCAGCGCGCAGCTGGCCGCCGGTCAGCGACTGGTCTGGGACACGCTGACCGATTATGAGCACTTGGGCGAGTTCGTCCCCGGCGTCCGGCGCGCGCGCGTGCTCGAACGCGACGGTAACCGCCTGCTCCTCGAGCAGGCGGGCATCTTCAGGGTCCTCTTCTTCGAGTTGCCGGTGCACGTGCGGCTCGACGTCGTCCACCTCCCCTACGTGACCGTCATCGCGCAGCTGGCGACGGCAGAGACGGGGGCAGGCGACCCATCGACATTGCGCAGTTTCACTGGCCGCTACCGGATCATCCAGGGAGACGAGCGGCTGCCGCCCGGCGTCGTGCGGCTCGACTACGACGCGCGGTTCGAGCTGTCCACGCCACTCGCGCCACTGCTCGGTCCGCTTTTCGGGGGGGCTGCCGTGCGGCAGACGATGCGCGCCCAGTTCGAGGCCATGCTGCGTGAGATCGAGCGCCGGCAGCAGGCACTCGCGGGACCTGAGCAGCCCGGATGAGCCACAGGCCGTTGCTTGTCGCCGCCTGCTGCACGCTGATCGGTTGTGCCGGACTCGATCCGCATGCTGACGATCCGGCAGCACAGCGCCAACTGCGACAGGATGCCGTCGGCGACTGCGCGCGCCTGTTCGCGGCGATCGACCGCCGCATCGACGCCGACGGCACGCGCGATGCGCAGTCGCCACGGGTTCCCGGCTTTCCCCATCTGCGCGTGGATCGCGTCCTGGCCCGGCTGGCTCCTGCTGCGAAGGTGCCATTGGGGGATCCGCTCGCGGCGCAATGGTATCGGGCGCTGGCACGGCTTGATGCCGACGGGCGCGCGATCGAGCTGGCGAACAGCGCCCCGACGACGGTCAGCAGCGACGAGCTGGCTGCATGTCGGGAGACGCTTGCCTTGGCCGATCAGGCGGAACTGGCAAAGGTTCGGGCGGCGGCCGTGGTCCCCGACGACTATTCGACGACGCTGCGCGCGCTGGGCCTCTATCCGTTGACGCGCTACCTCTTCGCCGCCGGCATCGAGCGTTGGCAGCAGGAGACGCTGGCTATTTTCGCCGCGCAGGCAGCCGAAACGACAGGCGGGCCGCGGCGGGTGCGCTACGTTCCCGACGCGCAGCCGGAGAGCCTGCCGCTGCTCAGGGATCTGTCGGCAGTCGGTCTGCCCCGCGTCGCCGGCGCCAAACTTGCCGAACTCGTCGTGCGTCATGCTCCCCGACTCGAAATCGAGACAGCCGGAGAGGACGACCGACCCGGAGCGCTCGCCTGGCAGCCGGATCGTACCGACGGCCACCGCCTGGTGGTGGCCATTGCCGAGCCGGTGCTCTACGTCCGCAGCGGCTACGCGCAAATGGCCGACCGCTGGCTGTTGCAGCTGAGTTACACTGCATGGTTTCCCGGGCGCCCGCCAGACCGGGCGCCGGACCTGCTGGCGGGGCGTTTCGACGGCCTGCTCTGGCGCGTCACCCTGGCCGAGGATGGCAGTCCGCTGATTTACGACACGATACACCCATGTGGCTGCTACCACCTGTTCATTCCGGGAGAGCGGGTGCGCGCCAGGGCGCGGCCAGCCGGCGTCGACGAGGGCCTGTTCGTGCCCCAGGCGCTGCTGGCACCGAGGACGGAGCAGCGGATCGTCCTCAGGCTCGCCGCCGGCACGCATCATCTGCAGCAGGTGCTTGTCGAGGCGGCTGCCGCGGCAGCGGGAATACGGCTGGCTCTGCACGACGAAGATGAACTGCGCTCGCTGGCGGTTCCGGGTGGCGGCCGGCGCAGCGTTTTTGCCGCCGACGGACTGCTCCCCGGTAGCGAAAGACTGGAGCGTTTCGTGTTCTGGCCGATGGGCGTGCGCAGTGCCGGCCAAATGCGGCAGTGGGGACGGCATGCCACCGCCTTCGTCGGCCGGCGCCACTTCGACGATCCGCTGCTTCTGGACCGCTATTTCGAGCGCTTGCCATGATGCCGCGTGAGGAGGGAGCATGCCGGAGACGGTCGTGAAGATCAGGGTGGCGACCTACAACATCCACAAGGGCGTCACGGGAGTCCGTGGTCGGCCGCGAATACACGATGTCCGCCTGGCGCTAGATGCGATCGATGCCGACATCGTCTTCCTGCAAGAGGTGCAGGATCGCAACGAGCGGCTCGCACGCCAGCCAGGCTACCCGTCGTCCGGAACACAACTCGATTTTCTCGCCACGGGCGCCTATGAGCACCGCGCCTATGGGATGAATGCGGCCTATCCGCATGGGCATCACGGGAACGCGATCCTCTCGCGCCATCGCATCGTCGCCCACACCAACCACGACATCTCCGACCACCTGCTCGAGAAACGAGGACTGCTGCATGCGGTGATCCGTCTCGGGCGCGGGCGCGGCAAGGAAGTGCACCTGATCTGCGTGCATTTCGGTCTGATCAAGCGCAGCCGCCTGCGGCAGGCGAGCTTCCTCGCCGATTTCGTTCAACGCGAGGTACCCGCAGGGGCACCGCTGATCATTGCCGGCGACTTCAACGACTGGCAGCAGAGGGTCGACCGCCTGCTGCGCGAGCGGCTTGGCGTCGACGAAGTGACGGTGGCTTCGCCTGTTGAGCGGCACGACCGTCGCCTGCTCGACTGGCTGCTGCCATGGCGCCGGCGCACCACGGCGGCAGAGGTTACCCGCACCTTTCCCAGCTTTGCTCCCTGGCTGACGCTGGATCGCATCTACGTGCGCGGTTTCCAGGTGCTCGAAATGCACGTTCCCAGGGGGATCGCCTGGGCGCGCTGTTCCGACCACGCGCCGCTGATCGCCGAACTCGTCCTGCGCCCAGCGCGTGTCGGCGTGGCAACGTCGAGGGCGAGCACGCTGCACCCCGGGGCGTGTATTTGAGCCTGGGGCGGTGTCTGAGGCTCCGGGGCCGATGCGCTGCTCCTGGCGATCGCCATCGCTGCCTGCACCAGTTTGCCGACCCACGCGAGCGGATCGCGCAGACCTTCTTCACCACTGCAGTGAGGGTTCGGGCGAGTTGCTGCCGCGCGTCGCGTACCCGACAGGCAGACCGTTCAGCGGATGGCGCCGACGAAGCCGTCGATCGTCGGTCGAGCGGCGTGCAGATGCGCCAGGCAGTCGTCCCAGAGGGCGGGTCGCAGTCCGAGCCGTCGCAGTTGCGCCGCATCCTGGTCGCTGGCCAGCGTTTCGACGAAGCCGTCGAGGGCCGCATGTGCGACCCGGTTGGCGAGGCCGACGAGGGCGCAGAAGCGGTATTCGTCGCCGCTGGCGTCGGGCTCATGGTGGTGGGCAATAGCGGCGATGTGGCGTGCCGGCAGGTCCCAGCGTTCGGCGACCATCTGGCCCACTTCCGGGTGGGTAAACTCGAACAGCGTTCGCTCGGCCTCGAGACTGCCGAACGCCGAATCACGTTCCAGATCGAGTACGTGGCGGTAGTCCGACTCGGCCTGGACGGCGAAGATGAGCTTGCCGATGTCGTGCAGCAGACCCGCCATGAATGCCTCATCACCGGGGTGGCGGAGCGCAGCTGCGAGGAAGCGGGCGGCGGTAGCGGTGGCGATCGAGTGCTTCCAGAACTCGACCAGGTTCAGCCGCTCGGTCCGGAAGGAATCGAAGGCGCCGACCGAGATCAGCATGCCCTGGACATTGGTGAAGCCGAGCACCCGGACGGCGTCGGCGATGGTGCCGATGCGGCGCGAAAGGCCGAAGAAAGCCGAGTTGGCAACGCGCAGGACCTTGGCCGAGATCGCCGGGTCATGGATGATCACCCGTTCGACCGCGCGCGCGTCGCTGGCGGGATCCTGCATGACGCGCAGTGCCTGCATGACCACTGCCGGCAGCGTCGGAACCTCGTAGACATCGATTGGCCGGAAGCGCGCCAGCGGTTCGGCTGTCAGCTTGTTGCCGTCGAGGGCGTGGTCCGTTTCGAGGAGCGCGCCTGGCAGCCCGGGATGGACAAGCTGGAAGGCGTGGATCGGCTGCGGCAGGTCGCGCAGGCGGAGCATGCCGACATCGTGCAGGCTGCTGCCCAGGGGCAGGGTGCTGCGCACCAGTGCTGCGGTTGCCGAGCTGAGCAGGGTCTGGCCGCCGTGGGTCACCGCCAGGAGCCGGGCGACGCGATTGAGCGTGCGACCGAAGTAGTCGCCGTCGCTCAGGTAGGCCGGCCCGCTGTGCAAGGCGATGCGCACGCGCAGCGGGCTGCGCGTCGGCCAGTGCTCGCCGGCAAGGCTGGTCTGGATCTGGCTGGCGGCGCACAAGGCAGCCGCGGCGTCATCGAAGGTGACGCAGAAGGCATCGCCGACGGTCTTGAAGACCAGTCCACGGTGGCGCTCGATTGCCGCCGCGAGCAGGGTGTTGTGCCGCTGCAACGCGACGCGCATGGCTTGCGACTCGCTTTCCCAGAGGCTCGTCGAACCCTCGATGTCGGTGAAGAGGAAGGTCGTGTCGATCAGCGCGGCATCGCCGAGACCGGGCTTTTCGATCGCCATCTGCCTTGGTTCCTGCTGTCAGTGGGGCTACTCAGGGCTGCCGGCCGACGGCTGCCGCGTGCAAGCTTCGCGAACCGCCGTTCGGGCCATCGACGGTTTCCGCGACAGCGGCATCGGCGGACCATGGCCTCTCGAAGACCGTCCGTCGTGCTCCCGAGGGGGCTGTTGTCATCGTCCTTCTCCATCGAAAGGTCGGCACTCTGCCGGCAGCCAGCCACGGCGAGACCAGTACCGGCGCTGTGCCGTACCATACGCGATGGGTTGCTTCGCTGATACTGCATCGCCGTCCCCCGGGACCCTGGAGGCCGACGCCAAGGCAGGGGGGCACTCCAAGGCGCATAGTCTGGAGCGTTCGTGGTCTACGTACAAGCACTCGTCACCACTGTCGTCAGCCGCGACCGCGGCTTTGTTTCCCTCCAAGGACGCCCCGTCGCAGGACAGCGCCCGGTACTCGGGGATTGACTCTGACTAATTGTCAATTCTATACTCGTCTCGGGCATGCGGGTTGTCCCTCTGTGTCCGTGCCGCAGTAGTCGTCGAACCGGAGTTCAGGAGTAACACGCCATGTACAGTCTGAGATCCATAGCCTGCGCGGCGGCCGCGCTCATCTCCCTGCATGCAGTGCCGGCGAAAGCCGCTCCTGCAACCCTCGCCGATCTCCTCGCCGGTGGAACGTTGCAGGTCGACGGCCTGACGTTTTCGAACTTCAAGCCGCTGCTGGCGTCAGGTGTTCCTTCCGGCAGCGTTCTGCTCGATGCCATCGTCTATAATCCGAGCCTTCTCGGCAGCATGCCACTGATTGATCCGACTGGCAGCGGCGTCCTTTCGCATGCCTTCGGTAACGCAAGCCCCGCTGTCGCGAGCAGCATCAGCGTGTCGACGCTGTCTGACGACTTGGCGACGCCGCAGGTAGTCGATCCGGGGCTGCTGTTCGCGGGTCCGACGACATGGTCGGTAAGTGCCGGCAACATTGCGTCGCTACAGGTCAGCGCCTTCTTCTACGACGTGACGCGCGGTTCGACCTCGGGGCCAATCCGCAGTGCAGGCCTCCTGCAGGCCACGGCCGCAGTCGTCGCGGTCGGCCCGGACAGTTCCCCGTCGGCGGGCCTGCCCGACTTCGCCGTCGGCGGCGCGTTGCAGTTCGTCTTCGACGCGAGCGGTCAGCTTATCGATGGCAACGCCACGGGCGAACTGTTCGCGCGTTTTGACTGGCTGGGGCTGCTTGGTTCGTCCCAGCTGTCATCCGAATTTGCTTTTCCGGATCAGGATTCCGTTCGTGTTTACAACCTGATCGCGGTCGGCGCCTCGTCCGGGGGCGCGTATACGCTCGGCTCTCTGAGTGAACGTTACGATCCTCCGTCGCCGCCGGGCGGCAATAACTTGGCTTCGCTGCTGCCGCTTGCTGCTGCCGTTCCCGAGCCCGGTTCCCTCCTGCTTCTGGCAGTTGCCGTGCTCGGTCTCGGGTTTACACGCTACCGCCCGGCCTGAGGGCGGGACGGTCGCTGCCTGCCGATGGCGGCGGCGTGCGGTTTGCTCTTCGCTTGTCCGTAAGGCGAAGAGAGGCTGGTGGCGCCAAGGCAAGGTGGCCGGGAGACGGTCCCCTTTTGGAGGATTCACTGTCGCGGCGTGAGAAGGCTGGAACGTTTGCCGCCGGGAGCGGTCTGTGGGAATGCGGGCATGGCTCGCAGCGCAGCAGTCTCCGGAGAACCCGCATGCGCCACTCGCCGTTCAACACCCTGTCCCGCTTCAGCCCGCCCGGGCAGCCGGATGCGCTGTACTACTCGCTGCCGGTGCTCGCCGCCGCCGGCATCGGCAACGTCGACCGCCTGCCGGTGTCGCTGCGAGTCGTCCTCGAGGCGCTGCTGCGTCACTGCGATGGGCTGCGGGTGAGCGAGAAGCACATCGTCGATCTGGCACAATGGCGACCGCGGGCCGAGCGCAGCGAGGAGATTCCCTTCGTCGTTGCACGCGTCGTCCTGCAGGACTTCACCGGTGTGCCGCTGCTCTGCGATCTGGCGGCCATGCGCCACGTCGCTGCCGGGCGCGGACTCGATCCGCGGTGCATCGAGCCGCTGGTGCCGGTCGATCTGGTCGTCGACCATTCGCTCCAGGTCGATCACTACGGGACGCCAGAGGCGCTGCAGCAGAACATGCGCCGCGAGTTCGAGCGCAATGGCGAACGCTATCAGTTCATGAAGTGGGGCATGCAGGCCTTCGATACCTTCCGCGTCGTGCCGCCCGGAGTCGGCATCGTCCATCAGGTCAACCTCGAGTACCTGTTCCGCGGCGTGCGGCAGCAGGAGACGGCTGACGGCAGGCTGTGCTTTCCCGACACGCTGGTCGGTACCGATTCGCACACGACGATGATCAATGCCGTCGGCGTCGTCGGCTGGGGCGTCGGCGGTATCGAGGCCGAGGCGGCGATGCTCGGCCAGCCGGTCTATTTCCTGACCCCCGACGTGGTCGGTGTCGAACTCGACGGCCGCCTGCGCGAAGGCGTCACCGCGACCGATCTGGTGCTGACGGTGACCGAACTGCTGCGGCGCGAGAAGGTGGTGGGCACCTTCGTCGAATATTTCGGCGACGGCGCGAGCACGCTGTCGGTGACCGATCGCGCAACGCTGGCCAACATGGCGCCGGAGTACGGGGCGACGATGGGTTTCTTCCCGGTCGACGAGAAGACCGTCGAGTACATGCGCAGCAGTGGTCGCAGCGAAGAGGACTGCGTGCTGTTCGAAGCCTATTTCCGCGCCCAGGGCCTGTTCGGCATCCCGCGCGCGGGCCAGGTCGACTATTCGCGCCGCGTGTACCTCGACCTGTCGACGATCGTTCCCTCGCTCGCCGGCCCGAAGCGGCCGCAGGACCGGATCGCCTTGCCCGACATGGCCAGCCGCTTCAACGCCCTGTTGACCGCCGCCGAGTCGGCAGACGGCTTCGGACGGCCGGCGGCCAGCCTGCTGCAGCGCCATCCGACCGGGTTCCCCGGCGTCGACCTAGGCCATGGCGACGTCCTGATCGCGGCGATCACCTCGTGCACCAACACCAGCAATCCGGCGGTGATGATCGCTGCCGGGCTGCTGGCGAGGAAGGCGGTGGCCAAGGGGCTGCGGGTCAGGCCACACATCAAGACTTCGCTCGCGCCCGGTTCGCGGGTGGTGACCGATTATCTCGACCGCGCCGGGTTGCTGGCGCCGCTGGCCGAACTGGGCTTCGCGCTGGTTGGCTATGGCTGCACGACCTGCATCGGCAACGCCGGCGATCTCGATCCGGCGTTCAACCGGACGATCGCCGAGCAGCAGCTGATCGCTGCGGCGGTGCTCTCGGGCAACCGCAACTTCGAGGCGCGCATCCACCCTGGTCTGCGGGCCAACTACCTGGCGTCACCGCCGCTGGTGGTGGCGTTCGCGATTGCCGGCCGGGTCAACATCGACCTCGAGAACGAGCCTCTGGGCAACGATGCCCATGGGCAGCCGGTGTATCTGCGGGACATCTGGCCGAGTTCCGACGAGATCGGCGCCGTACTGCCGCTGGCGCTCGATCCGCAGGCCTTCCGCCGGCGCTACGCCGATGTCGGCGCCGACCAGGATCTGTGGCAGTCGATCCCGGCGCCGAGCGGCGAGGTTTACGACTGGCCACCGTCGAGCTACATTGCCCGGCCGCCGTTCTTCGAACTGCCGCCGCAGGCTGCCGGCGACATTCGCGGCGCCCGTGTGCTGCTGCTGCTCGGCGATTCGGTGACCACCGACCACATCTCTCCGGCCGGCTCGTTCGGCGAGGCGACGCCGGCGGGGGAGTGGCTGCGCGCACAGGGGGTGGAGCGCGCCGATTTCAACTCCTACGGGTCCCGCCGCGGCCATCATGAGGTGATGATGCGCGGCACCTTCGCCAATGTCCGGATTCGCAACCTGATGCTGCCGCCCGATGCCGATGGCCGTCGGCGCGAGGGTGGTCACACGCTGCTCGACGGGCAGCCGACGACCGTCTTTGCGGCGGCGATGAGTTACCTCGAGCGGGGGATACCGAGCATCGTCGTCGCCGGCGAGGAGTATGGCACCGGCTCGTCGCGTGACTGGGCCGCCAAGGGAACACGCCTGCTCGGCGTGCGGGCGGTGATCGCCCGCAGCTACGAGCGGATTCACCGCGCCAACCTCGTCGGCATGGGCGTCCTGCCGTTGCAGTTCCTGGGCGACGACTCGGCCGCCTCGCTCGGCCTGCGTGGCGACGAGCGCTTCGACATCAGCGGGCTGGCCGGCGGGCTGTCGCCGATGCAGACGGTCGCGCTGGTGATCACGCGCGGCGACGGCGAGCGACACGAGTGTCCGCTGCTCTGCCGCATCGATACGCCGATCGAGGTCAGCTATTACCGTGCCGGCGGCATCCTGCCGTTCGTCCTCGGACACTTGCTTGGCGAGCGGTGATGGGCTGCGGCCGGTACGCTGCAGCGTCCGCGTGGCCCGCAGCTTGCCGCTCCGGTCGCTGATGGCGTTGCCTGGCGGTAAGCGCTGCCGGGAGTCTTTGCCGGACCGCAGGCCTTGGCCGCAGGCGAGTACGGTATTAAGATCGCTGGCGACACGGCGCAGTGCTGCGTCCTGCTTCCCCGGAGGGCTTGTCGATGTTGATGCGCGTTGATCATTCGGTTCTCCTGCTCGTCGATCTGCAGGAGCGGCTGCAGCCGGCGATCCATGACGCCGCTTCGGTGCTTGCGGCCGGCATCTGGCTGACGCGCGTCGCGCAGCGGCTGCAGGTGCCGGTGATCTGTACCGAGCAGTACGTCAAGGGCCTCGGGCCGACGATGTCGGACCTGCGCCAGTTGCTGCCGGCGGAATGCGTGATCGAGAAGACGCACTTCTCGGCGCTGGCCGACGGCAGACTTCTGCAGCTTGCCGGTGGCGACCGGGCGCAGTTCATCGTCGCCGGCACCGAAGCGCATGTCTGCGTGCAGCAGACGGTGCTCGACCTGCTGGCTGCCGGCCGCAACGTCTTCGTCGTCGATGAGGCGATCGGCTCGCGGCGCGCCAGCGACAAGGCGCTGGCGGTCGAGCGCATGCGCCGCCACGGCGCCGACATCGTGTCGCGCGAGATGGTCGTCTTCGAGTGGCTGCGGCAGGCGGGGAGCGACGTCTTTCGCGCGATCAGCCGCGAGTTCATCCGCTGACCGGAAGCAGCCGGGAGGCGGAGGGGTGGCGCCGCGGGATGCGCTGGGCGCTGCCTACGCCGGCGGCGGAGCCTCCTCGCCACTGATGCCGAAGACCTGGCGGCGGATGCGGAAGAGTTCGTCCCGTGCGGCGGCGGCCTTCTCGAACTCGAGGTTCCTGGCGCAGTCGAGCATCTCCTTTTCCAGACGCCGCAGTTCGCGCGCCAGTTCCTTCTCGCTCATGGCCGCATAGCCGGCCTGTCGTTGCGCCGCCTTGACTTCCCTCTGCGCGCTTTCGCTGTCGTAGACGCCGTCGATGATGTCGATGATCCGCTTGCTGATGCCGGTGGGGACGATGCCGTGGCTGTCGTTGAAGCTGATCTGCCGTTGCCGGCGCCGTTCGGTTTCGGCGATCGCCCGCTGCATCGATCCGGTGACCCGGTCGGCATAGAGGATTGCGGTGCCGTGCAGATGGCGGGCGGCACGGCCGATGGTCTGGATCAGCGATCGCTCGGAGCGCAGGAAACCTTCCTTGTCGGCATCGAGGATGGCGACCAGTGACACTTCCGGAATGTCGAGGCCTTCGCGCAGCAGGTTGATGCCGACGAGGACATCGAACTTGCCGAGGCGCAGGTCACGGATGATCTCGACGCGCTCGACGGTGTCGATGTCGGAATGCAGGTAGCGGACGCGCACTTCGTGGTCGCTGAGGAAGTCCGTCAGATCCTCGGCCATCCGCTTCGTCAGTGTGGTCACCAGGACGCGCTCGCCGGCTGCGGCGCGGCGCCGGATCTCGGAGAGCAGGTCGTCGACCTGCGTCGAGGCCGGGCGCACGATCAGCACCGGGTCGACCAGCCCGGTCGGACGCACGAGCTGCTCGACGACCTGCCCCTGATGCGCCTCCTCGTAGTCACCCGGGGTGGCCGAGACGAAGATCGTCTGTCGCAACAGGGCCTCGAACTCGGCGAACTGCAGCGGCCGGTTGTCGAGCGCCGAGGGCAGGCGGAATCCGTACTCGACGAGGCTTTCCTTGCGCGAGCGGTCGCCCTTGTACATGCCGCCGACCTGCGACACAGCGACATGCGACTCGTCGATGAACAACAGCGCGTCGGCGGCGAGATAGTCGAGCAGCGTCGGCGGCGGCAGCCCGGGCTGGCGTCCGGAGAGATGCCGCGAGTAGTTCTCGATTCCCTTGCAGAAGCCGACCTGATCGAGCATCTCGAGGTCGAAGCGGGTGCGCTGTTCGATCCGCTGCGCCTCGACCAAGCGGCCCGCGGCCTGGAAGCTGGCGACCCGTTCGGCCAGTTCGACCTTGATCGCCTCGACTGCCCGCAGAACCGTCTCGCGCGGCGTCACGTAGTGCGACGAAGGAAAGATCGTGAAGCGCAGCAGGCGGTTCTGCAGGTGGCCGGTCAGCGGGTCGAAGAGCTGCAGGCCGTCGATCTCGTCGTCGAAGAGCGAGATGCGGATCGCCTGCTCGGCGTGCTCGGCGGGAAAGACGTCGATGACGTCGCCGCGGACGCGGAAGCTGCCGCGGCGGAAATCGGTTTCGTTGCGCTCGTACTGCATCGCCGTCAGGCGCTTGATGATCTCGCGCTGCCCCAGCCGGTCGCCGACGCGCATGGTCAGGATCATGCGGTGGTACTCGTCGCGGTCGCCGATGCCGTAGATGCACGATACCGTCGCCACCAGCACGCAGTCGCGTCGTTCGAGCAGGCTCTTGGTGGCCGAGAGACGCATCTGTTCGATGTGCTCGTTGATCGACGAGTCCTTCTCGATGTACAGGTCGCGCGACGGCACGTAGGCCTCGGGCTGGTAATAGTCGTAGTAGGAGACGAAGTACTCGACGGCGTTGTCGGGGAAGAACTCGCGGAACTCGGCGTAGAGCTGCGCCGCCAGCGTCTTGTTCGGCGCCAGGACGAGCGCCGGGCGGCCGCTGCGGGCGATGACGTTGGCCATGGTGTAGGTCTTGCCCGAGCCGGTGACACCAAGCAGCGTCTGGAACGACAGGCCGTCGCGCAGGCCAGCGAGCAATTGCTCGATCGCCTGCGGCTGGTCGCCGGCCGGCTGAAACGGCTGGTAGAGGCGGAACGGACTGTCCGGGAAGGTCAGCGAAGGAGGCCTCTCGAGGGTTTGCGTTTGCCTTGCCATGCTAGAATTTTACGTTTTTTTGTGCGCACCGGTCGCGACGGCGAGCCGTGCGCAATGGACACTGGCCGCCTGGCCGATCAACCACAGGAAGAACAGACCATGACCGCTTCGATCTTTGCTGCCGTGGAAATGGCTCCACGCGACCCGATCCTCGGCCTGACCGAGGCCTTCAATGCCGACAGCCGGACGACCAAGGTCAATCTTGGCGTCGGCGTGTATCTCGACGACAGCGGCAAGGTGCCGCTGCTGGCGGCGGTGAAGCTCGCCGAGAAGGCGCGCCTGGAGGCGATGCCGCCACGCGGATATCAGCCGATCGACGGTCTGCCAGCCTACAACCAGGCAGTGCAGAAACTGCTCTTCGGCGAGCAGTCGGCGCTGCTCGCCGAAGGGCGTGTCCTGACCATCGAGGCGCTGGGTGGCACCGGCGGCCTCAAGGTGGGTGCCGATTACCTGCGTCGCCTGCTGCCAGGGGCGACGGTTTACATCAGCGATCCGAGCTGGGAGAACCATCGCGCACTCTTCGAGTTTGCCGGCTTCCGCGTCGACTCGTACCCCTACTATGACGCGGCGACACGTGGCGTCGACTTCGCGGCGATGAAGGCGGGGTTGAGCACGCTGCCGGCGGGATCGATCGTCGTCCTGCACGCCTGTTGCCACAACCCGACCGGCGCCGACCTCGATGCTGGGCAATGGCGCGAAGTCATCGACATCGTCGCGGCACGCAGCCTGGTCCCGTTCATCGACATCGCCTACCAGGGCTTTGCCGATGGCATCCGTGCGGATGCCGTTGCCCTCGATCTGTTCGCCGCATCGGGACTGCAGTTCCTGATCGCCAGTTCCTTCTCGAAGTCGTTCTCGCTCTATGGCGAGCGGGTCGGTGCGCTCTCGGTGGTCACCGCCAGTCGTGACGAGACGGCACGCGTGCTGTCGCAGATCAAGCGCCTGGTGCGCACCAGCTATTCGAATCCGCCGACCCACGGTGGCGCCATCGTCGCGGCGGTTCTCGCCAGCGCCGAACTGCGCGGGCTGTGGGCGGACGAGCTGGCGCAGATGCGCCAGCGCATTCTCGACATGCGACGCAGCCTCGTAGAGCGTCTGCAGGGTGGCGGAGCCGACTTCTCGTTCATCAACCGGCAGCGTGGCATGTTCTCCTATACCGGCCTGAACCCGGCGCAAGTCGACCGCCTGCGCGAGGACTTCGGCATCTACGCTGTCAGCAGCGGCCGTATCTGTCTGGCGGCGCTGAACACGCGCAACGTCGGCTACGTCGCCGAGGCCATCGCGACGGTGCTCTGATTCGCCCGCAAGCGGCCGGCAGCTCCACCGCGAGTCTGGCGGCCGATTTCCGCTGGCAGGCTGGCGGCCGCCGCCTGCCGCGCCGGTCGCCGCAGGCGGTCAGCGCGCCGTCTGGGTCAGCGGTGACTCCAGGGCGCCGCTGATCAGCACCGGCATCGCCGTGTGATCGGCGCGTCGGCGCGCCATCATGACATCCATCCGCCCCCGCAGTTGCAGGTCGCGGCCGACCTCGATCTGCCCGTTCGCCTGCATCAGCCCGGCAGTCAGGCTGAGACGCGACAGCCGCAGCGCGTTCGGGGTCAGCGTGAGGACACCGGACAACTCCTCGAAACGGGTTGCTCCGCCAAGGGTCAGTGGTACCACCGAAAAGCGGCGCACCGCCTCGGCCAGATCGAGGCCGCCCAGGTGTCCGCGGTGGATGGTGAAGTTGCCGCTGGCCTGCAGCCGGGCGACGGCGTTCGGCAGACTGTCGGCGCTGGTCGAGAAACTCAGCTTGCCCCTGGCTTCGCCGCCGATGCGCCCGTTGAAGCCGAGGGCTGCCGCCAGCGCGCCGGTATTGATGCGCTCGAAGGCAAGATCCCCGGTCACCGCGGCCTTGCTGCCGCTGCGCAGGATGCTGGTGCCGCGCAGCACGCCGTCGAAGATGCGTGCTTCGATGCGGTCGATCAGGAATTCGGGCCCGGAGATCCGTCCCTGCAGGTCGAGCGAATCGAACAGATAGGGAGATTTCGGTGCTGGTCGCCAGGCGGTTCCTTCGAGCTTGACGCTCACCCCTCCGCCGCTCGCGGGTTTCAGCTCGACCTGCAGGTTCTTGCCGGGCGACTGCAGCAAGGCTGACTGCAGCCGCTGATCGGCGGACAGTTGCAACCGACCGGAAAGGTCGGTCAAGACAAGGTCGCCGAACGCGACCCCGGTTTCGCTCAGCGAGACCTCGACGACGCGGGCCCGTGCCGACGCGGCGGCCGACGCTTGCAGCGCCTGTGCCAGGGTGTCCAAGGCTTCCGCCGACAGCGTGATGCCGATCAGCTCCGCCTCGCCAAAGACGATCTGGGGCGAAAGCAAGCTGCGCAGCTCCGGCCGCAGGCGCAGCGAAGCCATGCTGAGCTGGGCGGCGGCACCGTCCTCACCCAGCCGCACCTGCTCGAGCAGCAATCCCGGTCGGGGATAGACGGTGACGCGCATGGCACCGATTCGCGCCGGCCGAGCGCTGCTCTGGGCGAGGGCCGCTTCGACCTCGGGCAGATAGATGCCATAGGGGAAGAGCAGAACGCCGAGGGACAGTGCGGCCGCGAGAAGCGCCAGTCCGATCACGGTGGCCAGTGGCCAGGTCAGCGTCCGGCGCTGGCGGCCCCTGCGGATTGGTCGGAGCTCGGTGCCCGAGTCCCTCCAGCCCGGTGCCAGGCGTGCGCGCAGGCGCGCGAGGAGCGATGGGCGGTCGTCGCGCGCTGTTCCTGGCGACGCCAGCGATTCCGCTGCCAGATCGTCCGCGGCGGGGGGGGAACTGGCCGCGCCCGGCGTCGGCGTGGCGGGACCGAGCGTGCTCGGCGTCGGCGTGCTCGGCGCCAGGGTGCTCGGTGTCAGGCTGCCCGGCGCCGGCGCGTCCGGCAGCGGTGTCGCCCGGCCGGGCCGCACATTCGGGAAAGGAATGATCTGCGTTTCCTGTGCGCCGGAAAGGGGCGAACTCGCCGGTGTCGACAGGCCGCTCGAACCGAAGGTCGAGAACTCTGAGTGCGGCCGCGGCTGCGTCGATTGCTTGCGGCTGGCCGCGTTGCCGGTCAGTCGCCAGACCGACCGCGTCTCGGCGCGCCGCTCGATGAAGCCATCGGACTCCAGCTCGACCAGCGCATTCTCGGTGAGCTGGACGTTGCCCGTCTTCTCGCACAGGTCCGCAACCGTCGCATTGCCGTCGACGAGGATGAGCACCATGCGGACGTTGCGCTGGACGACCCGCGTCCGCTGCGCCATGGCTTCCTCGCCGGCAGCGGTCCTGGCAAAGACCAGAGTGGGGTCGAGCTGTTCAGAGGCCATTCTGTCAGCCGGATCGTCGGGGCAGTTGCCGGGCTCGTTCGGAATCCCGCATGTTCACTTTCCTCCTGTCGCTATTATCGTGGAAACTGCATGCGGGCGTGCGGTAAACCGGAGCCTTCGCTCGTTTCGCCTGCCGATCACCGTCCCTGGGGCTGGCGGAGTCGTGGCTGGATTCGCTATCCTTCGTTCCTTGCCACAAGTCGTCCGTCAGCGGGCGCGGCCTGTTGTCCGGAAAATGTCGCCATGACCATCGTCAGGAACCTTCTGCCACTGCTGCTTGCCTTGCTCGGCGGTTGTACCGTCATCAGCCGGCACACGCTCGACCAGAGGTACGGTCCCGCCGACCCGCAACGCTTCGATGTGCCGCGGGCGCCGACCGGTAGCCTTTCCTATCGCGCCGACGTACAGCCGATTATCGAGCGTCGTTGCGTCGTCTGTCACGCCTGCTACGACGCACCTTGCCAGTTGAAGCTCGGCGCCTGGGAGGGAATCGCCCGCGGCGGCAGCGGCGAGCTGGTATACGACGGCGGGCGTCTGAGCGAGGCGGCACCTTCGCGACTGTTCATCGACGCCGGCAAGGCATCCGAGTGGAGGCAGCAGGGCTTCTTTCCGGTGCTCAACGAGCGCGGCCAGGCGCCGGCGGCAAATCTCGCCGCGAGCGTCATCTACCGCGCGCTGCAGCTCAAGCACAGCCACCCATTGCCGGAAACGGCGGTTCTGCCGGCGACCTTCGACTTCTCGCTCGACCGCGCGCAGCAATGCCCACGGATCGAGGAATACGACTCCTTCGCCACTGCCAACCCGCTGTGGGGGATGCCCTTCGGTCTGCCGGGGCTGAGCGACGCCGAATTCGCCACGCTGCGGAACTGGCTGCAGCAGGGGGCCCCGTTCGAAGGGCAGCCGCCATTGCCGGCTGCCGTCGAGCAGCAGGTCGCCGAGTGGGAACGCTTCTTCAACGGCGGTTCGCGCAAGGAACGCCTGGTCAGCCGCTACATCTACGAGCACCTATTCCTCGCCCACCTGTACTTCGACAGCGACCCGCAGCACCACTTCTTCCGGCTCGTGCGCTCGCGCACGCCACCGGGGCAGGCGATCGAGCCGATCGCCAGCCGGCGACCGTACGACGACCCCGGTGGCGAGGATTTCCACTACCGCCTCGAGCGCGAAAGGGAGAGCATCGTCGACAAGACGCACATGCCCTACGCCCTCGGCGAGAAGCGCATGGCGCGCTGGCGGGAGCTCTTCCTGCAGCCTGACTACCGGGTCGACGAACTGCCTCCGTACTCACTCGCTGCCGGTGCCAATCCCTTCGTCACCTTTCGCGACCTGCCGGTCCGTGCGCGCTACCAGTTCATGCTCGACGAGGCCGAGTTCACCATCATGGGTTTCATCAAGGGGCCGGTGTGCCGCGGCCAGGTGGCATTGAACGTCATCCAGGATCGCTTCTGGGTCTTTTTCCTCGCCAACGATGGCTCCGGTCAGGCCGCTGACGAGTTCCTCGAGCGCGAGTCGAGGTTCCTCGAACTGCCGACGGCGAAGGGCAGGGACGCCGGGATCATCGGACCGTGGCGCGAGTACGCGAAGAAGGAAGAGAAATATCTGCACGACAAGTCGGCTTACCTCGCGAGTCGCTCCAGCGAGCGCGGCCGGCCGGATCTGAAGTGGATCTGGGACGGTGAGGGCAGCAACCCGAACGCGGCGCTGACCGTTTTCCGCCATTTCGACAGTGCCACGGTCGTCAAGGGGCTGCTTGGCGAGGTGCCGAAGACCGGCTGGGTGATCGGCTACCCCCTGCTCGAACGCATCCATTACCTGCTGGTCGCCGGCTTCGACGTCTATGGCAACGTTGGTCACCAGCTGCTGTCGCGCCTGTACATGGATTTCCTGCGCATGGAGGGAGAGTTCAACTTCCTCTCCTTCCTGCCGTCGGAGCAGCGTCTGGCCGTCCGCGACTACTGGTATCGCGGTGCCAGCGACGAGGTCAGGGAGCATGTCTATGGCAGCCTGGCACGCTTCGATGTCGAGAGCGGCATCCCTTTCCACAGCGGCGATGCGCGGCGCGAGTTCTTCGACCTCCTGCGGCAGCGTGTTGCGCCGGTCGCCGACCGTCGGCACGAACTCGCCGGGGTCGGTGATGCCGCCTTGCAGGCCGATCTCGCACTGCTTGCCGGTGTCCGCGGCCCGGCCCTGTCGTGGATGCCGGAACTGGTGATCCTGCGCATCGAAGACGGAGCGCGCGCAGCGCGTTACGTGACGCTGCTGCGCAACACCGGCCACAGCAACGTCTCGAGCCTGCTGCGCGAAGGCCGCGAGCTGTTGCCCGAGGAGAACACGCTGACCGTCGCCCGCGGCTTCGTCGGCGCCTACCCGAACGCCATCTATCGCGTGCAGCGGCCGCAGATCAGCGAGCTGGCGCACGCCATCGGGCACCTCGGCAGCGAGGACGACTACCGCGTGCTCGCCGACCGCTTTGCCGTTCGCCGCAGCGATCCGGCCTTCTGGCAATACAGCGACGAGCTGCAGGCGACGCACCTCAAGCTGGCGCCGCTGACTGCCGGGCTGCTGGACTACAATCGGCTGGAGAACCGCTGAGGCGGCGGATGAGCGCGTGACGGTCGGGGACAGGCATGGGAGCACAGTGGCTCGCCGAACGATGAGCCATTGGCCTGTTCGCCATACCGCCAGCGACTTGCCGGGATCTGCGCCCCGAACAGGCAATTTGCGTGTAGACTGCGATAACTGAGCTGTTGCAAGGGCCTTGCGGGACGTCCGGTCGGTGGGCAGCCTGCATGTGCCGGACAGAAGAAGCGTTGGATGATGCCGTGACCCGCTCGCATCCGCTCGGCCGCTCCGTTTGCGTCGGCGGCCATACCTCGATCGTGCCCGATGGCGCAGCGGCGCCGCCGCAGCGGTCGGTACGCGCATTCCCCAAGGCCGGGCACTCGATCGCCGCACGGGCGCGAGGCCAAGGTTCAGCAGTGGGCGAGGGTGATCCGAACTCCATGATGCACAGCGATCACCGAGGTAGATGAGCACACCGAAACCCGATTCGTCCTTCGTCATCGACTACCGGGCGATTTTCGATGCCGCGAGCAACGGCATGATGCTGACGGGCGCCGCAACGGGTCGGATCGTCGACATCAACGATGCCTGGACGCGCACCACTGGTATCGGTCGTCAGGACGCCATTGGCAGGGCCGTGATCGAACTGGGCATCTGGGCGCGCAGCGACGAGCGCGACGGCTGCCTCGCCGAACTCGATCGCTGTGGACGGGTGAGCGAGTTCGAGGCGTGCTTGTTCACCCCGCGCGGCGATGTTCCGCACCTGATTTCCGGCCGTTTCCTCGAAGGTGGGGGAGGGCCACTGGTACTTTGGGAGTTCCGCGATGTGGCCGTCGAGAAGGCGGCTGGTGACTCCCTTCGCCGCGCGGCGGACTGGTACCACGCGCTGCTGCAGAACACGGTCGATGGCATCTGCGTCTTGGACGACACCCACACCGTGCTGGAAGCCAACGAACCCTTTGCATCGATGCTTGGCTACGAGCTGTCCGAGCTGCCGGGCAAGCACCCGTGGGACTGGGATGTGAGCCTGTCCGAAGCTGATCCTGGCGTCCGCTCGCCGCCGTCGCCGGAGACCGTCCACACGGTCGAAACCCGTTATCTTCGCAAGGACGGTTCAGTCTGCGACGCTGAAGTGACGAGTCGGCATGCCCGGATCGGCGGCCGCAACCTCGCTGTCACCATTGCTCGCGACATCAGCGGCCGCAAGCTGGCCGACGGCCGGCTGCGGAGCAGCGAGGAGAAGTATCGGGGCATTTTCGACGAGGCGGTGACGGCGATCTACGTTTTCGACAACGCCAAGCGCTTCCGCGACAGCAACCAGGCCGGCCTCGAACTGCTGGGTTACAGTCGGGAGGAGTTGCTGTCCCTGAGCATCCCGGAAGTGGACGCCGAGCCGGCTGCGGTCCTGCCGGCGCATGAGCAATTGCTCGGCGGCGGTCGACTGGTCAACTACGAGCACAAGTTGCGACGCAAGGACGGCGCCATCATCACCGTGCTCAACAATTCGCGCCCACTGACCGACGCCACCGGTAGCGTGGTCGGCATGCAGAGCACGCTGATCGACATTACCGACCACAGGCGGCTCGCAGGACGGCTCCAGGACGCACTCGAGGCCCTGGAAGGCGAACGCGGCTTCCTGAAGGCACTGGTCCGGACGATCCCGAACCTGGTCTGGCTGAAGGATCCGGACGGCGCATACCTCGCATGCAATGCCGAGTTCGAGCGCTTCTTTGGGCATCCCGAAGAGGCGATCGTCGGCAGGTCGGATTACGATTTCATGGACCGGGAGCTGGCCGAGTTTTTCCGTAGCCATGACCGTGCCGCGATGCAGGCCGGCAAGCCGACGGTCAATGAAGAGTGGATCACCTATGCCAGCGACGGGCACCGTGCCTTGCTGATGACCACCAAGACGCCGATGTACCGGCCCGACGGCGGCGTCATCGGCGTGCTGGGCATCGCCCAGGACATCAGCGAGTTGCGTCGCCAGCAGGATGAGCTGCGGGAGAGCAGGGAGACGCTCCAACGTGCCCAGGCCGTCGCTCGTGTCGGGAGCTGGGTGTTGGACATCGACGTCGACCGGCTCGAATGGTCGGAAGAGACCTATCGCATCTTCGGCATCGCCTCCGGTGGCCCTCTCACCCTCGAGCGCTTCCTCGCCTGCGTCCATCCCGATGACCTGGAGCGCGTGCGCGTGGCATGGTGCGCCGCACTCTCCGGCGCACCATACGACATCGAGCACCGCATCGTGGTCGGCCACGAAGTGCGCTGGGTACGCGAACGGGCTGTCATCGAGCACGATGCTGCCGGCAGAGCGTTGCGCGGGCTCGGCACTGTGCAGGACATCACGCTGCAACAGCGTGCGGCAGAGGAACTCGCTGCATCGCAGGCCCTCCTCCGCTCCGTGCTCGATTCGGCCCCGGTCCGCATCTTCTGGAAGGACAGGAATTCCCGCTACCTCGGCTGCAATCCCCTGTTTGCTGCCGACGCCGGCAAGGCCACCCCCGACGCGGTGGTCGGCCGGCTGGATTCCGACATGGCATGGGCCGATCAGGCCGAGCTGTGTCGTGCCGACGACCGCCAGATCATGGAGTCCGGCGTTCCCAGGCTGAATTTCGAGGAACCGCAAGCCACGCCGGACGGCCGGACGATCGTTCTCAGGACGTCGAAAGTGCCACTGCGGGACGAACGGGGTGCCGTGGTCGGGGTGCTTGGAGTCTACGACGACATCACGCCGGGCAAGAACGCCGAGGCCGCATTGCAGGAGGAGAGGCGAATTCGCGACACCCTGCTCGAATCGATACCTGGCATTTCCTATGCCATGGATGCAAACGGCGCCCTCACCTTCTGGAATCGGAGTTTCGAGGACGCGACCGGTCGCAGCGCCGATGAACTGGCACGAATCAACGCCCTCGACCTGTTTGAAGGGGAGGGCCGAACCCATATTGCGGAACGCATCCGGCGGGTTTTCGCCGAAGGCGAAAGCAATGCCGAGGCCGAGCTGGTGGCCAAGGACGGTCGCCGCATCCAGTACTACTTCACTGGCCGGCGGATCGAGATGGGCGGCCAGCCGATGTTGGTCGGGGCCGGGATCGACATTGCCGAGCGCAGGCTGGCTGAAGAGCGGCTGCAGGAAAGCGAAGCCCGTTTTCGCCACCTGTTCGAGTCTTCACCCGATGCAGCCTGGATCCTGGAAGGACATCGGTTCATCCAGGCCAACGCTGCCGCGATCCGTCTCTTCGGGAAAACCGAAGAGGCCGATTTTTTCGACATCCATCCGGGGGAACTGTCACCGGAATATCAACCCGATGGCGAATCCTCCCGGCTGAAGGCCGAGCGCCTGATGGGACAGGCCGCTCGCGACGGAGTCCATCGTTTCGAGTGGGTGCACAAACGGGCTGACGGAGTGGACTTCGATGCGGAAGTGACCCTTTCGGCCATGGAATTTTCCGGCAGGCGTGCCCTCCATGGCGTGGTCAGGGACATCACGGAGCGCAAGGCAGCCGAGAAGGCACTGCATCGCCTCAACGACGAGCTTGGCGAACGGGTGCGGCAGAACACCGCCGACCTGCACGCCAGCTACGCCAAGCTGCGCGACACCGAGTTTGCCATGGACAAGGTCGGCATCGGCATCCACTGGGTCGACTTCGCCAGCGGACGGTTCATCCATGTCAATCAGTTCGCTGCCGAGTTGCTCGGCTACACGCGGGAAGAGATGTTGCAGCGCACGGTGTCCGACATCGATCGCAACTTTCCGGCGCCGGCCTTCCGGGAAATCAACGAGCGCATCCGCCAGCAGGGGTTCCTGAAGTTCGAGACCGAACAGACCCGCAAGGATGGCAGTCTCGTTCCCGTCGAGATGACGGTCTACTATCACCCCGAGGAGGGCGACGCGCCGAGCCGCATGATTTCCTTCATGCTCGACATCACCGAACGCAAGCAGGCCGAGCGGGAACTGCGCGCGGCAAAGGTGACGGCCGAGGAAGCCAGCACGGCGAAGAGCGCTTTTCTCGCCAACATGTCACACGAAATCCGCACGCCGCTCAACGCCATCCTCGGCCTCAACTACCTGATGCAGGCCGACACCATGACGCCGGAACAGGTCGAGCGGCTGAAGAAGATGGAGGTCGCCAGTCGCCACCTGCTGTCGATCATCAACGACATCCTCGACCTCTCCAAGATCGAAGCCGGGCGGCTGGAAATCGAAGCCGACAATTTCCACCTTTCCGCCGTGATCGACAACGTGGCCTCGATCATCCGCGAGTCCGTGCGCGGCAAGGGCCTCGACCTTGAAGTCGATCCTGATGGCGTGCCGCTCTGGCTGCGCGGCGACGTCACCCGCCTGCGACAGTCGCTCCTCAACCTTGCCAGCAACGCGGTCAAGTTCACTGATCGGGGCAGCATCGTCATCCGCGCCGTGCTGCTGGAATCGCGCGGCGAGGCCCTGCAGGTGCGCTTCGAGGTGGCGGATAGCGGCATCGGCCTCACGCCGGAGCAGCATGCGCTTCTGTTCGAGAGCTTCAGGCAGGCGGACAGTTCCACTGCCCGCAAGTACGGCGGTACCGGCCTCGGCCTTGCCCTGACCAAGCGCCTGGTCGAAATGATGGGCGGCGAAGTCGGCGTCGACAGCGTGGTGGGGAATGGGAGCACCTTCTGGTTCAGCGTCCGGCTGCAGCGCGGACACGGCCCGATGCCGATGCCCGACAAGGCCGACGCGATCCAGGCTGCCGAAATCCGGCTGCGCAAGGGCTACCGCGGCGCTCGCCTGCTGCTGGCCGAGGACAACCCGATCAATGCCGAGGTCGTCACCCAGATCATCCACGCCGCCGGCCTGGACGTTGCCGTCGCCGAGAGCGGTCGCGTCGCGCTCGAGATGGTCGGCGAGCAGCGCTTCGACCTGATCCTGATGGACATGCAGATGCCGGAGATGGACGGGCTCGAGGCGACAAGAGCGATACGCGGCATCGCCACATACGCCACGACGCCGATTCTTGCCCTGACGGCGAACGCCTTTGCCGAGGACCGTCGTGCCTGTCTCGAATCCGGCATGAGCGAGGTGCTGACCAAGCCGGTCGATCCGGCGCTGCTCTATGAGGCGCTGCTGCGCTGGTTGCCTGGCGCCGCCGGTCAGCCCGAGGACCCGGCGGTACCGCAGGCGACGACAGCCACGACGCCATTGGCGGCAGATCTGGATGTACTCCGGAGCTTCCCGGGCATCGATGTCGAACGTGGCCTGCGCTTCCTGAACGGACGGGCTGATTCCTATCGGCGGTTGGTCGGACAGTTCGTCAGGGTGCACGAACCGGATCTGGCCGCCCTCGACGCACGACTGGCGGCCGGCGAGCGTGAGGCCGCCGGCCGCATCACACATTCGCTGAAAGGGGCCGCCGCCACGCTCGGCCTGCTCGCCATCGCCGATCTCGCCACGCGGCTCGATACATGCCTGAAGGAGGATCAGAGCCTCGAACGCGACGGCGAGCTGGTCCGCAGGCTGTCTGCCGAACTTGCATCTGCGTGGCACCAGCTGCTGACTGCAGTGCCGATGCCAGCCGATGCGGCGGCGATGGCATCTGACGGTCCGGCCCGCCTACCAGGGGTCGTCGCCGGTTCGGGGGAGTCGCTGGCCCTGATCGACAGGACGTTCCTGGAGCCGTTTGCGGGTCCTCCCGAGGTGCCGCAGGCCGCGCTCACGGCACACCACCACAGGCCGGAGGAGCCGGAGCCGGAGCAGGCGCTGCGCCCGACGTCGGGTGCCGGTGACGGTGTGTCGTCGGCGGGACGGGAAGCCAAGCTGTCGCCCGTGTCCGTCGATTCCGCCCGGACCGATGAGCGCAAAATCATCCTGCTTGTCGACGATGCCGCGGAGAGCCTCCATGCCATCGGTTCGCTGTTGCAACCCCACTATCGGGTTCGCGTAGCCAACGGTGGCGCTGCCGCTCTCGGCGCGGTGCGTCGGCCACCCTATCCCGACCTGGTCCTGCTCGACGTCATGATGCCGGAGATCGACGGCTACGAGGTCCTGCGTCGCCTGAAAGCCGCGCCCGAAACCGCCGCCATCCGGGTCATCCTGGTCACCGAGACGGATCCCAAAGGCGACGCGGCGTACCATCGCGATCCGGGAGCGGTCGGTTACATCACCAAGCCGGTGGTCCCGGCACTCCTGCTGGCCTGCATCCGTGAACACCTGGCCTGAGGTGGGAACTGCCCGCTGAGCGACGGCCGCACGTTGCGGAGCGCCGCGGTCGCGCGTCGACTGGTGGATCCGCAAGCGGCCATCATGGCCAGGGCGACCGCACGCGCCCGGACCCCGGTGTCGTCGGCATCGCGACGATCTCTTCCGATCCCCTCAGGAAAGCCTGAAGCGGTAGGCCGCAGTCTTCAACGTGGTGGCGAGTTGCTCCAGTTGCGCCGCCGCGCTGGCGGTTTCGCTGACCGATGCCGCATTTTCCTCGCTCATTTGTGCCGTGTCTTCGATCTTGTGCGCGATCTCCTCGCTGGCCGCCCGCTGTTGAAGCAGTGCTGTGCGGATCTCCGCGACGGCATCGACGATGGTTTTCGATTGTTCGCTGAGCGCGTTGACCGCTGCTTCGGCATCGTGCGACAGGTCGTCTACCTGATTCATCTGGCGGACCGTGGCATCGATGCTGTTGGCCACGTCGTGGGTGACCCTCTGGATACGTTCGATCATCTGGCCGATTTCGCGGGTGGACTGCCCGGTCCGCTCGGCAAGTTTGCGTACTTCATCGGCGACGACGGCGAATCCGCGGCCCAGTTCGCCCGCCCGGGCGGCTTCGATCGCGGCGTTGAGCGCGAGCAGGTTGGTCTGATCGGCCACTTCGTGGATGACGTTGACCACCGTCGAAATCTGATTCGACAGTTCGTTGAGCTGGCTGATCTCACCCGCAGTCCGATTCACCGCGGCGATGGTCAGCCGACCGCTTTCGACCATTCGCCGGATGATCGTGCTTCCGGAGGTGTCTGAGCTGCTGGCCGACGCACGAACCGAACCGGCCAGTTCTTCGATGGCGGCAACGCTGGTCGCCATTTCCTCCACGGTTGCCGCGATGGCGACCGATGCCTCGCTTTGACGCTCGGTCGAGAGCGAGAGCTGGGCTGTGGTTGTGGCCATCCTGGAACCCATCGACGACAGCCTGTTGCTGCCCTGCAGCTGGGCGGCAATGTCGCGCAGGCCGTCCTGCATTTCCCTGCAGCTTCGCAGCAGCACGGCGAATTCGTCCCTGCCGCTGGGCTCGATACGGGCACTTAGATCGCCGGCGGCGACGCGGCGTGCGATGTCGATGACCTGATCCAATGGCCGCATGATCGAGCGGGCAACCCAGGTTCCGGCGAAGATCAGACTCGCCGCGGCCAGACCGGCGATCACAATCGCCGCAATGATCATTCGCCGCGCCGTCGCGAGAAACTCCTCGTTGGCTTGGGTGGCCTCCTGGTGCATCGATTCGGCAATCCGCGCCAGACTTTCCCGCACGTCGCGCACCATCGAGTCAGCCTTGCCATCGATCTCGCGGATCGCGTGAGAAAGTTCATTCTGGCTGGACAGGGTGGGCAGGAGTTCGTCGTGGAAGAGGCTGCGCATTGCTCGAATCCCCTCCTGCGCCCTTTGAACGTCGGCCTTCTCCTGTGCCGTGTCGGCATCACGGGTGAGTGCCTCCAGGTCACGCTGGGCCTCCTGGTCGAGCGCTTCCAGTGACTTCCTGGCAGCGACAAGGTCGCGGTTGATCACGGCGTCCGCGATGATCTGGTAATACCGGACGCCAAGCCACGAGGCCTCGAGGGAAATCGCCTGCGCGCGGTTTCGCTCGCCACTCTCCCATTGCGATGCCTTCAGCAGCGAGATGCCGAACATGGCGACCGTGATCACCGCTGCCAGAGCGATGATCGCCACCAGAATCAGAGCCATGAGGCGATGTCGCACACTCATCTTGTCTCCCTGTCGCATGGAAAGCGGCGAAAGTATATAGCGCCTCGCCGTGCCGCGGATCTTCCGACCGGCCGAGCGTGCTGCATGCGTCGAGGACAACTCGAGGCTGGCGATCCTGACGACGGTGGTGCCGGTCAGCGGGCCGCTGGCGTGCGCACTGCTCCGGGCGGGCGAAGGGGATACGGTGCGTTTCGACAGCCCCGGTGGCTGGTGAGGTCAGGACGTCGTCGAGCGCAGGCACGAGTAGGGGAACGAAGGGGTCTCCCGTCCCCACTGCTTTCGCACGGCGCCGGCAGCCGCAGTGGCAGCGGATTGATCGTCAGCCGGGCAGCGCCAGAATCGCAGCTTTCGACAACCACTTGAGCAACATGCTGTACAGGCAGTCCGGGGTCGTCGGCTTGGCGATGAAGTCATTCATGCCTGCCGTGAGACAGGCATCGCGGTCCTCGCTGAACGCATTGGCCGTCATGGCGATGATCGGTACATGTTGCCGGTCGGGCAGTTGCCGGATGAGTCGGGTTGCCTCCACTCCATCCATCACCGGCATCTGCATGTCCATCAGGATCAGATCGTACTCCCTGGCGCCTGCCCTCTCCACGGCCTGCTGGCCATTGCGGGCCGTATCCACCTGCCAGCCAAAGCCCTCCAGCATCATCAGGGCCACTTCCCGACTGACCGGTTCGTCCTCGACCAGCAGCAGCGAGGCGTGACAATGATTCAAGCGCAGCGCCGTTTCGTCCGACACGGCCGAAACGGCCGAAGCAGCCGCCAACGGCTTGTTCGTGATCGCTGGCGCGGCCGTGTCGCCTGCCAGCGCAGTCAGGTGGCGCGTCAACCTTTCGTGCAGGAGGTTGGTAGACAAGGGCTTCGGCAGCACGTCGTCAAAGCCGGCCCTGCGGGCATCGTCGATGACTGCCGGACTGCCCGATGCCGTCACCAGCCAGATTGCCGGAGGGTGCTGCAGGGGCAGGACGCGCAACATCGCCAGGGTTTCAAAGCCGTCCATGTCGGGCATCAGCAGGTCGACCAGTACCAGGTCGAAAGGCTGCCCGTCCCGTTCGCCGGCCGTGACGATGTCGATTGCTGCCGATCCCGAGGCGGCTGCCTCACATTCCAGCCCCGCCATGCCCAACAACCGGGAATGGACCAGCCGGGCGACGAGCGCATCGTCGACCACCAGCGCCCGCTTGCCCTGCAACTGCGGAATGAGATGGCGATCCTGGTCGGCGGCAACCCTGCCGAGGCGGACCGTCAGCCAGAACGTGCTACCGGCGCCAGGGGTGCTTTCCACGCCGGCATCGCCGCCCATCAAGCGGGCAAGTTGGCGGGTGATAGCCAGTCCGAGGCCGGTACCGCCGTACCTCCGGGTCGTCGAACCGTCGGCCTGCTCGAAGGCCTGGAACAGGCGCGGCAGGTGTTCGGGAGCGATGCCGACGCCGGTATCCACCACCTCGAAGCGCAGCAGGACGGAGCCGGGGGTGGCCTCCAGCAGGCGCGTGCGCAGGGTGATCGTGCCGCGCTCGGTGAACTTGATGGCGTTACCCAGATAGTTGAGCAGCGCCTGGCCCAGGCGCGTGGCATCACCATTGACGGTGCCGAGTCCGGGCGCCGTGTCGAAAACGAGTTCGAGGCGCTTTTGCTGGACGCGGTCGATGACCATCGCCGCGACGCGCGACAACATGGCATCGATTTCGAAATCGGACTTCTCCAGAACGACCTTGTCGGCTTCGATCTTGGAGACATCGAGGATATCGCTGATGACACCGAGCAGATGGTCGGCGGATGCGGCGATCGTGGCGAGCCTGTCCGCCTGGCCTGCATCATGGCAGTTGCGTCGCAGGAGATGGGTCATGCCGATGATCGCGTTCAGCGGCGTCCGGATCTCGTGGCTCATGTTGGCGAGGAAGGTGCTCTTGGCACGACTCGCGGCTTCGGCAGTGTCCCTTGCGTGGCTGAGCGCCTGGTTGGCGGTCTCGAGGTCAGCGGTTCGCATCTGGACACGCCGCTCCAGGTCGGCGTTCAGCTGCCGTATTTCGGCCTCGGTGTTGCGTCGATCGATGGCGATGCGCGCCAGGTAGGCCGCCTGTTCGATCGTCGCCAGATCGCCGGGGGCGGGCGAGAACGGCTTGCGGTGGTACACCGCAAAGGTCCCGAGCACGCGCCCCGATGAGGAAAGTATGGGTTCGGACCAGCATGCGCCCAGGCCCGCCCGTGCGGCGAGCTCCCTGAATGAGGACCAATGGGGATGGCTGGCAATGTCCTCGACAATCACGCGCTGTCCGGTGAACGCCGCCGTTCCGCAGGATCCGGCGCCGATTCCGATCTCCATCCCATCGATCGCCGCGTTGTAGAAATCGGGCAAGCTGGGGGCGACGCTTTCGCCGAGCCGGTGCCCTTCCTCGTCCAGCAACAGGATGCTGCACAGCATCTCGGGGTGAACCTCCTCGACGCCGCGAACGATGGCGGCAAGCACACTGGCCAAGGGCGCATCGCTGGCCAGCAGCTCCAGCGAGCGCAGCCGGATACGCTCGTATCCCTCGATGCGCTTGCTCTCGGAAATGTCGCGATTGCTGCCGTGACGCCCGACATGCCGGCCGGCATCGTCATGCATCGGGCGACAACGGTGGTTGATCCAGCGCGTCGTGCCATCAAGCCGCACGATCCGGAACTGAAGCTCCGAGGTATCGGTCGCGCCGCCACCGAGATGCGCCAAATACACCGCCCTGTCCTCGGGGTGGACGATGCGCGACATCAGGCGGGGATCGTCCAGAAACTGCTCCGGCCCATAGCCGGTCAGTTGCAGGCATGCCGGCGAGATGTACTTGTAGCGTCCGCCGGTGTCGACCCAGAAGATCGCGTCGCTGGAGTTCTCCGCCAACAGCCGGAATTTCGTTTCGGAATCCTGGATCGCGGCCAGCGCCGTCGCGCGCTGTTCGCGAATGTCCGTGACGACGATGCAGACCAGACGTTGGCCCTCGACCTCCAGTCGGGTCATCGAAAGCAGGACCGGCTGGGCTTTTCCCGAACTCCCGCACAGATCGGCTTCGATCGTGCCGGCGACGCCACGTCCAAGCAGTTCGTGCACGCGGTCGCGGTCCGCCGGCACCAGATAGTCCTGGAAGCCATGCTCGCGAATCCGCTCGACGGAGTCCTCGACCATTGCGGCAAAGTGCGGATTGCAATGCAGGATGCGCCCCGATTCATCGAGCGTCAGTCCACCTTCGTTCATGGCGTCGAAGAAGGCGCGATAGAGCCGCTCGGAACCGGCAAACCAGCGCATGCCGGAACTCGTCGACACCATGGCGTCGACACTGCCATCCCGCAGGGCTTCGATGACCGACTCCGCCTCTTCGAGGCGGCGGCGAAGTTCCTCGATGTCCATGTCGCGACCAGGCACGGGCGTGATCCGGAACGTGGCCTAGAGTGACTTCAACTCAAGCCCGACGAGGGTCTTCTCGATATTGGACAGGTCGCCAATCACCTTGCGGATCGGCTCGGGCAGCTTGCGCACCAGCGTCGGGATCGCGATGATCTGATCACCTTCGGCCAGTTGCGGCCTTTCCAGCAGGTCGATGACCTCGATCTGGAACTTGCCGGCCAGATGTTCATCGCAGATGCGATGCAGGTTGGACATCGCCGCGAGGGACTTGGGCGTCTGGCCGGCAATGTACAGGCGCAATACCCAGTCGCCGGGGGGCGGGGAATGTTGTATCTCGTTTGAATCATTGTCGTTCATGGCGTTCTCCGCTGCCTCATTGATCCTCGTCGCGCCGGCTGCCGCCACTGCGCCGGCTGGCCATCGCGGCAGCCGCCCGTTCGGCGGCGTCCTGGTCCGCGTCCTCCTGGCTCAGCTCGGCCTCGAGCACGCGCAGTTCCTCATCGAATTCGGCGCGCATCGCGGCGATCTTCGCCTCGACCACCTGGCGCCGGTTATCCAGAGCGGCACGACGGCGCCCGGCGGCGGCCCTGCGCATCGCTGCATCGCCCTCCTTCTGGCTCTTGTACATCTGGCGGGCCGACCCGGTCAGCAGCTGGCCGTTGTCATCGAGCACGACATCGACCAGCCGCACGCCTTCGTCGGTGAGCAGGAATTCGCGAATCTGGTTGGAATGCGCCATGCCGCGCGCCTTGCAGACGTACAGGCCGCGCGTCCGTTCGCCCGCCAGTTCGAGGTTGCGCAGCAGGAACCAGACGTCCATCAGCGAGGAAACGCCGATCGCTGTCGACTCCGCCATGGTATTGCCAGAGGTCAGCGCATTGAACAGCGAGGTGATGCCACGCGACTTGAACCGATCGACCATGCGGATCAGCATCAGCTTGACCGGCTCGTCATTGCTCGCCGTGCTGAAGGCGCTGATCGGATCGACCACGACGAACTTCGGCTGGAATTCATCGACCAGCGCGAAAACGGTGGCAAGGTGGGTTTCGAGCCCGCTCGACGTGGGGCGCGAAGCATGGAAACGCAGCAAACCGGCACGCCGCCATTGCGCCAGGTCGAAGCCGATCGAGCTCATGTTGCGTTCGACCTGATCCGGGGATTCCTCGAGCGCCACATACAGGCAGCGTTCGCCGCGCCGACAGGCGGCGTCGACCAGATGCGCGGCGATGCTGCTCTTGCCGGTGCCGGCGGTACCCGTCACCAGGACGCTGCTGCCGCAGAAGATGCCACCGACCAGCATGGCATCGAGGCTGGGAATGCCGGTCGAGACGCGCTCGGTGCTCACCGGATAAGCCAGCCCCGCCGAGGTGATGGGCATCACCGAGAAGCCATTGCGATCGAGGATGAAGGGACACTCGTCGCTGGCGTGGGCCGAGCCGCGATACTTGACGATGCGCAGGCGGCGCGTGGCGATCTGGGCATCCACGCGGTTGTCGAGGGTCACCACGCAGTCGGCGAGGTATTTCTCCAGCCCGTGACGGGTGATGGAATCCCTGCCGCGCTCGGTGGTGACGATCGCGGTGATGCCCTTGTCCTTGATCCAGTTCAGCAGCCGGTGAAATTCGCCGCGCAGGATGCGCAGGTCGGAGAAGGAGGAGAACAGGTTCTCGACGGCATCGAGGGCGATGCGACGCGCACCGATGGCGTCGATGGCGGCGCCCAGGCGCAGAAAGACGCCGTCAAGGTCAAACTCGCCGGCCTCGATCAGTTCATGTGGGTCAAGGTGGAGGTGCAGGAGGTGCAGGCGCTTTTCCTTCTGAAGCCGTTCGAGGTCGAAGCCGAGCGATGCCATGTTGACGGCCAGTTCGCCCGGGTTTTCCTCGAAACTGACGAAGACCCCCGGCTCCCCACAGCGCTCGATGCCATTGAGCACGAAACTCATGGCAAACAGAGTTTTCCCGGCGCCGGCCTGGCCGGCGAGCAGGGTCGCGCGCCCGCGCGGCACCCCGCCCAGGCAAAGATCGTCAAAACCGGCAATGCCGGTCGGGCACTTGTCAAGGACGGGACTGGGTGCGTTCATGGCACTATTGCATCTGAGGGTAATGGGACCGATTCCACTCCAAGATGATCTTCTTGTCAATGAATCGACGGCGTTTCTTGGGGTCCGGGTCCGCAATCATTCACTCCCCGGCACATGTTCCGGGATGGCGGGGATCGTTGGGAGTCGTTGGAAGCTGCAAGCCTTTGCGAGCGGCGGCGATGACGGTACCGAGGCACTGCCAGGCGGATGCTCCGCGACGGCGACAGGTTTCGATGAGGCTGGCGAGGCAAGGAAGGCGCGCGATCCCTCTTCAGAGCGTGTGCCGTGGCTGATGGTGCGCGAAATCACCCAGTGCCGAAGGGCCGTCCGCGGCGTTGCTGGAAAGCGGCAGGTAGGGCTCGGCGACGGGACGCTGGATCACCTCCCGGTCGTGGAGGAATTCGCGCACGACGCTGCGCAGCACCGAGTGCTCATCAATCGGATGCGCTTCGCACAGGTGCCGCGGTCGCTCAATCGCGTCTGGACATTACAGGAGGACATCGCGAAAGCCCGCAATGCCCGCTGCGATGCGCCGGGCGCCGTCTGCGCCGGGAAAGCGGCGCCGCTGGGCCCGTCTCGTCGCCCTCAGCGACTGATGCTGCGGCCAAGCATCGTGCGGACTTCCTGGTTCGCCGGCAGGACGTAATCGTGGGCCGAGAGGACGACGTTGCTGCCTGGCCGGACGATCTTGCGATTGACATAGACCGTGCTGGCGCCAAGGGCATAGCTGCCGATCACCGCCTGCGCCTGGTGGGTGCGCGCGATCTCGCCGATCTCGCGTGTGAGGATGAGTTCGCCCTCGCCGCGCCGCATGTAGATCGATCCGCGCAGCTTCATTTCGACCATCAGCCAGCTGCGTTGCGAGAAGCGCGCCGAGACCTGTTCGGAAATCATCCGGCCGAGCGTCGACGACAACTCGAGGGCATCGATATTGACCGCGGTGGCGACGATCAGCGGGCCGCCGGCGGGGGTGCCGCCGAACTGCGCCATCAGGGCGTCGGCGGCGCGATAGTTGCTGGCGACCAGTTCGCTGTTCGCCGCCTCGGCGTAGGTGGGTTCGGGTACGCGCTGGCGGGCCGCCGCGGTGGCACAGCCGGCGGCGGCGCAGGCGATGAGGGTCGCGGCGAGAGCGGGCGCCTTCATCGATCGCCTCCGAGGGCGATGTCGTAGAGTTGTGGCGGTCCGAGATGGAGCGACGCATCGCGGTCGGCAACGTAATAGACATTGCTGACACGACCCAGATAGCGCTGGCCGTCGCTGGCGGACACGGTGACGATGATCTCGGTCTGCGGCGTCGGGCCGCTGGCCCAGTCGGAAACGTTCCAGCGATAGATGTCGATGCCGCCGGAGGTGGCCATGCCGCGGAAGGCGGCGCTGGGGGTGCCGATTGCGGTCGCCGGCGCGACTTTCAAGTTAGAATCGCGACTCCCCGAAAACGCCCCGACGGCCACCGACGACGATGAAAAGTGCTGAAATCCGCGAGAAGTTCCTCAGGTTCTTCGAATCCAAGGGCCACCAGATCGTTGCCTCGAGTTCGCTCGTGCCGCATGACGATCCGACGCTGCTGTTCACCAATGCCGGCATGAACCAGTTCAAGGACGTCTTCCTCGGCTTCGACAAGCGGCCCTACCTGCGGGCGACGACGTCGCAGAAGTGCGTTCGCGCCGGCGGCAAGCACAACGATCTCGAGAACGTCGGCTACACGGCGCGCCACCACACCTTCTTCGAGATGCTCGGCAACTTCTCCTTCGGCGACTACTTCAAGCGCGACGCGATCCGCTACGCCTGGGAACTGCTGGTCGACGTCTACGGGCTGCCGCCCGAGCGACTCTGGGTCAGCGTCTATGCCGAGGACGACGAGGCCTACGACCTGTGGACGCGCGACATCGGCGTGCCGCCCGAGCGCGTGGTGCGCATCGGTGACAACAAGGGCGCGCGCTACGCCTCGGACAACTTCTGGATGATGGGCGATACCGGTCCCTGCGGGCCATGCACCGAGATCTTCTACGACCACGGCGAGGGCATTCCGGGTGGGCCGCCGGGATCGCCGGACGAGGAGGGCGACCGCTACATCGAGATCTGGAACAACGTCTTCATGCAGTTCAACCGCGACGACGCCGGGGTGATGCACCCGCTGCCGAAGCCGTCGGTCGATACCGGCATGGGGCTCGAGCGCACGGCGGCCGTCCTGCAGCACGTGCACAGCAACTACGAGATCGACCTCTTCGTCGACCTGATCGCCGCCGCCGCGCGCGAAACCGCGGCGAGCGACCTCGGCAGCCCGTCGCTGCGCGTCCTCGCCGACCACATCCGGGCCTGCTCGTTCCTGATCGCCGATGGCGTGATTCCGGGCAACGAGGGGCGCGGTTACGTCCTGCGACGGATCATCCGGCGCGCCATCCGGCATGGTTACAAGCTCGGCGCGCGCGCGCCGTTCTTCCATCGCCTAGTGCCCGACCTGGTCGCCGAGATGGGTGGCGCCTATCCCGAGTTGCGCAGCGAGCAGGCGCGCGTCGTCGAGGTGCTGCGGCAGGAAGAGGTGCGCTTCTTCGAGACCATCGAGCACGGCATGGGCATCCTCGAGGGCGAACTGGCGGCACTGGCCGACGACGGCGTCTTCGACGGGCGGACCGCGTTCAAGCTGCACGACACCTTCGGTTTCCCGCTCGACCTGACAGCCGACGTCTGCCGCGAGCGTGGCGTGCGGGTCGATGTCGCCGCCTTCGATGCGGCGATGGCACAGCAGAAGGAGCAGGCGCGCGCGGCCGGCAAGTTCCGCATGGCGGCGGCACTCGAATACAGCGGCCCGGAAACCGCCTTCCATGGCTACGAGGCGCTCGAGTGCAACGGCAGCGTACTCGCTCTGTACCGCGATGGCAGCGCCGTCGAGCAGCTCCACGAGGGCGAGCTGGGCGTCGTCGTCCTCGACGACACCCCCTTCTATGCCGAGTCGGGTGGCCAGGTCGGCGACCGTGGCGCGCTGCAGGGCCCGCAGGGGATCTTCGCCGTCGAGGATACGCAGAAGATCCAGGCCGCCGTCTTCGGCCACCAGGGAGTCGTCCGCACCGGCCGCATCAGCGTCGGCGACCGGGTCGCCGCGCGGGTCGACGTCGTCGCGCGCGCCCGCACGGTGCGCAACCATTCGGCGACGCACCTGATGCACAGGGCGTTGCGCGAGGTGCTCGGCGCGCACGTGCAGCAGAAGGGCTCGCTGGTCGATGCCGAGCGGACCCGTTTCGACTTCGCGCACAACACGCCGATGACTGCCGAGCAGATTCGCCGCGTCGAGGTCCTGGTCAATGAAGAGATCCTCGCCAACGCCGCGCGCGAGGCGGCGGTGCTGCCGATCGACGAGGCCAGGCGGGCAGGAGCGATGATGCTCTTCGGCGAAAAGTACGGCGACGAGGTGCGCGTGGTGACCATCGGCTCGTCGAAGGAACTCTGTGGCGGCGTGCATGTGCAGCGCAGCGGCGACATCGGTCTGTTCAAGATCGTCGCCGAAAGCGGCGTTGCCGCCGGCGTCCGGCGCGTCGAGGCGGTCACCGGCGATGGTGCGCTGGCGCTGGTGCAGGAGCAGCAGGCGCTGCTCGCCGAAGCTGCGGCAGCGATCAAGGCGCCGCCGGCAGAGGTGCCGGCGAAGCTGGCGCAGGTGCTCGACAACGTCCGTTCGCTCGAGCGCGAACTCGCGCGCCTGAAGCAGAAGCTGGCGTCGTCGCAGGGTGACGATCTGCTGGCGCAGGCGGTCGCCGTCAGGGGCGCACATGTCGTCGCGGCGGTGGTCGACGGCGCCGACGTCAACACGCTGCGGTCGACGATCGACAAGCTGCGCGACAAGCTGAAGAGCGCTGCCGTCGTCCTGGCGTCGACCAGCGGTGAACGCATCACGCTGATCGCCGGCGTCAGCGCCGACCTGACCGGCAGGGTCCGTGCCGGCGAGCTGGTCAACATGGTCGCGCAGCAGGTCGGCGGCAAGGGCGGCGGTCGCCCGGACATGGCGCAGGCCGGTGGCAGCGAACCGGCGAAGCTGCCGGCGGCGCTGGCGTCGGTGCGTGCCTGGGTCGAGCAGCGGCTTTGATCCGGCGCCGCAGCACCGCGCCCGGCTGGCGCCGCTGCTCGCTGCCGCCAGCCGGCCGGCGACCGGGTCGCTGAACGACGGCCATGCAGCATTTCGCCAGCGACAACTACGCCGGCATCTGCCCGGAGGCGCTCAGCGCGCTGCTGGCGGCGAACGACGGCCACGTCCGCTCCTATGGTGACGATGAATGGACGCTGCGTGTCGCCGACCGCCTGCGCGCCGTCTTTGAAACCGATTGCGACGTCTATTTCGTCTTCAACGGCACGGCGGCCAACTCTCTGGCGCTGGCGGCGCTCTGCCAGTCGTACCACAGCGTCATTTGCCACCGCCTGGCGCACGTCGCCACCGACGAATGCGGCGCGCCGGAGTTCTTCTCCAACGGCGCCAAGCTGCTGCCGGTCGCCGGCGAGCAGGGCAAACTGACACCGGCGGCGATCGTCGAGGCGGTGACGCGGCGCAGCGACATCCACTATCCGAAACCGAAAGTCGTGACGCTGACGCAGGCGACCGAGGTCGGCACCGTCTACCGCCCGGACGATCTGCGCGCCATCGCCGACACGGCGCGGGAGTACGGCCTGCGCGTGCACATGGATGGTGCCCGCTTTGCCAACGCCGTCGCCGGTCTCGGCGTCAGTCCGGCGGACGTGACCTGGCGCGCCGGCGTCGATGTCCTCTGTTTCGGTGGCACCAAGATGGGATTGCCGGTCGGCGAGGCGGTGCTCTTCTTCGACCGCCGCCTGTCCGAGGACTTTGCCTATCGCTGCAAGCAGGCCGGGCAACTGGCGTCGAAGATGCGTTTCCTGTCGGCGCCGTGGCTCGGCATTCTCGAAAACGGAGCCTGGCTGCGGCATGCGGCGCACGCCAACGCGATGGCGCGCCGGCTGGCCGGCGGTCTGGCCGAGGCGACCGGCTGGCCGGCGATCTTTCCGGTGCAGGCGAACGGCGTCTTCGTGCACCTGCCAGAGCATGTCGATGCCGGGCTGCGCGCGCGCGGCTGGCTGTTCTACGACTTCATCGCCGCCGGCGGCAGCCGTTTCATGTGCGGCTGGGATACCGCGCCGGAGACGGTCGATCGCCTGCTCGCCGACATTCGCGAACTGGCGGCCGGCGGCGAATGAGCGACTGGCGCTTCTGTCCGCGTTGCGCCGCGACACTCGTCGCCGGCGACGAAGGCGGTCGCCGGCGGCAGGTCTGCGCGGCCGGCTGCGGCTTCGTCCATTGGGACAATCCGGCGCCGGTGCTGGCGGCTCTGGTCGAGTACGAGGGGCGCATCCTGCTTGCCCGCAACCGTGCCTGGGCGCCCGGCGCTTTCGGCCTGATCAGCGGTTTCCTCGAACGCGACGAGGATCCTGCGGCCGGGGTCGCGCGTGAAGTGCGCGAAGAGTTGGGTCTGACGACCGGTACCGCGACGCTGATCGGCGTCTATCCGTTTGCGCGCCGGCACGAGGTGGTCATCGCCTACCATCTGCCGGCGCACGGCGAGATCAGGCTCAACGAGGAACTCGCCGAGTTCCGGCTGATCGCTGCCGAGAAGCTCAAACCCTGGGATTTCGGCACCGGGCTGGCGGTCCGCGACTGGCTCGCGCGGCCGCGCTGATGAGCGTCCGCGCCGCCGCTGCCGCCCCAGGCGCTGCGCCATCCGGCCCGCCTGATCCTTCCGGCGGCACCGGCGATCCACTGGCCTGCGAGCAGGCGATCGCCGCGGACTGGTGGCCGTCCTCGCACCGACGGTGCCTGACGAACCCCGAGCGTGGCTGACAAGGATTGAAGGCAGCGGTGATCGCGCCGATGGACCGGAACCCGGCGAACTCCGAGCGTCTCGGCCTCAGGCGAGTCGGCCGGGTGCAGAATGAAAAAGGCCGGCGACCCGAGGGTGCCGGCCTTTCCACTGCGAACTGCGATCAGGAACGCTGCTTGCGGCGCAGGCCCGCGACACCGGCGAGGGCGAGGCCGGCCAAGGCCAGCGAACCCGGCTCGGGAGTCGGCGTGATCTCGCGACCGATCTTGGTAATGGCGGCCCTTTCGAAGTCGGCAAAGTCGTTGGCCGGCAGCGTGAAGGAACCGGCACCGCCCTGGATGTTGTTCTGGTACCAAGCGAGCAGACCGGCTTCACCGAGGATCGGCAACCCGTTGATCGTGTCGATGCCGGCGGCGAGGGCGGCGTCGCGCGCGGCTGCGGTATTGTCGCCTTGGTTTTGCGCGCCGTCTCCCGAGACGTCGATCACCTGACGCAGACTGTCAAAGTTGTTGGTGAACAGCGGGGTGGCGAAATTGATCGCGCTGCCCGGGGCGGTCGAACCGGAGAAGGCGCGGGTCGTTCCATTGATGGCCGCGGCGAAGGCATTCGCCGAGGCTGCGTCCGTGATGTGCGTCCAGCCAACCTGTACCGACTGTTGGGCGGCACCGGACCACTCGATGTAGGTCACGGCAATACCGCCCGTGAGGGCGGCGATGGCGGCTTGAATTCCCGGATTCTGGAAGGCGGCGACGTAGCCTCCCTTCTGCAGGTTGTACTCGGTGCCGATGACGCTGCCGGAGACATCGACCAGGAGGGCGAGTTCGAGCGCGACGTTGGTGGCGTTGGCGGCGGGCATGTAGGCGGCGGAGACGGCGACCGCTGCGGTAGCGAGTGCCTTGGTGAGTTTTTTCATGTTGTCCTCACTTAGTTGGTCGGTTTGGGAAGAACGATTCTTCTCGCGGACACCATAGAGTCGAGTCCTGCGCACCGCTCCAGAAAGGACGCGCCGCACGGCACTGCGGGAAGAAAATGAAAAGAACCGGCACCCCCTGGATGCCGGTTTTCCGACTGGGGAGAACCCGATCAGGAAGCCTGCTTGCGGCGCAGACCGGCGATTCCGGCGAGAGCGACACCGAGCAGCGCGACGCTGCCGGGTTCGGGAAGGTCGACGATATTCTGAACTTTGGCGGCGATCGCAGGCCCATAGTCATCGAAATTGGCAACCGTCAGGACGAACCCCTGCACCAAGGGGTTGGGAAGAGCATTCGGATCATTCGTGGTCACTCCCGGGTTGGGAGAGACCAAGGCCTGCAGGAAGGAGAGGTTGAAGTTGCCAATAGCCTCAGCGCTGATGCTGTCCCAACCGCTGGCGGTCAGGCTGTTGCGGAGCGTCGTACCGTTTGTCTCGCCGATATTTGGCACGCCATCGGTGCTAATGTTCATCAGGCTGGAAGAGCTGAGGCCGCCGTCAGCAATGTAAGCATTCGTGAGCGCAGTGGTACCGCATTGAATGCACGTGTTACCGTTAGTGAAAGCGATGGCATTGATGCTAGCCTGAATGCCTGCAAGGTTCCCTGCGGTCAGGATGACTGGCAAAACATCTACAGAAGCCGTTGTAGCAAACGAGGACACTGCGATCCGGTACTGATTCGGGCCTGCTGTCGGAATGACAGCGAGAGCGTTTGCCAAGCCCGATGTCACGCTAGTCCAGTTGCCCGAGCCGACGCTTCCCGAGCGGTCCAGCACGAAGCCAAGATCAATCACGGCTGCATTTGCCGAGCCCGCGGCGATCGTGCTGCCGGCCAATGCCAGCGCAATGGCGATTTTCTTGAGTTGCATGGTTTTCTCCTAGTTGTGGGTGGTCTTCAGTCACGACTGGCCAATGAAGCGAGTCCTGGTAGACGTAAAGCATACTTCGTGCCAGAATCAAAAAGATCCAGTAGAACAATAGGTTGCCCGGATGTCTCCGGATGCGTGATCGTCGAGTGTAAAGTAATCCGACAGAGCCCGTACAGCCGCAGCTTCGCGTGCTGGTGGGTGCAGGCGGCAGACAACGCCAACCGCGGTGTGGCGCCGGGTCCTGTTGTCAATCGCCGCACGAGAGTCGCGATCGGCGATGGCAAGGCGGTTGTGCGCAAGCGGCCAGCGCAGCCACCCCCAGACGCGGCGCTCTCGCCGGGTTGTCCTCGAGCGGGTAGAACCCGTTGCTAGGCATGGACCGACGGCCTCCATCAGATGTCGCAGAGTGTAGCCAACCCCTTCGCCAGTGCGCCCCGGTTGGCTGGCGAAGGCGGCTGCTTGAGCAGCCACTGGTGCTCGGTTCCGACGAGCGGCTGCCTCGCTTCCCGTCGGCGTCGCGCGGGATTGTTGGCCGTTGCCTCAGACAACCTGATCTCGGCGCCATGACGCCTGCACAAGTGGCGTCAGGAATGCGAGGTAAGTCATCAGGTTAGCGCCGCGATCAAGCACAGGAGAGGATTTCCGCCCAAGTGCGGGGCAGATGTTGCCAAGATACCGCTGAAGGCAGATAGTCGAGTTTTTTTGGCGCGACGCCGATCTTGCGGGAGAATCCGATGCCCCAACTGCTCTTGCCGATCTTTCCTGATTCGGTGACGGCGATCAAGGGCCTGCTGTCGGTCGGGAAGCAGGACGGGCGAGTGGTGTATTTCCACGGCGTCCTGCCGGTGTTCAGTCATGCGCAGGAGGATTTGGCGACCTTCCGGATGATCACGGCACAATTGATCGCGCAGGGTCACGTGCGCGTGGTGGACGTGTCGCGCGCTTTCGGGGTGCCCGCGTTGAGCGTCAAGCGCGCGTTGAAGCGGTATCGTCAGGAAGGGCCGAAGGGGTTCCATGTTCCGCCGCGGCGCCGCGGCCCGGCGGTCCTGACGGCAGAGGTGTTGCAGCGGGCGCAAGCCCTGTTCGATGGCGGACAGACCATCCCGGTGGTTGCGGCAGAACTGGGGATCAAGATCGACACCCTGTCGAAAGCGGTCCGTGCCGGGCGGTTGCATGTTGCCGTGGTGAAAGAGTCCGGTACGCTCGTCTCGAGCACCAAGAGCGAGCGCAGCGCGCGCGACAGCGAAGCCCCGATGGGCGTTGCGGCAAGCAACGTGCAAGATCGGGTCGCAGCCAGCGTGGGCGGTCTGAACGCGGTCGCGCCACAGTTCCAGGCGGCCGTCGACGTGCCGCGGGGCGGGGTGCTCTTTGCGCTGCCCGCCTTGCTGGCCGTTGGCTTGCTCGAAGGCGCCGCGGAGCTTCCCTTGCCGCCGGGGTACTACGGGATCGACAGCCTGTTGATGCTGATTGCCTTCATGGCGCTGGCGCGACTCAAGTCGGTGGAGTCCCTGCGCTCGTGCGCGCCGGGCGAGTGGGGCAAGCTCCTGGGTCTGGATCGGATTCCTGAAGTGCGCACCCTGCGCGAAAAGATAGGGCTCCTGAGCGAGGGCGCTCGGGCCGAGAAATGGAGCGCCGACCTGTGTCGGCGCTGGATGGCGGCGGCGCCCGAACAAGCGGGCATCCTCTACGTCGATGCGCATGTCCGGGTGTACTACGGCGGGCAGACCGAGTTGCCGCGCCACTACGTCGCGCGCCAGCGACTGTGCCAGCGGGCGACCGCGGATTACTGGGTCAACGCGATCGGCGGACAGCCCTTCTTCCGGGTCACGCAATCCGTCGATCCGGGCCTGATCAAGGTCCTTGAAGGCGAGATCCTGCCTCGCCTGGAACGTGACATTCCCGATCAACCGAGCGCCGAGCTGCTCGCAGCCGATCCGCTACGCCACCGCTTCACTCTGGTCTTCGATCGTGAAGGCTATAGCCCCGGGTTGTTCCAGCGCCTGAAGGCACGTCGCGTGGCCTGTCTCTCCTATCGCAAATATCCCGGCGACGATTGGTCCGCCGAGGAATTCGTCGACACAACGGTCGCGCTGCACAGCGGCGAGCAGGTCCGCATGCGGCTCGCCGAACGGGGCACGCTGCTCGGCAAAGTGGTGTGGGTCCGCGAGGTCCGCAAGCTCTGCGACACCGGTCGCCAGGTCGCCTTGATCAGTACGGACCATCAGTCCGGCATCGGCCCCCTGGCGGCGACCCTGTTCGCCCGCTGGTCTCAGGAAAACTTCTTCAAGTATGCCCGCGAACACTTCGCCCTGGACCGCCTGGCGGACTACCAGACGGAAGAAATTCCTGATACCGCACGCGTCGTCAACCCGGCCTGGCGAACCCTCGACGGGCGAGTGCGCGCGCTGGCCAGCAAGCTCAGCCGCCGGCTCGCACAATTCGGCGCGCTCAACCTCGACGAAACGATTGACCCGGAGAAAGTCGAGTCCTTTGTCGCCAGGAAGGCCGCTGCCCACGACGAGATCGAGCAGCTTCAAGCGGAACTCAAGACCGTCAAGGAGCAGCGCAAGCAAACCCCATCCCATATCGAGGCCAAGGATTTGCCGGAGCAAAGCCGGTTTCGCCGGCTGAGCACCCACAGCAAGCAATTGCTCGACACGCTCAAGATGATCGCCTACCGTGCGGAAACGGCGATGGCCAACATCCTGGCGCCGCTTCTTGCCCGCCCAGACGAGGTCCGCAGCTTGCTACGCGCGATCTACACGACCGAAGCCGACTTGCTGCCCGATCCGCAGGCCGGCACCCTGACCGTTCGCCTCCACCATCAAGCCAATGCCGTCTCGGACCGCGCCGTCCGGGCACTCTGCGACGAGCTGAACGCGACCGAGACCGTCTTCCCACGTCTTCCCACGCACCAACCTCCGCTTGATCCTCCAACTCGGTACTTCGCAAAATCCGTGAGATCAGGTTGTCTGTGCCTGCGTGACCGCTGCTTCAATGGCAGAATGGACGAGGACAGGAAGAAAGCCGCTCGCGCGGCTTTCTTCTTCGGGAGCAACCTCTGCTACTGCTCGGTGACCAATTCGCGCCAGGACACGCGGCGGGTGTCGAGCGGTGAGGGTGCCGTCGGCACCGGCGTGCTGATGGTGCTGGGAGTGTCGGTCCGGATCAGTTCCCTGATCGTGCCGTCGACCAGGCGGATGACGCTGGGCGCGCTGCTCAGGTAATCGCCGAGGCGTATTGCCGAGAGTCCATTGGTGCCGTTGACCGGGCCGCCACTGTCGTAGTCGAAGAAGTAGGCGAAGCTGATGCCGACCGGAACACAGGCGCCGATGGTCGGCGTGTTGGTGTTCAGCGCCAGCGTTCCCAGTTGCAGGCGCAGCTCGGTGTTGACGCGCTCGCCGGCGACCGGGAAGTCGGCATACCAGCCGTCGTTGACGTCGAAGTCCACCGGGTTGTTGGTGCCGGTGACGATTGGGCGGCCGGCCGTGCAGAACGGGTTGCCTGCCTGGCAGGTCGCCGAGGTCAGCGTCTGCGCGACGAAGTCGCCCGGTGGCGGCGTCGTCTGCGGCGGGCTGAGGGGACGCGGGCTGCCGTAGTCGAGGTCGAGCAGGCGGTCCTTGATCGCGTAAACCGTCTGCGTCTGCGTCGTCGCCAGGTCGTCGGTGCCGAGCAACTGCCCGGTGCCGACAAAGACGACGGCGTGCGGGCCGACCTTGCCGAGTTCCGGCCGGGTGGTGATCGGTTGTGCGACACCAGCCGGATCCTTCAGCGTCGCGAGGCGCTGTGCGTCGTACACCGGTGTCGCCGGCGGGGTGGCGGGCAGCGGGATGTCACCGTTGACGTCGAAGCGCCAGAGATTGCCGAGCTGGTCGCCACCATAGACGCGCTGCGCGGTATTGTTGGCGTCGGGGAAGTTGGCCCAGGCGGAGATGCGCGACAGGCCGCTCGGCGTCGTGGTGTCGCCGGCACCGGTCGAGATCGTGCGCAGCAGGGTGCCATCGCTCGCCCGGATGATGAACAGGTGGCCACCGCCGTCACCGGGCGAGAGGTTGTTGTATCCCGAGGTGACGACGACCACCCAGGTGCCGTCCTTGAGCTTGGTGATCACCGGGTTGCCGTAGCTGTAGCCGAGGTCGTTGTGGGTGAATTCCCACAAGGCTTTCGGCGCCGCCGGGTTGGTGATGTCGAGCGCGTAGTAGCCGCGGCCGCCGTTGTTCAGGCCGCCGACGAGGATCGTCTTCCAGACCGTCGGCAGCGAGCCGGATGCGGGCGTGGCGCAGTCACTGACGCAGATGTCGCCGACCACCGGTGTGCCATCGACGGTGAACACGTGCATGTTCTGCGTGGTCTGCGCGCCATAGTTCTTGTCGGCGAGCCTGTACAGCCGTGGCAGGACCGCGCCCGGCACGTAGGCCCACACCTCGTCGCCGGTGCTGGCGTCGAAGGCGTGCAACATGCCGTCGTTGGCGCCGACGTAGACCATCGCGGTGCGGCTCTGGTTGGCGGTCTTGAAGCCGGCATAGTTGTAGTCGACGTAGTTCCACGGCGATTCCTTGACGTACACCGCTTCCGAACCGACGATGTCGCCAAGGATGTGCGCCCGCTGGCGATAGTACTTGCCGAGGTCGGTGAGCGGCCCTTCGTTGCTGTTGTCGCCACGGATGAAGTTGAGCAGGTTCTCACCTTCGGCGCTGGCCCTGGATGTGGTCGTCAGGCAGGTGGTGCCGACGGTGCAAAGCTGGGTCAGGGTATCGATGTGCGGCGACAGGAAGTTGTTCTTCTGGCTGGTGCTGAGATTCGCCCAGAGGAAGAACTTGAGGTTGTCGACGCCGCTGCCGGAACTGTTGCCGCCGGCTTCGAACAGGTAGATGGTGCGCGCGCTATGCGTCCCCGCGGAGACCCTGGCGTCCAGCCGTGCCTGCGCCGACCACGCCGCAGTGGTCGAGATGGCGCCGGTCGTGCCGTCGATCGTCCGCTTGACGATGTCGCCCGACCACTCGCCGGCGCGGAAAGAGACCTCGAAAATCGCGTTGCTGCCCGGCGCGAGATTCGCGCTGGTCACCGTCACCGCGGCGAGGGCGCCGTCGCGCACGGTGACCGTCTGCAGCGCGCCGCTGATGCCGGCGGCGAGCGACGACGGGTCGGTCGCACTGAAGTAGGTGCCGCGGCCATTGACCGCCGCATGCCAGAGGTCGTCGATGTTGCTCTGCGTGTTGCTCTCCGG
>NZ_JAMTDQ010000088.1 GCF_023806635.1 Accumulibacter sp.
TACCAGGCGCTGGCCACCTGCGCCGGCGAAGCGCCCGTCTCGTCGCCAAGACGCAGGACGAAGGTGGTTCCCATCCGGTTGACGAGGCGATTGACCAGTTGCGTGCTGATGATGTCCCGCTGCAGCGGATGTGCCGCCATCTGTGCCCGGCAGGAGTCCTGCAGGACGCTCGGGAAGTAGCTCTGCAGCAGGTCACGAACATCGCCACTGTCGGGCAGATCGGAGGACAGCAACGCCTCCTTGAGGGCGATCTTGGCGTAGGCCAGCAGCACGGCGATCTCGGGCGCGGTCAGTCCGCGCTTCTGCTGGCCGCGCTCGGCGAGACCCTTGTCGTCGGGCAGGAACTCGACGGCACGGTGCAGGGCGCCGCGCGCTTCGAGACTGCGGATCAGCCGCGCATGTGCCGGCAGCAGCTCGCCTGCAGTGGCGACTTCGAGCGCGATCGCCTGCGTCTGCTGGTAGTTGTCCGCCAGCACCAGAGCCGCCACCTCGTCGGTCATCGAGGCGAGCAGCGCGTCGCGCTGCCTGCCGGTCATTTCGCCACTGGCGACCAGGCCGGCGAGCAGGATCTTGATGTTGACCTCATGGTCGGAGCAGTCGACACCGGCCGAATTGTCGATCGCGTCGGTGTAGATGCGGCCGCCGTTGAGGGCAAATTCGATGCGGCCCTTCTGGGTGAGGCCGAGGTTGCCACCCTCGCCGACCACGCGTGCCCGCAACTGGCCGGCATCGACGCGCAGGATGTCATTGGCGCGGTCGTTCGCCTCCTGATGACTCTGACTGCCAGCCTTGACGTAAGTACCGATGCCGCCGTTGTAGAGCAGGTCGACCGGCGCCTGCAACAGGCTGCGGATCAGTTCGGGCGGCGACATCTGGCCGGCGTCTGTCGCCAGCCAGGCCTGCACCTGTGGCGACAGCGGAATCGTCTTGGCGGTACGCGACCAGACGCCACCGCCGTCCGAAATCGACGCCGGATCGTAGTCGGCCCACGACGAGCGCGGCAGGTCGAACAGGCGCTGTCGCTCGGCATGGCTGCGCGCCGCGTCCGGATCGGGATCGATGAAGATGTGGCGGTGATCGAAGGCGGCAAGGAGCCGGATTTCGCGCGACAGCAGCATGCCGTTGCCAAAGACGTCGCCCGACATGTCGCCGATGCCGACGACGGTGAAGGGTTCCCTCTGGATGTCGCGACCCAGCTCGCGGAAGTGCCGCTTGACCGCTTCCCAGGCACCGCGGGCGGTGATGCCCATCTTCTTGTGGTCGTAGCCGACCGAACCACCCGAGGCGAAGGCGTCACCCAGCCAGAAACCGTATTCGATGGCGATGCCGTTGGCGATGTCCGAGAAGCTCGCCGTCCCCTTGTCGGCGGCAACGACCAGATAGGGATCGTCGCCGTCACGCCGGCGGACGCCGGCGGGCGGCACTACCCGCCCGCCGACCAGATTGTCCGTCAGGTCGAGCAGGCCACGGATGAAGGTCGAATAGCAGGCGACACCCTCGGCCTGCCAGGCTTCCCGGTCACTCGCCGGCGGCAAGCGCTTGCAGACGAACCCGCCCTTCGAGCCCAGCGGAACGATCACGGCGTTCTTGACCATCTGCGCCTTGACCAGTCCGAGCACCTCGGTGCGGAAGTCCTCCATCCGGTCCGACCAGCGCAGACCGCCACGGGCGACGCGCGCGCCACGCAGGTGCACACCCTCCAGCCGTTCGCTATAGACAAAAATCTCGTACAACGGCGTTGGTGCCGGCAGGAAGGGGATCTCGCGCGAGGACAGCTTGAACGACAGGTAGGCCTTCGCCTGGCCATCGCTGGCCGCCTGGTACGCGTTGGTGCGCAGCGTCGCCGAGATGACCGTCTGCAGGGCCGAGAGAATCCGGTCGTCATCGGGATTGCTGACCTGCAGCAGCGCCATGGTCAGTTCGTCGCCCAGTGCAGCGGCACGGGCAGCATCGGCCGTCGGGGCAAAAAGCGCGGCGAAGAGTTCGACGAGGCGACGGGTGATGTCGAAGTGGGTCGCCAGGCAACGCTCGACGTAGGCCTGGCTGAATGGCAGTCCGGCCTGCCGCAGGTAGCGGCTGTACGCGCGCAGGATGCCGATCTGGCGCCCATCGAGACCCGCCAGCAGCACCAGGCGATTGAAGCCGTCGTTCTCGGCCTGGTCGCGCAACAGGCGTTCGAGCAGATCGAGGAAGGCCTGCCGCGTCGCTTCGTCGTCGAGCGCTCGCGCGTCGGGCAGGCGGACGGCGAAGTCGGCAATGTGCAGGTCCCCCGCCGGCAGGCTGAACGGCTGCTCGGAGAGCACGGTCAGGCCGAGGTTCTCGAGCACCGGCAGGATCGCCGACAGCGGTCGCGGACGGCCGCGGCGAAAGAGCTTCAGGTGCTGGTGCGCGCCGTCGTCGCCCTGCGCCGCGCTCAGCTTGACTTCGACGAGGCCGCTCCGTTCGGCGGCCTGCAGGCAGTCGAGATCCGACACCGCAGCGGCCGGAGTCACCCGCTCCTGGTACGACAGGGGCAATTCGCTCGCGAAGCGGCGCAGCAGGCGGTTGCCATGCTCCTCGCCATAGTGGCCGACGAGATTCTGCTTCAACTCGTCGCTCCAGCCGCGCACGATGCGCGCCGTCTGACGCTCGATCGCCGCGGCATCGTACGCGTAGTCAGTCCCGGCCGGCGTGCGGGCAATGAAGTGCAGGCGCGCGAGACGCGACTCGCCGATGGTGACGAAGTAGTCCACCCGTTCCGCGGCCAGCGTTTCGTATAGCAGCGCCGAGATGCGCTTGCGCACCGTCGTGTCGAAACGGTCACGCGGCATGTAGGCGATGACCGAAACGTAGCGCCGCCAGCGGTCATCACGCATGAAGACACGTACCTGCTCGCGCTCGTGCAGCGCGACGATGCCGCGGGCGATGCGCACCAGGTCGGCATGCGCGATCTCGATCAGCTCGTCGCGCGGATAGGTCTCGAGGACGTTGAGCAGGGTCTTGTCGCGGTGGCTGCGGGTGACGAAGCCAATCTCCTGCCGCGCGGCGGCCACCTTCTGCCGCAGCAGCGGGATTTCGGTCGCCGACACATGATAGACATGCGCCGTGTACAGGCCGACGAAAGCGCGCAGGCCGACGATGCGGCCGCTGCCGTCGAGACGCTTGACGCCGATGAAGTCGAGATAGGCCGGACGATGGACCGATGAACGGGCGTCGGCCTTGACGAGGATCAGCGGCGATGGATCCCTGCCCAGTTCGCTGATTTCGCCCGGAATCGCCGCCAGGCAGCTGCCAAAGCGCGGGTGGCCGGCGTGCCTCAGGATGCCGAGGCCACTGTCGGCGACCCGGGCCAGGCGGTGCTCGCCGGCAGCGACCAGGTACTCTGCAGCGCCAAGGAAGACGAAGTTGTTGGCGGCGATCCAGTCGAGGTACTCGGCAGCCTCGACCGCCTCGCCCACCTCGGCGTCGGCGGCGAGTTCGGCGGCTGCTGCGCGCATGTGCCGCTGAATGGCGGCACCATCGTCGACCGCCGACCGCACGTCGGCGAGGACGGCGGTGATTTCCTGCTGCAGCTCGTCGACCTCCGAACTGTCGCCGATGCGGTCGATCTCGAGATGAATCCAGGACTCGGTCCGACTGCCCTGCCCGCCATGTGGAGTGATCCGCTGCAGGCCGCCGTCGGGCCCGCGTTCGGCGCCGAGCAGGGGGTGCAGCAGACGGTGGATCGCCAGCCCACGGCGATAGACGAGCATGGTGATCGAATCGACGAGGAAAGGCATGTCGTCGGTGACGACGTCGATCACGGTATGCGGCGAGTGCCAGCCGTGGCGATCGAAGTCGGGCGTATAGAGGGCGAGCACCGGTTGCCGCGGCGACCGGCGCTCACCGAGGCGATGATGCTGGACGGCGGCACCGACGAGTTCTTCCGGACTCGCGTCGCTGCCGCCGGCAAAATCGAAGTCGACGTAGTAGCAGTCGAGAAAGCCGGCGACCGACGCTGACAGCCTCAGGCGAGCGGCGATATCGTGTAGGTCGCGGCGCAGGTTGCTTGCGGTTTCAGAGATCGTCGCCATGGCGCTCTCCTTGGACAGGGACGGTGACAACGCGGCGCCCGGCAGCGGTCGGCGCCAGGTGCAGGATCAGCGGCGGTGACGGCGGCGAGGCCCATCCGACGGCAGACCCGGTGCTTGACCACGGAATGGCAGCGCCACCGGCGCGCCACCATTCTCAGTGATGCAGAATCTTGGCCAGGAACTGCTGCGCCCGCTCGGAGCGCGGATTGCCGAAGAACGCCTCCTTGCTGTCGTCCTCGACGATGCGGCCCTGATCCATGAAGATCACGCGGTTGGCGACGCGGCGGGCAAAACCCATCTCGTGCGTCACGCACATCATGGTCATTCCTTCCTGCGCCAGTTCGGTCATGACGTCGAGCACCTCGTTGATCATCTCCGGATCGAGCGCCGATGTCGGTTCGTCGAAGAGCATGCAGATCGGGTCCATCGACAGCGCCCGGGCGATCGCCACCCGCTGTTGCTGTCCACCGGAGAGCTGGCCGGGGTATTTCTCGGCCTGCACCCGCAAGCCGACACGGTCGAGCAGCTTCAGCCCTTTCTCACGCGCCTGTTCCGGGTTGCGACCGAGCACCTTGACCTGCGCGATCGCCAGGTTGTCGATGATGCGCATGTGCGGGAAGAGCTCGAAGTTCTGGAAGACCATGCCGACCGTCGAGCGCAGCTTCGAAAGGTTGGTCTTCGGATCGCCGACCGAGACGCCATTGACGATGATCTCGCCGCTCTGGAAGGGCTCGAGGCCATTGACGCACTTGATCAGTGTCGACTTGCCCGATCCGGACGGCCCGCAAACGACGATCACCTCGCCCTTGTGGACCTCCGTCGTGCAATCGGCGAGAACCTGGAAGGAACCGTAGTGCTTGCTGACCTTGTTCATCGAAATCATCGAAGTCTCCTCGCGACTGTGTCCGACCGGCCTCAGGCCGTCTTCATCCTGTTCTGGTAGTGGCGGACGACCCGCGATGCAGCAAAGCAGAGAACGAAGTACACCGCGCCGGCAAAGAGCAGCAACTCGACCAGCCGACCGTCGCGGTCACCGACCTTGTAGGCCGCGCCGAAGAAGTCGGCGAGGGCCGAGACATAGACCAGTGAGGTGTCCTGGAAGAGGATGATTCCCTGCGTCAGGAGCAGCGGCACCATGTTGCGGAACGCCTGCGGCAGAACGACCAGCCGCATCGCCTGGCCGTAGGTCATGCCGAGCGCGCTCGCAGCCGCCATCTGCCCCTTGGGCACCGACTGGATGCCGGCACGGATGATCTCCGAGTAATAGGCGGCCTCGAAGAGCGCGAAGCCGGCGATCGCCGAGGTCAGTCGCATGTCGGTGCCGCGCGGCAGGCCGAACAGGCTCTCGAGCAGGTGCGGCACGATCAGGAAGAACCACAACAGCACCATCACCAGCGGCACGGCGCGGAAGAGGTTGACGTAGCCGGCGGCGAACCACGACAGCGGCGTGATCGACGACAACCGCATCAACGCCAGCAGCGTTCCCCAGACGATGCCGAAGACGACGGCGCTGAGCGTGATCTCGAGCGAGATCTTCATCCCGTCCCAAAGGAAGGGCAGCGCATTCGGAATCGACGACCAGTCGAACTCATGCATCTCACTTTCCTCCGATGTAGCCGGGAACGCGCACGTGCGCCTCGACCCAGCGCATGCCGAACATCACCACGACGTTCAGCAGCAGGTAGGCGACGGTGACGGCGATGAACGACTCATAGGGCTGTGCCGTGTAGTCGACCAGCTGCCGGCCCTGGGCAGCCAGTTCGAGCAGGCCGATCGTGGAGCAAACTGCCGAGTTCTTGAAGATGTTGAGGAACTCCGAGGTCAGCGGCGGCACGATCAGGCGCACCGCCATCGGCAGCATGACATGGCGATAGGTCTGCGGCAGCGTGAAGCCGAGCGCCAGACCGGCGTTCTTCTGCCCCGGCGGCAGCGAGTTGATCCCCGAGCGCACCTGTTCGGCGACCCGCGCACTGGTGAACAGCGCGAGACAGACCATCGACGACAGGAACTGCTGCACGATCGGGTTGGTCTGCTTGAACGCGTTGCCGAGCTTCTCCGGCAGCAGTTCGGGCATCACGAAGTACCACAGGAAAAGCTGCACGAGCAACGGGATGTTGCGGAAGACCTCGACATAGGCCGTCGCGATGCCGGCCAGCCAGCGGTTGGGAACCGTGCGCAGGACGCCGACGACGGCGCCGAGCAGCAGCGCGATCACCCAGGCGGACAACGACAGGCCGATGGTCATCTTCAGCCCGTAGAACATCCAGCCGAGGTAGGTCGAGTCGTCGCCGGTCGCCGTCGGCTGCAGGAAGACTCCCCAGTTCCAGTTGTAGGCCATGTCGCCCCTCCCGCGTCACGGGTGCAGCAGCCGGACGGCCCGCGCAGGCCGCCGGCTGCCCAGCCGAATGCCTAATCGAATGCCTTGTCGTTCGGCGACTTGTAGATGTTCTGCACCGCCGTCGACAACGGGAAGTTGAGGTTCAGCCCCTTCGGCGGGATGGGCTGCAGGAACCATTTGGCGTAGATCTTCTCGGCCTCACCGGAAGTCATCACCTTCGCCAGAGCATTGTCGACCACCTTCTTGAACGCCGGGTCATCCTTGCGCAGCATGCAGCCGTAGGCTTCGTACGACTGCGGCGTGCCGACCACCACCCAGTCGCTCGCCCGCTTGGCCTTGGCCATTTCACCGTAGAGCAGGGCATCGTCCATCATGAACGCCACCGCGCGGCCGGTCTCGAGAGTCAGGAACGACTCGCCGTGATCCTTGGCGCTGATGATGTTCATCTTCATCTGCTTCTCCTCGTTCATCTTGCGCAGCAGACGCTCCGAGGTGGTACCGGCAGTCGTGACGACGTTCTTGCCGGCGAGATCGGGGAAGTCCTTGATCCCCGAGTCGGTCTTGGTCATCAGGCGGGTACCGATGACGAAGATCGAGTTCGAGAAGCCGACCTGTTTCTGGCGCTCGGTATTGTTGGTCGTCGAACCACATTCGAGGTCGACCGAGCCATTCTGGACCAGTGTGATGCGGTTCGCCGAAGTGACCGGCAGCAGGCGGACATCGAGCTTCGCCAGTTTCAGCTCCGCCTTGATCGCGTCGACGACCTTCAGCATCAGCTCGTGCGAGTAGCCGATGACCTGCTGCTTGTCATCGTAGTACGAGAAAGGGATCGACGACTCGCGATGACCGAGCGAGATCGCGCCGGTATCCTTGATCTTCTTCAGTGTCCCGGTCAGTTCCTGCGCCATGACCGGCGCCGACAACAGACTGGCAACGAAAGCGGCGACGAACGCGCCGCGCAGCGAATGTTTCAACATCGTGTCTCCTTCCTTCCGGGTGGAATGGTGTATCGGCTGTTTCGGCCATGCCGAGCGCCGCGATTGTGGCATGAGTTGCAACCCGCGCCAAGCCATGTTTCGGTCATGAAATCTGCCCGGCGTCGCCGCTTTGCTCACCTGACGGTCGTAGGACCGGCTTCAGGCCTTACAATTCCCGCCCATTGCACGCGGCAGGAGCGCAAGACCACTGATGCAGCCGGCACCGATCCGTTACAGCATTGTCCCGAGCAAGCCGGCAGCGCACCTGCTCGAAGTGCGCTGCACGCTGCCCGGACCCGCCACCGACGGCCAGCGCTTCGCGCTGCCCGCCTGGATCCCGGGAAGTTACCTGATCCGCGACTTCGCCCGCCACATCGTCGCCATCCGAGCCGAGAGTCGCGGTCGGCCGGTCGCCCTGCGCAAGCTCGACAAGCACACCTGGCAGGCGGCGCCAGTCGCCGGCGGTGACGAGCTGAGCATCATCCACGAGGTCTACGCCTGGGATCTCTCGGTGCGCGGCGCGCACGTAGACCAGACACACGCCTTCTTCAACGGCAGCAACGTCTTCCTGCGCGCACTCGGACACGAGGACCGGCCGTGCCTGGTCGACATCCGCCGCCCGGGCGGCCATTCCCATTCCGGCTGGCGCGTCGCCACGACGCTGGCGCTGGCGACGGGTGAGCCGGGCGCCGCCAGACGGCACGGCTTCGGCCTCCATCGTGCGAACAACTACGACGAACTCATCGATCATCCGGTCGAGATGGGCCACTTTGACCTGGCCGCCTTCAGCGCCTGCGGCATCCCGCACGAGGTGGCGATCAGCGGTCGCCACGACTGTGACCTCGAGCGCCTGACGGCCGATCTGCAGCGCATCTGTGAGTGGCAGATCCGCCTCTTCGGCGAACCGCCACCGATGCCGCGTTACCTCTTTCTCGTCACCGCCGTCGGCGAAGGTTACGGCGGGCTGGAACACCGGTCGTCGACCGCCCTGCTGTGCGCCCGCGACAGCCTGCCGTGGCCGGGAATGCGCGGTCTGCCAGAGGCTTACCGGGGCTTTCTCGGCCTCTGCAGCCACGAATACTTCCACGCCTGGAACGTCAAGCGGATCAGGCCCGCCGCCTTCGTCCCCTACAACCTGGATGCCGAGAACTACACGACGCTGCTCTGGGCGTTCGAGGGGTTCACCTCCTACTACGACGACCTGACGCTGTTGCGCTGCGGCCTGATCCGTCGCCAGGAGTGGCTCGACCTCATCGGCCGCACGATCGACAAGGTCTGCAACGAGCCCGGACGTTTGCGGCAGACGCTCGCCGAGTCGAGCTTCGACGCGTGGACGAAATACTACCGGCCGGACGAGAACACACCGAACACGGTCGTCAGCTACTACGCCAAGGGCGCGCTGGTGGCGCTGGCGCTCGACCTGAAGCTGCGCGCCGAGACCGCCGGCCGGGTCACGCTCGATCAGCTGATGCGCGCCCTCTGGCAGCGTCACGGCGACGCGGCGGGCGTCGCCGACGACGACATCCGGTTGCTCGCCGAGGAACTTTCCGGTCTCGACCTGGGCGCTTTCTTTTCTGACGCGGTGCATGGCACGAGCGATTTCGACCTGGCGCGACTGTTGCGGCCTTTCGCCATCCGGCTCCGGCGCCAGCCGGCAGCACGCACACCTTCGCTCGCGGTGAAGACGGCCGCCGAGGGCAACGAGCTGCGCCTGGCGACGGTCTATGACGGCGGTCCGGCGCAGGCGGCCGGACTCGCCGCCGGCGATGTCCTGCTGGCGATCGACGGCCTGCGGGTGACGCCTGCCACTCTCGAACGCCGGCTCACCCGGCACAGCGCCGGCGATGTGCTGCGGCTGCACGTCTTTCGCCGTGACGAACTGATGGAGTTCTCGCTGCGGCTCGGCGAGCCGGCGCGCGACCGCCACCATCTGCAATTGCTGCGACAGCCCAACCGGCTGCGCGAGGAGTGGCTGCAATGACCAACCTGGCTGCGCTGCGCAAGAGCTACGAGAAGGCCGAACTGAGCGAGGACGCATCGCACGCCGATCCGCTCGCACAGTTCGCGCAGTGGCTCGGAGAAGCGATCAGCGCGCAACTGCCTGAACCGAATGCCATGACGCTGGCCACCGTCGACCAGGCGCAGCGCCCCTCGACCCGGGTCGTGCTGATCAAGGGTTACGGTGCCGACGGCATCACCTGGTTCACCAACTACGACAGCCGCAAGGGCCGCGAACTCGCCGCCAACCCGTGGGCGGCCCTGCAGTTCCACTGGGTCGAACTCGAGCGTGTGGTGCGCATCGAGGGTCGGGTCGACAGGGTCAGCGCTGAAGAGAGCGACGCCTACTTCGCCAGCCGCCCGCTCGATTCCCGAATCGGCGCCTGGGCCAGCCCGCAGAGCGAGGTGATCGCCAGTCGCGCGATCCTCGTCGCCAACGCCGCGCACTACGGCGCGCGCTTCCTGCTGCAGCCGCCTCGCCCGCCGCATTGGGGCGGCTACCGCCTGCGACCCGACCGCTGGGAGTTCTGGCAGGGGCGAAAGAGCCGGCTGCATGATCGCCTGCGCTACCGTCTGGACGACGACGGGCAGTGGCTGCGCGAGCGGCTGGCGCCCTGAGACGGGAACCGGCGACGCAGCGGACGGGACGCCGCCGAGAGCCTGGCCTGATGCCGCACCGCGGAGCAACCAATTGCCGTTCGCCTTGGACCCGGGCTACTGGCACCAGCTAGTCGTCGCGCGGCACGACCCGCTCCCACGGCCCCGGACACTGCATCACCGCCGGGTAGTAACCGCCGTTGGCACGGCAGTAGTACCAGTATCCGGGCTCCAGAGGCTGGCCCGCTTCCTGCTCCTGGACCGCTGCGTCGGCACCCCTTTCAACATAGACGACCGGCGGCGGCACCGCCACCACGGGCGGGTAGACGACCGGCGGCGGGTAGTACAGTGGCGGGCCCCAGGGCCAGCCCCAGCCCGGTGCGGCACCGAAGTAGAAGCCGACACCCGGACCGTAGGGTCGCCAGCGCGGACCATAGTAGCCGCCGGGCGGGCCGTAATAGCCGCCCCGCGGTCCGTAGTAACCACCGCGTGGCCCAGGGTAACCACCGCGCCCGCCGACCGCGACGACGCCGCCGGAGACCGAGGCTGTGCCGTAGCCACGCGCTTCAGCCATGCTGGAGAGGGGTTGCCAGGCCAGCAGCAGAAACAGTGCCGCGATCGTCTTCTTCATCATCAACTCTCTCCGCTGCCGCATTTCGCCGGCGCCAGGGCTACGGGCTTCGCGCGCTCGCCGGGATGCAGGCTTCAGCGCTGGCGGTCGACCGCCTCTGCCCGACCCCGCATCCGGCCTCATCCCGGAACAACGCAGCTCGGGCGTTTCCCGCCGACAGAAGATGCACGGCGAGCATCCGCTCAAGTGTCTTCGGACCGGCTGTTAGTGGCTGCGAAGAAGCGCGGATATCTGGCGCGCAAAGATGGCGGAGAATG
>NZ_JAMTDQ010000089.1 GCF_023806635.1 Accumulibacter sp.
TCAGGTGGCGGCGGTTCGATGTCGCGTAGACCAGCACGTTCTCCGGCGCCGCTGCAAAGGAGCCGTCGAGCACCACCTTCAGCGCCTTGTAGCGCGCGTCTCCGGATTCGAACGAGAGGTCGTCGCAGAAGATGATGAAACGTTCCGGGCGGTCCTCGATCAGCCCGACGATCTGCGGCAGGTCGGTCAGTTCGGCCTTTTCCACCTCGATGACGCGCAGGCCCTGTGGCGCGTACTCGTTGAGCAGCGCCTTGATCAGCGAGGACTTGCCCGAGCCGCGGGCGCCGGTGAGGAGGACATTGTTGGCCGGCAGCCCGGCGATGAACTGGCGGGTGTTGCTGTCGAGGCGGGCCTTCTGCTCGTCGATGTCGCGCAGGTCGGCGAGGCGAATCGCGGGCAGGCGGCGGATCGCCTGCAGATGGCCGCAGCCGTTCGCAGCACGCCAGCGGAAGGCATGCGCCGCGCCCCAGTCGGGTGCCGCTGGCGGCGGCGGCAGCAACGGCTCGAGGCGGTCGAGCAGGCGTTCGGCGCGGGCGAGAAAGGAGGCCAGTTGCGCCAGGGAGTCACTCATTGGACGATATACTGCGCGGGTTTCAGGAACCCGACACTCTAGCCAAATGATCCGCAAAAGCCAACCACGCCGCCTGCTCGTCGCCGCCCTGGCCATTCTGCTCGCCGCCTGCGGCAGCACCGGCAGGCCGCCGCCCACCACCGGCGCCGCCGGCGCTGCGGTCTGCCCGCCCTGTCCGGACTGCCCGGCGGCAGCCCCGGCGGTGCCGGCAGCCGCCGCCAGGGGCGACGCGAAGCCGCTGCAGGCGGCGCGCTGGAGCGAGCTGCCGGGCTGGCGCGACGACGATCTGGCGGCCGCCTGGCAGCCCTTCCTGCAATCGTGTCGCGGTCTCGCCAGCCGCCCGCAGTGGCCGCAATGGAAGGGCGTCTGTGACGAGGCGAAGGGGATGGTCGCACCGACGGCAGCCGCCGCCAGGGCCTTCTTCGAGGCGCGGCTGCAACCCTGGCAGCTGACCAATGCCGATGGCTCGAGCAGCGGCCTGGTGACCGGCTATTACGAGCCGCTGCTGCGCGGTTCGCGCACGCGCGGCCAGCCGTACCTGCAGCCGGTGCTCGGCGTTCCCCCCGACCTGCTGACGATCGACCTCGGCAGCATCCTGCCCGAGCTGAAGAACATGCGCCTGCGCGGTCGCCTGCAGGGCAACCGGGTCGTGCCGTACCTCTCGCGCGCCGAGATCGGCAAGCGCGCGAACGAGGGCGGCGACCGGGTCCTGCTCTACGTCGACGACCCGGTCGAACTCTTCTTCCTGCAGGTGCAGGGTTCCGGGCGCGTGCAGTTGCCGGATGGCAGCAAGCTGCGCCTCGCGTATGCCGACCAGAACGGCCATCCCTATCAGTCGATCGGTCGCGTGCTCGTCGACCGGGGCGAGATGAGCCTCGAACAGGCGTCGATGCAGTCGATCAAGCAGTGGGCGCGCGCCAACCCCGGCCGCGTGACCGAGCTGCTGAACGCCAATCCGAGTTACGTCTTCTTCCGCGAGGAAGCGATCCGCGGCAGGGAGGGCGACGGCCCGAACGGCGCCCTCGGCGTGCCGCTGACCCCGGAGCGCAGCATCGCCGTCGATCCTCGCCACGTCAGCCTCGGCGCACCGGTGTTCCTGGCGACGACCCAGCCCGATTCGGCGCAGCCCTGGCGACGGCTGGTGATGGCACAGGACACCGGCGGCGCCATCCGCGGCGTCGTCCGCGCCGACCTCTTCTGGGGCTTCGGCGCCGCCGCCGGCAGCCAGGCCGGGCGGATGAAGCAGCAGGGGCAGATGTGGGTCCTGCTGCCGGCCGGGACTGCACCACCGTAGGTCGCGCCTGGGCCCTTCGAGTGCCCAGTCGCCCCGTTCCGGTGCGCCGATTGCCGCCGATGCATCATCGTTGTGCGCGGAACGGGCGCATGCCGTCGATGATGGTCGATTCCGGGGCATGACAACCCTGGAACGGGATTTGCTTGTTGGCTCCATCACGAAATCCTGGAGGAGCCATGGAAGCATTCAAGTCTGGTAGCGACGTCCTCTTCATCCTGCTCGGCGGCATCATGGTGCTGGCGATGCATTCCGGCTTTGCCTTTCTCGAGCTGGGGACGGTGCGCAAGAAGAGTCAGGTCAACGCGCTGGTGAAGATCCTGACCGATTTCTCGGTGTCGACCATCGCCTATTTCTTCGTCGGCTACAGCATCGCCTACGGCGTCAACTTCTTCGCCGGCGCCGACACGCTGCTCGAGAAGAACGGTTTCGAGCTGACCAAGTTCTTCTTCCTGCTCACCTTCGCAGCGGCGATCCCGGCGATCATCTCGGGCGGCATCGCCGAACGCGCCCGCTTCTATCCGCAACTGGCAGCGACCTTCCTGATCGTCGCCCTGGTCTATCCCACCTTCGAGGGCATCGCCTGGAACCAGGCCTTCGGCATCCAGGCGTGGCTCAAGGCGAGCTACGGCGAGGAGTTCCACGATTTCGCCGGCTCCGTCGTCGTGCACGCGATGGGTGGCTGGCTCGCCCTGCCGGCGGTTCTCCTGCTCGGTGCGCGGCACGGTCGCTATACGAAGGAGGGCCGGGTGTCGGCGCATCCGCCGTCGTCGATCCCCTTCCTGGCTCTCGGCGCGTGGATCCTGACCGTCGGCTGGTTTGGCTTCAACGTCATGAGTGCGCAGACGATCGACAAGATCTCCGGGCTGGTGGCGATAAACTCGCTGATGGCGATGGTCGGCGGGACGCTGGTGGCGATGGTCGCCGGCCGGAACGACCCGGGCTTCGTGCATAACGGTCCGCTCGCCGGTCTGGTCGCCGTCTGCGCCGGCTCCGACCTGATGCACCCGATGGGCGCCCTGGTCGTCGGCGGTGTCGCCGGCGGCCTGTTCGTCCTGATGTTCACGCTGACGCAGAACCGCTGGCGGATCGACGACGTTCTCGGCGTCTGGCCGCTGCACGGCCTGTGCGGCGCCTGGGGCGGTCTCGCCGCCGGCATCTTCGGCAGCAAGGCGCTCGGTGGCGTCGGCGGTGTCGCCTTCATGCCGCAGCTCCTGATGACCCTGCTCGCGATCGGCATCGCGCTGGTCGGTGGCACCGTGGTTTACGGTGTGCTGAAGAGCCTCGTCGGGCTGCGCCTCGATCAGGAGCAGGAGTACAACGGCGCCGACCTGTCGATTCACCGCATTACGGCAACGCCGGAACGCGAGACGAACTGGTAGGCGCTCGGAGGGGGCGGCGGCCTGCACACCAGCCGGCCCGTCGCCAAAGGCCGCTCGAACACCGTCACCGGCCATGCTGCCGTCCGATCGAGCGGCGCAGCGACTCTTTCTGCCGGAGCAGAAGCAGGCCGATGCCCTTTCCCCGGGGAAGGAGACGCCAGATGGAGTCCACCCGCGAACCCGATCGGGAACCGGGCGACCGCGTTGCGGGCTGCCTGTTCGATCTGTTCATCCGTGTCGGCCTCGTGCTAGGCCTGGCGTGGCTGTGTGCTTCCATTTCCTCTTGCCGTTCCTGGCGATGATGCTGTGGGCGCTGATCGTGGCGGTCACGTTCACCTTCCGTAGTGTTCGTCACGCCATCGACACGCCTCGCCGACCGTGGACAGGCAGCGGACTGATCGGCGCAATGGTGGCGCTGCTGGCCGTGATGGTGATCATCATGCTCGGCAATTTCCCGCAGATCGTGCTTTGGGCTGCGTTGTTCGTCGTTCTGGTCATGTTCCAACTGTTCTACGAGGAGGTCTACCATTCCGGCGTCAACTTCACTTCGCTGGGCCATGGCGACGTTGCGATGAGTTCCGAACGGAAACTCCTCGGTTCGCTCAAGGCACTGAACGGCATCCTGACGCTGGGTCTGAGCAGTGCGCCCCTGGTCGCGATCCTGCAGCATCTCCCCGGGCGGCATGTCGATGGTCGCAACCCGGCCGCCTGGGAAGGCGGTCAGGCCGTCGGCAACGACCGGGAATGCCGGCCTGGCGTTCTTCCAGATACTAGAGGAAAGGCCGGATGATCATGGCCGCGACGTAGCCAAGAGCGCCAGAGCCCAGGAGAACGATCAGCGTCATCTTCAGCAACATGGCTGCACCTTCATGAGGCGGGCCCAGCGGCCTGAGCAACAGGTGCCGCCCTGCGGCGTACACCACACCAACCATGACCCCGGTGCCGAGCAAGTGCTGAGGCGGGGCGCCAGAAACAATCAGCACGAAGGACAGGGCAAAGGCAGCGATGATTGCGAGCCTGTTCCAGTATCGCGCATGCGAAGCCGCTCGTGTCTTGACGTTCAGCTGCCAGGAACTGCCCAGCAGCGTGCGCTGGTACCGCCTGGTTGAGCCTGCCTCCCAGAGAACATCCCGCCAGTCCTCGTTCGCCATGCGGACGACCTGACGCAGTTTCTCGATATTTCCCGCGGAAAGTTCAAGGACGGCGAATCTCAGATCCTCCAGTGCATATTCGTCTGAGCTTTGGCAGTTGGGAAGATTGTCCGCACACTCCTCGGTGAGTAGACGAACAACCTCGTCCACTTCGTGCGGAGGATAGAGTTTCTCGACGGCTTTCGCGATGTTCGGAGTCAGCGGCAGTGCCACGCCGGCTGCCTACAGATTGCAGAACAGCATGTCGAACTCGACGTCGGTGTCGCAGTGACGCGGCCGATGGTCGCTGTCGGGACGGGTGAAGCGGATGTTCAGCGCGTACTTGTTGGCGCTGATCTCGGGAATGTAGGGGTCGTGCAGCTTGAGCGAGATGCGGACCATCTGCGACGTGCTCTGGACGTTGCTGCCGCCGAGCATCAGCTGGAACGCCCCGCCGCTGGCGACATGGTGCTCCGAGCGGCCACTGGCGCGCAACAGGCGGAGGACGATCGTCAGCGCGTCACGCAGTGGCAGCAGCGGCTGCATCCAGCCGAGCAGCGCCTCGCGGCGGACGTCGGGCGGCTGGTGCCGCCAGTAGTGGTAAGAGGGGAGGTCGAACTCGCAGACCCCTCCGGGGATGCTGGCACGACTCTTGATGCTCATCAGCCAGTCGTTGTCGCGCAGATGCTGGCCGATCTTGCCCGCCATTCCGAGCAGCGCCGCCGAGGCGTTCTCGATCTCGTAAAGCGCGCCGGAGAGCGCATCCTCGGAAATGTCCGGATTGTTGCGAAACGCCAACAGGCTCTGACGCTGACGCTCGAGTTCCTGGATCAGATCCATCTTCAGGTCGGCGCGGCCGGAGACGTCGAGGATCTCGAACAGCGTCAGGAGCACGACATGATGCTCCTGTGAACCGTCCCGCTGCATGAAGCTGCTCAGCTTGTGGAACAAGTCCTCCAGCCGCAGCAGCGTGCGTATGCGCTCATTGAACGGATATTCGTAGGTGATCACACTGCCGCCGGCATCGGAATGGACGATTTCCGATGATTCTGAAGCATTTGCAGCAAAACCTCAACGGTGGACATGAGCTTTCGCCGCCGCCAGCTCAAGATAGCGTTTGTGCAGCGCCTCGACGCGCGCTCCGAGCAGCTCCATCGTCCCGTCGTTGAGTACCACATCGTCGGCCACCGCGCGGCGCTCGTCGGACGACGCCTGGCTGGCGATGATCGCACGAACCTCGCCGGCGCTCAGTCCGCTGCGCGCCATCACGCGCGCCACCTGAAGCTCTTCGCTGCAGTCCACGACCAGGATGCGGTCGCTTCTCTGCCGATAGCTGCCGGATTCCACGAGCAGTGGCACGACCAGGACGACGTAGGGAGCGGTCGCAGCGGCGGCGCAGCGATCTTCGCTCCGCTGCCGGATCAGCGGATGCAGGATGCCTTCGAGCCTGGCCCTGGCGGCAGCGTCGGCGAAAACCAGGCGGCGCATGGCGGCGCGGTCGAGGCTGCCGTCCGCCCGCACGACGGTGCTGCCGAAGGCACCGGCAATCGCCGCCATCGCCCCACCATCGGGCCCGGTCAGCTGGTGGGCGATGAGATCGGTATCGACCAGCACCGCGCCCCGTTCGGCCAGGAGATCGGCGACCGTGCTCTTGCCGCTGCCGATGCCGCCGGTGAGGCCGACGATGAAGCTCATGGCGCAGCCGCCGCGGGCGCTGCACAGGCCTTGGCGGTGACCTTGGGCAGCCGGGCGGCGATCGACCGCTGCAAGGCTTCGGCCTGCGCTGCCGGGCCGCGGACCTCGAGGATCACGTACGCCGGTCTTCCCGTGCGTTGGCCCATCTTCGCCGACTTGACGCCCTTCGCGCGCAGGGTATCGAGGCCGGCACTCGCCGCCTCCTCGGTGCGGTAGGTGCCGAGCGAGATGGCCAGCTGGTTCGGGCCGCTGGCCTGGACGACGAAGAAATCGTCGACGCCGAGCTGCTGCAGCTCCGCCGTCTTCTTGCCGACTTCCTCCTTGCTGGCGAGAGGTGGAATGTAGACCCAGTAGCCACTGTTCTCATTCACCGTGCGGCGGTTGATCCGGAACTCGGCGAAGCTCTCGCGCAGCAGTTGCTCGACCTCGTCGGCCTCGCCGGCCGCTAGCTCGCTCCAGATGCGGCAACTCTCGTTCACCTTCTGCTCGCCGGATGTGCCGCCACTTGCCTTGTTCCTGGCCGACGGCGGTGGCTCGCCGCGCGAGACGACGACGATGCGCTCGGGCAGCAGCTGCTGCTCGACACGATGCGCATCGGCTTCGGCCGGCGCGCCCAGGTAGCCTCGCGCCCAGACGAAAAGCAGCAGGTTGGCGAGGACGAGGGCGAAGACGAGCGGGCGCATCGCGTTCACCATCAAAGCCTGGGCAGGTGCTCCAGTGACGCCCGGATCGCCTCCTGCGGGTACTCGAAGTCCTCGAGCTGGCCGGCGAAGTAGCGGTCGTAGGCCGCCATGTCGAAATGGCCGTGGCCGGTGAGATTGAAGAAGATCGTCCGGCTCTCGCCACTCTCCCGGCAGCGCACGGCCTCGTCGATCGCCGCGCGGATGGCATGGTTCGACTCGGGCGCCGGAATGACGCCTTCGGCGCGCGCGAACATCACGCCCGCCTCGAAGGTTGCCAGTTGCGGTACCGCGACCGCCTCGATCAGTCCGTCGTGATAGAGCTGCGAGACGAGCGGCGAGTCACCGTGGTAACGCAGGCCGCCGGCATGGATGCCCGGCGGCATGAAGTCGTGGCCGAGGGTGTACATCTTCATCAGTGGCGTGAAGCCCGAGGCATCGCCGAAATCGTAGGCATAGGCGCCCTTGGTCAGCGTCGGGCACGATGTCGGTTCGACCGCCACCAGTCGCGTCGGGCGTCCGTTGCGCCCGCCGCCGGCATTGTCGGCGATGAACGGGAAAGCAACGCCGGCGAACGACGAGCCACCGCCACACGGTGCGAAGATCACGTCGGGCCAGTCGCCAGCCTTTTCGAACTGCTTCTTCGCTTCCTGGCCGATGATCGTCTGGTGCAGAGCGACGTGGTTGAGCACCGAGCCGAGCGCGTAGCTGGTGTCGGCGCGCGAGGCCGCCTCCTCGACGGCCTCGGAGATCGCGATGCCGAGCGAGCCCTGGTTCTCCGGGTCGCGGGCGAGCAGGTCGCGGCCGGTCTGCGTCATCGGCGACGGGCTGGCGAAGACCTCGGCACCCCAGGTCTGCATCATCGAGCGGCGGAAGGGCTTCTGCTCATAGCTGATGCGGACCATGTACACGCGCACCTCGAGACCGAACATCTGGCCGGCAAAGGCCATCGAACAGCCCCACTGTCCGGCACCGGTCTCGGTGGTGATGCGCCGGATTCCCGCCTGCTGGTTGTAGTAGGCCTGCGGTACGGCGGTGTTGGGCTTGTGCGATCCGGCGGGGGAGACGCCTTCATACTTGTAGAAGATCCGCGCCGGCGTCTGCAGCACCTCCTCGAGCCGGCGGGCACGAATCAATGGCGACGGCCGCCAGAGGCGATAGATCTGCCGCACCGGCTCGGGGATCGGAATCCAGCGTTCGGCCGACATTTCCTGCTCGAGGATCGCCATCGGAAAGATCATCCCCATCTGCTCCGGCGACACCGGGTTGCCATCCGCGGCCAGCGGCGGTGCTGGCGGCGTCGGCATGTCGGCGACGACGTTGTACCAGTGGGTGGGGATTTCGGATTGATCGAGCGTGATGCGAAGCGGTTCCACAAGGCCTCCCTGTTCTGTGTTCTGTTTCGTTGCCGGTTCCCGAGTATACCCCGGGAAGCATCCGCTAATCACTTCTGCCGGCGGGGTCGCTGGTCGTCCCGTCGGTCGGGATGCCGCGCTCGAGTTCGCGCTGCACGCAGCGACTCGGCGCGAAGGCGGCAATCAGCTGCCGACAGGCCTGGCGGGCTGCGCGGCTGTTGTCCTGGCTGAAGTTGCAGACATACAGGTCGAGCGTCACGGCCGCCGACTCCGGCCAGGTGTGCACCGCCAGATGCGACTCGGCGAGGACGACCGCGCCGGTGGCGCCGGCCGGGCTGCCGCTGTCGCCGAACTGATGGAAGACCTCGGCGAGTGGCGTCAGGCCCGGCAGCGAACAGACGGCGCGGCACAGTTCGCGCAGCGCGCCGGCGTCATCGAGCAGTCGCCGCTCGCAGCGGCATCCGTAGAGTTCGGCAGTCAGGTGCAGGCCATTCATCTTCAGTCCCGGAGCGCGCGGCGGGCGCCGTGCCGACCGGCGCCGGAACCGCGCCGGTGCTGGCGCCAGCGGCCCGCCCGCCACGCCTCCCGCCGGCCGCTCGCGCTCAGCCCTTCGGCACGTAGTTGCTGCTGGTTCCGGTGACGCGGCCGTCGCTGTCGAAATGGACGTTGAAATACCATTCCATGCCGGCGTCCACCTTCGTCTTCCAGTCCCAGATCGTCTCCCGTTTGAGCGGAAAATAGGTTTCGTGAGCCGGACGACCGAGCAGACGCCGTACCTGGTCCTGCGTCATGCCGGCAGCGACCCGGGCGAAGTTCTCCTCGGTCAGCACTTGCTGCACCTCGCGCAGCACGCCGTCCGGGCCGATGAGCACGAGATAGTTGACGATTCCCTGTGGCGTGCGCGGATACTCCCAGACGCGCGAACCATCGGCCTCCCGCCATTCCAGCGTCGGCTGGCCCATCACGTCCTTCACCTCGCTGGCAGTCGTCGCCCCGGGCCTGAGCCGGCTCAGCCTGTCCGCGTCGCAGGCGGCAAGGGTGGCGAGCAGCAGGGTGCCGCCAAAAATGGCGGCCGAGGCGATCCTGAACATGCCGGGTGCTCCAGGTCTGGTTGTCACGCGCGTTGGCGTCTGCTGCGCAGTATAGACGATGCGGCGTCGGTGACGTGGCTGGCGGCTGGCACGCTGCGCTGCGGCCGACGCGGGCACCCCGTCGGCGCAGCGTCGGTGGCGACGGCTCGGGGTAGCGTTCGTCGCCGGTGCGAAACCCCTGCGGCAGCCTGCGAGTGGGCGTGGCGGACGGGGCCACAGATCGCCCTGGCAGTGGATCGATCCTGACTATACTGAGACTGACGGCCCGTCCCGTGCCGCCAGCTTTCCGGAAAGGAGAAGATGATGTCGAGAGCAGCATTCCGTTCATCGGCGCGGCGCTGTGTGCCGCCGGTGCTTGCGGCGCTGGTTGCCGCTGCATGTTACGTGGTGCCGGTGGTGGGACCCGATGGTGGCGTGTACTACCACCATTACCCGTTGCCGCCGCCCGGAACGCCGTTGCCGGCGGGTGCGCCACCGCTCCCCGGGCAGGCGGCGACGCGACCGCAGGCGATGGCGCCTGCGGCGCAGGCGACATTGCCGGTCCGGCTCTATCCGGCCAACGAAAGGGCGACGCGCAGCGGCGTCATCAGCGGGTCGGTGACCAACATGATGACCGGGAAGGGCCGTTTCCTGGTCGAGTACGAGGGCCAGGTCCTGAGCGGAGAAGCGACCCGCGTCGTCGAGGATGAAAAGCGCGGCGTCGCCAGTGCCTACAGCCCGGGCGGCATGTTCATGTCGTGCGAATACCAGCTGACGACGCCGTATCAGGGAGCGGGGACCTGTACGTTTTCCAACGGCGCGAAGTATCAGATGCACATCGGCGGTTGAGCACGGACATCGTGATTGACGGGTAGCGATCCCCGCCCGTCAATCCTTCGCAAAGCGACGGTACTGCACTGCTTCGGCGACGTGCTGGGGCTCGATCGTGTGCTGCCCCGCCAGATCGGCGATCGTCCGCGCCACCTTGAGCAGGCGGTGGAATGCCCGTGCCGAGAGCTCGAAGCGAGTGATTGCCTGCTTCAGCAGAGCTGCCGCTGCCGCTTGCGGCTGGCAGTACTGGTCGATCTCGCGCTCCCTGAGACGGGCATTCGGTTTCCCTTGGCGCTCGAGCTGTCGCCTGCGGGCTGTCGTTACCCGCGAACGCACGGCAGCCGAAGCTTCACCGTCGCGCGCTTGCTGCAGGACTTCGGCCGGCAGGGGAGGAACCTCGATCTGCAGGTCGATGCGGTCGAGCAGCGGACCGGAGAGCTTGCTGCGGTAACGCAGGATCTGGTCCGGCGTGCAGCGGCAGCGGCCGCGCGCATCGCCGTGGTAACCGCAGGGGCATGGATTCATTGCCGCGACCAGCTGGAACTGCGCCGGGAACTCGGCCTGCCGGGCGGCGCGCGAGATGTGGATGCGCCCGGAATCGAGCGGTTCGCGCAGTGCCTCGAGAACCCGCCGGTCGAACTCCGGCAGCTCGTCGAGAAAGAGGACCCCCTGGTGCGCCAGCGAGATTTCGCCCGGGCGCGGCACGCTGCCACCGCCGACCAGCGCTGCCGACGAAGCCGTGTGGTGCGGCGCGCGGTAGGGATGGTGGCGAAAGATCTGCGGCCGGAAGAGACCGGCGAGCGACAGAACGGCAGCCGACTCGAGCGCCGCCGGCATTGTCATCGGCGGCAGCAGGCCGGGGAGACGGCTGGCGAGCATCGATTTCCCGGTTCCCGGCGGGCCGGCGAAGAGGATCGAATGTCCGCCGGCGGCGGCGATTTCCAGGCCGCGCTTGGCTTGCGTCTGGCCGCGGACGTCGGCGAGGTCCGGGTAGCCGTCGTCGCCGTCGCTGCTGTCGGAAGTCGCCACGCAGGCCGACAGGGCCGCCCGTCCGGTCAGGTGGGCGCAGACCTCGAGCAGGCTGGCCGCCGCCAGGATCGGTATCCTGCCCGCCAGCGCGGCCTCACGCGCGCTGCTCGCCGGCAGCACGAAGCTGCGGCCGTTGTCGCCCATCGCCAGGACCATCGCCAGAGCGCCGCGCACCGGTCGCAGTTCGCCGGAAAGGGAGAGCTCGCCGGCGAACTCGTGCTGCGCCAGCAGCCGCGACGGGAGCTGGCCGGAGGCGGCGAGGATGCCGAGCGCGATCGGCAGGTCGAAGCGGCCGGATTCCTTCGGCAGGTCGGCCGGCGCGAGGTTGACGGTGATGCGTTTGCGCGGAAATTCGAAACCCGAGTTCTGCAGCGCCGCACGCACCCGGTCACGCGCTTCCTTGACTTCGGTGTCCGGCAGCCCGACGAGCGTCAGGTTGGGCAGGCCGCTGGCCAGATGCACCTCGACCGCAACCTCCGGCGCGGCCAGCCCGTCGAGACCGCGGCTGTGGACGATGGCGAGAGACACTGGCTGGCGTGGAGCTGGTCCGACGACGGACGCGCTGCCGCGTCGCACGACGCGCCGGCACGTCGCCGCACTGCTCTCAGTCGGGCTGGGTGGGTGGATTCTCCAGGCGCTCGATGCGCGCCTCGAGGGCCTTCAGCTTCTCGCGCGTGCGTTGCAGCACCTGCGCCTGGATGTCGAACTCCTCGCGAGTGACCAGATCGAGCTTGGCGAAGACGCTGGTGAGGAGCGCGCGCGCGTTCCGTTCGATGTCGGCTGCCGGGCTGGCGGCGATGAGGCTGCCAAGGCGTTGGCCGATTTCTTCGAGGATCCTGGGGTCGAGCATGGTGATCACCGTCGGAGCAAGGAGTGGCAGGGTGAGGCGAGTGTAACACGGCGACGCAAAATTCCATGTTATGCACCACGATGGTGCGTCATCGCGATCAACTGTCTCAGGGCAGTGCAGCCGTTCCGCGCCCTGCCGCTGATGAGGATCTCAAGCCATTGAACCATCGCGAGAAATCTTTCTGGCACGGATTCTGCTTAGTGATCGACGGGATGATTTTTCGAGACTCGGGCCATGGCGACCAGTCCGCAGTTCACGCCGCTCGCTGCCGTTTCGCCGGCAAGCGTGGTGGCGCGGAGCCGGATGCCGGACAGGCGGACGCGGCGCTAGTCGCCGTGACATGCCCGCGTCGGGAAGATTCATCGAGGATTCTTTTCATCAACGATGCCGGGAGACCACAGGATCTTCCCGAACATGGAGAGCAACATGAAACTGGTAACCGCGATCATCAAGCCGTTCAAGCTTGACGAAGTACGAGAAGCGCTGTCGGCGATCGGCGTACAGGGGATCACCGTCACCGAGGTCAAGGGCTTCGGGCGCCAGAAAGGGCATACCGAACTTTATCGCGGTGCCGAGTACGTCGTCGATTTCCTGCCCAAGGTGAAGGTCGAAGCGGCGATCAGCGATGCACTTCTCGAGCAGGTCATCGAGGCCATCGAGAAGTCGGCCAGCACCGGCAAGATCGGCGACGGCAAGATTTTCATCTCGGCAATCGAGGACGTCATTCGCATCCGCACCGGCGAAACCGGTGAGGATGCCCTGTAAGGAGTAGATCATGAAGCACTTATTTGCAGTTCTGGCCCTGCTCGGAGCGGTCGCTGTCGGTGCGCCGGCGTGGGCTGAAGACAAGCCGGCCGCAGCGCCCGCGGCAACTTCGACGACCGCAGCAACGCCCGAGGCCGCCGTCGCCAGCGATGCTGGCGCCGCTGCCGCCGCTCCGGCACCGGTTGCCAACAAGGGCGACAACGCCTGGGTGATGACCAGTGCGGCGCTCGTCATCCTGATGTCCATCCCCGGCCTGGCGCTGTTCTACGGCGGCCTCGTGCGCAGCAAGAACATGCTGTCGGTGCTGATGCAGGTCTTCGTCACCTTCTCGCTGATCAGCGTACTCTGGGTCGTCTACGGCTACTCGCTGGCATTCACCGAGGGCGGCGGGTTCTTCGGCGTATTCGACAAGCTGTTCCTGAAGGGCGTTACCGTCGATTCGGTCGCCGCGACCTTCTCCAAGGGCGTGGTGATCTCCGAACTGGCCTACGTCGTCTTCCAGGGCGCCTTTGCGGCGATCACCTGCGGCCTGATCGTCGGCGCCTTCGCCGAACGGGCGAAGTTCGCCGCCGTCCTGGTGTTCATGGTGCTCTGGTTCTCGCTTTCCTACGTGCCGATGGCGCACATGGTCTGGTACTGGGCCGGCCCGGACGCCTATGTCGACGCGGCAGCCGGCGAGGCTGCGACGAAGACCGCCGGCTTCCTCTTCCAGAAGGGTGCGCTCGACTTCGCGGGCGGCACGGTCGTCCATATCAACGCCGCCATTGCCGGTCTCATCGGCGCCATCGTCATCGGCAAGCGGATCGGCTACGGGCGTGAGTCGATGGCGCCGCACAGCCTGACCTTCACGATGATCGGCGCCTCGCTGCTCTGGTTCGGCTGGTTCGGCTTCAACGCCGGCTCGGCGCTCGAGGCGAGTGGTGGTGCCGCCCTGGCGATGGTCAATACCTGGGTCGCCACCGCCTGCGCGGCAATGTCCTGGATGCTGGCGGAGTGGATGCTGAAGGGCAAGCCGTCGATGCTCGGTGCCGCTTCCGGTGCGGTTGCCGGTCTGGTCGCGATCACCCCGGCGGCAGGCTTCGTCGGCGTCATGGGCGCCATCTGCATCGGTCTGCTGGCCGGCGTCATCTGCCTCTGGGGCGTCAATGGACTGAAGCGCCTGCTCGGCGCCGACGATTCGCTCGACGTCTTCGGTGTCCATGGCGTCGGCGGCATCCTCGGCGCGATCCTGACCGGCGTCTTCGCCGACCCGTCGCTCGGTGGCACCGGGGTATACGACTATGTGGCCAACAAGGTCGGTGACTACGACATGACGGCCCAGTTGATCAGCCAGTTGTGGGGTGTCGGCACGGTCATCGTCTGGTCCGGCGTCGTCTCGCTGGTCGCCTTCAAGCTGGTGGATATGGTGATCGGCCTGCGCGTGCCGGAAGAAGAAGAGCGCGAGGGACTCGACATCACCTCGCACGGCGAATCGGCTTACCACTACTGAACCGACTGCCTTACCGGTCTCTCCCCCTTCGGGGCGCTCGCGTGGCGCCCCGCTTTTTTTTTTCGGACGTGGCGGCATTCGTCTGTGCAGTTGTGCGTGCCGCCAGGAAGTGGGCGGGCAGGGCTGTACGCAAGGGCACTGTGCGAGAGCGCCAAGTCGTCGAACCGCCCCCTGCGGACCCGCACGGTGGGTGGTGTGGGGGCCGGAGGAGAGTAGCCTCCGGCTACCCGAGCAGCCCTTGCGATCGGTCGTTCAGGCCACGCCCGCATGGACGCCCGCAATCCGCTCCGGGTAGCTCTCGTACACATGCTCGAACAGCGCCGAGCATTTCTGGGCGAACAGGGGACGGTCGTAGGCTGCCGGCAGCGTGTCCAGCGTGTCCTCGATCGCCAGCTTCAGCGTTGATCGCGCCGCCGACTTCTGCCGCCAGTTCAGCACCAGCAGTGTCTGCAGCCGTGCCAGCAAGTCCCTGGCCACCTTCTTGACCTCGTCGCGCTCGGCCGTGGTCAGCGCCGGTGCCGGTCGCGTCAGGATGTCGAAGATCACCAGTTCCTCTTCGCTCAGATGCTCGCGCACATGGCGCTGCTGCTCGTCGTCGAGGCTGTTCGACAGCTTCAGCAGTTCCTCGAAGAGCTGCTCGATGTTGCGGCTGCCGTTGTTGTAGCTCTCGATCAAGGCCTCGAACTTTTCCGCGAAGTCGGTGCGCGTGCGGTTCAGGCGCACGAGCTTCTCCAGCCTGGCGGCGATCGCCGCTTTCAGCGCTTCGAGTTCGGTGTTCTTGTGCGTCGATCGCTTGAAGCGCTCGGCCAGTGCCTCGAAGTTGATCCTCGAAAGGTCGATGGCCGGCGGCCCGCCCTCGCGGATTTCGTGGCCGGTGATCGAGTCGTCGAGCAGCTCGCCGATCTGTTTCAGGATCGTGGCGATGGCCGGCGGGTTGGGGCTGATCCGGGCGCGGATGGCGGCCGCCAGCGTGGCGATGCCGGCGACGCGCTGCGAAAACTCGATCGCCGCCGGGGCCGGCTTCACGGCGCCGTAGAGCGTGCCGACCAGCTTCTCGTGGCCGAAGAAGTCGCGCCGCACGGCATCGGGGCCGATCAGCGCGTTGATGGCGTCCTCCACGGCGGCCAGGCGCTCCATGCCGCCCATTGGCAGCGCCTCCATCGCGACGAGATTGACGCCCTGCGCGGCGCAGAACGCCGTGGCCGCGGTGATCGCTTCGCGCAGGGCTTGCACCAGTTGCGCCATGTCCTTGACCGGGTTGGTGCCGCCCTTGCCCGCGCCGTAGATCGCCAGCGCCTTCTCCAGCGAGGCGAAGACGTTGGCGTAGTCCACGATCACGCCGCTGTGCTTGCCGGGGAAGACGCGGTTGGCTCGCGCGATGGTTTGCATCAGCGTGTGGTTGCGCATCGGCTTGTCGAGATAGACCGTCGAACAGCTCGGCGCATCGAAGCCGGTCAGCCACATGGCGCAGACGAACACTAGGCGCAGCGGGTCCGTGGTGTCCTTGAACTTCTCGTCCAGCCCCGGCTGCGACTCGTTCATGCGTTTGCGGTGCGGCTCGATGTCGAGGCCGAGCAGCTTCATCTGCTCGATCTCGTTCTGCCCCGGCGAGACGATCACCGCCATGTCGGTGGTGGTGAGCACTGCCAGGCGTGCTTTCAGTTCGGCCTTGCGCAAGTCGCGCCGCGCTTGTTCGCGTGTCGCCTCACCGCCACGCGGCGCCAGCGCCAGTTCACCCAGCTCCTGCTGTACCCGCGCCGTCTCGGCGTCCCAGTGCTTCTTCACCTTGTCGTGCATCCGCAATGCCGTGGCCTTGTCGATCGACACCACCATCGCCTTGCCGACGAAGCCACGTCCCAGGAAATGCCGCACGATGTCCTGCGCCACCGTCTCCAGCCGGTCGTCGCGGGTGATGAGGTGGTATGGCCGCCCCAGCACCTTGTCCAGCTTCTCCTCCTGACCGGCGTCGAGCTCGGCGTCTTCGATCAGGCGGTAGATGTCGTCGTTGAGGTTCGGATTGACCAGTTGCAGCTCGGGCGTGCGGTTCTCGTAGAACAGCGGCACGGTGGCGCCGTCCTCCACCGACTGCTGGAAGTCGTAGATCGACACATAGTCGCCGAACACCTCGCGCGTGCGCTCCTCGCCCGCGATGAGCGGCGTGCCCGTGAACGCCAGGAACAGCGCCTTCGGCAGCGCTGCGCGCATGTTGAGCGCCAGCGTGTCGTACTGGCTGCGGTGCGCCTCGTCGGTCAGCACGATCACGTCCGGGCGGTCGGTCAGCGCCTCCGCCGTCTGGAACTTGTGCACCAGCGTGAACACATAGCGGTGGTTGCCGCGCAGGAGTTCCCGCAGGTGCGCGCCGCTGGCGGCGTGGCATTGGTCGCCCTCGGCCTCGCTCACTGCGCCCACGGTCTTGAAGGTCCTGGCGATCTGCTCGTCCAGCTCCACCCGGTCGGTGACCACCACGAAGGTCCAGTTGCCGGCGAGTTTGCGCAGCACCTTCTGCGCAAAGAACACCATCGAGAAGCTCTTGCCGCTGCCCTGCGTCTGCCAGAACACGCCGCCTCGCCCGTGGCCGATCTTGCGGGCCTCCAGCATCGAGGCGATGGCATTGTTCACGCCGAGGAACTGGTGGTTCTGCCCCAGAACCTTCACCAGCCCCGCCTTGTGCTCCGAGAACAGCGTGAAGTTCTCCACCAGGTCGAGCAGGCGGGCGCGGTCGCAGGTGCCGCGCAGCACCACCTCCAGCGACACGCGGCGCGGTTCGTCCTCGCGCTCGATGCGCTTCCACTCGAAGAACCGCTCCCAGTCGGCGGTGAGCGAGCCGACGCGGCTGTCGGTGCCGTTGCTGGCGACCAGCAGGGCGTTGAACCAGAAGAGTTGCGGGATCTCTTTCTTGTAGTGCGTCAGGTTCTCGTCGAAGGCCGCCCGCGCCGGCACGCCGGGCTTCTTGAGTTCGATAACCACCCAGGGCAGGCCGTTGACGAAGCCCACCAGGTCGGGCCGGCAGGTGTAGAGGCTGCCCACCACGCTGAACTGGCTGGCCAGCAGGAAGTCGTTGCGCCCCGGCTGCGCCCAATCCACCACGCGCAGGCGTTCGGTTTTCTGCCCGCCATGCTCGCGGTCGGGGATGGAGACCGGGATGCCGTCCTTGAGCAGCCGGTAGACCTCGCGGTTGGCGGCCTCCAGGCTCATGGCCGAGCGGTCGCGAACGAGTTCGTCGATGGCGGTCTGGATCGCCTCGGTCGGCAGGCCCGGGTTCAGGGTGATGAGCGCCGCGCGCAGGCGCTCCACCAGCACCACCTCGCCCTTGGTCTCGCGGCCCAGCGTGCCGCCGGGGCCGAAGGTCTCCTCCATCGCCGACACCGTCTGCCAGCCCAGCGATGCGAACAGCCCGACGGCGGGCTGCTCGACGAGCTGATCTTCGGTGTAGGCGTGGGGGCTCATGGTTGTTCGTCGTCCACGTCGCCGGCCAAGGCGCGCTCGATTTGTTCGATGCTGGGCAGGCTGGTTTGCAGCTCGGCAGGCAGGGATTCGACCAGGCGGTATTCGGCGATGCCCATCGGCTGCGTCTTGTCGCCCAGGGCGTATTCGGCCACCACCTTGTTCCTGGTCTTGCACAGCAAGAGCCCGATGGTGGGGTTGTCGTGCGCGCTCTTCATGTCGCGGTCGATGGCGGTCAGGTAGAAACCGAGTTGGCCCAGGTGCTCCGGCTTGAAGGCTCCGGCCTTGAGTTCGATCACCACGAAACAGCGCAGCTTCAGGTGATAGAAGAGCAGGTCGATGAAAAACTCGTCGCCGCCGACCGTGAGCAACACCTGCCGCCCGACATAGGCGAAGCCCGCGCCCAGCTCCAGCAGGAACTCGGTCACGTGCTTGACCAGCGCGTGCTCGATCTCGCGTTCTTGCGCCTCATCGCTCAGGCCGAGGAAGTCGAAACGGTAGGGGTCCTTCAAGGACTCGCGGGCCAGATCCGATTGCGGCTTGGGCAGCGCGAGCGGGAAGTTGGTGACGGCCTGGCCTTGGCGCGCCAGCAGGCGGGTTTCGATCTGCATCACCAGCACATTGCGCGACCAGTTGTGCTCGATGGCCTTGGCCGCATACCAGCGGCGCTCATCCGCGGACTTCAGCTTGTCCAGCAGGGCGAGCTGGTGATACCAGGGCAATTGTGCAAGCACCTCTTGCACAAATTCCCCGTCCGGCCACGCCTCGGCGAAGCCGCGCATGTACTTGAGGTTGCGCGGCGAAAAGCCCTTCATGTCGGGAAAGGCGTTGCGCAAGTCCTGCGCCAGCCGCTCGATCACCTTCGCGCCCCAGCCCTCGCGGCCCTGCCGTTCGAGGATGTCGCGGCCGATCTGCCAGTAGAGCAGCACCAGCTCGCGGTTGACTGCCAGCGTCGCCCGCTGCTGGGCGCCGTGGATGCGGGTTTTCAGGTCGGCGAGCCAAGCGGCGTAGTCGGCGGGCAGCGGGGCGATCTCAGGCATGGTCCATCGCCTCCACGTCGATCTGGCCGGAGAGCAGGCGCGGAAGGAGCAGGTCGCGGGTGCGGCGGAGGTTTTGAACTTGCAGATGGAGCTCGTAGATCAGGCGAAAGCTCGGCGCAACGATGCCAGAGAAGCGATCGAGCAACGTACTCGGAGGCTGAGCAACCTGCAAATCAGCGAAGCACTGCTCTTGAACGCGCTGACGACCTGTCGCACCGGACATGCTCTTGATTGCGACGCCGCGGAACTCGTCGCTGCGCGCGAGGCAGTAAACGAACTCCACCGTTAGGGTGCGCGAACGGAGAACGATGAACTCCGTCGAGCCGAATGCGACGGCGTTCGCGTCGGGCAAGAACTGCACGAAGCCAGTCTTACCGTTCTCCAAGCAGGGTGTGATGCGAGCCACGAGCGTGTCGCCGTTCTGGAACTTTGCGCCGCTATTGCCTGCACGTACTTCGATGTCTGAAATGAGCATCGAGTCGTTGGAGAGGCAGCCCATCGGTACGAATGGCTTTTCGCCCTCACGCGGGACGGTGACGCGCGGATTGATGTGGATGCACTCAGGCAACCTTTTTACTTCCCACCCCTTTGGAGTCTCCCCCAGCGGCGAGGTGACGCGGGGGACGGACTCATGGCCGGGGAAGCGGAAGTGGACGAACCACTCGCGGTAGAGCGCGCGGGCCATCGACTCCAGAATCTTGATGCGCCGCTGGCTGTTCTCGATCAGATCGTCGTAGGCCGACAGGATGCCCGCGATCCGGCGCTGGATCGGGAGGGGGGGGAGTGGGACATGCAACTTTGCCAGCTCACTTCCACGAATCCCTGCCGCTGCAACCTGCATGACGAGTGATTGGACGTTTGCCTTACCCTGCGGTGACAGGAAGTAATAGAAGTAGAAATACGGGTCACACTGGGATCGATCAAGCCGAACGCGGATTAGATGCGATTCAAAGGTCGTGGTCTCACCGACCGCTTTGATTACGGAACACTTGCCTGCGCCAGCGGCGACGAGAGATTGCCGCGCGAACAGCAAGTCGCCTGCCTGGACGGAAAACTGCTCAATCTCCCTCTGAGACATCGGCACTCTATCCATCGCGATGCTGCCGATGCGTTCGTGGGCGAAAATCTCGCCCATGTTTATCATTGGGAACCCGTGCCCTCGGATGCGCTTGGGTCGAGTCAGTCCATTGCGGCTCGGTTCCGAGTAAAGGGTTTCTAGAGGCGCAGCTTGCCAGCCGCTCATCCTCACCCCTCCAAGATCCCCGCCACATTCGCGGCGATGGTTTGCTCCAGCGTCCGCGCCTGGGCGTTGAGGGTTTCCAGTTCTTCGTTCAGCGCCTGCAACTGTGCCTTGAAGTCCTCGTCGCTCACTTCCTCGCCTGGGGCCACGCCCACATAGCGGCCGGGGTTGAGCGACCAGCCCTGCGCTTCGATCTCGGCAAGCGTCGCCGCCTTGCACAGGCCGCGGATGTCGGCGTAGGCGGGCTTCTTGCCGAACACTTCCTTGAGTTTGGCCGCCGTTTCCTCGCCGCCCACGGTCAGGTCGGGCGCCTCGCCGCGATAGAGCCGCACCAGGTTGGCGATGAAGCCGATCTGCGCGGGCGTCCAGTCGCGGTGGGCGCGGTCCACCTGCCGGTAGATGTGGCGGGCGTCGATGAACAAGACCGTGTCGACGCGATTCGTCTTGGCCTTGCCCCGGTCGAGGAACCACAGCGTGCAGGGCAGCGTCACCGTGTAGAACATGTTGGGGCCGACGGCTACCACCACATCCACCGCTCGCGCCTCGATCAGCTTCTGCCGCAGCTCCTGCTCGGAGGAGCGGGCATCGGAGGCCGAGTTGGCCATGACGAAGCCGGCGCGGCCCCTGGCATTGAGCGCCGAGTAGAAGAGCTGGATCCAGAGGTAGTTGGCGTTGTCGGTCTTGGGCAGGCCGAAGGGGAAGCGGCGGCCGGCGCCGACCATGTCCTTGAGCCGCTCCTTGTCCACCGCGTTCACGTTGAAGGGCGGATTGGCGAGCACGAAGTCGAAGGCGCCGGTGGCCGCGTGCGGGTCGTCGTAGTAGCTGTTGACGTTGCCGCCGTGGCGGATGTCGCCCTCCAGCCCGTGTACGGCCAGGTTCAGGCGGGCGAGGCGGCCGGTCTCGTCGGTCTTCTCGACACCGCAGATGGCCAGCTCGGCGGCCGGGTTCTTGCGGTGCTCGGCCACGAAGCGGGCCGACTGCACGAACATGCCGCCCGAGCCGCAGGCGGGGTCGAGGATGCGGCCGTGGAAGGGCTCGATCACCTGCGCGAGCAGCTGCACGATGCTGCTCGGGGTGTAGAACTCGCCCCCGCCCTGGCCCTCGCTCATGGCGAATTCGCCGAGGAAGTATTCGTAGATGCGGCCGAAGGCGTCGAAGTCGAGCGTGGCCGGGATCTCGGAGATCTTCTTCAGCAGCTCCTTGAGCAGGGTGCCGGTGAAGAGGTTGAAGGTCTTGGGCAGCACGCCGGCGAGCTGCGGGTTGTGCTTCTCCACCTCGCGCATGGCGGCGTTGACCTTGCCGCCGATGTCGGCCGCCTCGGGCAGGGTCAGCAGGAAGTCGAAGCGTGCCTCGGGGGCGAGGTAGAGCACGTTGTCGGCGTGGTAGGCGGCGGGTTGATCGACGCGGCTGCCACGGCGGGCAGAGGCGCCGGCCGCTTCGAGCCTGGCCCGCTGCGCTGCAAAGCGCACCTCGGCGAAGCGCAGGAAGATCAGGCCGAGGATGGGGCCGGAGTACTCCTGCGCCTTGAGGCCGGAGTTGGCGCGGAACTGGTCGGCGGCATCCCACAGGCGCTTCTCGAGCGAGGTGGCGGCGGCGTTTTTTTCAGAAGGGGCTGTCCAGTGCATGGGTCGCCGTGCAACCGTCTCATCGGGTCAGAACGAATCTCACCACGAAGCGACACGCGCCGCAGTGCGGACAGCGCGCCGACCCGGATGTTCGATTGGCGCGCCAACCGGCAGCGTTCGGCGACCGCGGCCGAGGCTCCGGTCGCAACTCGCGGCAGGTGTTCATTGCAGGTTGTGCGCCGAGAGCAGGACCACCTTGCCGCCGAGGAAACCGACGCGGATGCCGCGCTCCGGGGTGCCCCATACGCAGTGGCGCAGACCGATCATTTCGTCGCAGCTGGCCGGATCACCGACGATCTCCCGGACCTCCTCGTAGGACTGGCCGGTGCGCAGGCGATTGAACTGGTCGAGGCTGACTCTGGGGCTGCACCCCAGGAGCAGCACGCTGAGCGCGGCGACGGCGAGGCTCCGCTGCGGTGGCCTGCGGCTGCCGCTCACCGGCGTTCCTCCGGCCGGCCGCCGCTGGTCGTCTCAGGCATAGTCCACGCGCACGTTGTCGCTGCTCAGCCAGTCGCGCAAGGCCTGCAGCAGGCCGTCTTCGAGCCGCACCCGGCTGCTGTCGCCGAGCACCAGCTCGCAGCGTGCTTCGGCATTGTGGTAGCTCAGGCGAATCGGGCACTCGCCGGGGGTATAGGGCGCCAGCAGGCTGCGCAGCCGCTGCACGGCGTGGCGTGCGTTGTTGCCGCCGGCCTGGCCGTTGAGCGACAGGTGCAGCTGGCGGGCGAAGCGGCCACGTGCTTCGGCAAGCGTCAGCAGGCGCTCGGCGACGACCTTCACGCGCCCCTCGCCGGCGAAATCGTCGCGCTGGATCCGCCCTTCGACGACGAGCACCTCGTCCTCCCGGATCTTGACCCGTTCGCTGTCCAGCAACTCGCTGAACACCGAGACCTCGAGCGAGGTGCTGCCGTCGTCGAGCTGGATGAACGCCATCTTGCCGCGCGCCGTGATCTTGCTGCGCACGGCGACGACCAGTCCGGCGAGGAGCTGGCTCTCCTTGCGCGCCTCGAGCGCCGCCAGCGGCCGGCGGACGAAGTGCGCGATCTCGCCCTGCACGGCGCGGAAGGGGTGGCCGGAAAAGTAGAAGCCGAGCGCCAGCTTCTCCTCGTTGAGCTGCTGGCGTTCGTCCCAGCGTGGCGCCTCGACGTACTGCGGCCCTTGCCCGCCGGCCGCGTCGCCGGCGTCGTCGAGGAGGTCGAAGAGGCTGACCTGCATGGCGTTGCGTTCGGCCTGTTCGGCGGCCTCGATGGCGATGCCGACCGAGGCGAGCAGGCGCGCGCGATGGCTGTCGAGGGTGTCGAAAGCGCCGGCGCGGATCAGCGCTTCGATCGTCCGCCGGTTGACCAGTCGCCTGTCTACGCGTTGGCAGAAGTCGAACAGGTCCCTGAAAGGGCCGTTGGCGGTGCGGGCGCGGATGATCGTCGTCACCGCCTGTTCCCCGGTGCCCTTGACGGCGCCGAGGCCGTAGCGGACGGTCTGGCGGTCGACCGGGGTGAAGCGGAATTCGGAGGCGTTGACGTCCGGGCCGAGGATCGTCAGTCCGTTGGCGATCGCGTCATCGTGGAAGATCTTGACGGTGTCGGTGAGGTCCATTTCGGACGACAGCGTCGCCGCCATGAAGGCGGCGCAGTGGTGCGCCTTGAGCCATGCCGTGTGGTAGGTGACGACGGCGTAGGCGGCGGTGTGCGACTTGTTGAAGCCGTACTCGGCGAACTTCTCCATCAGGTCGAAGAGCTGCATCGCCAGCTTCTCGTCGTGGCCCTTCCTGCGCGCGCCTTCGCGCATCAGGTCCCGGTGCAGCGCCATCTCCTCGGCCTTCTTCTTGCCCATCGCCCGGCGCAGCAGGTCGGCGGCGCCGAGCGTGTAGCCGCCGATGATCTGCGCGATCTGCATCACCTGTTCCTGATAGACGATGACGCCGTAGGTCGGTTCGAGACAGGCCTTGAGATCGTCGATGTAGTAATCGATCTTCTGCTGCCCCTTCTTGCGCAGGATGAAGTCGTCGACCATGCCGGAACCGAGCGGGCCCGGGCGATAGAGCGCGAGGACGGCGATGATGTCCTCGAAGCGATCCGGCGCCAGCTTGCGGACGAGCTTCTTCATGCCCTCGGATTCGACCTGGAAGATCGCCGTCGTGTTGCCGTCCTTGAGAACCTGGTAGGCCTTCGGGTCGTCGAAGGCCAGCGTGGCGAGGTCGGGGCGTTCGCCGCTGAGTCTCTCGACATATTGCAATGCCAGCTCGATGATCGTCAGGTTGCGCAGGCCGAGGAAGTCGAACTTGACCAGCCCGATCTTCTCGACATCGTCCTTGTCGAACTGCGACACCACCGAACCGCCGCCATCGGCCGAGTACACCGGGCAGAAGTCGCTCAGCTTGCCGGGGGCGATGAGGACACCGCCGGCGTGCATGCCGACGTTGCGCGTCAGGTCCTCGAGGCGGCCGGCGAGATCGAAGAGCTGCCGCACTTCCTCCTCGCCGTCGATCCGGGCCTGCAATTGCGGTTCGGCGGCGAGCGCCTTGGCCAGCGAGAGCGGCTTGTTGGTCTCGACCGGGATCAGCTTCGACAACTGGTCACAGAAGTTGTACGGCAGGTCGAGTACGCGGCCGACGTCACGAATCACCGCCTTCGACGACATGGTGCCGAAGGTGACGATCTGCGCGACCGCCGCGCTGCCGTACTTCTGGCGGACGTACTCGATGACCCGCCAGCGGTTGTCCTGGCAGAAATCGATGTCGAAGTCGGGCATCGACACCCGCTCGGGGTTGAGGAAGCGCTCGAAGAGCAGCGCGTAGCGCAGCGGATCGAGGTCGGTTATGCCGAGTGCGTAGGCAACCACCGAGCCGGCGCCCGAGCCGCGTCCAGGGCCGACCGGACAGCCGTTGCGTTTCGCCCAGTTGATGAAGTCGGCGACGATCAGGAAGTAGCCCGGGAATCCCATCTGGACGATGGTGTCGGCCTCGAGCTGCAGGCGGGCATCGTACGGCGGGCGTTCGGCCTGGCGCACCGCGGCGTCGGGGAAGAGTTGCCGCAGGCGCTGCTCGAGCCCCGCCTCGGCCTCCTGGCGCAGGTAGTCGGCAAGCGTCATGCCCGGCGGCGTCGGGAAATCCGGCAGGTAGCTCTTGCCGAGGGTGAGCTGCAGGTTGCAGCGCTTGGCGATCTCGACCGAGTTGGCGAGCGCCGCCGGGTGGTCGGCAAACAGTTCGACCATCTCCGCGCTGCTCTTGAAATACTGCTCTTCGCTGTACAGGCGCGGGCGGCGTGCGTCGCCGAGCATGTAGCCTTCGGCGATGCAGACGCGCGCCTCGTGCGCGGTGAAGTCCTCGCGGTCGAGAAACTGGATCGGGTGCGTGGCGACCAGCGGCAGCCCGAGTTCCGCCGCCAGGTCGGCGGTTGCCGCAACCAGCGACTCCGCCTGCGGCATCCCGGGGCGCTGTACCTCGAGGTAGAAGGCGTCGCCGAACAGTTCACCCCACTGCCGGGCGCGCAGCACCGCCTGGTCGCGGTTGCCCTGCAGGAGGGCTTCGCCGACATCGCCGCCGGCGGCGCCGGAGAGCGCGATCAGTCCGTCGACGCCGACCTCGCGCAGCATCCGGCGGCTGACCTCGGCCCGGCCGCGCACGCGCGGCGCCAGGTAGGCGCGCGACAGCAGCTCGCAGAGCTGCAGGTAGCCGCGCGGCGAGCGGCAGAGCACGAGCAGGCGATGCGGCCGATCGGCATCGGCCTCGTTGGCGATGAACAGGTCGCAGCCGAACAGCGGCTTGATCCCCTTGCTGCGTGCGGCCGAGTGGAACTTGACGAGGGCAAAGACGTTGGCCAGGTCGGTCAGCGCCAGGGCCGGCATGCCGCAGGCGGCGGCGCGGGCGACGGCGGCGTCGAGGCGGACGATGCCGTCGGTGATCGAGTATTCGCTGTGCAGGCGAAGGTGGATGTACGGCGTCTCGGACATGGGCGCATTCTACCCCGGGGCGCCCGGCAGAAGGCGCCATGCGGCGGCGACGGCGACGAACCGCGGGCCAGCGCCCCTTCCGCGGCGTGCGGCCGGCGGCGGCCCCGGAGCGATCCGGGGCCGGGCCTCAGCTATCGACCCAGTCGATGATCGGCTGCCACTGCTCGAGGTCCTTTGCCGCGCGTGATGCCGACAGGTCGAACATGGTCATGCCGTGCATCGTCGTCTGGACGTAGAGCTGCGTCGTGCGCAGGTGGGTCAGCACCGGCAGATCGTAGCGGGCGAGAAAGCGTTCGAGTTCGGCGGCGGCACGGGTGCGCGGATCGACGCGCATGCCGACGACGGCGACGAAGGCCTGTTCGTTGCGCACCGCCTTTTCCTCCAGCAGCACGTCGAGGAAGTGGCGGGTGGCGAGGATGTCGAAGAGCGAGGGCGACACCGGCACCAGGACCCGGTTGACCTGCTTGACGACCGTGTCGAGTGCCTTGCCGTGGAGGCCGGCGGGCGTGTCGAGAATGACGTGCGTCGTACCTTTCGGCGGCTTGGCCGTCTTGCCGGGCTCGATCTCCCAGCTGCGGATGCTGGGCAGCAGCGACGGTCGCAGCTGCAGCCACTCGCGCGACGACTGCTGGCGATCGACGTCGCCGAGCATCACGCGATGACCCTTGCGTGCGAGATGGCCGGCGAGATTGATCGCCAGCGTCGACTTGCCCGAACCCCCCTTTGGATTGGCAATCAGAAAGGATTTCATCGCTTTTCGTCTCCGTTCTCGTTCTTGTGGTTCCCGGCGGCGAGCCTGTCAAGCTCGTTGCGCACCAGGTTGATGTGCTCGCGCAAAGTGTAAAGCAGATCGCTGAACGCGAGCGGGATCTTGAGTCTGCTCGCCGTGTCCTCGATGGTCTGCAACTGGCGCGCGTACTCGGCGTGTCGCGCCGGGTCGTCATTCCGGCGCAACTCGTTCTCGAGCAGCTTGAGGTCGCCGTAGCAGCGGACGATCTTCGAACGGACGCGCCAGCTGTAGATCGCCGGCGCGAACTTGAGCAGCGGCAGCAGCAGCATGACCAACGGCAGGATCATGACGAACAGGCGTTCGACCAGCACCGCCACCCAGAAAGGCAGGTAGCGCTGCAGGAAGGGTGGTCCGGACTTGTAGAAGCGCTCGGCTTCGGGCGACAGCGCGAAGCTGCGATCGCGGTAGGCGGGAAACTCGCCGGCCCGCTGGAAGAAGCCACCCTTGCCGTTGACTTCGGTCATCGCCTGCAGCAGCAGGCTGGCCAGCGCCGGGTGCAGGTCGTCGCGGACGATGACGTTGGCGGTGGTCGCCAGCAGGACCGTATCTCGCGGTGGCAGGTCGCGGACGAGGTTGACGACGCCGCGCGGCAGGACGATCTTCGACAGGAAGGGGAACAGCCGCAGGTAGGCATCGGCCTGGCTGAAGCTGACGACGCGCAGGCCGGGCGAGCGCAGCATCACCTGCACGACGGGTGCTTCCTGGGCGGCGACGATGAAGGCGGCATCGATCTCCTCGCGCTGCAGGGCCTCGGCTGCACCCAGTCCGGCCAGCGGCAGCAGGTTGGGGCTGTCGCTCCTGATGTCGTTGGCGGCCAGCAGTTGCAGCGCCAGGCCGCGGATGCCGCTGCCATCCTCGCCGACGGCGATGCGGCGGCCGTCGAGTTGATAGAGCTTGTCCACGCGTGCTTCGCCGCGGTAGAACACCCACACCGGTTCGTAGGCGACGCTGCCCAGCGAGCGTAGCGGCCCCGGCTCGTCCTCGTCTTCGCCGGTCGGCCGGGCGACCACTCCGCCCTGGACGAACGCGACCTCGGCTTCGCCGTTCTCCAGGCGCCGGATGTTCTCGTGGGAACCGGCCGAGGTCCTGATGTCGAGGGTGATTCCCTTGCTGGCCAGGATGGCGGCATAGCGCTGCGCATAGGCATGGTAGGCGCCGGCTTCACTGCCGGTGCTGATCGTGATCCGCCGCGGCGGCTCGGGGGCGACGAACTGGTAGGCGACGACCAGGCCGATGGCGGTGATCAGGATGATCGGCCAGGCCGTCGCCAGCATGAAGCGCAGCGCGACGAGGCGTGCGCGCAGGCGCTCCATCAGGGCAGGAGGACCGTCGACCCGGTGTGCCTGCGCGCTTCGAGGTCGCGGTGGGCGCTGGCGACGTCGGCCAGCGGGTAGGTCTGGTTGATTTCCACCCTGAGCTTGCCACTGGCGAAGACCGCGAAGAGATCGGCGCCGAGGGCGAGCAGGTCCTCGCGCCGCGCCGTGTAATGCATCAGCGTCGGTCGGGTGAGGAAGAGCGAGCCCTTCTGTGACAGCAGCAGCGGGTCGAACGCCGGCACCGGGCCGGATGCATTGCCGAAGCTGACCATCATGCCGCAGGTGCGCAGGCAGTCGAGCGAGCCGGCGAAGGTGTCCTTGCCGACGCCGTCGTACACCACGGCGACCCCCTCGCCAGCGGTGATCTCGCGCACCCGCCGCGGGAAGTCCTCGCGCGTGTAGTCGATCACGTGGTCGCAGCCGTGGGCGGCAGCGAGCGCGGCCTTGGCCTCGTTCGAGACGGTGCCGATGACGGTGGCGCCGAGCGCCTTCGCCCATTGGCAGGCAAGCAGGCCGACGCCGCCGGCGGCGGCATGGATCAGTACGGCATCACCGGCCTGCACGCGATAGGTGCGGCGCAGCAGGTAGGCGCTGGTCAGTCCCTGCAGCATCATCGCCGCCGCGGGCATGAAGTCGATCGCTTCCGGCAGCTTCAGCAGGCGGTCGGCGGGCAGGCAGCGGACTTGGCTGTAGGCGCCGACCGGGCCACCGGCGTAAGCGACGCGATCGCCGGGCGAGAAGTCGCTGACCGCGCTGCCGACCGCTTCGACGACGCCGGCTGCCTCGAGGCCGAGACCGTTCGGCAGCTGCAGCGGGTAGAGGCCGCTGCGGTGGTAGATGTCGATGTAGTTGAGGCCGACCGCCCGCTGGCGGACGCGCACTTCAGCGGGCTGCGGATCGCCGACCGCGACTTCTTCCCAGGACATGACCTCGGGGCCACCGGTGCGATGGATGCGAATGGCGAATGGCATGAAAGTCTCCTCAGCGTGGCGAACGCGACAGTCTAGTGCGCCGCCCGCTTCTTAGGCAAGCACTGAAAGTCCTTTGTGCGTTGCCACTTGCAGCGTTTCCCAGGCAGTGGTGCACAGCTTTTTCCACAGGATCGGGGGTAAAAGCGCTTGCGACGCGGCGCGCGGTCTGCTGCTTCGCGTCCGGCATCCCGCCTGCCGGTGAAGCCTGTCGCACGCGCTTGCCGGGGAACTCAGGCGGGAGTCAGGCGGGCGAGGCTGAGGGCGAGCCACTTCATGCCGCCGCTGCCGAAGTTGATCTGCACCCGGGCCTGCTCGCCGGAGCCTTCGCTGGCGACGATCACACCGACACCGAAACGGGCGTGGCGCACACTCTGGCCGATGCGCAGGCCGCTGTCGCCCGCCGTCTGCTGCTTCCCGCCCGGCGTGCCGGTCGCGCGCGGGGTGCCGCTGCCCCGGCTGCTGCGGTGCAGGAGTTCGGCCGGGAGTTCGTCGAGGAACACCGACGGCAGGCAGTAGCGCGTCTGGCCGTGCAGCAGGCGGGTCTCGGCGTGCGTCAGGTAGAGCCGGCGGCGCGCACGCGTGATGGCGACGTACATCAGACGGCGCTCCTCCTCGATGCCGTCGCGTTCCTGCGCGGCGCTCTCATGCGGAAACAGCCCCTGCTCGAGGCCGGTGATGAAAACGACGTCGAACTCGAGCCCCTTCGCCGAATGCACGGTCATCAGCTGCACGGCTTCCTGCTCGTCGCCGGCCTGGTGTTCGCCGGCTTCGAGCGACGCGTGGGCGAGAAAGGACGGGAGCCGGGCGTCATCGCCGCGGTCGTTCTCGTCGCTCGCCGTCGTGGCATCGCTGGCGAAGACGGTCGCCGCGTTGACCAGTTCGTCGAGGTTTTCCAGCCGATCCTGGCCATCCCGCTCGCCCAGATAATGCTGCCTCAGGCCGCTGCGATCGATGACGTGTTCGATCACCTCGGGCAGCGGCAGCGTGGCGGTTTCGCCGCGCAGTTCGTCGATCAGCCTGACGAAGCGGGCGATCGTGCTGCCGCTCTTGCCGGAAAGACTCGCGGCAGCGTTGTACAGGCTGGACTGGGCGGCGCGAGCCGCTTCCTGCAGCGCCTCGGTGCTGCGCGTGCCGATTCCCCGGGTCGGGAAATTGACGACGCGGGCGAAGGCGGTGTCGTCATCGGGGTTGACGATCAGGCGCAGGTAGGCGAGTGCATGCCGGATTTCCTGGCGGTCGAAGAAGCGCAGACCGCCGTGCACCCGATAGGCGACGCCGGCCGTGAACAGCTGGTGCTCGAGGACCCGCGACTGCGCGTTCGCGCGGTAGAGGAGGGCAATTTGCTGCCGGGACACGCCATCGCGCACCAGTTCGGCGATCTCGTCGACGATCCGGCGCGCCTCGTCGGTGTCGGAAAAGGCTTCGTAGACCCGTATGGGTTCGCCGGCGCCGGCATCGGTCCACAGATTCTTGCCGAGGCGGTCGCGATTCCGCCTGATCAGCGCATTGGCGGCGTCGAGGATGTTGCCTTGCGAACGATAGTTCTGTTCGAGGCGAATGACGCTGGCCAGATCGAATTCGCGCTGCAGGTCTCGCATGTTGCCGATCTCGGCGCCGCGGAAGGCATAGATCGACTGGTCGTCATCGCCGACGGCGAAGAGGCAGGCCGCGGGCACCGCCGGATCGGTGCCGCCGTGTCCGGCGAGCAGTTTCAGCCAGGCGTACTGCAGGCGGTTGGTGTCCTGGAATTCGTCGACCAGGATGTGCCGGAAGCGTGCCTGGTAGTGCTGCCGCAGTGGTTCGTTGCGCTGCAGCAGTTCGTAGGAGCGCAGCAGGAGTTCGGCGAAGTCGACGACACCCTCCCGCTGGCACTGCCGCTCATACTCGACATACCATTCGATGCGGCGGCTGGTGTACCGGTCGTAGGCTTCCGCCTGTGCCGCGCGGACGCCCTGTTCCTTGTGCGCGTTGATGAAGTGCATCAGTTCGCGCGGCGGGTACTTTTGCTCATCGACGGCGAGCGCCTTGAGCAGGCGCCTGATCGCTGCCAGCTGGTCGGCGGCATCGAGAATCTGGAATTGCGCCGGCAGTCCGGCTTCGCGATGATGCGCCCGCAGCAGGCGGTTGCACAGCCCGTGGAAGGTGCCGATCCACATGCCGCGGGTGTTGATCGGCAACATCGCCGCGAGGCGGGTCAGCATTTCCTTCGCCGCCTTGTTGGTGAAGGTGACGGCGAGGATTCCCGCCGCACCGACCTGGCCGGTCGAGATCAGCCAGGCGATGCGCGTCGTCAGCACGCGCGTCTTGCCGCTGCCGGCACCGGCAAGGATCAGCGCATGCTGCGGCGGCAGGGTGACGGCGGCCAGTTGGGGCGCGTTGAGATGGGCAAGCAGGTCGGACATCGATCGTTCCGGACGCGATGGGTGGGCCTGATTATAGCGGTCGCACCCTGGTCCGCGTGGCTTTGCACGCGCGCGCCGCCGGTCGTGGCTGGCCCGCGGACAGTGCATCCCGTCTGCTTTCGCCAACCATTCTCGCGAGCGGGCCGCGATGACCATTACAATGACGACACTGCAACAGGGCAACAGGGCAACAGGGCAACAGGGCAACAGGGCAACAGGGCAACAGGGCAGATGCGGCAATCTGCAGGGAGCGAGCCTGCCCTGCCGCAGGACTGCAGCTGTCGGCGGCGTCCGCCGGAGACGGGAGGGAGTGATGGCAAAGGAGTTGGCACCGGAACTGATCCAGAAGACGCTGCAGGGGATCACCATCCCCGCGCGACCACAGATACTGGTGCGGCTCGACAGCGAACTGGCCAAGGATGATCCGGACCCCGGCGTGGTCGTTCGCCTGGTCAGCAGCGACGTGGTTCTGTCTGCGGCCATGCTGAAGACGGTGAATTCCCCGTTCTTTGGTCTGCCGCGCAGGATCAGCTCGGTGGCGCAGGCGGTCAGCATGCTCGGCCTGAAAATGACCGCGCGCATCGTCACTGGACTGGTGCTGCGCATGATCATGGGTGGCAGGCAGTCGTCGCTCGAGCGCTTCTGGGACAGCGCTGAAAAGGTGGCCTGCATCTCCGGTCGCGTCGCGTCAACCCTGCCGCGGGGACCGCGCGATGAAGCCTACTGCTTCGGCCTGTTCCGCGATATCGGCATTCCGATGCTGCTGCAGAAGTTCCCCGACTATCGGCAGACCCTCGCCCTGGCCGACAACACGGTCGATCGTCCGATGACGTTGGTCGAGGAGGAACGGCATGCCACCGACCATGCGACGCTTGGCTACCTGGTTGCACGCAGCTGGCTTCTCCCGGAGGCGATCTGCGAGGGAATCCGCCATCACCATGACCCGTCCGTCTTCGACAGCAGGGATCTCGCCAACCCCGTGGCCCTGACGCTGATCGCGATCAACGCGCTCGCCGAGCACCTGCACGACGAGTATGTCCGCATGCGCGCCAATGCCGGCTGGCAGCAGATGGCGGATCATGTGCTCGCCCATCTCGGCATGTCCGAGGACGACTACTGCGACCTGCGAGAGGAGGTGACGACGCTGGTGCCCTGAGGCTGAGCCGCGCGCCAGCGAACTCCGCGTCACGCCTTCGTCGCGCCCCGCTCGCCGGCTGGCGTGGCCGTGCACCGATGGATGCCGCGCTCGGTGACGATCAGGTCCAGTGGCTGGTCGTGCGGCTCGCGATGCAGCGAGTCGAGTCGCGACAGCTCGAAGCCGACACCGATCGCCAGTGGCCGCGGGCGCAGGCTGGCCAGCGTGCGATCGAAGTAGCCGCCGCCGTAGCCGAGGCGGAAACCGGTGGCATCGAAGCCGACGAACGGGATCAGCAGCGCTTCCGGCAGCACTGGCTCGCCGCTCGCCGGCACCGGGATACCGTAGCGGTCGGTGGTCATCGCCACTGCCGGCGACCAGGCGCGAAAGGCGAGGCTGCTGTCGGCGGCGACGACGACCGGCAGCAGTGCCATGAAGCCGGGTTCGCCCTGGCGATGCCAGTGCGCGATCAGCGGACGCAGATCCGCTTCATTGTCGCGCGGCCAGCAGAAGCCGACGCGCATGGTGGCGAGTCGGGGCAGCGATTCCCGCAGCAGGGCGCGGATCCGCTGCGAGTGTCGCGCCCACTGGTCTGCCGGCAGCGCGCGGCGGCGCGCCAGCAGGGTGCGGCGCAGGGCGCGCCGGTCGTCGGCGGTCGCCGCCGCTGCGTCGGCAGCGCTGTCGGGCATGAAGCCGCTGGGCATGTGTTATCCTCGCCGGCGCCATCATTCGAAAGTACCAGCTTAGCATGAACCTCCTGTCGACGACCCTCCTGCTGCTGCTCCTGCTGTTCTCGCCGACTGCCGTCGTGGTCAAGCATGCCGCGGCACAGTCGGCCGACGACCAGTTCCTGGCCGCCCGGGAAGCGGCGCGGGCTGGCGACCGTAGCCGTCTCGAGCGGCTGGCGCCGGCGCTGCACGGCTACGAACTCGAGCCCTACGTCGACTACTGGCTGCTGGTACCCGACCTCAAGGACGCCGACCCGGCGCTGGTCAGGGCTTTCCTGGGCCGCCACGAGAACACCTACGTCGCCGAGAAACTGCGGGCCGACTGGTTGCGGCAGCTCGCCCGCAAGCAGCAGTGGGATCTGTTTGATGGCGAGTATGCGCGCCTGCTGCAGCCCGACCAGGAGATGGCCTGCTATGCGCTGCAGGCCCGCCTGGCACGCGGCGACGCGAAAGCGCTCGATGACGCCCTGCCGCTCTGGCTGAGCGCGCTCGAGCCGCCCGACTCTTGTTACCCCGTGTTCGAGGCATTGATCGTCGGCAAGCGCGTCCTCGCCGATGCGGTCTGGGCGCGCATTCGCCGCCAGTTCGAGGCGAACAAGATCCCTGCCGCGTTCTACACCATGAACTATCTGCCACCCAGCCAGACACCGGAGAGGAAGCTGGCGCAGACGGTCGCCGATTCGCCGTTACCCTGGCTGATCAAACTGCCGGCTGATTTCTCCGGCAACCGCATGCAGCGCGAGCTGGCCGCACTGGCCATCCAGCGTGTCGCGCGCAACGAGCCACAGGTGGCCGCCGATCAGCTGGAGCGGATCGGTTCGTCGCTGCAAAGTGGCGAGAAATCCTGGGCGTGGAGCCAGATCGCGCGGCAGGCGGCGCAGCGGCACATGCCGGAGGCGTTGCCGTGGTATCGCCAGGCGGGCGCTGTGCCGCTGTCGGATGAGGTTGCCGAATGGAAGGTGCGCGCAGCATTGCGCGTGCAGGACTGGGGCGGCGTGCGCTCGACGATCGAGAGCATGCCGCCGGCGCTGGCTGCCCAGCCGGCGTGGGTCTACTGGCTGGGTCGCGCCTACCGCGCCGGTGGCCGGATCGACGAGGCGAATGCCCTGTTCGGCCGGATCGCTGGCCAGCCGGACTTCTACGGCAGCCTCGCCAGCGACGAACTCGGCCGGCCGACGACGCCACCGCCGAAGGCGCCGCCAGCCAGTCGTGAGGAACTGGCGCAGGTGGCTGCGCTGCCTGGCGTGCAGCGGGCGCAGGCCTTCTTCCGCCTGAATCTGCGCAGCGAGGGGGTGCGCGAATGGAACTGGGCGTTGCGCGGCATGAGCGACCGCGAACTCCTGGCGGCGTCCGAGATCGCCCTGCGCTCGGGCAACTACGACCGGGCCATCGCGGCAGCCGATCGGACGCGCAACGAGCACGACTATTCGCTGCGCTATCTGGCGCCCTATGGCGACCAGGTGCGGCCGGCGGCACGCAATCAGGCTCTCGACGACGCCTGGGTGTACGGCCTCATGCGTCAGGAGAGCCGCTTCATCAGCAGTGCGCGTTCGCCCGTCGGGGCTTCCGGGCTGATGCAGCTGATGCCGGCCACCGCCAAGTGGGTGGCGAACAAGATCGGTCTGAAGGATTTCCATCAGGGGCGGGTCAACGATCCGGAAACCAACCTGCTGCTCGGCACCACCTACATGCGGCTGGTGCTCGAGAGTCTCGACAATCACCCGGTGCTCGCCTCGGCCGCGTACAACGCCGGGCCGGGCCGGGCGCGGCGCTGGCGGGCCGACCGCCCGCTCGAGGGAGCGATCTACGCCGAGACCATCCCCTTCAGCGAAACCAGGGATTACGTGAAGAAGGTGATGAACAACTCGATCTACTATGCGGCACTGTTCGACGGCAAGCCGCAGACGCTGAAGAACCGGCTTGGCGTCATCGCTGCGCGCACGGGGGGCGAGGTCAGGGGCGAAGATTTGCCTTAGAATGTCGCCTTCCCGACTTCTCTTCCCTCGGCAGGATGCTATGGACCTCGCGAACGTGTTGTTGATCGGTGGCAGTGGTTTCGTCGGTGGCTGGATCGCCAGTCGCCTGTCGGAAAGCGGTGTGCGGGTGACGATCCCGACCCGCCATCGCGAGAACACCAAGAAGCTGATCACGTTGCCGACGGTCGAGATGGTCGAGGCCGACGTGCATGATCCGGCGACGCTCGTGCAGCTGATGCGCGGCCAGGATGCGGTCATCAACCTGGTCGGCATCCTGCACGACGGCGATTCGCGTCTGCCGTACGGCAAGGGTTTTGCCGCCGCGCATGTCGAGCTGCCGCGCAAGATCGTCGCCGCCATGCCGCAGGCGGGTGTGCGCCGGTTGCTGCACATGAGCGCCCTGCAGGCGGCGCTGCGCGCACCGTCGGAATACCTGCGCTCGAAGGGTGACGGCGAGATGCTGGTGCGTGCGGCGATGGACCAGCTCGATGTCACGATCTTTCGTCCGTCGGTGATTTTCGGTCCCGGAGACGCCTTCCTCAACATGTTCGCCAGCCTCGTCAGAGTGTTGCCCGTGCTGCCGCTCGGCGGCGGCAGCGCGCGCTTCCAGCCGGTCTATGTCGGCGATGTCGCAGCGGCCTTCGTCGACAGCCTGGGCGACCGGACGACGATCGGGCGGAGCTACGATCTCTGCGGACCGAAGGTCTACAGCCTGCGCGAACTGGTTGACTACACGGCCCATCTGGTCGGTAGGTCGCCCTGGATCATCGATCTCGGGACCGGTGGTTGGGCCTATCTGCAGGCTGGGGTGATGTGGCTGCTGCCGAAGCCGCCGCTGTCGCCGGACAACCTGCGGTCGATGGAAGTCGACAGCGTCACCGATGGCACGCATGACTACCCTGCCTGGCAGCCGAAGGCGCTGGAGGCGGTTGCTCCGGGCTATCTGTCGCCGGCGGAAATTCCGCAGCTTCGCCTCGATCGCTACCGTTTCCGTGCCGGCCGCTGAGCCTTCCGGCGGCTGAAGCCAGCAGCATGCTGCGCCGGCACGGCGACCGCACCCGTTCGCTGAGTCCTGTGCCCGTGGCTCTGCCGGCGCTGGCCTGATCCCGGTTCGCATGCAGATCTTCACCGTCGGCGGCGCGGTTCGTGACGAACTCCTCGGTCTGCCGGTGCAGGACCGCGACTACGTCGTCGTCGGTGCGTCGCCGCGCGAGATGCTGGCGCGCGGTTTCCGCCAGGTCGGCAAGGACTTTCCGGTCTTCCTGCATCCGCAGTCGCAGGAGGAGTACGCGCTCGCGCGAACCGAGCGCAAGGCCGGTCACGGCTACCACGGGTTCGCCGTCGATGCGGCGCCGACGGTGACGCTGGCCGAGGATCTCGCGCGTCGTGACCTGACGATCAACGCCATCGCCCGCGCCGCCGACGGCGAGCTGATCGACCCGCACCATGGTATCGACGATCTGCAGGCGCGCGTGCTGCGCCATGTCGGCCCGGCTTTCAGCGAGGATCCGGTGCGCGTCCTGCGCGTGGCGCGTTTTGCCGCACGCTTCGCCGACTTCAGCGTCGCTGCCGAGACCCTCGATCTGATGCAGGGGATGGTCGCTGCCGGTGAGGTCGATCACCTGGTGAGCGAGCGCGTCTGGCAGGAGCTGGCCAGGGGCTTGATGGAGGAGCGGCCGTCGCGGATGTTCGAAGTCCTGCGGCAATGTGGCGCGCTGGCCCGGCTGCTGCCCGAGCTCGATGCGTTGTTCGGCGTCCCGCAACGGGCGGCATGCCACCCGGAGGTGGACACCGGCGTCCATGTCATGCTGGTCGTCGACCTGGCGGCAGAGCGCCGCTGCGCACTGCCCGTTCGCTGGGCGGTATTGCTGCACGACCTCGGCAAGGGCCTGACGCCCGCCGCCGACCTGCCGCGCCATCCGGGCCACGAGGCGCGCAGCGTCGGCCTGGCTGGCGAGGTCTGCGCGCGACTGCGCGTACCTGTCGCCTGCCGTGACCTGGCACTGCTGGTTGCCCGCCACCACGGCGAGGTTCACCGGGCACTGGAACTGGCGCCGGCAGCCATCGTCCGCCTCCTCGAAGGGTGCGACGCGCTGCGCCGCCGCGAGCGCTTCGAGCAGTTGCTCGAGGCCTGCAGCTGCGACTTCCACGGGCGTCTTGGCTGGCTCGAAGTGCCCTATCCGGCGCCGGCGCTCTTGCGCCGCGCGCTGGACGCCGTGCGCGGCGTCGATGCCGCGGCACTCGCCGCCGGCTGCAGCGAAGCGGCCCTGATCGCCGCGCGCATCTCCGCCGCGCGCGGCGCAGCGGTCGAGGAGATCCTGTCGGGCTGGCCGGGAGCGACCTAGCGCCTGCGGCCGGGCAGGCCGGCCGCCGCTCCTCTCAAAGGCTGGCGCTGCGGTCGCCGCTGCGAAAACCGCAGAGGGGCTCGGAGATTCGCCGGCCAAGCGCCATGACCTTGAACAACTCGCCCATCTCGGCCGGCGAGACCAGCTTCTGCACTGCGTTGGCCAGCGGCAGATAGCGCAGCGAGTCTTCTGCGGGTGTCCTGGCGAGGATGTCGGTCAGACCACAGTTGAAGAGGAAGGTGGACTGGGCGGTGTAGCCGAGCAGGTCGAGTCCCTCGCTGCAGCCGCTGTCGACGATCGCCGTGAAGTCGACGTGCAGGGTGATGTCCTGCAGCCCGGGCAGGTAGAAGGGATCATCGTGGGCGTGGTGGCGATAGTGGCACATCAGCGTGCCGGCAGCGCGCTGGGGATGGTAATACTCATGGCGCGGAAAGCCGTAGTCGATCAGCAGCAGTACGCCGTGCTCGAGGATCCTCGCCCACTGCCGCACCCAGGCCGGGGCTGCGAGCGCGATCTCGCTCAGGTAGGGGGGGCGGATGCCGCACTCGCCGGCCAGAGCCAGGGCACGTTCGAGCAGGTGGCCGCTCGCCGGTCGCTCGGCCCATGCGAAGCGGCCGCCGGCGACGGTGACCCCGCGTTCGCCGATGCCACCTGCGTGCCAGTGCACGAGGTGTGCCGGCATCGCGTCGAGGACCTCGTTCGCCAGGACGATACCGCTGAAGCGCCCGGGCAACTCGTCCAGCCAGTGCACCCGTGGCAGCAGGTGTGGTGCCCTCTGGGCGATGGTGTCATGCTGTCGGCGACGCAATTCGCCCGACAGCTCGAGGATCGCGTAGCTCTCGGGCAGCTGTCGCTGGCGTTCCAGTTCGAGCAGGAGGTCGCTGGCCAGCTTGCCGCTGCCGCCACCGACCTCGATCAGCTGCGCCGTGCAGCAGGTCTGCAGTTGCTGCACCTGGACCGCCAGCGTCTGGGCGAACACCGGCGAGAGCTCGGGTGCGGTGACGAAATCGCCCGTAGCGCCGAACTTTCGGGCACCACCGGCGTAATAGCCCATAGCCGGCTCGTAGAGCGCGAGTTCCATGAAGCGGTCGAAGCCGATCCAGCCGCCCGCGGTGGCGATTTGAGCGGCAATGGCGCTGGCGAGTGCTTCGCTGGCTGCCAGTGCGTCGGCTGAGGGCGGTGGCAGCGTCGCCGCCGTCGCCGGCGGACGCGTCAGCACGCGTCCTGGCGAACGAAACGGACCTGACCGTAAACTTCGGGATGATGCGTCGCCAGCCAGTGCTCGGCCTCGGCGACGGCACGCTCCCAGGTGGCGGCGCGCAGGGCAACCTCCTGCGTGCTGCCATCGTCCCGCCGCCAGTGCAGCGAATGACTGTGAAAACCTCCGCGTTCCTGTTGCCGCAGTGGGCAGGTGAGGGCGGGTGCCTCGCGGCGCAGTTCGGCGGCACCGCTGCCCGGCAAGAGCAGGCGGTAGCGCGGGCCCTTGCCCTCGTGCTGGACGATGAACTGCCTGTTTTCCTGCGTTTCCTCGACGACGTTCCATTCGGCGCAGCCCTCGATGATCGCAGCCAGGGCCAGCCCGTCCTCGTCACGGACGATCTCGGCAGCCACATGATGTGTCGTTTCGGTATCGTCGAGCACTTCGTGCCAGGGGCGGCCGTCGCGTGTCGGTGGCGGGAAGGGCAGCGCATGCTTGCCCTGTCGGATGCGGGCGAAGAGCGACGATTTCCTGACGTCGTCGAGGTCGATCGACGGAAACGCCGAGCGTGGTGCCGAGCGGAAGCTGCCGGCGCCCATGTAGCCGACGTCCCACAGCGTACGCAGCCATTCGGCGGTGTCGAGAGCGACCTGGGCGAGTTGGTCGTTGAGGTTCTCGCCATGCTCGCTCGCCGCCTGCATGGCCAGCAGGTCGGTTTCATGGCGGCGGGCGCGAACGACCTCGGCGAGCAGCGCCTCAACCCACTCCGCATCGGACGGCGGAAGCCGCGCGATCCGTTCGGCCAAGTGAGCCAGGTCATCGATGCTGAGAGGGATGTCGGACGTACTCATGGGTCGGGCTCCGTTGGGACGATCACGCGAGTGTACCGCGGCGACGACCGGGGCGCCCGCTTTTTCCCGAATCGAATCCAGGAATCCGCTAAAATCAGGTCCTTGTCTTCGCCAGCCGGAAACTGGAAATGGAAGGAAGAACGATACTGGTCACCGGCGCTGCGCGACGTCTGGGCAGGGCGATCGCGGTCGAGATGCACGATACGGGAGCCAACATCATGGTGCACTACCATCAGGCCGCTGACGAAGCCGCGACACTCGTCGCCGAGCTGAACGCTCGACGACCGTCGTCGGCCGCCTGTTGGCAGGTTGACCTGCGACAGATCGACAGGTTGCCGGAACTGGTGGCGGCGACCGTCGACCGGTTCGGTCGCCTCGACGCTCTGGTCAACAACGCCTCGAGTTTCTTCCCCACCCCGCTCGGCGGGATCGACCTGCATGACTGGGATCAACTCGTCGGCAGCAACCTGCAGGCGCCCCTGTTCCTCAGCCAGGCGGCAGCGCCACACCTGATCGCCAGTGGCGGCAGCGTCGTCAACATCACCGATATCCACGCTGAACGCCCACTCGCCGGCTATCCGCTGTATTGCGCCGCCAAGGCCGGCCTGCTGGGCCTGACGCGGGCGCTGGCGATCGAACTGGCACCAAGGGTGAGGGTGAACGCGGTGGCGCCGGGACCGATCCTCTGGCCCGAGAGCGAAGCTTTCGACAGCGTGGCACGGGCGGAGATCGTTGCCGACACCTTGCTTCATCGCGTTGGCTGCCCGCAGGACGCGGCGCGGGCGGTACACTACCTGCTCGTTGCAGCGGACTACGTCACCGGTCAGGTGATCAACGTCGATGGCGGGCGTACCGCCCATCTGTAGACCGCTGACCTGCCGGAGAGAGCCGCTCGTGGAACCGTCGAAAACTTTGCTGCGCCTGGGAAAGCGCCTCGAGAGCAAGGCTGGCAAGGCGATAGCCGATTACAACATGATCGAGGACGGAGATACGGTCCTCGTCTGCATCTCGGGTGGCAAGGATTCCCACACCCTGCTGTCGCTCCTGATGGCTCTACGCGAGCGGGCGCCGATCGACTTCCGGCTGATTGCCATGAACCTCGACCAGAAGCAGCCCGGCTTTCCGGCCGAGGTCCTGCCGGCGTATCTGGCGCAGATCGGCATCGACTACCGGATCGTCGAGCAGGACACCTACTCGGTGGTGCGAGCGAAGCTGCCGCCGGGCAAGACCAGTTGCTCGCTGTGCTCGCGCCTGCGCCGGGGCGTCATCTATCGGATTGCCAAGGAACTGGGGGCAAGCAAGATCGCGCTCGGCCACCATCGCGACGACATCGTGCACACTCTTTTTCTCAACCTCCTCTTCGGCGGTCGGCTGAAGGCCATGCCGCCGAAGCTGGTCACCGATGATGGCGCGCATGTCGTCATTCGACCACTCGCCTATTGTGCGGAAGCCGACATCGCGCGCTACGCTCGCGGCATGGCTTTCCCGATCATTCCCTGCAACCTCTGCGGTGCGCAGGACAACCTGCAACGGGAGAAGGTCCGGGCGATGATGGCTGACTGGGATCGGCGTTTCCCGGGTCGCACCGAGGCGGTTTTTTCGGCCTTGCAGCATGTGGTTCCGTCCCATCTGGCGGACCAGTCGCTGTTCGATTTCAGAGGCTTGCGTCCCGGTGTCGAGTTGGCGGCGCTGGCTGGCGGCGACCCGGTTTTCGATCCACCGGGACCGGTGGGCGGGTGGCCGGCGCCCGATGTCCTGCCGCTCCGGGTGTTGTCGTGACTGGCGGCGGCAGACGGGTGGCGCGTGCGCCAGTGGCGGTACTTCGGAATCGCGGCGGATCCGCTGCGGCAGAAGCGGAATTCGCGCGATGAGCACCAGTGAGACCCATGCTGCTCTGATCCATGCCGCGGTCGCCGGCAGTTCGCGCCTGTTCGAGCGGCTGGGTACCACCGAGGCCACGCATGCCGTCGAGCGCTGCATGAAGCGGATGGTTCGCGGTATCGACGGTTTCCATGGCCGGCAGGTGGGAAGCAAGCGTGATGCACTGAGCGCGCTTTTCGCCAATGCCAACGATGCCTGTCAGGCAGCAATGGCAATGCAGCGCCGGGTCGCCGATCTGCCACCGGTTTCGGGGGTCCAGCTGGCGATTCGCGTCGGTGTGCACCACGGCGCCGTGGTCGAGCACGAAGGCGAGGTCTTTGGTGAAGCGGTGCGTGTCGTCGAGTCGCTGGCAGGTCTCGCCGACGCCGGGCAACTCGTGACCAGCGGCGAAACGCGGGCTTTGCTGACGCCGCAACTGCAGTTGCTGACGCGCCCGCTGGACGGTCGATCGGCCACGGATTTACCCGGCGACGGCCCCGTTTTCGAGGTCATCTGGGTACAACCCAGGGCAGAGCCTCGGCATCCGGCGGTCGACAAACCACAGTCGCCAAGGGAACGGGAACTGCGCTTGTGCATACGCTATGGCCACTACGTCAAGCTGCTCGACCGGCACCGGCCGAGCGTTGCCATGGGTCGCGATGCCGGCTGCGAGATTACGGTGCACAATCGTCGTGCCTCGCGTCACCATGCACGCATCGAGCGCCGCGGAGGCAATTTCGTCCTCATCGACTTGAGCACCAATGGCACCTTCGTCACCGTCAACGGCGAGCAGGAACTGTTCATCCGGCACGAGCAGTTCGTCCTGCGTGGCAGCGGCGTCATCTCGTTCGCAGCCTCGGCGGGCAGTGTCGCCGCAGACGTCGTCGAGTACGAGCATCTGTGAGCGGCCAGGCGCCGCGCGAGGCAGCCGAGCATGCGTTTCCGCGCCTGTTCAGCCGGCGCGTCCGTGGTCAGGCCAGGGTGTGGGCTGGGGTGGGGACTGTTTTCAGGAGGGACGCCCGCGCCCCCAGGCCGGGCTGCGTCGATCGCGGCTCGCGTGGAAAAGGAGTCAGGAGGGTAGCTTGTCGCCCTCGCCGGCGGCGCGACGGGCACCGCTGCGGTGCGGGCAGGCGGGCTTGGTGCACTGGGCGTAGAGATGCAGTGCATGTTCGCGAATGCTGAAGCCACGCTCCTTGGCCACGCGCGCCTGCCGTCGCTCGATCTCGGCATCGTAGAATTCCTCGACCCGACCGCAGTCGATGCAGACGAGATGGTCATGGTGCTGCCCGTGACTGAGTTCGAACACCGCCTTGCCCGACTCGAAGAAGTGGCGTTCGAGCAGTCCTGCCTGCTCGAACTGGGTCAGCACGCGGTAGACGGTGGCCAGACCGATATCCAGGTTGTCGGCGAGCAGCAGGCGGTACACATCCTCGGCGGTCAGATGGCGGACCTCGGTCTTCTCGAACAGGGCGAGGATCCTGAGGCGGGGGGTGGTGGCTTTCAGCCCCATGCTCTTGAGGTCTTCGGGGTTGCTCATCAGCTTACCTTGGTCGGTTTCGGCAAAGGGACAGGGTCTTTTCGAGTATGATATACCGACGAGGGCGGCCGTGCCGCGCCGTTGCAGGTCTGCAGCCGGTCTACACGCGCCTCGGCGACCGCCCGTGGTCCAGCTCCGGGCGTCCGATCTCCTCCATTCATCACGATTCGATCACGACATGATCCTGCCGCGAGTTGCCGTTATGGCCGTTGCCCTATGGACGCTTCCTGGCTGCTCGTCGGTACCGCGCATCGTCAAGGAATACCGGATCGACGTTCAACAGGGCAACGTCCTGACACAGGAGATGGTGGCGCAACTGCGCCCCGGGCTGTCGCGTGACCAGGTGCGCTTCGTGCTCGGCACGCCGCTGCTGATGGACATGTTTCACGCCAACCGCTGGGACTACTTCTATTCGCTGCAGAAGGGACGTTCGGGCGAGATCGAAACGCGGCGGCTGTCGGTCTACTTCGACACGGACGGCAAGCTGGTCCGCGTCAGCGGCGATGTCGCAGCGGCGGAACCCGGGGTGGCGGAACCGGTGTCGGAGACCCGCAATCGCGAGATCGACCTCGGTTCGCTGCCGGAGGACGGCAGTGCGGTCATGCCGCCGCCCGACGAGAAGGGCTTCTTTGATCGCATGATGGAAACGGTGGGGTTCTGACATGAAGGAACTGAGGATCGCGGTCGCCGGGGCGGGTGGCCGCATGGGCCGGACCGTGCTTGAGGCGACGCTGCGTGACGGCGCGGCGAGCCTCGTGGCGGCGCTCGACCTGCCTGGCGCCAGTGTGCAGGGGAAGGATGCCGGCGAACTGGTCGGCATGCCGTGCGGCGTGCCGGTCAGCAGTGATCACGATGCCGGTATCGCGCTGGCTGGCTGCCTGATCGATTTCACCCGCCCTGAAGCCAGCCTCGGTCATCTGGAAAGCTGCCGCCGACACGGGGTGGCGATGGTCATTGGCACGACCGGGTTCGACGCCGCCGGCAAACGGGCGATCAGGGCTGCCGCCGACGAGATTCCGATCGTCTTTGCGCCGAACATGAGTGTCGGCGTCAACCTCGTTTTCCGCTTGCTCGACGTTGCGGCGCGGATTCTCGCCGATGGCTACGATGTTGAGATCGTCGAGGCACACCATCGGCACAAGATCGACGCGCCGTCCGGGACGGCGTTGCGCATGGGGGAAGTGGTGGCCGAGGCGCTTGGACGTGACCTCGCCACCTGCGCCGTCTATGATCGCCAGGGTGTCAGCGGTGAGCGTGCGGCGGCGAGCATCGGCTTTGCGACGGTGCGCGGCGGCGACATCGTTGGCGATCATCAGGTCATGTTCTGTGGTCTCGGGGAACGCGTCGAGATCGGCCACAAGGCGAGCAGCCGCATGCCCTACGCGCTCGGGAGTCTGCGTGCGGCACGTTTTCTGGCGCAGCGGAAGAGCGGGTTGTTCGACATGCAGGACGTGCTCGGTTTGCGCTGATGGTCTGCCGACGCCATCCAGGCGTCGCCAACGGTCGGCCGCAGAGGCTGCAGCGCTTGGCAGATGCACTGTCCCCGGTGGTCTGATCGCCCCAAGAGCGATCGCCTCCGGTATAATCTTCGGGCTGGCGAGGATCCGAGCGGGAGGGCTGAATGCCTGTCCCGCTTTTGCGTATCTACGGCCCGGACCGGCGGCGCGTTCAACAGCTTCCACAGGAGTCTTTCGTGTCCTTGCTACCCACTCTGCCGCCGGCGATTCTCGCCCTGGCTGACGGCACGATCTTCAGGGGTCTGGCGATCGGTGCTGCGGGCAGCGCCAGCGGCGAAGTCGTCTTCAACACGGCGATGTCGGGGTATCAGGAAATCCTTACCGATCCCTCATATTGCCGCCAGATCGTCACGCTTACCTATCCGCATATCGGCAATGTCGGCTGCAATGCGGAAGACTTCGAGTCGCGGGCGAACTACGCTGCCGGTCTGGTCATCCGTGACCTGCCGCCGCGGGCCGCCAGCTGGCGTCTGCAGCAGACACTGCCGGACTACCTGCAGCAGCATGGAATCGTTGCCATCAGCGGTATCGATACGCGCAAGCTGACCCGCATCCTGCGCGAGCAGGGAGCGCAGGCTGGCTGCATCATGGCGGTGACGGTCGACGAACAGCTTGCGCTGCGGGAGGCACGGGCGTTTCCGGGCCTGGCGGGAATGGATCTGGCCCGCGTCGTCAGTGTGCGTGCAGCCTATGCCTGGACCGGTGGCGCCTGGGGCCTCGGCGGTTACCGCGAGGCGCCAGGGCCCGTGCTGCACGTCGTCGCCTACGACTACGGCGTCAAGCACAACATCCTGCGCATGCTGGCTGCCCGCGGCTGCCGGGTGACCGTCGTGCCGGCGCAGACGAGCGCTGCCGATGTCCTCGCGCTGCGGCCCGACGGGGTGTTCCTGTCGAACGGTCCGGGCGATCCGGAGCCCTGCGACTACGCGATCGACGCGATTCGCGAGCTGCTTGCCCGGCGTGTGCCGACCTTCGGCATTTGTCTCGGCCACCAGCTGCTGGCGCTGGCCTCGGGCGCGAGGACGATGAAGATGAAGTTCGGGCACCACGGCGCCAACCACCCGGTGAAGGATCTGCACACCGGACAGGTTCTGATCACCAGCCAGAACCACGGCTTCGCGGTCGACGCGGACAGCCTGCCGGCCAACCTGCTGCGCACTCATGTGTCGCTTTTCGATGGCTCACTGCAGGGCGTTGCGCGTTCCGACGTGCCGGCCTTCTCCTTTCAGGGCCATCCTGAGGCGAGTCCGGGGCCGCACGACATCGCCTGCCTGTTCGACCGCTTTGTCCAGATGATGCAAGACGAGAAGAAGCAAGATGCCCAAGCGCACAGACATTGAAAGCATCCTGATCATCGGTGCCGGGCCGATCGTCATCGGTCAGGCCTGCGAGTTCGATTACTCGGGGGCGCAGGCATGCAAGGCTCTGCGCGAGGAGGGGTATCGGGTGATCCTGGTGAACTCCAATCCAGCGACGATCATGACCGATCCGGAAATGGCCGATGTGACCTACATCGAGCCGATCAACTGGCGGGTTCTGGAGAAGATCATCAGCCGCGAGCGGCCGGACGCGCTGCTGCCGACGATGGGTGGCCAGACCGCCCTCAACTGCGCCCTCGATCTCGCCCGGCACCGTATCCTCGAACGTCATTCGGTCGAGATGATCGGCGCCACGCGCGAGGCGATCGACAAGGCGGAGGACCGGGAGAAGTTCAAGGCGGCAATGACGCGCATCGGTCTCGGTTCGGCGCGCTCGGCGGTGGCGCACTCGATGGAGGAGGCGCTGCAGGTGCAGGCGATGATCGGCTATCCGGCGATCATCCGGCCGTCGTTCACCATGGGTGGTTCGGGTGGCGGCATCGCCTACAACCAGGAGGAGTTCATCGAGATCTGCAAGCGCGGCCTGGAGGCCAGCCCGACGCGCGAGCTGCTGATCGAGGAGTCGCTGATCGGCTGGAAGGAGTTCGAGATGGAGGTTGTCCGCGACCGGCGGGACAACTGCATCATCGTCTGCTCGATCGAGAACTTCGACCCGATGGGCGTGCACACCGGCGATTCGATCACCGTCGCACCGGCACAGACGCTGACCGACAAGGAATACCAGATCATGCGCGATGCCTCGATCGCGGTCCTGCGCGAGATCGGCGTCGACACGGGGGGTTCGAACGTGCAGTTCGCCATCTGCCCGGAAGATGGACGGATGATCGTCATCGAGATGAACCCGCGTGTCTCGCGCTCTTCGGCGCTGGCGTCGAAGGCAACCGGCTTCCCGATTGCCAAGGTGGCAGCGAAGCTGGCGGTGGGCTACACGCTGGACGAACTGGCGAACGAGATCACCGGCGGTCGCACCCCCGCATCCTTCGAGCCGTCGATCGACTACGTGGTGACCAAGGTGCCCCGCTTCGCCTTCGAGAAGTTCCCCGAGGCGGACTCACGTCTGACGACGCAGATGAAGTCGGTGGGCGAGGTGATGGCCATCGGCCGCACCTTCCAGGAGTCGCTGCAGAAGGCACTGCGCGGGCTCGAGGTCGGCGTCGACGGCTTCGACGAGAAGAGCGCCGACCGCGAGGAGATCGAGGTTGCCCTCGGCGAGGCGCGTCCCGAGCGCATCTGGTATCTGGCCGACGCCTTCCGGATCGGCATGTCGCTCGACGAAATCCATCGGCTGACGGCGATCGACCCGTGGTTCCTGGCGCAGATCGAGGACCTGTACCGCATGGCCGAGCGGGTTCGCGGCCGCGACCTTGCCTCGCTGTCGCGCGACGAGCTTCTGCATCTCAAACGGTCCGGTTTCTCCGACAAGCGGCTGGCCACCCTGATGCGGACGACGCAGTCGGCCGTCCGCCAGCGCCGCCATGAGTGGCAGATCCGCCCGGTGTTCAAGCGGGTCGATACCTGTGCCGCCGAGTTTGCCACGCATACCGCGTACATGTACTCGACCTATGAGGACGAATGCGAGTCGCAGCCCTCGGACCGGCAGAAGATCATGGTCCTTGGTGGCGGGCCCAACCGCATCGGGCAGGGGATCGAGTTCGATTACTGCTGCGTGCATGCGGCACTGGCGATGCGTGCCGACGGCTACGAGACGATCATGGTGAACTGCAACCCGGAGACCGTATCGACCGACTACGATACCTCCGATCGCCTGTATTTCGAGCCGCTGACGCTCGAGGACGTACTCGAGATCGTTGCCGTCGAGAAGCCGGTCGGGGTGATCGTCCAGTTCGGGGGCCAGACCCCGCTCAAGCTGGCGCGTGATCTCGAGGCCAACGGCGTGCCGATCATCGGCACCAGCCCGGACATGATCGACGCTGCCGAGGATCGCGAGCGGTTTCAGCAGCTGCTGCATGCGCTCGATCTGCGGCAGCCGGCCAACCGGACCGCCCGCAACGAGGCGGAAGCGCTGCGCCTCGCCGCCGAGATCGGCTATCCGCTGGTCGTCCGGCCGTCCTATGTCCTCGGCGGGCGGGCGATGGAGATCGTCCATGAGGAACGTGACCTCGAGCGTTACATGCGGGAAGCCGTCAAGGTGTCGAATGATTCACCGGTGCTCCTCGACCGCTTCCTGAACGATGCCTCGGAGGTCGACGTCGACGCCCTGTGTGATGGCGAGGAGGTACTGATCGGCGGCGTCATGGAGCACATCGAACAGGCCGGGGTGCATTCCGGGGATTCCGCCTGCTCGCTGCCACCCTATACCCTGTCGGCCGAAATGCAGGACGAGTTGCGTCGGCAGACACGCCTTCTGGCCAGGGCGCTCAAGGTCTGCGGGCTGATGAACATCCAGTTTGCCATCCAGAAGGGCGTCGTCTTCGTTCTCGAGGTGAACCCGCGCGCTTCGCGCACCGTTCCATTCGTCTCCAAGGCGACCGGGCTGCCGCTGGCGAAGATCGCCGCCCGTTGCATGGTCGGCAGGTCGCTGGCCAGCCAGGGGCTGACCAAGGAAGTGGTGCCGGACCATTTTTCGGTCAAGGAAGCGGTCTTCCCGTTCATCAAGTTTCGCGGCGTCGATACCATTCTTGGCCCGGAGATGAAGTCGACCGGCGAGGTGATGGGGGTCGGACGCAGCTTTTCCGAGGCGTTCGTCAAGAGCCAGATGGCGGCGAGCGTGCGCTTGCCCAGTTCCGGGCAGGTGTTCATCAGCGTCAAGGATTCGGACAAGTCGAAGGCGGTCAGGATCGCCGGCGAGTTGCAGGCAGCCGGATTCACCCTTCTCGCCACACGCGGCACGGCAGCGGCGATTGCCGCCGCGGGAATCGCCGTGACAACGGTGAACAAGGTGACCGAGGGGCGTCCGCACGTCGTCGACATGATCAAGAACAACGAGATCGTCCTGATCATCAACACCGTCGACGAAAAGCGCAAGGCGATCAGCGACTCGCGCTCGATTCGCACTTCCGGGTTGGCGGCGCGGGTGACGATCTACACCACCATCTGGGGCGCCGAAGCGGCCGTCGCGGGAATCAGGGACCGTGGCGAACTCGTGGTCTACCCGATACAGGAACTGCACGCGCAGCTTCATTAGTCAATCCATGCAACCACCGGCGCCGTGCTGCTCGTGGCCGCGGGCGGCTGGCCATTGTTGGCAGCGAACGATATGAGCAAGATACCCGTAACCGTCAAGGGCGCCGAGCTGTTGCGCGCCGAACTGCATCATCTGAAGACCGTCGAGCGTCCGCGGGCGATCGCCGCCATCGCCGAGGCGCGCTCGCACGGTGATCTCTCGGAGAACGCCGAGTACGATGCGGCCAAGGAAAGACAGGCCTTCATCGAAGGCCGCATCAAGGAGTTCGAGGGCAAGCTCGCCAACGCCCAGATCATCGACCCCAAGCTGCTCGATGCCGATGGGCGCTGCGTCTTTGGCGCAACGCTCGATCTTGAGGACCAGGAGAGCGGTGCCCGGGTGCGCTACCAGATCGTCGGCGAGGACGAGGCCGACATCAAGGGGGGCAAGATCTCGATCAACTCGCCGATCGCGCGGGCACTGATCGGCAAGTTCGCTGGCGACATCGCCGAGGTGCAGGCGCCGGGCGGTGTGCGCGAATACGAAGTGATCGACGTTCGCTACGAATGAGTGCAGGCATGCGCCGCATCGCCGAAATTCTTCATGGCGTGGCCCTGACCCTTTGGGTCGGCGGCCTGTGGTCGATCGGCTACCTCGTTGCGCCGACGCTGTTTCATGCCTTGGGCAACGATCGCCAGTTGGCCGGGCAACTCGCCGGCCGGCTGTTCGAACTGATCGGCTGGCTGGGCCTGGGTTGCGGGGCGTACCTGCTCGCCTTCGTGCTCGTCCGCCTGCGCGGCGCCGCCTGGCGGCGCTGGGACTTCTGGCTGCTGCTGCTGATGTTGCTGCTGACCGTCGTCGGCCTGTTCGGCGTCCAGCCCCTGCTGGCGCAGCTCAAGGCCGACGCCCTGCCGCGCGAGGTGATGGCAAGCGTCCTGCGTGACCGATTCGCGGCCTGGCATGGCGTTTCCAGCATCCTCTACCTGCTGCAGAGTCTCCTCGGCCTGCTGCTGGTTGCCGTCACGGCGCGCGGTGTCCGCTAGCTGCCACGTTGGCGAGGCGGGCGCCGGGCTGCGCGCGGGTGGTGGTCGCGCGCAGCCGTCAGTTGCCGCCGCTACCCTGGAACGTGCGCTTGCTGCGCCGCGGCAGGCGTGGCGCCCTTTCGGGCGTGGCAGCCTGTTCCGGGCGTGGCCGCCAGAGCACGAGGAGTTTGCCGATATGCTGCACCGGCGCGGCGGCCAGTCGCTCGCAGAGGCTGGCGAGGAAGTTCTCGCGTTCTTCCCGGTCGCCGTTGTATACCCGCACCTTGATCAGTTCGTGCGCCGCCAGGCTGGCGTCGATTTCCCGCACAACCGGGTCCGAGAGCCCGTTCTGACTGATCGCGACTACCGGTTGCAGGGAGTGGGCACGGGCGCGCAGCGCGCGGCGCTCTGCGGAGTTCAGGGTGAGCATGCGATGTTCCTCTCTGGAGAGTCCATTCTAGCGGGTTTACAGGCATGAAGCGCAGCAGATCGAGCAACGCCTGGTTGCGTGAGCACGTCAGCGACAGTTACGTGCAGCGGGCGCGGGCGGAAGGCTACCGCTCGCGGGCCGCCTACAAGCTCCTGCAGATCGATGACCGGGAGCATCTGATCCGACCTGGCGATCTGGTCGTCGACCTGGGGGCAAGTCCGGGAGGCTGGTCGCAGGTGGTCGCGAAGCGCCAGCAGGGCCGGGGCCGGGTCATCGCGGTCGACATCCTGCCGATGGAGCAGCTGCCCGGAGTCATCTTCCTGCCGGGCGACTTTCGCGAAGTGGAAGTTCTCGACCGCCTGCGGCGACTGCTGAAGCACGAGAGAGCGGGACTGGTACTCTGCGACATGTCGCCCAATATCTCGGGCATCAGCCTGTGTGACCAGGCACAGGGCATGCACCTGTCGGAACTGGCTCTCGATTTCGCGAGTCAATGGCTGCAACCGGACGGCTGTCTGCTGGTCAAAGTGTTCCAGGGTCTGGGATTCGACGATTTTCTCCACCGCATGCGGCAGACTTTCAGGCTGGTGTGCCTGCGCAAGCCGGATGCGTCGCGTGATCGCAGTCGGGAGGTGTATCTTCTCGGCCGGGGCCTGCAAGTCTGACGGGAGGCTGGCGGCGCAATGCTTGATCGTCCGGATGGGAATCGGTTTAGAATGCAATTCCGCATCCTTGGCGGGGCGTCTCGGGAACGGCTGTGCGGGCAGGATGAAGAGGTGACGTATTGAATAACATGTTCAAGAATCTGGCAGTCTGGCTGGTGATCGGTCTCGTCCTGATGACCGTCTTCAACCAGTTCAACCATCGCCAAGTGGCCCAGCAGTCGATGGAGTACTCCCAGTTCATCGAGGAGGTGGGCAAGGGAAACATCGCCAAGGTGGTCATCGAGGGGCGCGTGCTCAAGGCAACGACGACCGATGGTCGCAAGTTGACGAGCTACGCGCCACCGGATCTCTGGATGGTCTCTGATCTGCTGAAGCATGGCGTCAAGATCGAGGCCAAGCCGGAGGAAGAGCAGTCGTTCCTGATGAGCATCTTCGTCAGCTGGTTCCCGATGCTGCTGCTGATCGGCGTCTGGATCTTCTTCATGCGCCAGATGCAGGGCGGTGGTCGCGGTGGCGCCTTCTCGTTTGGCAAGAGCAAGGCGCGCCTCCTCGACGAATCGTCCAACACGATCACCTTTGCCGATGTCGCCGGTTGCGACGAGGCGAAGGAGGAGGTCTCGGAACTGGTCGACTTCCTGCGTGACCCGTCGAAGTTCCAGAAGCTTGGTGGGCGCATTCCGAAGGGCGTGCTGCTCGTCGGCAACCCGGGCACCGGCAAGACGCTGCTGGCGAAGGCGATTGCCGGTGAAGCCAAGGTTCCCTTCTTCTCGATTTCCGGCTCGGATTTTGTCGAGATGTTCGTCGGCGTCGGTGCTGCGCGCGTTCGCGACATGTTCGAGAACGCGAAGAAGCACGCGCCATGCATCATCTTCATCGATGAACTGGACGCCGTCGGTCGCCAGCGTGGTGCAGGCCTGGGTGGTGGCAACGACGAGCGCGAGCAGACGCTGAACCAGATGCTCGTCGAGATGGACGGTTTCGAAGGCAGTGTCGGGGTGATCGTCATCGCTGCGACCAACCGACCGGACGTGCTGGACCCGGCGCTGATGCGACCGGGTCGCTTCGATCGCCAGGTGGTCGTCCCGCTGCCCGACATCCGGGGTCGCGAACAGATTCTCGTCGTGCACATGCGCAAGGTGCCGCTGTCACCGGATGTCAAGGCGGACATCATCGCCCGTGGAACCCCCGGTTTTTCGGGGGCCGATCTTGCCAATCTGGTCAATGAGGCAGCGCTTTTCGCCGCGCGCGGCAACAAGCGCCTGGTGGACATGGAGGACTTCGAGAAAGCCAAGGACAAGATCATGATGGGCGCCGAGCGGCGCAGCATGGTGATGAACGAGGACGAAAGGCGCAACACGGCCTACCATGAGGCAGGGCACGCCGTGGTCGCCAAACTCATGCCGAAGTCCGACCCGGTACACAAGGTGACGATCATTCCGCGTGGGCGTGCCCTCGGGCTGACGATGCAGTTGCCGGAGGAGGATCGCTACGCCTACGACCGCGTCTACCTGATGAGCCGGATCGCCGTTCTCTTTGGCGGCCGGATTGCCGAAGAGCTGTTCATGGACCAGATGACGACCGGCGCTTCGAACGACTTCGAGCGCGCGACGCAGATGGCGCGCGACATGGTCACCCGTTACGGCATGTCGGATGCACTGGGTCCGATGGTGTACGGCGAGAACGAAGGCGAGGTCTTCCTCGGACGATCGGTGACGACGCACAAGAACATGTCGGAAGCGACGATGGAAAAGGTCGATCGCGAGATCCGCCGCATCATCGACGAGCAGTACGCCCTCGCGCGCCGTCTGCTCGATGAGCACCGCGACAAGGTCGAGGCGATGGCATCGGCGTTGCTCGAACTCGAGACGATCGACGCCGACCAGATCAATGACATCATGCAGGGCAAGCCGCCGCGTCCGCCAAAGCAGACACAATTGCCGCCGGCCAACAAGAGCGATCACAATGCGCCGGATGCAGCGCCGAGCGCGCCACCGGCGCCCGCCTGAAACGAGGGGGCTTCGCGCTCATTCGGCTGATCGGCTTGGCTGCTGCTGTGCTGCGTTGCGGATCCTTTCGACTCGCCGTCGATCGCCCATTGCTCATGGGCATCGTGAACCTGACGACCGATTCGTTCTCGGGTGATGGCCTTGCCAGCGACACGGCAGCGGCGGTGGCGCAGGCCCAGAGGCAGATCGACGCCGGCGCCGACCTGCTCGACCTCGGCGCCGAGTCATCCCGTCCCGGGGCGCTGCCCGCGACGGCAGAGGACGAGCTGCATCGACTCCTGCCGGTGCTTGCAGCACTCGCCGGTTGTGGCGTGCCGATCTCGGTCGATACCTACAAGCCGGAGGTGATGCGGGCGGCACTGCGGCACGGCGCGTCGATGATCAATGACATCCATGGCTTGCGCACGCCGGGAGCCATGGAGGCGGTGGCAGGGAGCGACTGCGCGATCTGCCTGATGCACATGCAGGGGCAACCGCTGACCATGCAGCAGCAGCCTTCGTACCGCGATGTCGTCGCCGAGGTGCGGGATTTCCTGCGGCAGCGGGTGCAGGCGGCGAGGGAGGCCGGGATCAGCGACGATCGTCTCCTGCTCGACCCGGGCTTCGGCTTCGGCAAGACCCTGCAGCACAACCTCGACTTGCTGCGCGCGCTCGAGCAACTGGCCAGCGACGGCCTGCCTGTTCTGGCGGGCCTTTCGCGCAAGTCGATGCTTGGCGCCATCACCGGGCGCCCGCCCGGCGAGCGCCTTGCGGCCAGCATCGCCGCCGCGGTGCTGGCCGTCGAGCGTGGTGCGCGCGTCCTGCGGGTGCACGACGTGGCCGAAACGCGAGATGCGCTGGCGGTCTGGCAGGCGACGCGCGGCAGTCATGCGCTGGGGTCGGCGGCAGCCTGAGGCGCACCATCCCGGCAATCCCAGGCTTGCCGGGCGACCCACGGTCGCAAGCGCCTGCCGTCCGGGACGGCAGCCGTGGAACAGCATCGCCATGGGCTCCAGCGCCACCGGCAGCGTTTGTGCGCTATTTGGCGGTTCGCCCGGGCGGCCTGTGGGTAGAATGTCATTTGCGTGACGGGTGCCAGTCGGCGCCCGTGCTCATGGGGAGAGAAAGTCGTGACGAGAAAGTATTTTGGCACCGATGGCGTCCGCGGGCGCGTCGGCGAGGCGCCGATCACGCCCGAGTTCGTCATGCGCCTGGGACATGCGGCGGGGCGGGTCCTGGCCGCACGCGACAGTGCGCGCAGCCATGCCAAGCCGGGTGACCGGCCTGCGGTACTGATCGGCAAGGACACCCGGATCTCGGGTTACATGCTGGAGGCGGCGCTCGAAGCCGGGTTTTCCGCTGCCGGGGTCGATGTCTGTCTCGTCGGGCCAATGCCGACGCCGGCGATTGCCTACCTCACTCGCGCGCTGCGCCTGCAGGCGGGTATCGTCATTTCCGCGTCGCACAACCCATACTACGACAACGGGATCAAGTTCTTCGCGGCGAACGGAAGCAAGCTGCCCGATGATCTGGAGCTCGAGATCGAGGCGGCTCTCGACGAGCCGCTGACCTGCGTTCCCTCCGCCGGTCTCGGGCGGGCGCGGCGGATCGACGACGCCGACGGTCGCTACATCGAGTTCTGCAAAGGCACCTTTCCATTCGACATGGACCTGCGCGGACTGAAGATCATCGTCGATTGCGCCAATGGCGCTGCCTATCATCTGGCGCCGCATGTCTTCCATGAGTTGGGGGCAGAAGTCAGCAGCATCGGTACCGAACCGAATGGCCTGAACATCAACCAGGATGTGGGCGCAACCGCTCCGGCCGCCCTGTCGCGGGCGGTCGTGGCGCAGGCGGCCGATCTGGGGATCGCCCTCGATGGTGACGCGGACCGCTTGATCATGGTCGATTCGCAGGGCCAGGTCTACGATGGCGACCAGTTGCTGTTTGCCGTCGTGCGCAGCCGATTGCGGCAAGGTGCGGTTGCCGGAGTCGTCGGCACGCTGATGACCAATCTCGCTCTGGAACACGCATTTGGCGAACTCAAGGTCCCGTTTGCCCGCGCGGCCGTCGGCGACCGCTACGTCATGGACCTGCTGCGGCAGAAGGGCTGGCTTTATGGTGGCGAGAACTCGGGGCACATCCTGTGTCTTGATCGGCACACGACCGGCGATGGCATCGTCTCTGCACTGCAGGTGTTGTGCGCTCTGCGCGAGGAGGGCGGCGACCTGCAGCAACTGCTGGGCTGCCTGCGGCTGTATCCGCAGAAGCTGATCAACGTCGCGTTGAGCAAGGGATTCCCCTGGCACGAGCATCCGCTGATCGCGGCCACGCGCGACGATGTGGAGCGCGAGTTGCAGGGGCGCGGACGGGTCCTGCTGCGCGCCTCCGGAACCGAGCCCCTGTTGCGTGTGATGGTCGAAGGGCAGGAGCCGTTGTTGGTCAGCAGCGCTGCCGAGAAGCTCGCTGCGGCCGTGCGCGAGGCGGTCTCGACGTAGCCTGCTGTCGGCTGCGAGCGTCCCGACGCTGACAGCACGGTCTTCGCTGCCGCGGCGGCGCAGCGATCGCGCGCGCAGCCCCGCCAGCGATCCTCAATAAAGCAGGAAGTCCTGCCGCAACTGCAGCCACGCTTCCTCGTCAGGGCGGCTGAGGGCATCGAGGTCGCCGGGTGTGGCCGTCGGGTCATCGACCCACTGTCGCAGCGCTGGCGAGCCGTTGATCAGGTCGATCGCCAGCCGTTCCATTTCGTACTCGTAGGGAAAATCCCGCCATAGCGGGTAGTCCGGCTGCAATCGCCGCAGCACCTTGAAGGCGAGACTCTGCAAGCGCCAGGGACGGAAGCCTTGGTGCAGGTAGGCGCTGTCGTCGACGTGGATCTGTACACCGTGGCACAGCTGCCCGGCGTGTTTGTGGAAGGTCGGCTCGAACCAGCACTCGCGCAGCCGGCAGCCTTGCAGCCACGCGGGTGCCAGCGAATGCATGCCGGCGATCAGCCGGCGAGCGTCGAGGTCCGGCGCGCCAAACAGCTCCAGCGGGCGGGTCGTGCCGCGACCCTCGGAAAGCGAGCTGCCCTCGAGCATCACCGTGCCGGCATAACAGCGCGCCATCGCCAGGCTGGCGGCGTTCGGGCTCGGGTTGATCCAGCTGCGCTGGCCAGTCGGCCAGCCGTAGCCGGGCGCCGCGTCGGGAGACCAGCCCTGCATCCGGATGACCGTGCAGTCCAGTTCCAGTTCGAACTGGCTGATGAACCAGCAGGCAAGTTCGCCCATCGTCAGGCCATGGCGCATCGGCAGCGGTCCGGCGCCGACGAAGCTCTCCCACCCGGGGCGCAACAACAATCCCTCGACCGGCCGCCCGACGGGGTTCGGGCGGTCCAGGATCCACACTTCCTTGCCATGCGTGGCAGCCGCTTCGAGAACGTAGAGCAGGGTGGTGATGAAGGTGTAGATACGGCAGCCCAGATCCTGCAGGTCGACCAACAGGGTGTCGAAGGTCGACATCATCTGTGACGTCGGACGTCGTACCGTGCCGTACAGGCTGAACACCGGGATGCCGTGTTGCGGGTCGAAGAACTCGGCCGACTCGACCATGTTGTCCTGCTTGTCGCCGCGCAGCCCATGCTGCGGTCCGAAGGCGGCCGTCAGCTGCACGTCGCCCAGCGCTGCCAGCGCGTCGAGCGCATGCGTCATGTCGGCGCTGACCGATGCCGGGTGGGCGAGCAGCGCCAGCCGGCGGCCACGCAGGGGCAGGCGCAGGTCGCTGTCGCCGAGCAGACGGTCGAGGCCGGAGAGGAAGGCTGGCATCAGGAATTCCTTCGGGCAGATCAGCTTGCCGGCGCGAGTTCGAGGCGGAAGCCGTCGCGATGATGAAAATCGGGCAGCTTGGCGGGATGGTGCAGTGCCCAGTAACTGTGGCTGCCGTCGACGACATCGGCCGCTTCGACCACGGCAGCGAGGCCGACCTGCAGGGTCGCCGCGGCGGCATGCGCCGGCAGGGCGGCAGCGGCGATCAGCGCCTCGACTTCGAGGCGGCCGGCAGACAGCCTGGCGCTCAGCCGTGGTGCCGGCGACGACTCGGCCACGGCTACCGGCTGGCGGTAGCCGGCGAACGCGTAGCTGGCCCACTCACCGGACGGCGAGAAATTGAACTCGTGGTACGCCGGCTCGCCCGCGATGCCGATGAAGGCCTCGAAGCAGCTGTGTTCCCACAGCCCATCGGCACGCCCGGGTGCCGTTGGTGGCGGAATCCGCAGGCGCACCATGTCACCGCGCAGCCGGTAGGCCAGCACGAGGTCGCCGCTGGCCGTGCGTGCTGCCCAGGCTTCGACCGATCGGACCACCGGGGCCGGCGTCGCCGGGTGGCAGAGCAGGGTCAGCGGGAATTCGGTGATCGGCATCGGAGATCCCGTGACGGATCGGCAGAAGCCCGGATTCTACTCTCTGTGCGGGCTGTCGCGACGGGTTGGACGCGTGCTCGCAGACCATCGCGGCCGAAGCGGCCTCCTTGCGGCGTCGGCTGCCGACGGCTCATCCGCTGCTGGTCACCCTTCGCCGCTTGCCGCGGTTCCACAGAACATGATGAAGGCCTGGTCGACGATCTGTCGCTCGAGTGCCCGGACGATGAACACCAGCCTGCTCTGCCGGTCGTCGTCCGGCCATTCGGGCAGTGACGTCGCCGGATAGCGCATGTGCTGCACACACTGCACGACACGTGGCCCGACCTCGTCGGCGACGGCGACGAGGCCCTTGACGCGCAGGATGCGGTCACCGCAGGTAGCGAGCAGGACATCGATCGCTTCGGTGAAGTCTGGCCAGTCGAAGGGCTGAGCGAAACGCAGGACGAAGGAATGGACCAGCGCGTCATGGCGATTGACGTCATGCACGTGCAAATCCTGGCGCCAGGTTTCGTGTTCCGCCCTGACCTTCTCCTCGGCCAGCCAGCGCCGGACGTCGGCTGTCTTGCCGGCGGGGTCGTAGAGCCCGCATCCGAGTACCTGCCCGGAATCGATGTGGCCGTGCGCGACCTCGATCTGCGGTGCGCCGGGGTTCGCCCGGCGCAGTCGCCGCGACAGCGTGGCGAGCTCAGCCGGCTCCGCCAGATCACACTTGGTCAGCAACAGGCGATCGGCCATCGCCACCTGCCGCACGGCCTCGAAATGGCGTCCCAGTTGGCGGTTCGCATGGGTCGCGTCGACCGCAGTCACGACGCCATCGATGCGGAAGCGCTCGGCGATGAAGAAATCCTCGATCAGTGTGTACAGTACCGGCGCCGGATCGGCCAGGCCGGTGGTTTCGATCAGGACGCGCGAAAAGGCCGGGATCTCGCGCCGCAGGCGGCGCATGAACAGGTCGCGCAGGCTGCGTGCAAGCTCGCCGCGGACGCTGCAACAGAGGCAGCCGGAATCGAGAACGAGGATGTTGTCGTCGACCTTGTCAACCAGGTGATGGTCGATCGCGACCTCGCCGAATTCGTTGATCAGCACAGCCGCATCGGCCATTGCCGGTTGCCGCAGGAGATGGTTGAGCAAGGTGGTCTTGCCGGCACCGAGGAAGCCGGTCAGGATGGTTACCGGGATCGCCCGCTCGGGCGACGGCGCTGCGCTCACTGCGCGCTGCCCGCGCATTGCGCGCAGCGTCCACGCAGATCGAGTTCGATGCGTGACAGCAGGAATCCCTCCGGCAGCTTGGGGGGTGGCGGCGGTGCGGCGTCGAGGCAGAAGACACGCCCGCAACCGTCGCAGCGGAAATGGGTATGGGCCGAATGCTCGCTGCTGCTGGCGGCGGAAAAACGGAACGTCCGCCGCGTGTCCGCGTTCCGGTGCGCCAGTCCGGTCGCGACCAGCCAGTCGAGTACGCGGTAGAGTGTGACGCGATCGAGCGCCAGGTCGCCGAGGGACTGTTCGATCTCATGGTGGCTGAGTGCGGTCGGTGCCGATCGCAGCAGGCGGAGGACGCGAACGCGGGCCGGCGTGGCGCGGGCGCCGGCGCAGCGAATCAGACGGGCTGCACGCTCGGTCTCACTCTCGCCCGGTTGCTCGCCATTGCGGATGAGGGCAGGTTTCATGACCGGGAATTAGAACATGGCTGCCGGGTATCTGCAACTCGGTTGCAGATACCCGTTGCAGGTGCCCCAGCCATGCATGATCTGGCGTAAGGTGTCGTCCCGTCAGGCGACCAACGGGGGCAGCCTGGCAGCCTGGCAGCCGGCCTGGCCGCCGAGAGGTCAGGACAGCGGCCCGTGCTGTGGCGCGTGCCGTCCTCTTTCCAGCGGCCGGGGGCGGGAACTGCCGCCGCGGCGTCGTTGCCGAAGGAGCAGGGTTCGTGCGCGCGCGATGAGCGTCGTCTGCGGTCGCGCATGGCCCGGGCTAGATCTGGCGCGACACTCTCCGGGGCCGGTTCCGGTCGTCGGTGCCACCCGCTTTATCGTCCTCTTGGAGCGCATCATGAATCGTTGTCAGACACTGAAATGGTTGAACCGCATCTCGGTCTCCATCGTCCCGGAGGAGACGGCTGGTCCCGCAGCGACCAGTGATGACGGTCGGCTCGAAAAATCGCAGGCCGAGTGGGCGACGCTGCTGCCGCTGCCCGCCTACCGTGTCCTCTTCGAAGAGGACACGGAACGTGCCGGAACGAGTCCGCTGAACCACGAGAAGGGCGATGGCACCTTCGTTTGTGCGGCCTGCTGCCTGCCGCTCTTCGACAGCGCGGCGAAGTACGACAGCGGCACCGGCTGGCCCAGCTTCTGGCAGCCGTTGCCTGGCGCGATCGCCACGCGGACCGACTTCAAGCTGATCTACCCGAGAACCGAGTATCACTGCCGCCGCTGCGGCGGGCATCAGGGGCACGTCTTCAGGGATGGTCCGCAGCCGACCGGCAAGCGCTACTGCAACAACGGCGTGGCGCTGCGCTTCGTGCCACGCGGTGAGCAACTGCCGGAACTGCGCACGTGAGCCGCGCCATCGTCGGTGTACTGCTGCTCGTCGTTGCGGGTTCGCTTGCCGCCGCCGATGGGGCTGCCGGCAAGACGTCCGAGGTGCGCACGGCGATCTTTGCTGGTGGATGCTTCTGGTGCAGCGAGGCGGACTTCGAAAAGCTGCCGGGTGTCATCGCCGTCGAGTCCGGCTATACCGCCGGGCGAACGACCAACCCCACCTATGAGCAGGTCAGCGCGGGTGGCACGGGTCATGCCGAGGCGGTGCGCGTCACTTACGACGCGCGGCGGATCAGCTACGTCCAGCTCCTGGACCGTTTCTGGCGCCACATCGATCCGACCGTCAGGAACCGCCAGTTCTGCGATGTCGGTTCGCAGTATCGCAGCGGCATCTACTGGCAGAACGAAGCTGAGCGCAAGGCTGCCGAGAGCAGCCGGGATGCCCTGCTGGCCAGCGGCAAGCTGCCGCGGATCGAAACCGAGCTGGCGGCCGCCTCGACCTTCTATCCGGCCGAGGAGTACCATCAGGACTACTACAGGAAGAACCCCGTGCGCTATTCGTACTATCGGCTGTCCTGTGGGCGGGATGCCCGCCTGAAGCAGATTTGGGGTGATGGCTGAGTATCTCTGGCCCCTTTGCAGCTGCGCTCAGTCGGCCTGACACAGCAGTCCCTTCAGATACTCCCCTTCGCTGAAGCCGAGTCCCACCGGATGGTCGGCGGGCGCCGCCAGGTGGCGCAGGATGCGTGCCTGGCGAGCGGCGGCAACTGCCGCATCGGCGACGATCTCCCGAAAGTGCTGTCGGCTGATTCCCCCCGAGCAGGAATAGGTCATCAGCAGGCCGCCGGCAGTCAGCAGCCGGAAGCCGAATACGTTGATATCCCGGTAGGCGCGCGCAGCGCGTTCCGCATGCGCGGCCGACGGAGCGAACTTCGGTGGGTCGAGGATGATCAGATCGAAGTGCTCGCCGCGACTCTTCAGCAGCCGCAGCTCGTCGAAGACGTCCGCCTCGCGCCATTCGGCGAGGCTGGCGTCGAGTCGCGGGTTGAGGGCGAGGTTTTCCACGGCAGTCGCCAGTGCCGGTGCCGAGGAGTCGATCGACAGCACCTGGCTGGCTCCGCCGGCGAGTGCCTGCAACGAGAAGCCGCCGCTGTAGCAGAAGCAGTTCAGCGTCCGGCGCCCGCTGGCGAGCAGGCGCGCCAGCAGGCGGTTGTCGCGCTGGTCGAGATAGAAGCCGGTCTTGTGGCCGGCGACGACGTCCACCCGCATGCGGACACCATTCTCGACGATGCTCAGCGGGCTGGGCGGCGCCTCGCCGAGCAACCAGCCGGCGACGGGCAGGAGTCCCTCGAGCCGGCGGACGTCCGAGTCCGAGCGCTCGTAGATGCGCGCGCAGCCCGTTGCCCGCTGCAGCGCACGTACCAGCGCCTGTCGCCACTTGTCGGCGCCGGCGGACGTCAGCTGGAGGACGATCGTGTCGCCGTAGCGATCGGCGATGACACCGGGCAGGCCGTCGGACTCGCCATGCAGCAGGCGCAGCCCCTCCTGTTCGCGCAGCTCGGGCAGCAGCAGGCGACGCTCGACTGCCGCCAGCACGCGCCGCTTGAAGAAGGCGTCGTCGACGATTTCCTGCGGGTCGAAAGTCCACACCCGGGCGCGGATCTTCGACTCCGGGCTCCAGGCGGCCCGGGCCAGCGCCCGGCCGTTGGCGGCGACGACCTCGACCGTGTCGCCTGGACGAGCGCGGCCTTCCAGCCGGTCGACCGCGCCGGCGAAAATCCACGGATGCTGGCGGGCAAGCTGGCGATCCTTGCCGGGCAGAAGAACGAGCTGAGGCATGCGGAAGGTGGCCGGTGCGGGTCAGAGGCGAGGCGCGCAGTCTACACCACAGCGGCAGCCAGCGAAGCGCTGTTTCGCCGGCTGCCCTTCTCCCGTGCGATCCGAGGGCAGCCCTTTTTTGAGACCGATCAACGCGGCGTCCGCTCTGCACCACCTATAATCCCCTTCCGACCACCTGCCGAGTCATTTCCAAGCCATGCCACGTGCGCTGCTGTCGAGTCTGCTGATCGTTCTTGCCGTCCCGGCTGTCGCCGACGCCGATGCCATCCCGGCGGCAGCGCTGGCTGCGATCGGCGAGCTCGGTCGGCTCAGTGGTCAGGCGCTGGCCTGCGGCGAGATGGGCAGCGCCGGCCAGGCGAAGCTGCTGATGATCCGGCACGCACCGAAGACGCGGCGCTACGGCGAAGTGTACGAGGAGCGAACCAACCAGGCATTCCTCGCCCAGGGCGGCGACCTGGCTGCCTGTCCGTCGGCCGCCGATTTCGCTGCCCGGCTCGACGACCTGTCGCGGCACCTGCAGTCGCTGCTGCCGGTTGCTCAGCCGGCGACGCCGAAGCCGCAAACGCCATGAGCCGGGGATTCGCCGTCGCGGTCTGCGGCGCGCTTCTCCTGCTCTTCCTCATTGCCCAGCGTGCGGCGGCGGACGATGGCGCGGGCGACGCGCCGGCCGGGTTGCCGGCGCGCTATTTGCTGATGGACGCCAACGGGCGGGCAGTCAGCAACGAGGATTTCCCCGGCCGCCTGCAACTGATCACCTTCGGCTACACGTTCTGCCCGGATGTCTGTCCGACGACGCTCGCCGAGATGGCCGCGGTGCTCGGCGAGCTGGGTTCCGATGCCGAGCGCCTGCAGGCGATCTTCATCAGCGTCGATCCGGAGCGCGACACGGCGAGCATGCTGCGCAGTTACGTCAGCTTCTTCGATCCGCGGATCATCGGGCTCAGCGGCTCGCCAGCTCTCGTCCGGCGTGCCGCAGACCATTTCGCAGTGCGCTACGAACAGGTGCGTGAGCCCGGTGCACCCGCTGATCAGTACGCCGTCGACCATTCGGTCGGGATGTTCCTGCTCTCGGCGGACGGCCGCTATCTGCGCCGCTTCGCCTATGCCACGCCGGCGGCCGAGATCGCCGCACGCATCCGCGAGATCATCGGCGCGAGCCCGCAGCGGCCGGGGCAGCAACGCCAGCCGGCAGCGACCGGCAGGTGAATGCCCGCGGCACGATTCCTTGCCATTGACTGGAGACCCTCCCGATGAAACGCCGCTTCCTCGTCTTCCTTCTGGCCCTTCCTCCATTAGTTGCGCCGGCGGGCGAGCGGCTGTCCTGTCCCGATCCAGCGGCAGCGGTACAGGTCGGCAATTGTCCCGGCGAGGCCGAACTGCGCTACACCTTCAACGGCTTCTGCAGTGACAATCGCCGCATCTATCAGGACGATGCCGCGCTGTGCGCCGACTACGCAGACTATCGGCAGGCGAAGAACGTCGCCCAGTGGGAGTCGGCGGACGGCGCCTTCACCGCCTACCTCGCGTGCGACCCGACGGTCCGGCTGACCGCGGTGCGCGGCGCGCGCATGACCGTGTCACGGCAGGGGCAGATCAGCCGCGTGGCCTGCGACTACGGTGAGGGAATCGTCTTCACGCACCGCACGCGCTTGCAGTGCCGCGTCGAAGGCGACGGCAACTGTTCGAATGGCCAGCAGCGGTGCATCGCCCGGTGTGAGTGAGGAATCGCCGGTGGCGGGGCGGCAAGGGACGAGCGGGCAACGCCGCGGCGCAGGTCGATGCCCGGCCGACGTGTGGCTCACCGGATTCGCCCGGCCATCCAGGGGTGAGTGAACAGAAAAAAAGCGGCGCGGACCCTGCAGGGTGCGCGCCGCGCTGTTTGCGTTCAGCGACCTGTCAGCTCTTCGGCTTCGCCGGAGTGCTCATTTCGGCCTGCCCATCCTTGGCTTTCTCGCCCGGGCAGGCGACCACAGTGGCACTCGACAGAGCCAGAAACAAGGCCATCAGGCCGGCGGCCAACTTGCTCATGAGCGTCTCCTCGTGACTGCCGACATTGGCGCCGATACTGTAGGCCTGTCGGCCGGGAAATTCAACCCCGGGCCGCCAGTGGTTCTCAGCACAGCTTGACGACGATGTTGTCGAGCGCCGCTGCCGCATCGGAGACGCGGTCGGCCGCATTCGACAGGTGGCGGTAGGTTTCGCGCCGCTTGAACATGTGCAGGTAGTCGTCGCCCTGGAAGAGTTCGGCGATCGCGCGGCGGTAGGCCTTCTCCACCGTCCGCTCGGCCTTGCGGGCGGCTGCCGCGTCGCCACCGGCGGCCGCCGGGTCGCTGCCGAGGCGGCCAAAACCGCGCGCCAGCGCTTCCGCACCCTCGCGCAGGTGCATCGCCATCTCGAGGCTGTGCTTGTCCGGCTTCAGACCCAGGACGTCCATCTCGACCACCGTCGACTTGCAGTAATTGACGATGTCGTCGAGCGTCATGATCGCGGCGTGGATGTCCTCGCGGTCGATCGGCGTCGAAAACGCCTCGCTGAGGACGCCGAGGTTGCTCGCCTTGACCCGGTCGGCCTCGTGCTCGTCGGCGCGCACCCGCTGGCTGACTGTCGGGTCGCCGGTTTCCATGAACTCGACGAGCAGGCGGGTGGTTTCGGCGGCGTTGGTGCTCTGTTCGCCGAGCATGCCGAAGAAGTCGGCGACGGTCGGGAAGACGCGTTCGTAGAGCCGGCGAAAGATCGGCTTGTTGGCTTCGCTTGGGTTGGTATCCATGGTTCTCATCTCCTCAGGTGGTTTAGCCGACGATGATCTTGGCTATTGCGTAAATGACGATGGCGGTGATTGCCGATGCGGGGATAGTGTACAACCAAGTCTTGCCGATGTCCTTGGCCTTCTTCCAGCGCACCGCGCGCGGGCGCTCGGAGTAGCCGATGCCCATGATCGAGGTGGCGACGACGTGCGTCGTCGATACCGGAGCGCCGGCGTATGATGCCGAGAGGATCAGCAGCGCCGAAGTGAGCTGCGAATCGAAGGCGTGCAGCGGGCGGACGCGGTAGATGGCGAAGCCGAGCGTACGGACGATCCGCCAGCCACCCGACAGGATGCCGAGGGTGATGGCGATGGCGCAGGCGAGCATCACCCAGAACGGGACCTCGAACTTCGGGATGAAGCCGCCCAGCACGAGGACCAGGGTCAGCATGCCCATGCTCTTCTGCGCGTCGTTGGCGCCGTGCGAGAAGGCGAGGCCGGCGGCGGTGACGAACTGCATCTTGCGCAACTTGTCGTTGGCCGTCGGTTTCGCGCCCGCGAGCAGGCGTCGCCCGGCGCGATGGATCAGGAAGCCGACCCAGAAACCGAGCAGCGGCGAGACGAAGAGCGACACCAGCACCTTCATCACGCCGAGCAGCTTGCCTTCCTGCATCAGCGGCGTCCAGCCCCAGATGACGAACTGCGATCCGGCGGCGGCGACGACGGCACCGGCAACACCGCCGACGAGCGCGTGCGACGAAGAGGAAGGGATGCCGAGCCACCACGTCGCGAGGTTCCAGACGATGGCTCCGAGCAGGCCGCAGAACAGGATCAGGATCGCCGTCTGCTTGTCGAGCGACGACAGGTCGACGAACTTGCCGATCGTGTTGGCGACTGCGGTGCCGCCGAGCAACGGGCCCATGAACTCGAAGAAGCCGACGATGCAGACCGCCTGGATCGGCGTCATCGCGCGCGAGGCGATCACCGTGGCCACGATGTTTGCCGCGTCGTGGAAGCCGTTGGTGTAATCGAAGAACAGCACGATCACCACCGTCGCCACCGCCAGCCAGTAGATTGTTTCCATACGCCCCCTTCCTGTGAAAGCCGGCCCGCAAGGTCCGCTTCATGTAAAAAGTTCGCGGATTATGTGTTACGTCTTCCTCTCCCAGAGGGCTGAGGCGCTCGCTCATCCCGCGAACGG
>NZ_JAMTDQ010000090.1 GCF_023806635.1 Accumulibacter sp.
GCCCGAGACGATTCGAACGTCCGACCCCTGCCTTCGGAGGGCAGTACTCTATCCAGCTGAGCTACGGGCGCGTGCAGGGCCCGAAGCTTAACCGGTTTGTCGCGGCCAGTCCAGCCCGCGAGCACTTTCCGCCACTTCTGGCTGGCGCCAAACGGCGGTAGAATACGGTCTTTGACCAGCAGACCACTAAGGACTTGGTATGGCTCAGCAGCAATCCTCCTCGCGCTTGATCCTCGTGATCACCATCGTCGTCGCGCTCCTCCTCATCGTCGTCATCTGGCCGTTGTCGCTGATGGGCAAGGGGGGGGCGGCCGCACCCCGCGCTGCGGATGACGCCGACGCGCGCATCCAGCCGGTCGCGAAGGTGGAACTGGCGAAGGCTGCTGCCGCCAAGTCCGATGGCAAGCCACGCGACGGAGCAGCGGTCTATCAGTCGGTGTGCATGGCCTGCCACGCCAGCGGCGCGGCTGGAGCGCCGAAGGCGGGCGACAAGGCGGCGTGGGCGCCGCGCATCGCGACGGGTACCGCCGCCCTGGTGAAGAGCGTCACCAACGGCAAGGGCGCCATGCCGCCGAAGGGAGGCGGCGCGGATCTCAGCGACGCCGAGATCAAGGCAGCGGTGGAACATCTCGTCGGTCTCGCAAAATAGACTTCCTCGGGGCAGGATGGAAAAGGAGGCCGCTGGCCTCCTTTTCCTTTCTGCTCGCAGTCGGCGCCGCTGCCGGACAACGGCGCCTGCTGCGCCCTGCTGGTGATTACTTGCCTGCTGCCGGGGCGGAACCGGTGGTGGCGGCCGGTGCGGGCGTCGTCACGGCGGGAGCAGCTTGCGCCTTCTTCGCCTGCGGTTTCGCGTGCGGGGTCTTCTCGACCGCTACCGTTTCGCCTTTCGCCGGCGTCGCGGTCGTTGCGCTGCCGGTGGCCGGGGTGGTGGTGACAGGGGCGGGCGCCGCGGCGACCTGGCCAACCGGCTTGGCGGATTCGACCGGTTTCGCCGCGCTGGTGGCACCGGTGGCAGCCGGCACGGCGGCAGCCTGGGCGGCCGGCTTGGCCGTGTCGGCCGGTTTCGCGGGACTCGTAGCGGTGCCCTGGGCAAAGGCGGCGGTGGCGAAAGCAGCGGCGACGGCGATGGCGATGACGTTCTTCAGCATGATGATCTCCTTGAGTTGATTGGGGTTTGCTCGGCCACTCCAGGGAACTGTCGGATTGTCCTGCGGCCTTGCACCGATCAACGCGGTGGCCCACGGCTTCGATGTCAGCGGTTGCGTAACGCGCTGTGACGTGCTTTGACCTCCTGCCCGAGCCGGCTTACCGGGCTCCGCCAAGCATCGCCCGCAGCGCCGCCAGGCGCTGCGCGCCACCCGCCCGGTCGGGCACGCCGTCGCTGCCACGCCCGACGAAGCGCAGGTCGGCACGGCCCATCTCGCCGATGAAGCGTGAGGCCTCGCTGGGCATCACCTGCCGGCCCTGCTGGCGTCTCTCGGCGTAGCTGAGATGCAGCGATCGCTGCGCACGGGTGATCCCGACATACATCAGGCGACGCTCTTCCTCGAGCCGGTTCTCGGCCTGCGCTTCGCGATGCGGCAGCACGCCTTCCTCGACACCGATCAGGAAGACATGCTTGAACTCGAGGCCCTTGGCGGCGTGGAGCGTCGACAGCTGGACGGCGTCGGCGTCGACCTCGTCCTTCTCGATCATGCTCATCAGGGCGATTCCCTGCGCCAGCGCGAGCAGGGTCTTGCCCTCCTCCACAGCCTTCCGGCCCAGCCAGTCGCACAGCTCGCGCACGTTCTCCAGCCGGCTGCGCGCCGTGCGCGCGTCGTCCTGCGTGCGCAGCCAGTCCTCGTAGGCGATCCCGGCAAGCAGTTCGTCGAGCACCGAGGCCGCCGGCGCGTGCTCGGCGCGCTGCCGCAGGCGGCGGACGAAAGCGGCGAACTCGAGCAATGGCGAGAGCTGGCGGGACTGCACCCGTTGCGCGAAACCCTCCTCGAAGACGGCCGTGAACAGCGGCAGATGGCGTTCGCCCGCATACTCGCCGAGTGCCTGCAGCGTGCTGCTGCCGACACCACGCCGTGGCGCGCCGACCGCGCGAATGAACGCCGGGTCGTCGTCGGAATTGGCCAGCAGGCGCAGATAGGCGGCAATGTCGCGAATCTCGCTCCTGTCGAAGAACGACTGGCCGCCTGACAACCGGTAGGGAACGCGCTGGTTGCGCAGGAACTCTTCAACCACGCGCGCCTGAAAATTGCCGCGGTAGAGGATGGCGTAGTCGCTGAACCGGCCGCGGTGCTCGAAGCGGTGCGCCTGCAGCTTCATGACGACCGACTCGGCCTCGCGCTCCTGGTCCGGGCAGGCGCTGACGGTGATCGGATCACCCGGCCCGAGCTCCGACCACAGGCTCTTGTCGAACAGCTTCTCGTTGTTGGCGATCAGCGCGTTGGCCGCCTGCAGGATGCGCGCCGTCGAACGGTAGTTCTGCTCCAGCTTGATCAGCTTGAGGTTCGGGTAGTCGCGTGGCAAGCCGCGCAGGTTGGCGAGGTCGGCGCCGCGCCAGCCATAGATGGACTGGTCATCGTCGCCGACTGCGGTGAAGGCCGCTCGCTGCCCGGCCAGCAGGCGGAGCAACGCGTACTGACCGGCATTCGTATCCTGGTACTCGTCGACCAGCAGGTAGCGCAGTCGGTTCTGCCACTTCTCGCGCAGCGCAGGCTGCGTCTCCAGCAGGCGCACCGGCAAGGCGATCAGGTCATCGAAGTCGACCGCCTGATAGGCGCGCAGGGTCTCGGCGTAACTCGCGTAGACCCGGGCAGCGCGCGCTTCGCCATCGTTGCCGGCAATCCGTGCCGCCTCCCCGGGGAGCACCAGCGCGCTCTTCCAGCTCGAAATCTGCCACTGCAACCGCCGCGCCAGGGCCTTGTCCGCGCTGCCGGACAGCTCGGCGAGGATGGCGAGGCAGTCGGCCGAATCAAGGATCGAGAAAGCCGGCTTGTAACCGATGGCCAGCGCTTCCTCGCGCAGCATGCGCACACCCAGGGCGTGGAAGGTGGAGATGACCAGGCCGGCAGCCGAACGACCGGCAAGCAGCTTGCCGACACGCTGCTGCATCTCGCGCGCGGCCTTGTTGGTGAAGGTGATCGCGGCGATGTTGCGCGGCTGCAGACCACAGGACTCGATCAGGTAGACGATCTTCTCGGTGATCACCCGCGTCTTGCCCGAACCGGCGCCGGCGAGGACCAGCAGCGGACCATCGAGGTAGCGAATCGCTTCGCGCTGCTGCGGGTTGAGAGCGGACATTGCGGCCGGGCCGGCTGGATCAGGGGCGCGATTCTAGCACGCGCCCGCCGCCGACGACCGCCGGCTCACCCCCGCTGCAGCACGCCGGCAGCCGGCCGTGGCCAGCGCAGGCGGGCCTCGAAGCCGCCAGCGGCGAGGTTCTCGACCTCCAGACGCGCGCCGTGCAGTTCGGCGATCCGCTGCGCGATGGCCAGGCCGAGGCCACTGCCATCGCCGCCGGCCTCGCTGCCGCGATGGAAACGATCGGCAAGGCGCGGCAGTTCGTCCGCGGCGACCCCCGGCCCGTCGTCGGCGACGGCGAGAGCCAGTCCCGCCGCCTCACGGCGGACGAAAACCGTGATCCGCGCTTCGTCTGGGGTATGGCGCAGGGCGTTGTCGAGCAGCGTGCGCAGCGCGATCTCGAGCAGTTCGCCGTCGCCGCTGACCGACAGCGGCGTCCCGCGTGTCTGCAGGCGTGGTCCCGGCCGGCTCGCCGGCACCTGCGTATCGGCGAGCACCCCTTGCGCGAGTTCGGCCAGGTTGATCTCGCTCGACGTCGGCAACCGCGCCAGCGGGTCGAGGCGGGCCAGGCGCAACAACTGCTCGACCACCCGCGTCGCCCGGTCGGTACCGGCCAGGACCTGGTCGAGCGCGTGCTGCCGATCGGCGCTGTCGGCAGTGAGTTGAGCCACCTGCGCCTGGATGCGGACCACCGCCAGCGGCGTTCGCAGCTCGTGCGCGGCATCGGCGGTGAAGCGGCGTTCGTTCTCGAGGGTGCCGCGCAACCTGAACAACAGGCGGTTGAGCGCGACCACCAGCGGCTGCGCTTCGGTCGGCACGTGACGTCCGGCCAGCGGCATCAGGTTGTCCGGAGAACGAGCGGCGACGTCGGCCGTCAGGTCGTCGAGCGGCTTCAGTCCGCGCCGCACCGAGTAGTAGAGCAGCAGCAGCAGCAACGGCGACATCAGCGCGATCGGCAGCACCGACTGCACCGCCACCTCCAGCGCCGCCCGGTCGCGCAGCGCGATCGACTGGCCGACCTGCACCCGGTAGTCATCCGACCTGGCGACGAGACTGAGGATCCGCCAGGGCTGGCCCGCGTGTTCGATGTCCGTGTAGCCGGCAGGAGCCGAGAGATCGACGGGCGGCGCGTGTTCGGAGCGCAAGAGCAAGGCTCCTCCGGCATCGCCGACCTGGAACTCGAGCGGCGGCTCGTAGAGGTTCTCCTCGCTGCTGCGCACCGTCGCCAGTCGCGTTGCCAGGTCGCCGAGATGCGCCTCGTTGTCGCGCACCAGCGCCAGCAGGAGCCGGGCGGACTGCGCCAGGTGGCCGTCCATCAGCTCCTCTGCCTCATGCTGCGCCTGCCAGTAGCTCATCGTCGCGGTCAACGCCAGTCCGCACAGCGAAGCGAGGCAGACGGTACGCAGCAGCCGCCAGCGCAGCGACTGCAGGCGAAAACTCTGCAGCGAACCGGGCATCAGGCGGGATCGCCGAGCTGGTAACCGAGCCCGCGCACCGTGCGGATGAAGTCCGCACCCAGCTTCTTGCGCAAGTGATGGACATACACTTCGACCGTATTGCTGCCGGTTTCCTCACCCCAGGAATAGAGGCTTTCCTCGAGCTGGGCGCGGGTGCGGATGTGGTTCCTGTGCCGCAGCAGATCGAGCAGGAGCGTGTATTCGCGCGCCGACAGGCTGACGGCCTCGCCGTTGCGGGTCACCCGCTTGCTCGCCGGGTCGAGCACGACACCCGCATGCTCGAGCGTCGGCGTCGCCGTACCGCCGGCGCGGCGCAGCAGCGCACGCAGGCGCGCCTGCAGTTCCGGCAGATCGAAGGGCTTCGTCAGGTAGTCGTCGGCACCGGCATCGAGCCCGGCAATCTTGTCGGCGCTGCTGTCGCGCGCGGTCAGGATCAGGACGGGAAGCTGGTTGCCGCGCTCGCGCAATTCCCTCAACACTGCCAGGCCGCCACGCTTCGGCAGCCCGAGGTCGAGCACGCAGGCCTGGTAGGCATGGTCGAGCAGCGCCAGCCGCGCTGCCTCACCATCGCGCACCCAGTCAACCGTGTACCCGCCCAGCTTCAGGCCGGCGCGGACGCCGTCGCCGAGCAGGGCATCATCTTCGACGAGCAGGACGCGCAATTACCTGGTTTCCTTCTTCAGCTTTGCCAGCAAGGCCTGAATCTCCTGCCGCCTGCCACTGTCGGCGAGTTCGCGCCCGGGACGGGGGGGCGCCTTCAATGCCTTCTCGAGGTAAGGCAGCGCTTCCGGCGAGCGGCCACGATCGGCGAGATATTCGCCGTAAAAGAAGTTCGGGTCAATACCATCGGGGTTGATCGCCAGCGCCTTGCGGAAGTACTCCTCGGCGCGTTCCTTGTCGCCAAAGCCGACCGGCCAGCCCGGCACCTTGGCGTAGAGCGTCGCCAGGCTGGTGTAGGCCGATCCGTTCAGCGCCCTGTCGTTGAGCTTGAGCGCCTCGTCGAGTCGCTGCCGGGCTTCCTTGGCCAGGGACAGGGCGCCGAGGCCACCCTTGGCACCCGCTTCACTGGACAGGACGATACCTTCCCAGATCAGCGCCTCGGGCATCTTCGGGTTGGCTTCGACGACCCGGCGAGCCTGCTCGGCCAGCGCATGATAGCCCTCGGCCTGCTGCTTCTCGGGCTGGCGGTACTTGATCTCCGCCCACTGTTCCTGGATCGGCCGGATGAGATCGTCGGCCGTGCTGGCGACGGCCAGCGAGCTGCCGGCGAGAAGGGAAAGCAGGGTGATCAACCTGCCCAGGACAAGCGCGATTTTCATGGGGACGTTCCTTTCGATACGATTCAGGGTGATGGACTGTGTTGCTTGACGATCGGCAGCTTGCCGGCCAGGCCGCGGTCGATCAACGATGGGGCGACGCCGTTGAGCCAGGCGAACAACCGTTCCGGAAAGCCGAAATGGTGCTCGCCGTCGCCACGGCGGAGGGCGGCGACGATCTGTCGCGCCACCTCGGCAGCCGGATCGCTGTGGTTTTTCAGCGCCCGGTTCAGTGCGTTGACCGCAGCGCTGTTGAGTGGCGTATCGATCGCCCGCGGCGCGACATGGATGACGGCGACGAGCGAATCCGCCAGCTCGCGGCGCAGCGCCTGCGAGAAGCCGCGCAGGCCCGCCTTGGCCGCCGAGTAGGCGGCGAAACCGGGAAACGGCAGGCTGCCGAAGGTCGACCCGATGTTGACGATCGCCGCCTGCGGCTGTGCCTTGAGCCACGGCAGCAAGGCATGCGTGAGGTGGATCGGGCCTTCGAGGTTGGTCGCCAACACCTCCTCGACGGTGCTCCACTCCTGCGTCTCGAGAAGGCCGAAGGCGCCGACGCCGGCATTGTTGATCAGCACGTTGAGCTCGAAGTCACGCGCTGCCGCAGCCAGCGCCGCCACGCCGGCGGGACGGCCAAGGTCGCCGGTGACGCACGCCGAGCCGTTGCCGAGCGAGGCGCTCAGTGAGCGCAGGCGGGCATGGTCACGTCCGGCGAGCAGCAACACGGCACCGGCGGCGGCCAGCTGGCGGGCCAGCTCCTGACCGAGACCGCCGCTGGCGCCGGTGAGGAGGATGCGGGCATGGTTCAGCTGCATGCCGCTTCCTCGACGCAAGGCAGGGCACGAAAGACATCGCCGTAAAGCTTGTAGAAGACCCGCGCGCTATGCACGACGTCGGCCTGGTCGTCGGGCGTCATCCGCTCGAGCAGGCGGGCAAGATGCATCGTGTGCTCCTGATCCAGCGTCCCGTGCGAACGCAGGTAGGAGAACGCGCTGTCGGGCAGACCGAGCGTCTGCTGGATGCGGTCAGCCGCCTGCAGCGCGAGCGCGACGCTGGTGCCTTCGAGGACGAAGACCATGCCGAAGAAGGCCGCCGGGTTGCCGCGATGGAGCAGGTCGTAGGCATAGGCGACCATCAGCTCGGCCGGCAAATCCGGCTGGCTGGCACGCACCGCGTCGGCATCGCCACCGGCCGCGGCAATGTCGTCGAGAATCCACTCCTCGTGGCCGATCTCCTCGTCGATGTAGGCGGCGACCGGCCGTCGCAGCCACGACAGCCGCTCCGGCAGCCGACCGCCGAGTGTCATCAGCAGCGGCGTGGTCTGCCGCACGTGGTGATAGGCCTGGCCGAGAAAGGCGAGGTAGGTACCCAGGCTGACCCGTCCCTGCAGGCAGTCGGCGATCACCGGCACGGCCAGCAGGCGCGCGCGCTCGGTGACCGTGGCGGCGATCAGTCGTTCATGAAAGGACATCGTTTGCTTCCCTTTCCGGATGGAAGAGCGCCGCCAGCATGGCAGCGTGATGTTGGAGGATGGCGTTGCGCCGCGGCCGTCCGTTGCCGGTGGCGAGCCCGTTGTCGACGCTGAAGGGAGCCGCCGGCAGCCAGTCGGCAATGCGCGCGTAATCCGGCAATCCGGCGTTGACGCGCGCCACCGCCGCGCTGAGGGCGGCGTGATCGGCGCCCGGCGCGGCGACCAGCAGCGCACACAGGCCGGGCATGCCGTCGCCGCAGACGAGCGCCTGCGCGATTGCGGGCTCGGCGAGCAGCAGCGACTCGACCCATTCGGGCGCCACGTTGCGACCGAAGGAGGTGATCAGCAGGTTCTTGCGACGCCCGTCGAGGTGCAGATGGCCATTGCCGTCGATCCGGCCGAGGTCGCCGGTGGCGAACTCCGGCAGCTGCGTCGCCGTGGCCGGCTGCGGCAGCTCGTCGCCGACGTAGCCGAGAAAGGCCCGCCCGCCCACCAGCACCTCGCCGTCGGCGATCCGCACGCGAACATGCGGCAGCGGGCGCCCGACGCCATCGGCATCGTCGCCGGGACGGTTGAGGCTGACGACCGAACCGCACTCGGTCAGTCCGTACCCCTGAAAGGCCGGCAGACCGACGGCACGCGCCCGCGCGAGCAGGTCCGGGGCGACGCGCGCGCCGCCGACGGCAACGTAGCGCAGATCGTTCGCTGCCACGGGTCCGCCCGCCGCCCGATGCGCGCTCCACATCTTGAGCAGTTCGGGAACGAGGATCAGGCTGTTGGCAGCACTGGCGACGACGGTCCGCTCCAGAGCGACCGGGTCGAAACCCGCCATGCCGCGCCAGCCAAGCGTCTGCAGCCCGGCGACGCGAATCTCGGCGCCGAGCAGCAGCGACGCGTGGATGCCGGCGCTGTTCTCGAGCAGCAGCGGCAGCGGCAGGACGGCCAGATGCCGTTCGATCGCCAGGTCGGCGAAGCAGCCGGCAACGGCAGCGGCGGTATCGAGCAGGCCGGCGGCGCTCAGGCAGACGCCGCGAGGAGCACCGGTACTGCCGGAAGTGAACGAGATCCGGGCGGTTGCCGACGGCAGCAGCGCCGCAGGGGTCGCGCGCGCCATCCACAGCAGCCCGTTCGCCTTGCCGGCCACGGTGAATCCGAGGTCCAGACTGGCGATCCGCGCCGGCTGATCGGTCAGCACCGTGTCGGCGCCGGCCTGCGTCAGGGCGTGCGCCAATTGCGCCGGGCTGAAGAAGCCCGGCAACGGCAGATGGACGACGCCGGCCCGCAAGGCGGCAAGGTCGGCGATCACCCAGGCCGGCCCGTTGTCCGCGAGCACGGCGAGCACCCGCACGCCGGCGAGGCCGCAGGCCAGCGAGTCGATCGCCGACTGCAGCTCGGCGGCCCGCCACGTCTCGCTGTCGCCACGCAGGACGACAGCATGGCGCGGACGCGCGGACAGCGAATCGAACAGGCGCTCGCCGAGGTCCTGCGCGGTCTGCTGCGCGCCGCTCATGCGCGTCGGGCGACGCGCGCCAGGGCCGTGCGGATACGCCCGGCGACGACGACCGGCTGCTGGCTGTAATAGCTGCCCCAGGCTGCCGCAGCCTCGCCCAACCGCTGCGGATCAGCCGGCGCCAGTGCCAGCGCCGGCAGCCCCAGTCGGTTGAGGATGGCGATCAGCTCGCGCGTGGCGGTGAAGGTGAGCCACTTGTAGCCCAGCCGATCGAGGTGGGCGGTCAGCGCCATCACGACCTGTATCGTTCCGCCCGGCTTCTCCGCTGCCAGATTGCCGACCTCGACGATCTCGTCCCGGCGAACCGGTTGTTGCGCCAGGCCGGTCATCGCGTGCTCGATGGGCTGCTCGAGATAACATTCGAGAAACAGCTTCTCGCTGGCTGCCGGCCGCCAGCCGCAGGCGGCAACGATCTGCTGGTGGCGCTCGAAGAGCACCAGGTTGGGAGCGAAGGAAGTGACGTCGGCGGCATGGTGGCGCGCGAAGACCTGGCGAATGAACGACTCGGCTTCCTCGCGACGGGGCGAGGCTGGATCGGCGTGCGTCACGGTGACCGGGTCGTTCCGGTTGTCGAAGAAGTGGCGGCGTGCTGGCTGCATGGCAGGAACCCTCTGAGCAAGTGCGCGCAGCTTGAGGGCGCTTCCTTAACAAGCTCTTAAACGGAAACGCCGCGGGGCGCCTGACCGGAAGGGGGGGGCGGGGGGGCGGGTGCCAGCGACGGACGCCGGCGATGCCGGCAGCTACGGCGAACGGCTCACCAGTTGTGAACAAGTCTGCTGCGCGACCGCTCTGCGGCGTGGCTCCCTGATCAATAGGGGACAGACCACGTTTTTCCGTCGCCCAATCGCCACTTCACCTCTGGCATCAGCAGCGGCGCCACTTCATCTCGATCGCGCGGTTGATGCACGACCCGATACTGCTCCTCTACCGGCTCGCGGCAGATCAGCAATTCGCCGCCCATCAGGTCGAGCAGCCAGACTTCCGGAATGCCATGCCGAGCATAGAGTGGCAGCTTCACTCCGCGATCGAACTGCACCGACGAGTGCGCAACCTCGACAACCAACAGCGCATCGGTTGCGCCGGGTAGCCGCTCCATGTAATCGTCCGGTCGCAGCAAGACGATGTCGGGTTGCGGTTCCGAATGCTCGTCGAGACGCAGCGGGTTTTGCACACTGACCAGATACTGATCACCGGCGGCGGCGGCGAAGAACTGCGCGAGACGGTTGACGACAAAGGCGTGCTTGCTGCCGATGGGCGCCATATCAACGATCTCCCCTTCGATCAGCTCGACCCTGCTTTCCGACGACAGGATGCCCGCTTCGCCCATCCTGTGGAAGTCGTTCACGCTGAGGCGGTGGCGGGCTTGCGCCATCAATTCGATCATGCTGCCCACGGTGCATCTCCGATGTGATTGCATCGTTCCGCTGCATTGGTGCGCCAAAGGGTAGGAAATCCGACGGCACCAGCGAGAGTGTATGGAGTATCCGAGCCTTCATCAAGGGGCGTCAATCCGGGATAGGTGCCCCTTGACCGGCGCCTAGGGCAGGACGCCGCAGCGCCTGAGCAACAGCGCCGTCTCGCACAGCGGCAGACCCATGACCCCGGAGTAGCTGCCGGCGAGATGCTCGACGAACATCCCGGCGCGGCCCTGGATGCCGTAGGCGCCGGCCTTGTCCAGCGGCTCGCCGCTGGCGACGTAGCGGCAGATTTCGCCATCATCGAGGTGACGGAAGCGCACCACGCTGTCGGACAGCGCGAGTTCGATGCGGCCCTGGAAGGCAACCGCGACGGCGGTCAGCACTCGATGACTGCGGCCCGAAAGGCAGCGCAGGATGCGGCAGGCATCGTCGGCATCGACCGGCTTGCCGATCAGCTCACCGGCCAGTTCCAGAGTCGTGTCGGCGGCGAGAACCGCCTGCGGCAACAGCCGTCGCCGGCGGACCAGCTCGCAGCCGTGCTCCGCCTTGCTGCGCGCCAGGCGCTCGACGTAGTGCCGCGCATCCTCCCCGGGCAGCGGCGTTTCATCGACCGCCGCATCTTCGCGCGGCGCACCGCGGAAGCTGATGGTGTCGAAGGCGACGCCGATCTGCGCCAGCAGCTCGCGCCGGCGCGGGCTGCGCGAGGCGAGATGGACGCGTTGCTGCAGTGGGCCGCCGGCCACTCAGTCCTCGCGATGGTAGGGATGGTTGCGGATCACGCTGCAGGCGCGGTAGAGCTGCTCGCACAGCAGCAGCCGCGCCAGCGCATGCGGCAGGGTCAGGCGCGAGAGGCGAATGATCTCGTCGGCCTGCTGCTTCAACGCCGCGTCGACGCCGTCGGCACTGCCGATGACGAAGGCGGTGTCGCCGCCAGCCTGCATCCAGCCGGCAAGGCGCTGCGCCAGTTCGAGCGTGCTCAGGTCGGACCCGCGCTCGTCGAGTACCACCAGCCGGCGGAAACCCTGCAGCGCCGCCAGCAGTCGCGTCCGCTCGGCGGCAAGAAGCTGTTCGCGGCTCTTCGTGCCACGCACCTCGGCCTTGACCTCGATCACCGACAGCGGCAGCTCGCGCGGCATCCGCTTGAGGTACTCGGCGCAGCCAGCGCCGACCCAGGCGGGCGGTCTGTTCCCGACGGCGACGATGGCCAGCCTCATGCCTCGCCGAGGCTGGCCTCCGAAAGCTGGCGACCTGCCTGGCGAACGCGCAGCGGCCCCTTGCCGCCCCACAGTTCCTCCAGGTTGTAATAGCTGCGCACCGCCGGCTGCATGACATGGACGATGATGTCGCCGAGATCGACGAGGATCCACTCGCCCGCCTCCTCGCCCTCGCAGGAGAGGATGCTGCCACCGGCCTCGCCCACCTTTTCCTGCACGTTGCGTGCCAGCGACCGGACCTGGCGGTTCGAATCGCCACAGGCGATGATCATCCGGTCGAAGAGCGCCGTCAGGCGGCTGGTGTCGATGACCTCGATATCTCGGCCCTTGATGTCGTCGAGCGCAGCGACGACCAGCTTTTCGAGATCGGCAAGTTCCATGGGCGGCTCAGCAGTGGGGATAAAGGCGATGGCGCCGAATATAAGCGATAACCGGATCGGGCAGCAAATAGCGGACGCTCTCGCCATTGGCGAGCAGCTGGCGGACACGCGTCGCCGAGATCGCCAGTTGTGTCATCGCAAAGGTGGCGACCAGCCCGGCCGGCGAAGCCGCAAGTTCGGCCGGACTGCTGCAGAAGCGGTCGCGGCAGTGCGCCGCCAGCGCCGGCGGCAACTGCGCCGGATCAAGCGGATAACCCGGGCGATGGGCGACCGCGAGGTGCGCCAGGGCAAGCAGCGACTGCCAGCGGTGCCAGCCCGGCAGGCCGGCAAAGGCGTCGGCGCCGAGGAGGAGGACGAGCGGCCGGCGCCCCCCGCAGTGTTCGGGCGAACGCAGTCGTTCCAGCGTCGGCACGGTGCGACTCGGCTGCGCGACCGTCACCTCGCTCTCGTCGACCTCGAAAAGCGGGTTGTCGGCAGTCGCCAGACGGACCATCGCCAGGCGTTGACTGGCGGTCACCCGCGGCGCGTCACGCAGCCTCGGCTGACCCGCCGGAAGCCAGCGGATCGCGCTCAGCGCGAGGGCGCCGACGGCCTCCTCGGCAAGGCGCAGGTGCCCGTAGTGAACCGGATCGAAGGTGCCACCGAAAATCCCCAGCGGGCCATCGCCGCTGCCCTCGTCAGGCATCGCTGTCGCCGGTGCTGACGAAGACATCGCGATAACTGACGTAGAAGCTGGCAAAGACCGCCGGCGCGACGACAAGGAGGACGAGGACGGTCATCCCGGTGGCCACCAGCGATGCGCCGAGCTGCAGCAGCGTCCCGACGACGCCGAGCAACAGCGCCGGCAGCACCACCGCGACGAGGGCCAGCGCCAGCGAGTAGACGAGGAAGGCGCGCCAGTTGCGGGCACAGGCGACGAAACTGAAGAACAGTGCCTTCGCCGGCGGCAGCGAATGCCAGCCGACGAGAACCGGCGCATACCAGTAGGCCATGACCAGCGGGCAGAGGAGCAGCAGGGCGAGCTGTGCCGCAAGAAGGATGTCGCCACTCGCCAGCACGTCGTCCGCCGGTTTCGTGCCGAGCAGCATCATCGCCATCAGTGCGCCGCCATCGGCCACTGCCGAGATCGCCAGGATGCCGACCGTCGCCGCCAGGTACACGGCGCCGAGAGCCAGCAGCGAACGCTGATTGCTGCGAAAGCCCGAGAACAGCATCTGCGGTGTCACCGGCAGCGAACGGTCGATGTTGCGGCAGACGTTCATCAGGCTGACCGAGAAGGCCGGGATGCACAGCGTGGTGAGCACCGTGCCGATCACCGGCAACAGGTTGACCATCGCCATCAGCAGCCAGTAGCTGACGACGAGGAAGGTCAACATCACGTGCCCCTTGCGAAAGATGCGGAAACCATCGCTGAGCCAGCGCCATCCCTGCGCTGCGGAAAGAGTCAGTGCTTGCATGTTTTCGGGCGGTTCAGGCGGTCATGAAGGTATCGCGATACGAAGCATACACGGAGCCGGCGAGCACCGGTCCGAGGACCAGGAATCCGAGGCCGAGCGGCAGGGCGGCGAAGAAGCACAGGATCATCGTCAGCAATCCATAGACGAGCAGGCAGGGAAGGTTCTTCGTGCAGGCCTGGAAGCTGGCCTTGAGCGCCGCCGTCGGCGGCATGCCGTTGAACACGACCAGCGCCGGCGCGAACCAGACGGCCATGACGACCAGCAGCGACAGCAGCAACCAGATGAGGCCGGCAACGGCGATGCCGCCGAGGGCGATGCCGACACCGAGCGGGTTTGCCAGCACCAGGCCACCGGCGATGCCGCCGCCGAGGGAAAGGAATACCAGCACGACGAGCAACAGCATCGCCAGCATGTAGAAGACGCCAAGCGTCATCAGCGCACCCGTATCACGCCTGAAACCGGCAAACAGGTCGCCGATCTCGATTGCCTCGCCGATCACCGCCTTGCGACAGGCGAGCAGCATTCCCGCCGCCAGCAAGGGCGTCAGCAGGTAGGCGGCGAGGTAGCCGATGACCGGGACGATCGCCAGCCCGACGTAGATGACGATCATGATGACCATCATGGCGATCCAGACGGCCGGGTTGGCGGCGAAGATCGCCCAGCCCTGGCGAAACCAGTCGAACACGCTGCCCGCATCGAGCCGGCGGCTGGCGCCGTCGAACTGCGGCGCGGGGATCGGAAATTGCTCCATGGGGATCGCGGCCTGATGACAAAGGGTAGGAGATGCTAGCGTCCCGCAACGAACGAGGCAAGCCGCACCGCTGGTCCGCGCCGCCATCAGGTGGGGCAACGCGTCAGCAGCATGCGCTCGATGGCGTTGAGAAAGCCGTAGAGCGGTGCGAAGTCCGCGAACAGCGTGGCATCGTCGGGCGGCGAGCGACGGAACTTCTCCTCGCCGCGCACCAGCGCGAAGACCTCGGCAAAGCTGCGCCGGCCGTCGATGTACTTGAGGATGAACTTGCCGAAGCGGCCGACGTCGAGTGGCAGGCTGATGCCGGTATGGCTGTGCCGCATGATGAAGGGCACCTCGGTGCTGCGGTGGATGATGGCCGACAACTCGGGCCCGCTCACCGGTTCGTGGCAGAAGAACGGGATGTACTGCGGGTCGCCGTAGGGAGCGACGCGAGCGCCGCGGCAAAGATAGAAGGAGTGCGTCACCAGCGTACCGCCGAGCAATTCGGCGATCGCCTGTTGCTGGCGCAAGGGCAGGAGCGCGACGGCTTCGAGGAACGGCGGCCGTCGCGGCGCCAGCACCAGCGGCGGCAGGTACGGTGCACGCCCGCGGCCGACATCGGAGAACTCGATGTGCAGACCGTGCGCATCGTGCAGCCACGCGTACAGTTCCTCGACGGTGTACGCACGATCCTGCGCATGCAGCAGCAGATCGTAGATGCCGGCGTCACCGCGTCGATGGTCGGATATCAGGGCCTCGCCGCGGGCAAACCAGTTCGTCTGCGGCAACGCCGCCAGCACCTGGCGGGCATGGTCGAGGCGCTGGTCGATGCTGTCGCAGCCGACGTTGATCCGGCGCAGCAGTTCCTGCATCTGGTAGACGCCGGTACGACCGTAGGTCGCGTAGACCAGCACGCCGATCGCGCCACCGGCCGCCAGGACGGCGAGCAGCGCGCGCAGGCCGGCATCGGGGTCCGGCAGGTGGTGCAGGACCCCCGAACAGTTGATGTAGTCGAACTCGCCCAGCCCAAGCCGGGGCAGCTCGAGCAGCGACGCCTGCAACCAGCGGATGTTCCCGAGTCCGCGGATTTCGGCCCGTCGGCGCGCGATGGCGATGCTCGCCGCGCTCAGGTCGAGGTGCACGATCTCGGCGTCGGTAGCGCGCAACTGTTCCGCGAGATAGATCGTCGCGTCGCCGGTACCGCCGCCGGCAACGAGAACGCGCCAGCCGCGGCGGAAATCCTGCTGGCCGGCGAAGCAGTAGTGGTTGATCATCGGCAGCGAGTCGAGCCAGGTCGGCAGCAGCCGCCGGCTTTCCTCGTCGGGATCGCGCGGGGGATAGGGCAGCGCTTCGTACTGCTCCCTGACCTGCGGCAGGACACCGTCACTCATGCCATGCCAGCCCCGGAACTTCGTCTGCCGGAAGTCCATCGGCAGCCCGCGCAAGGCCGTGCCGGCGGCCGTCGTCGGCCCGGTGCGCCAGCAGAATCTCCTCGTAAACCGATGGATCGCGCTGCGTCACCACCTCACCGGGTCTGGGCAGCAACTGGTCCTGCAGGCGCGAGAGCCAGAAACGAAGGGCCGCGGCACGCAGGAGAATCGGCCACGCCGCCCGTTCGCCGGCAGTCAGCGGCCGCCGGCGATGATAGGCGGACAGCAGCAGCCGGCAGCGATCGACATCGATCCCGGTGCCGGCAGCGGTGCACCAATCGTTGGCCACCACCGCCAGGTCGAAAAGCAGGTCGTCGACACCGGCGAAATAGAAGTCGAGCAGACCGCTGACGCGATCACCGACGAAGAGGACGTTGTCGCGGAAGAGATCGGCATGGATGATGCCTCGCGGCAGGCCGCCGGGCCGCAAGGCCCGTTGCTGCCGCAGTTCGTCGGCCAACAGGGCGGCCGTGCCGGGACGCAGCCGCGGTGCGAGCTGCGCGGCGACGGCGGCACACCACTCCGCGCCGCGCGGGTGCGGCTGGCGCAGCGGGCACGATTGCGCCGCCAGGTGCAGTTCCGCCAGCGCCGCACCAGCCGCCGCGCACTGCTGCGGGTTCGGCGATGCCTCGGAAGCACCGGCGAGACGACTGACGATCAGTGCCGGCCTGCCCGCAAGCTCGCCGAGATGGCTACCGCGCCGATCGGCGACCGGCGCCGGGCAGGGAATCCCGCGCGCCGCCAGATGAACCAGCAACTGCGTGTAGAACGGAAGCTGGGCATGCGGCACCTGCTCGAAGAGCGTCAGGACGTAATCGCCGCTCGTGGTGCCAAGGTAGAAGTTCGAGTTCTGGACGCCCTCGGCAATCCCGGTGAGGTCCCGCAGCGTTCCCAGAGAATGGTTCTCGAGCCAGGCAGACACCACACTGGCGCTGAGTTCGGTGAACACCGACATGGGCGCGGTCGATGTCGGGCGGGCAGCGGCGGGAAGGCTGGTGACCCGCCGCTCAGAAGGTGCCGATGGTCCACATCGGCACGCTGATCGGCGGACCGCCGATCGAATGCCGCGCAAAGTTCCCGTCGCCCTGGTGGTCGACCAGGATGTAGGGCACGCCATGCGCCGGCGTCACCCGGATCATGTAGAGCCTGCCACCGACCCGGTGTTCCTCGATCGTCTCGCCGTCACGCCTGACGATCGTCACTTCCGGCTCCATCGAAGCGTCGACCGGGGCCATCTCCGGCGGTGGCGGCGGCACTGCCGGCAACGGCTGCAGATCGGGCGGAGTCTGGGCAAGCACTGGCGCCGTGGCAAGGACCAAAGTGGCCAGAAAGGCATGGGTGCGGCGCATCGGCGGTCTTCCGGATGATTGATCGGTTCGCCGACATGCTGCCGGCCAGCACCGATTGTAGTACAGAATCACGCGCTGTCCGCGGCTGCCGGCAACCCGCGCAGGCGGCGCGGTCGACCGCCGAACTCTGCCATAATGCCGGGGATCCGTCGCGCCTGCGCTGGCGACGGCACGACGCGCGGCATGCCGCTCGCGCCAGCGGCCAGACCCGTTCACCTCCATTGCCCTGACCCCGCCCATGCCCACCCTGCTGCTGGTCGACGGATCCTCCTATCTCTACCGGGCCTTCCACGCCCTGCCCGACCTGCGCACGACGCAGAGCGAGCCGACCGGCGCCATGCACGGCGTCCTCAACATGCTGCGGCGACTCGAAAGCGACCATCAGGCGTCGGGAGTCGACTACAAGGCCTGCGTCTTCGACGCCAGGGGGCGCACCTTCCGCGACGACTGGTACGCCCCCTACAAGGCCAACCGGCCGCCGATGCCCGACGACCTCGTCCGCCAGATCGAGCCACTGTACGCCGCCATCGCCGCGCTCGGCTGGCCGCTGCTGGTCGTCGACGGGGTCGAGGCGGACGACGTCATCGGCACTCTGGCGACGCAGGCAGCGGCGCAGGGCATGCAGGTGGTGGTGTCGACCGGCGACAAGGATCTGGCGCAACTGGTCGGCCCGCTGGTCCGGCTGGTCAACACGATGAGCAACGAAACCCTCGACGAGGCCGGCGTCGTCAGCCGCTTCGGCGTCCCCGCCGGGCGTATCGTCGACTACCTGGCGCTCGTCGGCGACGCGGTCGACAACGTCCCGGGCGTCGACAAGGTCGGGCCGAAGACGGCGGTCCGCTGGCTGCAGCAGTACGGCTCGCTCGACGGGGTGATCGCCGCCGCCAACGACATCGGCGGCGCCGTCGGCGACAACCTGCGGCGCGCGCTCGACTTCCTGCCGCTGGCACGCCGCCTGCTGACCGTGCGCTGCGACCTCGAGCTGCCGCTGGCGCTCGCCGAGCTGCAGCCGCGTGCCCTCGACCGCGAGCGACTGCTCGAGATCTTCCGGCACTACGAGATGCGCTCGTGGCTGCGCGAGGTGCAGGGCACGGCTGACGCCGCTGCAGCGCCGCCGGCAGCGGCGCCGCCCGCCGCCACGCCGGCGGCGGCCGACGGCGCGCACCGCGCCGCCTACGAGACGATCCTCGACTGGCCGGCCTTCGAGCGCTGGCTGCAGAAGGTCGGCGACTGCGAACTCTGCGCGCTCGACACCGAGACCACCAGCCTCGACCCCTTCGCCGCCCGCCTCGTCGGCCTCTCGCTGGCCGTCGCGCCGGGCGAGGCGGCGTACCTGCCGCTCGCCCACCGCTACCCCGACGCGCCGTCGCAACTGCCGCAGGACGCCGTGCTGGCACGCCTGCAGCCGTGGCTCGAGGACCCCGCGCGGGCAAAGATCGGCCAGAACCTCAAGTACGACCAGCACGTCCTCGCCAACCACGGCATCCGCCTCGCCGGCGTGCGGCACGACACCCTGCTGCAGTCCTACGTCCTCGAATCGGGTCGCGACGGCGTCCGCGGGCACGACCTCGGGCAGCTCGCCAGCCGCCACCTCGGGCTGCAGACGATTCCCTACGAAGCGCTGTGCGGCAAGGGCGCGAACCAGATCGGCTTCGAGCAGGTGGCGATCGACCAGGCGGCGGCCTACGCCGCCGAGGATGCCGACCTCTGCCTGCGCCTGCACCGGCAGCTGCATCCGCAGATCGCCGGCGACGGCGGCCTGCGGCGGATCTACGACGAGATCGAGATGCCGGTGCGCGACGTCCTCTTCCGCATGGAGCGCACCGGCATCCTGATCGATGCCGGGCTGCTGACGCAGCAGAGCCACGAGATCGGCAGGCGCCTGCTCGAACTCGAGGAACGTGCGCATGCCGCCGCCGGGCAGCCGTTCAACCTCAATTCGCCGAAGCAGCTCGCCGAGATCCTGTTCGACCGCCTCGGGCTGCCGGTGAAGAAGAAGACCCCGTCGGGAACGCCATCGACCGACGAGGAGGTGCTCTCCGAACTCGCACTCGACTACCCGCTGCCGAAGATCCTGCTCGAGACGCGGCAGCTCGCCAAGCTCAAGGGCACCTACACCGACAAGCTGCCGAAGATGATCAACGCCACCACCGGCCGCGTGCACACCAGCTACGCGCAGGCGGTGGCGGTCACCGGCCGCCTCGCGTCGAGCGACCCAAACCTGCAGAACATCCCGGTGCGCACCGCCGAGGGCCGCCGCATCCGTGCCGCTTTCGTCGCCCCGCCCGGCAGCCACCTGCTCTCGGCCGACTACTCGCAGGTCGAGCTGCGCATCATGGCGCACCTGTCGCAGGACGCGCGGCTGCTCGCCGCCTTCGCCGCCGGCGAGGACGTGCACCGGGCGACGGCGAGCGAGATCTTCGGCGTCGCGGCGGCGGAAGTCGGTGCCGACCAGCGGCGTGTCGCCAAGGTGATCAACTTCGGCCTGATCTACGGCATGAGCGCCTTCGGCCTGGCACGCCAGCTCGACCTCGAACGCGGCGCAGCGCAGTCGTACATCGATCGCTACTTTGCCCGTTACCCGGGCGTCGCCGCCTACATGGAAGAGACGCGCGCGGCGGCGAAACGCCAGGGCTACGTCGAGACCGTCTTCGGTCGCCGCCTGTGGCTGCCCGAGATCCGCTCGAGCAACGTCGGCCGCCGCCAGGGTGCCGAACGCGCGGCGATCAACGCGCCGATGCAGGGCACCGCCGCCGACCTGATCAAGTCGGCGATGATCGCCGTCCAGCGCTGGCTCGACGGCGAACGGCTGCGCACCCGGCTGTTGCTGCAGGTGCATGACGAACTCGTCCTCGAAGTGCCGGACGACGAACTGCCGCGCGTGCGCGGCGAGCTGCCGCGACTGATGAGCGAGGTCGCCAGCCTGCGCGTGCCGCTGGTCGTCGACATCGGTTTCGGCGGCAACTGGGACGAGGCACATTGAGACCACGCGCAAGGGCGGTCCGCAACATGCGCCCCACGTGCCGCCAACCACCCGCGCAGCAACCGCCAGCCCCGCGGACAGCGCGCGCGCGCAGCCTGCTTCTGGCGGCACTGCTCGCCGGCGGACTCGCCGCCTGTGGCGGCGCGACGCGCAACGCCACCGTCTACCAGAGCGAGGATTTCGCCGCCGACGAGACCTTCTCGCGCCTCTTCGACGCCAGCGCCGAAGCGACCTGCGAAGCCGCCCGGCGCGCGCTGCTCAGCCAGGGCTACCTGCTGACCGCCGTCAAGCCGGATGCGGTCAGCGCCAGCAAGAACTTCCAGCCGCAGGCAGACGTGCACGTGCAGATCGTCTTCAACGTCGTGTGCACCAGCGAGGCCGGCCACGAAGAGCTGGCGACAGCCTACGTCAGCGCCATCGAGGACCGCTACACGCTGAAGAAGAACCCGAACTCGGCCAGCGTCGGCGTTGCCGCCATCGGCTCGTTGTCGATCCCGCTCGGCGCGAACGAGGATTCGCTGGTCAAGGTCGCCAGCGAGACGATTCCCGCCGGACCGTTCTACGACCGCTTCTTCGCCCTGATGCACCGCAACCTGGCGCAGCAGGCAGGTGGGCGCTGAGCGGCACCGGCATCGCCCGCCGGCAAGCGGGCCCCTGGCTCGGGCGGGCGCCCGGCGTAACCGCCGCGTGAGCGGATGCGTGCCACCCTGCCGCGGTATTGCCTGCCCGGAGAGCCGCGAGTCGGTGGCGTGATGAGCCCTTACCAGAAAAGCGAGATCCCGGCCCGCTACGAGACGCTGATGGTCCTCCACCATCTGGGGCGGGGCGAACCGTTCATGATGCTGCCGGGAGACGAAGACGGCTACGGCACCCGCTGGACCCTCGGCGGGCAGCAGGTGCAGCCGGCGATCGCGCAGTTCCTGATGCGGCATTCCTTCGTCAGGGATGCCGGGCTGACCGAGTTCGGCGCCCACCAACTGCGCCTGACGCCGTCGGGGCGCAGCTTCCACGACAAGGGCCGGCAGTGGTGGGACGGGCTCGGCTTCTACGACAAGCTGAAGGTCATCGTTCTCGGCTGAACGCGCCCGCCGCCCGGCGGCCGGCCGCCAGGTGCAGGGGCGCCCCGCTCGTGGCCGGCACGCGCGCCGGCCACGAGCGGGGCATCAGGAGACCGAGCTGCGGATCAGGTGATCGAAGGCGCTCAGTGCGGCTTTCGAACCTTCGCCCATGGCGATGACGATCTGCTTGTAGGGCACGGTCGTCACGTCGCCGGCGGCAAAGACGCCGGGCAGCGAGGTCTGCGTGCGCGCGTCGATCTCGATCTCGCCGTGCCGCGAGAGCGCCAGCGTGCCCTTCAGCCAGTCACTGTTCGGCAGCAGGCCGATCTGCACGAAGACGCCCTCGAGGTCGATGCGCAGCGACTCGCCGCTGGCGCGATCGGTGTAGATGAGGCCATTCACCTTCTGCCCGTCGCCGCTGACCTCGGTGGTCAGCGCCTGCGTGATCACCTTGACGTTCGGCAGGCTGAACAGCTTCTTCTGCAGCACCGCGTCGGCGCGCAGGCTGGCTTCGAACTCGAGCAGCGTGACATGGCCGACGACGCCGGCGAGGTCGATCGCCGCCTCGACACCCGAGTTGCCGCCACCGATGACGGCCACCCGCTTGCCCTTGAACAGCGGGCCGTCACAGTGCGGGCAATAGGCGACGCCATGGCCACGGTACTGCTTCTCGCCGGGGACGTTCATCTCGCGCCAGCGGGCGCCGGTGGCGATGATCACCGTCCGGCTGCGCAGGCTGGCGCCACTGGCCAGGCGCACCTCGGCGAGGCCGTCGTCGCCGGCGGCGACCAGTGCCTCGGCACGCTGCAGGTTCATGATGTCGACCTCGTACTCGCGCACGTGCTGCTCGAGGCCGGCAGCGAGCTTCGGGCCGTCGGTCTCCTTGACCGAGATGAAGTTCTCGATCGCCAGCGTATCGAGCACCTGGCCGCCGAACCGCTCGCTGACGACGCCGGTGCGCACGCCCTTGCGCGCGGCGTAGATCGCCGCCGCGGCGCCCGCCGGGCCGCCGCCGACGATGAGGACGTCGAAGGGTGCCCGCGCCGAGACCTTCTCCGCCTCGCGCTGCACGGCACCGACGTCGATCCGGCCGACGATCTCCTCGAGCGTCATCCGCCCCTGGCCAAAGTGCTCGCCGTTGAGCAGGACGGTGGGCACGCCCATGATCTGCCGCTCGCTGACTTCCGACTGGAACAGTGCGCCGTCGATCATCTGGTGGCTGATGCCCGGGTTGATCACCGCCATCAGGTTGAGCGCCTGCACGACGTCGGGACAGTTGTGGCAGGAGAGCGAGATGAAGGTCTCGAAGTGGAAGCGGCCGGGGATCGCGCGGATCTCGTCGAGCACGCTCGCCTCGGCCTTCGGCGGATGGCCGCCGGTCTGCAGCAGGGCGAGGATCAGCGAGGTGAACTCGTGCCCCATCGGGATGCCGGCAAAGCTGATGCGCGCCGCCTCGCCGACCCGGGCGACGGCGAACGACGGCCGGCGCACGGCATCGCCGTCCTGGCGGACGCTGACCTTCGCCGACAGCTCGGCGATTTCCTGTACCAGCGCGAGCATCTCGCGCGCCTGGTCACTGTCGTCGAGCGACGTGACGAGTTCGATCGGCTGCTGGATCTTCTCCAGGTAGGCGCGCAGTTGATTCCTGATGTTGGCGTCGAGCATGACTGTTTCTCCATTGACGAGTGGCATTGAAAAGGGGCCGCCAAGCTGTGCTTCGCGGCCCCTGTGCATTGGCACCCGCGGCGGCTGCCGGACTGCACGCCCGGCAGCGGCGCGTGCAGCGGCGCTCAGATCTTGCCGACGAGATCCAGCGACGGTGCCAGGGTGGCCTCACCCGGAGTCCACTTGGCCGGGCAGACCTCACCCGGGTGGCTGGCGACGTATTGCGCGGCTTGCACCTTGCGCAGCAGTTCCTTGGCGTCGCGGCCGATGCCGAGGTCGTGGATTTCGCAGACCTTGATGACGCCCTCCGGATTGACGACGAAGGTGCCGCGCAGCGCCAGGCCCTCGGTCTCGATCATGACGTCGAAGTTGCGCGTGATGTTGCCGGTCGGGTCGCCGATCATCGGATAGCGGATCTTCTTGATCGTCTCCGACGCATCGGCCCACGCCTTGTGCGTGAAGTGGGTGTCGGTCGACACGGCATAGACTTCGACGCCGATCTTCTGGAAGGCATCGTACTCATCGGCCAGGTCGCCGAGTTCGGTCGGGCAGACGAAGGTGAAGTCGGCCGGGTAGAAAACGACGACGGACCACTTGCCCTTCAGGTCGGCATCGGAAACGGGGACGAACTTGCCATTGTGAAAAGCGGTGGCTTTGAACGGCTTGATTTCGGTGTTGATCAAGGACATCGTGAGTTCTCCTTCGAGTTCGGTGGATGAAAAGAAGCGACGGACGAATCGTAGTGCAGGCGGCGGATTGGTTCCAATTGATTCTGGTAATTTCTGCCATAGCCCGGCGCTATCCGGCGCGACCGCGGGCGACGGCGGATCCCGGCGCAAGGAGCAATGGCGGCGGGATCGCGCCTGCGGGACGGACGCGGATTGACGGCCGACGACCATTTCGCCGATACTCGGGGCTCTGCCGATGAGCACGAACCCCCCCGCTCGGCAAGGTGATCGCCCGGTCATTCCGGCGCGCCACTTGGCGGTTGACCGGGCCCGGTCCGGGCAGTGGCGCGGCACGCAGCCGTTCGACGCAGGCAACCTTGTTTCAGGATCCGGACCGGTGAATCCCCCTTTCCCTGCACCACCCCTCCCGGCAGGCCTGCCGGCGAACACCATGGCGGAGCCCTGGCGATGAGCATGGTCGACGTCATCGATGGCGCCAGCTTTCCACGGCTCGAGCCGATCGCCTGCCCGCTCTGCGGCCAATCGAACCCGGCGCGCGTCATCCCCGCCCGCTTCGGCATGCTGACGTCGGTGGCCGAGTGCGCTCCCTGCCGCCTCGCGTACCAGACGCCGCGGCCATCCGAAGAAGCTTCGCGCGCCTACATGAACTGGCGCTGGTCCTCCGGCGACAGCTACGTGACCGATTCGGAGAACAAGCGCCGCGCCGCGCGCGCCAAACTGGAGCACGTGCAGGAAGTGCGCCCGCTGCCTGGCCGGCTGCTCGACTTCGGCGCCGGTTCCGGCGCCTTCGTCCGCGCCAGCCTCGATGCCGGCTGGCAGGCCATCGGCGTCGAACAGAGCGAAGCGGCGATCGCCCGCGCGCGCGAGTACTACGGCGTTGAACTGCAGGCGACGCTGCCCGACGAGGAGTTCGACGTGATCACCATGTGGGACGTCGTCGAGCACCTGCGCGACCCACTCAGCGTGTTGCGGCTGCTGCACGACCGCCTGCGCCGGGAAGGCGTGCTGCTGCTGGAAACCGGCAATTACGAGAACTGGCGCCGGATCCTCGAAGGGGAGCGCTGGAGCCTCTATCTCCTCGACCACCACTTCTACTTCTCGCCGCACAGCCTGGAGACGGTCGTCACGCGTGCCGGCTTCTCGGCCTTCCGGGTACTCGACGTCGACCACTCGGCGCCCTCGCTGCGCCGCACGCTGACGCGGCCACGCTGGAGCCTGCGTGCCTGGCAGACCTACCTCGCATCGAAGCGCGCCTGGCCCGAGCACGGCGACATCAACGTCATGGTCGCCGCCGCCACCGCCTGAGCGGGCCGCGGGCGGGCAGCGGCCGCAGCCCGCCGGGCGAGCGGTGACCAACCCAGAGGGCGGGAGAGGGACTCTTGAAGCCGATCAGACTCTACTGGTGGCAGGGCGAAGGCCGCGATGACCCGACGCGGCAGAATTTTGGCGACTACCTGTCGCCGTTGATCGTCGGCATGGTGTCGGGACGACCCGTGGTGCACGCCCCGGTCGCCAGCGCCGACCTGCTCGCCATCGGCACGATCCTGAAACGGGAACGGCAGGCCCGCCGACTCCTGCTGCCGCGCCGCCTGCACATCTGGGGCAGCGGGGCCGGCGACGCCAGCGAACGATTCTCTGGCCGCCACCACTATCACGCCGTCCGCGGCCGCCACACGCTGGCGGCAATCGCCGGCGGCGGCCAGGGTGCCGCGCTCGGCGACCCGGGACTCCTCGTCGGCCACTACTGGAGCGGCCGGCCGCGGCCGCCGAAGCGGCACGCGCTCGGCGTCATCCCGCACTTCGTCGACCAGGACAGCGCCGCCGTCGCCGCGCTGCTGCGCATCCCCGGCGCGCGGCTGATCAACGTCTTCGCGCCGATCGACGACATCCTGCACGAGGTGCTCTCCAGCGCACAGGTGCTGTCATCGAGCCTGCACGGACTGATCATCAGCGACGCGCTCGAGGTCCCGAATCGCCGCATGATCATCTCCGAAAACATCCGCTCGAGCCTGAAGTTCGCCGACTACTACTCGGCCTTCGGCCTCGCCGAGCCGACCCCGCTCGACGCGCGGCTGCTGCGCGGCAACGAAAGCCCCGAGCGCCTCGTCGGCGACTATCGCCGACCCGACGTCGACAGCCGTTGCGCCGACCTGCTGCGCTCGTTTCCGGACGTCGTCTGAGCGGTCGTCACGAAATCGTCGCGAGCAGGCCGGGAGGCAAGGCGCGAGCGAACGACGAGGCCTGACGGTCGTTCGTTCTCAAAGCCCGGCCGCTCCATTTCCCGCAAGTCCCGGGGCACCAAACCGCGGTTGCCGGCGGAGTGCACCGATCGCCCCGACCTGCCGTACCATCGTGTGCTGACAGACAGTGCTCGGCAGGAGACCCGCATGGCCCGCATCATCCCCGACGGCTGGCGCGAACTCTCGGTCACCGGGGGCGCGCAGCGCGAGATCGAAACGCTCGCCCTCCTCGCCGCCGGCCTGCCCGACGCGTATTCGGTGTATCACGCCGTGCACTGGACCGCGACCGAAGGGCGCCAGGCCATTTTCGGCGAGATCGACTTCGCCGTGGTCAACCTCGCCGGCGACATCCTGCTGATCGAACAGAAGAGCGGTTTCCTCGGCGAAACCGCCGCGGGGCTGGTCAAGCAGTACCCCGGGCGGTCGAAGAGCGTCCCCGTGCAGATCTCGCGCATGGTCGGCAAGCTGCGCGGCAAGCTCGCCAGCCGCGCCGACATCCCCTCGGTGCACACCGATGCCCTGCTCTACTGCCCGGATTACACGGTCCGCAACCCGGAAACCGCCGGCCTCGTCCGCGAGCGCATCGTCGACGCCAGCACGCGCGAGCAGCTGTGCCGCATCATCCAGGAACTGCTGCCGGCGCGCGCGAAGACGCCCGCGACGCCGAAAGTCGACGCCTTCCTGCGCGACCTGATCCAGCTCGACAGCGACGTCAGCGCGCTCATGGGACAGGCGCGCAAGCTCGTCACGCGGGTTTCCGGCGGCCTCGCCCAGTGGGCGCGGCGGCTCGAATTCGAGCCCTTCCGGCTGCGCATCACCGGCACGGCCGGATCGGGCAAGACGCAGCTCGCGCTGGCTGAATACCGCGCCACCATCGAGGCCGGCAAACGGCCGCTCTACGTCTGCTTCAACCGCCCGCTGGCCGACCATTTCAAGCGCATTGCCCCGCGCGGCGGCGTCGCCTGCACCTTCCACCAGCTCTGCGACCAACGGCTGCGCGACGCCGGCAAGAAACCGGACTTCAGCGCGCCCGACGCCTTCGAGCGCCTGCAGCAAAGCGCCGCGGCACTGCCGGTGGACGCCGCCTTCGTCTTCGACACGATCATCGTCGACGAGGGCCAGGACATCTCCGAGACGTGGCGCGATTTCATCTTCCGCCATGCCCGGGCCGATGCGCGCCTCCTCTGGCTGGAAGACCCGATGCAGAACCTCTACGGGCGCCCGCCGACGCCGCTGCCGGGCTGGGTGACGCTGCGCTCGCAGAGCAACTACCGCAGCCCGCGGCCGATCGTCGAGCTGCTGCGTCGCCTGCTCCCCGGCGAACCCGCGATCGAGGCCGCCTCGCCGATCGCCGCCGACGAGATCGAGTTCCTCGACTATGCCGACACCGCCGGCCTGTTCGCGCGCATCAAGGAAGCCATCCGCATCTGCTACTCGGCGGGCTTCAGGAAGCACGACCTCGCCATCGTCAGCTACCACGGCCGCGAGCGCTCGCAGCTGATGGCCCTCGACCGGCTCGGCCAGACCAGCCTGCGCCACTTCACCGGCAACTACGATCTCTTCGGGCAGCCGGTGTACACGGATGGCGACGTACTGGTCGAATCGGTCTACCGCTTCAAGGGCCAGTCCGCGCCCGCGGTGATCCTCGCCGAGGTCGACTTCGAGGCGCTCGACGACCGGGCGGTGCGGAAGCTCTTCGTCGGCGCGACGCGCAGCTCGATGAAGCTGATCCTCGTCGTGCAAGAGAGGTCCGCCGCGCGGCTGCTCGAGTGCATGGGCTGAGCGGTTTTCGGCAGGAGGATCATCCTGCGGGCCTGGCGGTGCTTGGCCTGCCGGCATCGGCCGGCAGTGGCGCAGGAAGGACAGGAGGCCCGGCGACGGCCAAGACACCCGTATCAGAGACTGAAAATGACGCTCATCGGGCGACTGCCTTCGTGTGACCGGTAGCGGACCTTGCCGATATAGACGAAAGGAGCGCCCTTACCACCCTGCAGCTTCGTCTCCCGCACGAAGAGGTGAATACGGATGCCCAACATCTCGTGCTGGATCAGTTCCTGTCCGCGCTTGCTGGTCGGAGTCGTGGCGTTCTGGCTTTGCCAGTGGAAGGTGTTCGCGTCGATCCAGTAGTCGTGATAGCGGTTTTGATCGGCCTTGCCTTGTTTGTTGAGCGTCACCAGCAGCACGTGGATCTTCTGCTCGTTGAGAACAATATGGCCGACGTTCCAGTTGCCGGGATTGAAGGTCTCGCCGAATAGGCTCGGAATCTGTTCGCGATCGAAGCTCTCGCCCAAGACGAAATCCAGTGGATCGACGAGGGCCTTGAGTCGCGCCAGCGTTCGCACGACAATGCCATCTGTACATGAAATAACAATCAGATAGGTCCGTTTTGTCCACAGAGGCTGTGACGCGCATCGAGACTGAACCTCACAAGCGGGACTCCGCCAGAATTCTGAACTGTTCAGGAGAGGTGGCCAAGTACCTCGGCAACGCCTGTCGATCGCTTCATCTCACGTCAGTCAGAATTGATGGAATCATGAGTGCTGGCCCGCTAGCAGAGCATCCGGCATCAGGAGGAGGGGCTTGAACGATCGTCCAGCTCACTGCAGAAAGGCCCTCAATCCGCTTCTCAAGATGGCCGTGCTGGCCGGCGTCCAGACCGCAGTCCGCCTCCACATCCGGCGGGGGGACGACGTCAACGCCACCGATGACCGGGGACGTTCAGCCCTGATTCTGGCAGTCTCACGCGGGCATACCGAAACCTGCCGCCTTCTTCTGGAGGCTGGAGCAGATCCCCGCATCCTCGACAATGACGGCAACGATGCCGTTGCGCTCGCGAAAGGCGCCGGCAGGATCGAACTCGCATTGCTGCTAGGCCAATATCTGTCCGTGTCGCCGAAAACGCAAACCGGAGAGATACCGAGATTCGGGCCCGCGTCGGTCGACGGCGACAATAGGGCGTTCTCGGACGAGGCCCGCATCGACCTGTCAGCCTGGGAGGCAGAGGAGGAATCCGAGCCGCCACCCAGCGACGAGCAATGCCTGGCAACGGCCTCGGCACTCCAGCGGGACATCTCGGCCCATGTTCCAATAGATGCCGACGAAGATTGGTCGGACGTCGACATCGACCTGCCGAACATCCAGAAGGGCCCCAGGCGCCGAAATCCCTTGGACGATGACAACCGCGATGCCGCACGGCACCTTTTCCTTGTCGGCCTGCGGGACGGCAATGTGCCGCGGAGACGCATCGCCGAGGTGGCTCTCGGAACTGATGGTGAACCGGACGTTGAGCTTGACGGGCGCCTGTCACTTGCGCTCGGAGACCTTGGCGTCGTCATAGACGAGGAAGACTGGGAATGGCGTGATCCTGTCTTCATGGATGAGGAATCGGAACGGCTGGCCAACGATGCCCTCACTTTCCTCACCGAACTGACGTACCAGGACAATGATCCCCTGCGGCTGTACGTCAAGGACATGGGGACTGAAAGCCTGCTCTCGCGTGAGGACGAGGCCGCGCTTGGACGGGAAATGGAAGCGGGACTTGAGAATGCCGTCGCTGTCGTCGCAGGTTGCATTCCAGCTGTCGAGGAAATTCTCAAGGTGGCTGGCGAAATCGGGTGTGGCGACATGTCGCTTCGGATCATGGTCGACAGGGATGCGGTCCCCCAGATGGGGCACCGTGAGATCGACGACTTCATGCCGGGCGAGGAAGTGGTTGGCTGGGGAGGCCCTGACGAGGACAAAGACGGAGATGATGATGCCGCGGAGGAACGCGCGGCACCTCCAGACTTCCTCTCCCGCATCGACGCCGTTCGCAGACTGCTTCCCGGCATGCCGCAGGCCGGCAGCGACACCATGGTCGATCTGCTGCGAGGACTCGGGCTGACCTGGGCATTCCTGGAACATCTCCGCGACGTGCTGGGACGAACCGGAGCCGATCCGGCCACCCACCGGACATTGTCCTTGGCGCTCGACAGGGCGGGCAGGGCAAGACGCCGCATGACTGAAGCAAACCTGAGGCTGGTCGTTTCCATCGCCAAAAGATACAGCCGCAGAGGGTTGCCCTTCCTCGACCTGATCCAGGAAGGAAATATCGGCCTGATGAAGGCTGTCGAGAAATTCGAGTACCGGCGCGGCTTCAAGTTTTCGACCTACGCCACTTGGTGGATCCGTCAGGCAGTCACGCGCGCAATTGCCGATCAGGCGCGTCTTGTCCGCGTGCCGGTGCACATGGTCGAGACGATCAACCAGGTTGAACGGGCACGCGAGCAGATCGAAGCGGTAACCGGTCGTTCGGAGGATCTCCGTGCGATTGCCGACCTCTTGGCGATCCCGGTCGGAAAGGTCGCAAAGGCCCTCAGGGCATCAGGTGAAACCGTGTCCCTCGAAGCGTCGACCGGAGAAGAGGACGGTTCGACCATAGAGGAAACCTTGGTGGCTACAACGTCGGAACCCGAGGAATGGGCAATGCATCGTGCCCTGCGCGAGGCGCTGGACCGACAGCTCGCCAGTCTGTCTCCCAGGGAGGCCAAAGTGTTGCGGATGCGCTGCGGCCTCGATGACGGCCATGACCGGACTCTGGAGGAGGTGGGGCAGGCATATGGCGTCACGCGGGAACGCATCCGCCAGATTGAAGCCAAGGCCCTGCGCAGGTTGCGGCACCCCTCCCGTGCCGACAGCTTGCGGCCGTTCCTCCCCGGTTCAGGAAACACCAAACAGGAAGAGGACGATGAATCCTAGCAAGTCCCGCCATGCTCCTCCAAAGGCAGGCGCCATGATTGAAGCCCTGCGAGGTCTTGGCTATTCGACGGCCACCGCGTTGGCCGACCTCATCGACAACAGTATCGCCGCAGGTGGGAACCTCGTGGATATCCAGTTCTCCTGGAAAGGATCGGCGAGCACCATCGCCGTTCTTGACAACGGCGAAGGAATGGATGAGGGCGAGCTTGATCTGGCCATGCGCCTCGGAGAGAAGAGCCCTCTCGACCAGCGTGCTGCCCACGACCTCGGCCGGTTCGGGCTTGGTCTCAAAACTGCATCATTCTCGCAGTGCCGAAGGCTGACTGTAGCCAGTCGCAAGGCGGGAAAGACGAACTGTCTGCGGTGGGATCTGGATGTCGTGGCGGCCAGCGACGATGACGGCTGGCATCTCCTTGAAGGACCCGCCGAAGGCTCTGAGGCACTGCTGAGTTCACTGGATTCCCCGGAACATGGCACGCTCGTGCTCTGGGAAATCCCTGACAGGATCGTCACTCCCGGTTTTGCCGAGCAGGACTTCCTCGACCTGGTCGACCGGATAGAGCGGCACCTTGCCATGGTCTTCCACCGCTTTCTCTGCGGGCCACGACCCAGGTTGCATCTGGCCATCAATGGCCGTCCGGTCCGACCGTGGGATCCATTTCTCATTGGGCATGCAGCCACCTGGTCATCGCCTGTCGAGCGCATTGCTGCCGACGGCGGACTGGTGGAAGTTCAGTGCTACGTGCTGCCGCACAAGGATCGCCTCGATGCGCACGAGCACGACGCGGCGGCCGGACCTGACGGCTGGACGGCACAACAGGGCTTCTACGTGTACCGGAACGAGCGTCTTCTCGTCGCGGGAAGCTGGCTGGGCCTTGGGCGGGGACGTTCCTGGACAAAGGAGGAGGCCCACCGCCTGGCACGAATCAGGCTGGATATTCCGAATACAGCTGACGCCGAATGGAAGATTGATGTCCGCAAGTCTACTGCGCGGCCACCGGTATCCATTCGCGAGCGTCTCAACCGGCTCGCCGAAGATACCCGGGAGCGAGCACGCCGCGTCTTCGCCCACAGAGGGCAGCCGGTACGGACCGGCAACGGCGGGCCCCTCCTCCAAGCATGGCGCGCAGAGCACTTCAAAGGGGGGATTCGCTACCGGATCGACATCGATCACGCCGCAGTGAGGGCAGTCCTCGACGATGCCGGCCCCATGGAGGCCCAGGTTCGGGCCATGCTGCGCGTCATCGAAGAAACCATCCCAGTGCAACGAATCTGGCTGGACACCACCGAGGCGCGCGAAACGCCGCGCACCGGCTTTGCCGGAGAACCGTCGGAGGAAATCATCCCGGTACTCTCGGTCATATACAGGAACATGGTGTTGCGCAATGGAATGTCACCGGCACGTGCAAGGGAGCAACTCCTGCGTACCGAACCCTTTAATGCCCACCCGGATCTCGTGGCTGCCCTTCCCGACGAACCTACCCCCCCAAGAGTAATAGAAAGATGACGACAGCAGCAGAGGAAAACAGGCAGAGGGTGGTCAAATTTGTCCAGGAGCTTCTGCTCGACGAGGAGGATCGGTCCGCCATTACGCCGGCGCTCATTGCCGGGAAGATCGACATGATCGTAGCGATGAAGCCAAAGTGGGGCGAGGAACTGGATCGGGATGCCGTGACGGACGAGCTCATCCGTCGTTTCAGCTTATGGATCGGACAAGACACGACGCTCAAGAGCGATGCCGGACACGAGCCATGGTTGACCTCGTCCAGGAAGCAGGACTGGCGGTACTGGCAACGCTACCGGGAGTGGCTGGAGCGGAAGATTTCCTGGAAGGCAGTCGAGGCTCTGGATCAGTCGACGGATGCAGTCCTCGGCCTTCTTGAGGACCCCAGCCGGGAAGGTCGCTGGGATCGGCGGGGACTTGTCGTCGGCCATGTGCAGTCCGGCAAGACGGGCAACTACACCGGTCTTATCTGCAAGGCGGCAGATGCAGGCTACAAGATAGTCATCGTCCTCGCCGGGCTGCACAACAATCTGAGATCGCAAACCCAGATGCGTCTTGATGAGGGCTTCCTCGGCTATGAAACTAAGCCTGTGCCTGACGACATCAGGATCATTGGTGTGGGGGAGATCGACGGTGATCCGAGCATCCGTCCGAACTACGCCACGAATCGCTCCGACAAGGGGGACTTCAACACCTCGGCAGCCAAGAGCCTTGGCATTACGCCGGAACAACGGCCTTGGCTGTTCGTGGTGAAGAAGAACAAGACGGTGCTCGAAAGGCTATACCGCTGGATCCGGAATCATGTGGCCAACATGCAGGATCCCGAGACCGGCATAAAGGTCGTGACCCATCTCCCGCTGATGCTAATCGACGATGAGGCCGATCACGCCTCCGTCGATACCGGGGAACAGATATTCGATGCCGAGGGCAAACCCGATGAGGAGCACGAACCGACCGCCATCAATAGCCGCATCCGCAGGATCCTCCACTCCTTCTCCCGCTCGGCCTATGTCGGGTATACGGCTACACCCTTTGCCAACATCTTCATCCACGAAAGGGGCGCAACGCGCGAGGAGGGGCCGGATCTTTTCCCCTCTTCCTTCATCATCAACCTCGCAGCTCCCTCCAACTACGTCGGCCCTGCAAAGGTCTTCGGACTGCTTTCACCGGAAGGTCGCCGCGGCGGGCTGCCATTGGTCCGTCAGATCGACGACTATGCAACCGACGATGGTCGCGGCGGGTGGATGCCGCAAAGACACAAGAACGGCCACATCCCGCTCCATAACGGCATTGATGGCCTGCCTCCCTCCCTCGTCGAGGCAATCGACGCCTTCCTCCTCGCCTGTGCGGCCCGGCGCATTCGCGGCCAGGGCAACGACCACTGCTCAATGCTGGTACACGTCACACGCTTCAATGCTGTTCAGAGGGACGTTTACCGACAAGTCGAGGAGCATGTCCGCCATCTGCGCCAGAGAATCCTTCGGCAGATTGATCACGAAGACGCTATCGCGCGCCTCAAGGCACTCTGGGAGAACGATTTCGTGCCCACGTGCGAAGCCATCCCCGCTGTTCAGTCCGATCTGGCCGCGCCGAGGAATCTGGCATGGGACGAGGTCCTGCCAGTGCTGCGAGAGACCATCGCGGATATCGAGATCAGGATGATCAACGGCACGGCCAAGGACGCACTGGATTATGCCGAACGCCACGCTACTGGTCTCAAAGTCATTGCCATCGGGGGCGACAAGCTCGCCCGCGGACTGACTCTGGAGGGGCTTTGCGTCAGCTACTTCCTGCGGGCGTCAAGGATGTACGACACGCTCATGCAGATGGGACGCTGGTTCGGATATCGCCCTGGCTACCTCGACCTGTGTCGCCTATATACGACTGCTGAGCTCTCCGAGTGGTTCGGGCATATCGCCGCCGCCGCCGAGGAACTGCGCGAGGAATTCGATCTGATGGCGGCAACCGGTGCGACTCCGAGGGAGTACGGCCTCAAGGTGCAGTCCCACCCCGTGCTGATGGTTACCTCTCGCCTCAAGATGCGTGCTGCGCGGAACCTGTTGCTCTCGTTCAGCGGGCAGCTTCTTGAAACCGTATCCCTCTACCGTGATTCCCAAGTGCTGGGGCGAAACCTCGAAGCTGCGGCACGACTGCTGTCCGGCCTCGGCAAGCCGGAAATTGATCCGGTCCGCATTCGTGCAGGTACTCGCCAGCAATGGAAGGGATTCCTGTGGAATGACGTTGCAGCGGCCGACGTGGTGGATTTCCTGACGGCCTACAGGACGCACCCTGAGGCATACAAGGTGAACAGCGCCCTGCTCGCCGAATTCGTTCGGTCGATGGCCGCTGCCGATGAGCTGACACACTGGACGGTTGCGGTCATTGGTGGCGGCGAGGGTGGCGCCTGCGAGATCTGTAGCGGCATCCGCGTGGACATGCTCAAGCGCGTCAACAATGGTCCTTATGAGAACCGGTACTCGATCGGCCGCCTGATGTCATCTCGCGATGAAGCCATCGATCTAGACGAAACCGCCTGGGCATCAGCTCTTTCGGTGACGCGCGACTCTTGGCACGCGGACCCGGCGAGGCTTCGGGAAAGCAAGGAGCCGGACACCCCGAACGGGCCGGCCGTCCGCAAGGTTCGGGGATTCGGGGCAGACGGTGTGGCTCCACATCCGGAACGAGGTGTGCTGCTGCTCTATGTGCTCGACCCAATGAAGGCAGACGCAGGCCTCCCCGCGGACACGCCGCCCGTCATTGGATTCGGTGTGAGCTTCCCGGGCAGCAACTCCGGTCTCAAGGTCGAATACAAGGTCAACAATGTCCTATGGGAGCAGGAATATGGCCCTGCAGAGTAGGAGGGAAGAACTGCTCGCGGCTTGGCGCGCCCTGACCGGCAACCAGGAAGGGGAAGGCTGGCGCACCATCCCAGTTGCCCATGGCGGACCATGCCGATTTCTTGCCGGGCGGCGCTTTCCGGGAAACGACGAGGCCCTGCTCGTGGGCTTCAATTCGGTGCGAGTACCGGCGGGCGACCATCTTCCCGAAGGCAGGGGATTTCTGGTGTCCAGGGCATCCCTTGCCGGGGCGGGTGCCGACCGCGTCTGGATCGCGCTCTGCCGGCAGAGTGCCGGCAGTCTTGACCTCTTCGCGATGATGACCGACGACGTGCTCACCACGATCCAGGGTCTTCGAGGCGCTGACGACGAGAGACTCTTCAACATATTCCTCGCGCGCATCAGGGCTTGGCAGGATTTCATGCGCCGAGGGGTAGATGGCGTCCTCTCCCCCGAGGCCGAGGTGGGCCTCTTCGGCGAGCTCGAATTCCTGCAAGACCTCATTTCGGCCGGTGTGCCTGCTGCCATCGCAGTCGACGCGTGGCAGGGGCCTCTGGACGGAATTCAGGACTTCATCCTCGGACCGGGAGCGATCGAGGTCAAGAGCACGGTGTCCCCAAGCAGCTTTCCTGGAGCCGTAGGCTCCCTCGAACAACTGGACGACTCGTTGACCCGGCCGATTTTCGTTGCCGGCATCCGGCTCGTACTGACCACTTCAGGAGGAACCCTTCCCGACCAGCTTGTCGGCCTGCGAAGACTCATGGCGAATGAGCCTGCCGCGCTGGAACTTTTCGGCGCACGCCTGCTTCACGCGGGATTTGTCGACGGGGTCGCTGATCGCTACACGCGCCGGTTCGTCCGAGTGTCGACACGGATGCTCCATGTCACTGACGACTTCCCCCGCCTGACACGGGCAAACGTCGCGATTGAAATCAGAAGGGCGCGTTACGAGATCGACCTCGACCTGATATCCTCACGCGACCTGGAGATTGGGCACGTCCTCAGACAACTTGGGATGATTCAATAATGGAATTGGTGGATTTCCTGCGCCAGACACAGGCCGAAGTGCAGGCAGAGATCGGCGAGCGCCTTGGCGCCGCGCCCGAGGCCTATCCGTATCCCGAATCGGTCTTTGCCGAGGTGGTCATGCAGCACATGTCCGAAATCGGCATGACTTTCGAGCCCGAGGTATGCCACTACTCTGCCAGGGTCGCGAATGCGAACCTCCGCCTGAGCGGTTTCGCAGTTTCGGACGATGCTGACCAGCTTGATCTGTTCGTGAGCCTCTATGCCGGGGTAGACCAAGTCATGCCCGTCCCGGACTCCGAAACCAAAACGGCAGCCGAGCAATGCCTGCGATTCCTCGCCAAGTGCGCCGAGGGCAGGCTTGCGGCCACCATGGATGAGTCCAACGATGCCTATGCCCTCGCGGTGACCATTCAGGGGTGCTACGCCAACCTCGACCAGATCAGGATCTATGTCCTCACCGATCGACAGGCGAGAGCCAAGAACTTCACGGCGCGTGAGGTTAACGGCAAGACCGTCAAGCTCGAAGTCATGGACATCGAGCGCCTCCACCGTCACTGGTCCGAGGGCAAACCCCGTGACGAACTCGTGGTGAACTTCGACGAGGTATCAGGCAGCGCTCTGCCTTGCGTCTATGTTCCGGGCAAGATGACCGACTACGACTGTGCGCTTACCGTCATTCCGGGGGAGGCGTTGCGCTTCCTTTATGACAAGTACGGTGCCCGTCTTCTGGAAGCCAATGTTCGCTCGTTCCTGAGTGCAACGGGAAAGGTCAACAGGGGCATACGGGACACCCTCAGGGAAGATCCCGAGAGGTTCATGGCCTACAACAATGGCATCGTGATCGTCGCGGATGAAGCCCATCTCGGCAGAACTGCCGATGGTAGTCCGGGCATTGTCTGGCTCAAGGGCATGCAGATCGTCAACGGCGGGCAGACAACGGCCTCAATCTATTTCACCAAGAAGAGGGGGCCCGAAGTCGATCTGCGGCAGGTCCGTGTGCCGGCCAAGGTCATCGTCCTGCGGTCGCGCGACACAGCTGCGGAAGAGGCCCTTATCTCGGACATATCGAGATACGCAAACAGCCAGAATTCCGTCAGGCAATCCGACTTGTCGGCCAACAAACCCTTCCACGTCGAGATGGAGAGGCTTGCGCTGTGCACGTATTGCCCCGATGGTGTCGGACGCTGGTTCTATGAACGGGCTGCCGGCAGCTACAACACGATGCTCGCCCGCGAGGGAAACACGCCGGCTCAACTCAGGCGCCTGAAAGAGATCGTGACGCCACCATCGCGGAAGATAATCAAGACGGATCTGGCGAAGTACATCAACGCCTGGGACCGAAGGCCCGATCTGGTCAGTCTTGGGGCACAGAAAAATTTCGAGTGTTTCATGGATGGCCTCAGGGCGCCCGAGGGGCAGCCGCCGGCACCACTGCCAGACGTTGCTGCGTTCAAGGGGATGATTGCCAAGGCGATCCTTTTCAAGAAGACTCATGCACTGGTCAGACCCATGTTCCCTGCCTTCCAGGGAAATGTGGCTGCCTACCTTGTTTCCGTGCTTTCGGATCAACTGGGCGGCCGGATCGACCTCGACAGGATATGGGCAAAGCAGGATATCTCACAGGAGCTGAGGGAGCAGCTACGGACGTGGGCCGTTGAGGTGAATGACTCGCTGCACAGGAGTTCCGGAGGAAGGATGATCTCGGAGTGGGCCAAGAGGCCCGAGTGCTGGGATGCGGTCCGAGCTCAGAGATATTCGCCGGTCAGAGACGGGATTCCAGAACTGCGCTGACTGTAGAAGGCAGCGATGGCCGACATTGTCACTCCTGAGAAACGCAGCCGGATGATGGCAGGCATCCTTGGGAAAGATACCAAGCCGGAAATGCTCGTTCGCCGCGCGCTGTTCGCCGAGGGATTCCGCTTCCGCCTGCATCGAAGTGATCTCCCCGGTGGGCCGGACATCGTTCTACCGGGTAGGAAGGTAGCCATCTTCGTTCATGGCTGTTTCTGGCATCATCATGCCGGATGCCGATTTGCAAAACTGCCATCGTCCAACACCAATTTCTGGCGCAACAAGCTTGATGGCAACGTCGAGCGTGACAGACGAGCCGCCGAGGCACTGCGCTCAGCAGGCTGGCGGGTGCTGACGGTGTGGGAATGTGCCACTCGTGACAAGTCGGTCGTGCTGTCCATCGGCGCACTGGTTCACCGGTGGGTTGATGATGGTGCGCCGGTTGGCGAGATAGCTATGCGTGATTCCGCTGCTCCGTAGCAGCCCTCGCCAGGAAATCGGAGACCACTCCTGCTATCTGCCGGGCCAGGTAGGGTGGCACGGCATTTCCGACCTGGACGTACTGCTCGGTCCTGTTGCCCTCAAAGAAGTAGTTGTCCGGAAAGGTCTGCAAACGAGCTGCCTCCCGCACGGTAAGGCTTCGACACTGTGATGGATCGGGATGAATATAGTAGTGCCCGTCCTTCGATATGTGCGATACGACAGTAGTGGATGGATACTGGCTGACTTGGACGCGAAAGCGATCGGTGAAAGGTATGCTGTCAGCTTTCACGTTGCAGTGTTCCGGCAGGAGCCCCTTTGGAAATTGTGCCAGTTTGGGTGAATAGCCGAACTCGGCGGCATAACAGGAAGCGAACAGATAACGGTGAAGGTCTGAACGCATATGGGCACGGGTTTCGTGCAGCGTGGTTCCTCCGAGCCGCGGATCGTGATACCAGGAACGAAGGGCTGTCGGCATCGAGGTCTCGGTGTTCACGTCACCTGCCACGAACCTGCCCCCGGTCGACTGGTGTGCTGCGGCTCTCGTCGCCGCTTCGCGCATCCACTCCTCGATCTTTTCTCTGGTCTTGGTCCTCCATCCCTTGAGGCTGCGTGGAGCTTCCCTGATCACCTGGAACCACGACTCGAAGGAATCCGGCTCCCTCGACAGACGGCTGCGCAAGAGTGGCAAACCTGAAATGGCCTGCCGCACCGATACCCTGCCGGTCGTCGCCGGCGACAGCACGTCATGATCGAGCCATGACAGATCGCGCCGCACTCCGAAAAGAATGACCCTGTGGCGCATCTGCGGGATGCCAAAATTCTCGGCTTCGATGATGAAGTCCCGGGGCCTGACGCTGTCACCGTGACCATCAACCACGAATGATCGTATGTCATATTCAAGACCGTTGCCGGGCCAGGAGAGATCGTCCAGTATCCGCTCGAAGATGAGCGACCCACCATGTTTGGACGTAAGGATGCCCTTGACGTTTTCCATCACGAAGATGGCCGGGCCGAAGCTGCGGATGATTCGCAGATACTCCCTGTAGAGAAAATGGCGCTTGTCCTCTTCGAACGCCTTCGGGTCGGCCCCACGCATCCGTGAACGTCCCGCAATCGAGTATGCCTGGCAGGGTGGACCTCCTATCAGGATCCACGGATCGCTATTCCTGATGGACTCGCGGATCCACTGGTCAACCTTCTCGCGCGGAGTTTCGCCCAACGTCGCGTTCTTCGCCTCGGCGTAGGCCGCACGCGAAGCATCCGTTATTGAAGGATGAGAGAGCACTTCTGCCCTGGTGATATCACCCCTCACATAATCGTAATAGGGGTCAGGGGCACTCCCTTCTGGAAAACTGCGGAACAGGGCGCGAAGCGAGAGCGTCCTGTGCGCGACAGGATCTTTCTCAATGGAGACGCGAACGTCAAAGATCCGCGAGCCCGATCTGTCCGTTAGTGAAGAGAAACCTTCTCCGAGCCCCCCTGGGCCAGCAAAGAGATCTACAACCGGAATCGGTGTCGGCATCAATTCCTTGGTTTGATGGTCGAGGCGTTGGTTGTCGCACAAACCTGGGACGTCTTCCCGCTCGTCGACCTCACCGGCCATTGCGGGTGGCGACGGTCGAGAGCCGGTATCCCCTGGATTGCTGTCGTTAGCGGCTTGGGTCGGTTGAAAATCAGCTACTGCCTTGGGGAACGCGAACTCTCGACCGTAAGCGGAAGTTGAGATCACGAAAAGCAGATCAGGCTGCCATTCGATACGGCATGCCATCGGTCCAGTGATCGTGCATGTAGCCATTGTTGCGCAACAGGCTCGTTATCGTCTGCTCGCTGACGTCGAACTCGGCGGCGGCTTCTTCGATGGCGTAGGAAGAGAAATCACCGTTCAGGAAAGACGTCAATGAATCGATGGGGCAAAGAAACTCTGCGGCGAAAGCGCGCTGGTACTTCTGACGGAAAGTCCATAGGTCGGTTGATACAAGCCAACGCAATTCGTCAGCCGCGGGACGGAGGTACTCGCCCAGGAAACGTGCCAACTCGAAGCGTTTCCCGCCAGGGTTGCGCTTGCGCGGAACGAACTTCAACCGGTGATCGTTCGTCGGTATCGCCACCGCGACTGGCGACCGTCCAACCGGCACCGAGTATTTGGCCGCAGCTTCACTGCTCATGCCAAGCAGGTCATGCAGACTGCGGTCGGGAACTGGGCCTCTGACATTGCCAATCTTGTTGCGAAGCGCACGAGCGTCATGAACCGCGCGCTCCCAGGGTGCCCCGTGGTCCAGGTGATCGATGCTGCCAGGCGAGACATCGGGGCTGCCAACAATTCCGTCGGCGCTGGCCAGCTGCCCAATCAGCGCCAAATCCGGGGGTCCTCCCGACGCTGCAATCGCCGGTGCCAGTTCTGAAAGTGCCGCGTCTCCGACCTGGCTCTCCCGCTGCAGCGCCGCGTCCAGCGCTTGCTCCGGACACTCCTCGGGATCAAATCCCAGTTCGGCCTCCAGCTTCCGCCGGCGGACCGCCTCGGGGTCGGCCAAGTCTTCCTGCACGAGGGCCCACAGGTGCGCCAAATTCGACCCAGCGAGCCCCTTGGCATCCAGGCGGGCCAGCACGCTGTATATGAAGCGCTCGACGCTCTGCTGAAAGCCAGTCAACGTGATCATTCTCGGCACCTCCAGCGCTTGCAGGTACTGCACCGACTGCTCCGGCATCATCGACGTCCCGGCCCACACGTGAATCGCCTCACCATCTGGGATGAAGATGACGCGCGGCCATACGAAGCCGTGATTGGCTGCACCGAGTTCATGGACCATACGCCAGTCATGGCGAGGCTGCTGCGTTGGCAAGGGCTCATGGTTGAGGCGCCACCACGAACTCGCAAACCACATGGCCAGCGGGTAGGCAGAGACAAAGACGTTGTCACGCACGGTCTCCGCCCAGATGTCCTGGTTCCGAGTCAGGCTGATGTTGTCGACATACATCTCGACACAGGCTGCTGTGGCCATGACTTCCGGTTCCCCGGATACTGATGCCATCCACTTTGCGTCGATGCGCAGCTCAGCCATTGAGGCACCGCCAGCGACGAATGACTTCCAGCGACAGGGGATCAGTCTCAGGCATGGGGTACCCGTGATAGGTCCCCAAATCCGGGCTTTCAAGCTGCGCTTCCACGGCAAGACCGTCGTCAGTGACTGCCCATACGTTCTTCGGCCAATCGCCAACCATCCGGTCGCTGACAAGGCCCTTGCGCAGTCCCGCGCGAAGTAACGCTTCAGCTTCGTTACGCTTGAGAATCTTGGCGAAATCGCACAGCGATTTCCCTTGTCTTGGATCGGAAGGTGGAACGAGCCCAAAATCGCCGGGGTTCTTCTTATGCTCCGGGTTGCCGCCATAGCGAGCGCGACTGGCCAACGCACGGAGTTCGGCCACGCGAACTTCCACCTCAGCGGGCGAGAGTAGTTTGCGTTTGGGATTGAACTGTGCGTAGCGACGCTTCATCGTGTTCAGGGCAGGGGAGACAAGTACCGCCGTTGAGTTTACCAGCCCATTCGATGGTACTGGCCAAAATGGACCGGTAGTTCGCGTTCGTCATCCGGGAACGCCAACGGTCAGGCCATTCAAGCTGACAGCGACAGCAATCCGTGCGACTTCAGCCATGCATCCTAGCCACCCCCAATGACTGCTCTGGCCGAAAAGCAGGCCGACCCACTACAGCGCCGAGCGGCCGGTCTCTGATCGGTTACCTGCCGCTCGGGCTGCTCGATCTTCAGGGGCCGCTGCGGCCGCTACCGGCCGGTCACCGACCGCCGCCATCCTACACCCAGTGGCCGCTTCCTGCACAGGAGCGGTCGGGAAGTCGAGAGAATCCGCAGCTCAGCCCAATGGCGGCTTCTGACCGGTCGCTCGCGGCCAACCTTGGCTCACCGTGAACAAGCATCGGGGCCCAAGGACCGGATGTTGTATCGGATTTCTGCAAACGCGCCTGGCCCCTGCGTTGCCTCCCGTCCTGTGCGAGGATGCCAGGCGGCGGGCTCACAGCAAGGCGATGACTGAGACCGCGGATCACTCGAGGACTGCCATGAACAACATGGAACGTATTTATCAGATCGACCAGATTCTCGGCGCACGCCACTGCGTCACCCGCAAGGAGTTGCAGGAACGTCTCGGCGTCTCCTGGGCCACGCTCAAGCGCGACCTCGCCTACATGCGCGACCGCCTGAACGCGCCGATCCGCTTCGACCGCAACCTGGGCGGCTACCGCTTCGAGAAGGCCGGACAGCGGGTCGGCGCGCACTATGAGCTGCCCGGCCTGTGGTTCAGCGCCGAGGAAATCCATGCGCTGCTGACCATGCATCATCTCCTGTCGAACCTCGACACCGGCGGCCTGCTCGCCCGTCTCACCGGCCTGCTCGGCAGCGCCGACAACCCGGCCGAGGAGGTGCAGCGCCGCATCCGTATCCAGACGGTCGGTGCCCGCGAATTGCACTTGGACCACTTCCAGAGCGTCGGCTCCGCCCTGCTGCGGCGAAAACGCCTGCTGATCCGCTACCATGCGCGCGGCACCGACGAGGTGACGCAACGCGAGGTCTCGTCGCAACGCCTCAACCGCCACCGCGGTAAGGGGTACCTCGACACCCGGTGCCATCTGCGGGACGGCCCGCGCGCCTTCGCGGTCGACGCCATCGCGCACGCCGAAGTCCTCGACACGCTCGTCCGCGACGTCGCCGACCAGCGCCTCGACGAAGTGCCGGGATCGGGCTACGGCCTATTGTCGGGGGAGCGCATCGCCTGGGCGGTACGCGCTTCACGCCGGAGCGGGCGCGTTTCTCGCCGCCAGCCGCTACGAGCTGCGTGTTCCCTACACCGACGACCGTCAATTGATCATGGACATCATGAAGTACGGCGGCGACTGCGAGCTCGTCGCGCCGGAAGCGCTCAGGGCGCGGGTGGCTGCGGAGTTCGCGGCAGGACCAGCGCGCGCTACGGATCCAGCAGCTGATCGGCTGCACGACTGTCCGTCGATGCCGCGCAGCGCACGATGCATCCAAGCCTGCTCCTGCGCGCGGAATCGGCTTCGCGGCAGGTGCCACTTGCGGCTTGCCGCCGGTTCGGGCAGCGGCTCTGGGCCGCCTCCGGAAAGCGATGCCGACCGACGGGTGACGATGACGAATCTCCCCTCGCCCGCTCGCGGGAGAGGAGTCGGGGCAGAGGCGAACGGTCATGGCTTTCGTCATCCGGAGTGTCCGGCGAAGCCATGACCGTTGGCTCGATTCGGCCGGCGCGCCCGAAATCCGGGAATCAGCCGGCCTTCAGCCAGCCGACCAATTCAGCCTTGCTCGGAATGCGCCCGGCAACCTTGACGTGCTCGTCGACCACCAGTGCCGGCGTCGTCATGATCGGATAGGCCATGATCTTGTCCATCTCCTTCACATGCTCAAAGGTCGCCTCGATTCCGAGCTCGGCCACGGCCTCGCGGGTCAGTTGTTCGAGGCGATTGCACTTGGCGCAGCCACTTCCGAGAATCTTGATGATCATGCTTTCACCTCTATGAGAGTCTTGCGATGGGCTTCAATCCAGTTCAGGGTACCGATGATCAGCGCAATGAAGCCGCCAATCAGACCCGCCAGCATCCATGACGACGTGCCATCGACCCAGGCGCCGTAGGCCAGGCCCGACACCGTCGAGAACAGCGCCACCAGCCCGACATAGGTCCAGGCCCGCAGCTTGCCGATGATGGCGGCGGTGATCAGGATGCTCTGCAGGGACAGTTCCGGGTCGGCCATCAGGTAGGCAATGAGCGGCCCCGGGTGCATGCCGAGCGACAGGAACATCTTGGCGATGGGGACTTCGACCAGCGTCGGGAAATACATGAAGACGCCGAACACGACGCCAGCCAGATTGGCCAGCACGGTGTTCTCGCCAGCCACCATGCGAATCCACTCGGGCTGGATGAACACGCGGATGACACCGACGAGGAACACGCCGACCACCAGCAGCGGAAAGATCTGCTTCACGAAGCGTCCGGTTTCCCACAGCCACTGCTGCACATCCCAGGGATCGAAGCGGCGAGCCAAGGGAACGAGCGCCAGACAGGACAGCGTCACCGCGAGGCTTCGCCCGGTCACGGTCAGCGCGATGCCGGCATCGTTCACCTTGCAGCCCAGCGCGGCAAACACCAGGGTCAGGATCGTCAGCCCAAGGGCGATGGGCGTGCAGCGGTTGAAGCCTTCATCGACCTTGCCCAGCCCTCGCCAGGCGAACACGCCGATGGCCGCCAGCAGGGCAATCAGGATGGCCCCTTGCAGGCTCAGGCCTTCCGCACCGACGGCTTCATCGACCGGCACCCAGCGGTCGAGGGCTTGCTGGATGGCCGTTGCGCCGCCCCACGGCAGTTCCGCAGCGAACAGTACGGCCTGCAGGAAGTCCAGCTTCAGCGTACCGGAAATCAGGAGTGCCACCAGCGCGCCGATGAAGAGCAGCGTCTTGCCCGGGATGCCACCACCTTCGGCAAAGGTCTGGGCACCAGCCACCCGCGCCACGTCCGTCTCGCGGAAGATGATGGCCATGATCATGCCGATGCCAATGCCGAACGACAGCGCCAGCAGGATGCGGGCAGTGGCGAACTCGGCGCCGAGTGCGACACCGGTATAGGCCAGGGCCAGGATGTTGGCTGCAGGCGCGAAGAACAGGAAGGTCACCGCCGGGCCAAGGCCAGCACCTTTCTTGTAGATGCCGGCGAACAACGGCTGGATGGTGCAGGAGCAGACGGCCAGCAGGCTGCCGGCGCCGGCGGCGGCCGAGTAGGACTTCCACTTCGGCGCATCGGGTCCGAGGAAACGGATGATCGACTGCTGCGGCACCAGGGCCGACAGCGCGCCGGCGATGAAGAAGGCCGGCACCAGACAGAGCAGCACGTGGGCGGCAAGATAGGAGATGAGGCTGGCAAGGCCACCTTGCAACGCGGTCATCATCCAGTTCATGGGTCATTCCCCGTTGACCAGGTTTTCTGCGTCCTTGCGTACGGCCGCTTCGAGGCGTTCGCGACCTTCGCCACCAGCAAGGCCGGAATCGAGCACGCGCCCATCCCGGTCATGGCGGCCTGCCGTGAAAGTCGCCCTGGCGACTCACCCGATCCGACCCTTCTTTCGTTCACGGCATCGGCTGCAACGAAACCCGCCGCCCGGGCACGGGGCACGCGCGACATCCGGGGGCCTTCACGCCTGGACGCCCTTGCGCTTCCACAGGCGGCCGAAATCGAAATCAAGGGCGCATCGGGACAGTTCGAAACGGCAGCTTTCGTCGTGGAAGTCGCCGACCTTGCGATATTCGCCCTGCACCAGACGCCACACCTTGGCCTTTTTTGCCTCCGGGTAGACCAGCACGTAATGGGACACGCCTTCCGCGCGGTAAAGATCGAACTTGAGGACTTCATCCCGGCGGGCAGTCCTGGGCGAGATGACTTCGAAAATCAGATCGGGGGCGCGGGTCAGCCGTTCACCCTCAGGTTGGTAGCAGATCACCAGCACGTCGGGCCGGACGACGGTGTCCTGGGCAAATTCCACGTCCACCTCAAACGCCGCCTGGCAGTGCGGGCAATCGTCGAGGGATTCGTCGAGTTGCCGGAATGCGGCGGCGCTCACCCGCTGATGATCGAAGCTGGGCGACGGGGCCATGGCTACCGGTTGGCCGTGAATCAGCTCCCAGTCACCTTGCCATTGCTGGTAATCCTGCACCGTGTAGGCTTCGCTTGCTGGCCGCATGGGCATGGCGCTGATGATTCCCTTCGTTTGCAGACGGACCGGGGGTCCGACGGAGCCTCATCAGTGTATGAAGCCCGGCCGATGGCCGTCAAGCTTGGTCTTCGCATTGCGGGAGTGCTTCGCTACAGCGCCGCTGGGCGGCGAAAGGACCTCATGGAGCGCGCAAACGGTGGCGGGCAACGCGTTGTTGGATCGCTTCCGGGTCGCCCGGGCGTGCGGCATGATTTCCCGGTTTCCGGCGTGGCGGGTTGATTGAGGATGGTTCTCATGGAGTTGGTCAAGCTCGGCAAGAAGGGACGGGTATCGATTCCCCGATCGATACTGAAAAAGCTCGGACTCGAAGGCGATATCGCGCTGCTGGTCGACACCACCGGTGACGGCGCCATCGTGCTGCGTCCTGCGGCGGTTTATCCCGTCGAAATCGAGAAGCAGTGGCTCGCCGCCGGCCTCGATTCGCACAGGGTGGTCTGCGTCGGAGTCGCCAATGGCCCGGGTGCGTTGCCCGACGCTGCGGTACGATGAGTGCCGTCTTCGATCTTGCCGAATGGCAGCGTCGCGGTCCCGATGCGTTTCCGCCGCAGTGGGCAGGCGCCTGGGGCGACGATCACTTCGGTCCGTGGGCAGATCTGCAGGTCGCGGGCGAAGTGCAACGCCTGCGCTGGATCGAAGCGGGCGGGCACACGGACTGGAACTCCGGCTGTCCCCGGAACTCGATGTCGTTCATGCGGCAAGCTGTTCGAGCAGCACGATGCGTCCGAGATGGGCCGCCTTGTCATGGTAGCGGCGGTCGGCAGTAATCATCAGCGCTTCGCTTTCGATCGCGGTGGCGTGGTACAGCGTGTCGAACAGGTGGTGTGACAAGCCGACGGCAAGCTCCACGGCGCGATGATGGATCATCGGCGTGTCGATGACCTGGATGCCTTCGAGCAGGTTCAGGTCGTCAAGGTCGGCGGCGGCAGTGGTCGGCGCGCGGCGCGCCAGCACGCTGGCTACCTCGGCTTTCCAGTGCGCCGGCTGCACCAGCGAGACTTCCGCCGCCCGCAGTCGCAGAAACAGCTCCAGCGCTTGCAGCGTATCGGCTTCGTCCGCCGCATCGGGCAGGAACCATTTGATCGCGACGCTGGCGTCGATCACATAGCGGGTCATCGCCCCGGGATGCCGTGGGCGCTGTCGGATTCGGCCCGGATATCGTCGCGCATCTGGAGGATCTCCTCGCTGGAAACATGCGGCGCCTGTTGCCGGCGCACGAGGATACGCATGAACGCGGCGTCGCTTTGCGCCTTGCGCCGCGCCTGCGCGACGGCTTCCTGCAACAGGCGGGTCACGATGGCGCTCTTGTTTTGGTTGGCAAAGGTCTGGTTGAAGCTTTCCTTGACGTCGTCAGGAACGCTGAAGTTCATGGTAGCCATGGCTTGCTCCGGTTGTGGAATATTTCAACAATGATGATATTTCCGGGAGCAAGGCGCCGCAAGGACTTTCGTCAAGGTCAGGGCGGAATTCCGGTGTCGAAATCCGTCGGTGACGACGAATCGTTTGCCCAATCGCGTTTGCCGCGAGGAATCTTCCGGCATTGCTGACATGAGGTCTTTCCGCTCGTCTGTGCACGCTGCGGCGGCGAGATGCGAATCATCGCCGTCATCACCGACGCCGGTGCCGTCCAGAAGGTGACAGCGGCCATTGAGTCCGATGCCGGTGAATCCCTGCCTGATCTGCGTCAGGCGCTGTTGGAGGCGAAGGCGGGTCTCGGGCGGGCAACAACGCCAGGGCGGATCTTGGTGCGCCAGGCGCGGGAAAAGTCCGGCCTGACCCAGGCGGCCTTCGCTGCGCGCATTCAAACCCCCGTGGCAACGTTGCGAGATTGGGAACACGGCCGGTTCACGCCCCCGGGAGGCGTCCTGTGCCTGCTTCGGCTGATCGTCAAGCACCCCGAGTTGTCGCAGGAACTGGCGGAAGCATGAAGCACGCGCGCTGGCGCCCACAGCACCACCGCGCGGGCTGTCTGCTGACTGCTCAACCGTGGCGACCATCTCCGGGCCCCTGCCACCAGCCATGCGCAGCCATCGCTGCTCGCTCGCTCAAGGCGCTGACCCGCTCGCGGCGGGGCGGTGCATGAGCACGTAGAAGACGGCAACGAAGGGTATGGCGAGAAAGGTGGAGGCCAGCATGCCGCCGAAGACGACGGTACCGAGCGCCTGCTGGCTCGCTGCGCCGGCCCCGGTGGCGGTGAGCAGCGGCACGACGCCGAGGATGAAGGCCAGCGAGGTCATGACGATCGGCCGGAACCGGCGCCGCGTCGCTTCGATCGCCGCCTCGGTCGGCGCCATTCCGGCGGCCGTCAACAGACGCGCGAACTCGACGATGAGGATCGCGTTCTTGGCCGCCAGCGCGGTCATCAGCACGAGGCCGATCTGCGTGTAGATGTCGATCGGGAAGCGCCGCAGCAGCAGCGCGATGACGATGCCGACTAGCGCCATCGGCACCGTCAGGACGACGGCGAGTGGATCGGTCCAGCTCTCGTACTGCGCCGCGAGGACGAGGAAGACGAGGACGATCGACAGCGCGAAGAGGAAGTAGGACTGGTTGCCGATCAGCTTTTCCTGGTAGGCGAGCCCGGTCCACTCGTAGGCCATGCCGGGCGGCAGCGTCGCCGCGGCGAGATCGTGCATCCGGCCGAGCGCCTCGCCCGAGCTGTACTTCGGCGTCGGGATGCCGATGAGCGCGGCGGCCGGGTAGAGGTTGAAGCGATAGATCAGCTCCGGGCCGAGCATCGGGCGCAGATCGGCGAGCACGCCGAGCGGCACCATCTGTCCGCTGCGGTTGGCGACGGCGAGATTGCGGATGTCCTCGACGCTGCGGCGGTAGTCCCCATCGGCCTGCACGCGCACCTGGAAACTCTGGTTGAACTGGTTGAACAGGTTCACGTAGCTCGATCCGAGATGCGTCTGCACCGTCCGGAACACCTCGTCGACGGGAACGCCGAGGGCCCTGGCCAGGTTGCGGTCGAGATCGAGAAGGAGCTGCGGGCTGTCGGCGCTGAAGGTGGTGAAAGCGAGGCGAAGGAACCCGGGCTCGTCGCTCGCCCGGCGCAGCAGTTCGTCCGTCGCCGCCTGCAGCCCCCGCGCCCCGAGGCCCGCGCGATCCTCGATCATCATCTGGAAGCCAAAGGCAACCCCCAGGCCGGGAATCGGCGACGGCGGCAGGACGGCGAAGCTCGCCTGCGGGATCGACCGGAACTGCTGCTGCAGCTCGCCGATCAGTTGCAACTGGGAGAATCCTGGCGGGCGCCTGTCCCAGTCGTCGTAGATGACGAAGGTCGTCACGGCGTTGGCGATCCTGGCCGAGTCGAGCGCGGAATAGCCGCCGATCGTCACCCAGCCGCGGACGCCGGGGGTCTTGCCGAGCAGGGCATCGACCCGGGCGGCGACCTCGCGCACGCGCGGCTGCGCCGCGCCGGGCGGCAGCCTGGCGGTGACGACGCAGTAGCCCTGGTCCTCGAGCGGCATCAGCGCCGTCGGGTAGACGGCGAAGACGCCGGCGGCGAGCCCGACCAGCACCAGGAAGACGCACGCCATGCTGCGCGGCCGCTGCGCCATCCAGCCGACGAGGGCGAGGTAGCGCTCCTCGAGCGCGCCGTAGGTGCGGTTGAAGCCGCGGTAGAACGCGTTCGGGCGCTGCTGCGGCGGGCACGGCTTGAGGTGGAGCGCGCACTGTGCCGGCTTGAGCGTCAGCGCATTGAGCGCGCTGATCATTGCGGTGGCGGCGATGACGAGCGCGAACTGGCGGAACATCTGGCCGCTGATGCCGGGCAGGAACGACGCCGGCAGGAAGACCGCGGTGAGCACCAGCGTGACACCGAGGATCGGGCCGGTCAGCTCGCGCATCGCCTCGATCGTCGCCTCCCTGGGCGCGAGGCCCTGTTCGATGTAGCGCGAGCTGTTCTCGACGATGACGATGGCGTCGTCGACGACGATGCCGATTGCCAGGATGAGTGCGAAGAGGGTCATCAGGTTGACGGTGAAGCCGAGCGCCGCCATCCCCGCGAAGGCGCCGATGATCGTCACCGGCACCGTCGTCGCCGGCACCAGCATGGCGCGCGCGTTCTGCAGGAAGAGCAGGATGACGACCAGCACCAGCACGCCGGCCTCGAGCAGCGTCTCGTAGACGGCGCTGATCGACTGCTGGATGAAGACAGTGGTGTCGTAGAGCGAGGTGTACTCGAGACCGGGCGGAAAGTCCTGGCGCATGCCGGCCAGCAGCGCGCGCACCTCGCCGGCAACCTGCAGCGCGTTCGCTCCCGGCAGCGCGAAGACCGCCACGTGTGCGGTCTTCCTACCGTTCAGGCTGGAGAAGACGGTGAATGCCTGCTGGCTCAGTTCGACCCGGGCGACGTCCTTCAGGCGCACCAGCGAGGCGGTCTGCAGCGGCTGCGCGGCGCTCGCGGCCGCCGCGCTGCGGATCGGCGGCGGCTCGCTGCTGACGACGATCTCTTCGAACTGGGCGACGGTCGACAGCCGGCCGAGCGCGTTCACGGTGAGTTGGAGGAACTGCTCCGCCGCCGCCGGCGGGCCGCCGACCTGCCCCGCGACGACCTGCGCGTTCTGCCGCTCGATCGCCCGCTGCACCTGCATGGCGGTCAGCCCGTAGGCCTTCAGCTTGCCCGGGTCGAGCCAGACGCGCATGCTGTACGGCGCGCCGCCGAAGACCTGCACCTGGCCGACGCCGGGCAGGCGCGCCAGCGGACTCAGCAGGTTGATGATCGCGTAGTTGCTGAGGAAGGTCTCGTCGAAGCGGTCGTCCTGCGTGAAGAGGCTGGCGATCAGCAGGATGTTGGTGCTGAGCTTGCGCACGCTCACCCCCTGCGCCCGCACCGGCTGCGGCAACTGCGGCACGGCGCTGTTCACGGCGTTCTGCACCAGCGCCAGCGAGGTGTCGAGATCGGTGCCGATGGCGAAGGTGACGGTGAGCGTGTAGCTGCCGTCGCTGCCGCTGGTCGATTGCAGGTAGATCGAGTTCTCGACCCCGTTGACGGCACGCTCGAGCGGAATGGCGATCGTGTTCGCCACCGTCTCGGCATCGGCTCCGGCGAAGCTGGTCGCCACCTGGATCGTCGGCGGGACGATCTGCGGGTACTGCGCGACGGGCAGCCCGTACAGGCAGACGGCACCGAGCAGGAGCGTGACCAGCGCGATGACGTTGGCGAGGATGGGGCGGTCGATGAAGAAGGTCGACATGGGTCGCGAGCGCCGCCGCGCGCGCCTACGGCGCCGGCGGCCGCCCGGCGGCGGCGCTCCGGCGCTTGCGCTCGGCGAAGTTCTCCATCACGACGTAGAAGCCGGGCACGAAGGGAATGGCGATCAGGGTCGAGGCGAGCATGCCGCCGAAGACGACCGTGCCGAGGGCCTGCTGGCTGGCGGCGCCCGCCCCGGTCGCGGTCAGCAGCGGCACGACGCCGAGGATGAAGGCGATCGACGTCATGACGATGGGCCGGAAGCGGCGGCGCGCGGCCTCGACCGCCGCGTCTGTCGCCGACATGCCGTCGGCGCGCAGCTGCTTGGCGAACTCGACGATGAGGATCGCGTTCTTCGCCGCCAGCGCGATCATCAGGACGACGCCGATCTGCGTGTACAGGTCGGCGGGAAAACCGCGGATGGCGAGCGCGGCGACGATCCCGACGAGGGCGATCGGCACCGACAGGATCACCACCGCGGGATCGGTCCAGCTTTCATACTGGCCGGCGAGGGTGAGGAAGACGAGGGTCAGCGACAGCGCGAAGATGAAGTAGGCCTGGTTGCCGAGCAGCCGCTCCTGGTAGGCGAGCCCGCTCCAGTCGTGGCCGACTCCCGGTGGCAGCTTGGCGACGGCGACGCGCTGCATGGCGTCGAGCGCCTGGCCGGAGCTGAAGCCGGGTGCCGCGCCGCCGACGATCGATGCCGATGGATAGAGGTTGTAGCGGGTGACCAGTTCCGAGCCGAGCGTGCGGCGAACGCTGACGATGGCGCCGAGCGGCACCATCTGCCCGCTGCGGTTGGCGACGTGCAGGTCGGCGATGTCCTGCAACTGCCGGCGTTGCGCGGCCTCGCCCTGTACCCGCACCTGCAGGCTCTGATTGAACTTGTTGAACTGGTTCACATAGGTCGAGCCGAGATAGGTCTGCAGCGTCTGGAAGACGTCGTCGATGGTGACGCCCAGCGACTCGGCCATCGTCCGGTTGATGTCGAGATGGAGCTGCGGGCTGTCGACGCTGAACGTCGTCGTCACGCCGCGCAGCTCGGGCTGCTCGCGCGCGCTCGACAGGGTCTGCCGGACGACCTCCTGGAACGGACGCGGGCCCATGCCGCCGCGGTCCTCGAGCACCATCTCGAAGCCGCCCGCCTGCCCGAGCCCGGGGATCGGCGGCGGAATGAGGACGGCGAACTCGGCCTTGCGGATGGTCGCGAGCCGCTCGCGCAGATCGGCGATGAGCTTAGCCTGCGAGAAACCCGTTGGCCGCTGCGCCCAGTCGTCGTACATCACGTACTCGGTGACGACGTTGGCGAGCGTGGCCGAGTCGAGCGCGGAGTAGCCGCCGCTCGTCACCCAGCCCTTGATCCCTGGCATCGCGCCGAGCACGGCGTCGATGTCGGCGGCCAGCTCGCGGACGCGCGGCTGCGCGGCGCCGGGCGGAAGGCGGGCGACGATGATGCAGTAACCCTGGTCCTCGACCGGCAGGAAGGCGGTGGGATGGCGGGCGAAACTCGTTCCGGCGACGGCGACGATGGCCACGAACAGGCAGCCCATGCTGCGCGGATGAACCGTCAGCCAGCGCACGACGCCGATGTAGCGCCGCTCGACGGCTTCGTGGACCCGGTTGAAGCCGCGGAAGAAGGCGTTCACCCGCCGCTCACCGGTGTCCGCCCTGAGGTAGAGCGCGCATTGCGCCGGGTTGAGCGTGAGCGCGATCAGCGCGCTGATGAGGGCGGTGGCAGCGATGACGAGGGCAAACTGGCGGAACATCTGGCCGGTGATCCCGGGCAGGAACGACGCCGGCAGGAACACCGCGGTGAGCACCAGGGTGATGCCGAGGATCGGGCCAGTCAGCTCGCGCATCGCCTTGATCGCCGCGTCCTTCGGCGTGAGGCCCTGCTCGATGTGGCGCGCGCTGTTCTCGACGATCACGATCGCATCGTCGACGACGATGCCGATGGCGAGAATGAGCGCGAAGAGGGTCATCAGGTTGACGGTGAAGCCGAGCGCAGCCATCGCCGCGAAGGCGCCGATGACCGTCACCGGCACCGTGACGACGGGCACCAGCATGGCGCGCGCGTTCTGCAGGAAGAGCATGATGACGACCAGCACCAGCACCCCGGCCTCGATCAGTGCCCGGTAGACGCCGTCGATCGAATCGCCGATGAACGCCGAGGTGTCGAGCAGCGCGGTGTACTCGAGGCCCGGCGGAAATTTCTCGCGCATCTGCGCCATCGCTCGACGCACTTCTTCCGCCACCTTGAGGGCGTTCGCCCCGGGCAGGGTGTAGACGTTGATCTGCGCCGCTTTCCGGCCGCTGAGACCGGAGAAGGTGTTGAACGTCTGCTGGCTCAGCTCGATCCGCGCCAGGTCCTTGAGGCGAACGATCGCGGCCGTCTCGCCCGTTGGCGTCGCCCTCAGGAGTTGCGCAGCCTGGCTCGCCGGCGGCTTGCTGCGGACGACGATGTTCTCGAACTGCGCGACGTCGGACAGCCGCCCCAGCGTCAGGACGGTGAACTGGAAGATCTGGTCGGAGGGGACCGGCGCCGCACCGAGCTGCCCACTGGCGACCTGCACGTTCTGGTTCTGGATCGCGTTCTGGACGTCGAGCACCGTCAGGCCATAGGACTGGAGCTTCGTCGGGTCGAGCCAGATGCGCATGCTGTAGGGCCCGGCGCCCAGGATCTGCACCTGGCCGACGCCGGGCAGGCGCGCCAGCGGGCTCTGCAGGTTGATCAGTGCGTAGTTGCTGAGGAAGGTCTCGTCGAAGCGGTCGTCCCGGGAATAGAGGCTGCCGATCAGCAGGACGTTGGTGCTCACCTTCTGCACGCTGACGCCCTGCGCCTGGACTTCCTGCGGCAGCTGCGCGAGCGCGCTGTTGACCGCGTTCTGCACCAGCGCGATCGAGGTGTTGAGATTGGTGCCGACGTCGAAGGTGAGCGTGAGCGTGTAGCTGCCGTCACTGCCGCTCGTCGATTGCATGGCGATCGAATTCTCGACGCCGTTGACCGCCTGCTCGAGCGGAATGCCGACGGTGGTCGCGACCACCTCGGCGCTGGCGCCCGGGTAGGTGGTCGCGACCTGGATCGTCGGCGGGACGATCTGCGGATACTGGGCGACGGGCAGGGTGAACAGGCAGGCGAGCCCGAGCACGACGACGATGATCGCGATGACGTTGGCGAGGATCGGCCGTTCGATGAAGAATCGCGACACGCCGGCCTCCCCCGTGCTTCAGCTGCCCGGTCTGGCGGCCGCCGCGCCTGCGCTGGCCGCCGCCGGTTGCGGGCTTACCGCGCGACCGGGAACCGCCTGCAGCAGGCCTTCGACGATCACCAGGTCGTCGGCGGCGAGGCCTTCGCTGACGACGAGGCGGTCGCCGACCTGCAGCCCCAGCTTGACGCCGCGGCGTTCGACGATGTTCTGCGCATTGACGACGAGGACGTATTCGCCCTGCTGGTCGAAGCGGACGGCATCGCCGGGAACCAGCAGGGCGTCCTTCGCTTCCAGGGCGGACACCCGCAGCCGCGCGAAGAGGCCGGGCAGGATCCGCTGGTCGCGATTGGCGAAGACGCCGCGCACCTGCAGGGTGCCGGTGGTCGGCGCGATGCCGATGGCGGCGAAGTCGAGGTGCCCCTGGTGCGGATGGCCTTCTTCGGTGAGCAGGCCGAAGGTCGCGGGAACGAGTCCGCGGCTGATCGCGTCGCGCGGCAGCGCCTTCTGCCGCTCGATCAGCCGCAGGAGCTCGCGCTGGTCGATGGTGAAGTAGACGTGGATGGGGTCGATCTGTTCGATCTCGGCGAGCGACGTTGGCTGGCCGATGCCGCCGACGAGGTTGCCCGTGTCGACCAGGTGCCGGCCGATGCGGCCGGCGATCGGTGCCCTGACCAGCGTGTAGCCCAGGGTGAGCTGCGCGATTTCGACCTGTGCCTGCGCGGCGAGCAGCCTCGCCGCCGCCTGCTCCTTCTCCGTTCGCCAGTGGTCGACCTGCGTCTGCGTGGCGGCGTCCTGCCGGACCAGGTCGGTGTAGCGGCGCAGCTCGGTGGTTGCGTGCCAGAGCGCTGCCTTCTCCACCGCCACCTGCGCCTGCGCCTTCTTCAGCTGCGCCTGGTACTGCGCCTGCTGGATGGTGAACAGGAGATCGCCCTTTTTCACCTGCTGACCGTCGGTGAAGTGGATCTTCTCGAGATAGCCCTCGACGCGCGCCACCACGGTGACCTTCTGCGTCGCCGCGGTGTTGCCGGTGAAGTCGAGGTAGTTGGCGACGCTCTCGCTGACCGGCCGGGCCACGGTGACGGCCGGCGGCGGCGGGGCCGCGGTCTCCTGCGCATCCCGGCAGCCGGGCATCGACGCCACCGCCGCCGCGACGGCGAGCAGGAAAGCGCGGCAGCGGCGCCCGCTCGAAGCGATCATTTGCGTTCTCCCGTACACTCGGGCCGGCTCAGCGGATCACCACTCGGGCGGGCGGAACAGGGGCCCGACGTCCTCGGGCCCCGGCAGGCCGGGCGCTTGCGGGCGCAACAGCTCCGGCGCCCCCCAATCGGTGCGGGCTGCCATCTCTTCCCGCGTCGCCAGCGGCACGAAATCGCGACCATCGCGCAACGCCCATCCGCCCCCGAGCGCGCGGTAGGCCTTGATCAGGCCGAGCGGGATGTTGCCCTGCGCGACCGCGAGGCTGTTCTGTGCCTTGTAGAGGTTTTCCTCGGCGTTCAGCACGACATTGAAGTCAGCGGTGCCCTCCTTGTATTGCAGGAGGGCGATCTGGAACGCGCCCGTCGCGGCGACGACGCTCGTCTGCAGCAAGGCCGCCTCGACGCGCGACTGGCTGAACTCGGTGATGCCGTTCTCCACCTCCTGCTGCGCCTTGAGCACGACGTTCCGGTAGTCGACGAGCAGCCCCTGCAGTTTGGCATCCTGGACGCGCACGTTGTTGGTGATCTGGCCGTAGTTGAGGATGCTCCACTGGATCGCGGGCCCGGCGGAGTAGCCGACACTGCCGGAGCCAAGGCTCGACTGGCCGACGTCGGAACTCAGCCTGCCGATGCTGCCAATGAGCGAGAAGGAGGGGAAGAGCGCGCCCTTGGCGAGGCCGATCTGCGCCGACTGCGCTGCCGCGTGGAGCTCCGCCTTGCGCACGTCGGGGCGGCGCCGCAGCAGGTCGGCGGGAATGCCGACGACCAGGCTCGCGGGCGCGACCGGGATCCCGGACGTTCCCGCCAGCAGGTCGTCGAGCGGCGCCGGTGGCATGCCGAGCAGCACGCTGAGCGCGTTCGTCGCTTTCCGTCGCTCGATGGTGAGCTGGGGGATCGTCGCTTCGGTGGCGCCGAGGACGTTCTCCGCCTGGTAGACGTCGCGCCTGGTCACGACGCCGCCGGCGAAGCGGGCACGCGCGATCGCCAGCGCCTTTTGCTGGCGCAGGATGTTCTCGCGGGCGATGTCGAGTTGCACGTCGATGGTGCGAATCCTGACGTAGGCGCTGGCGACGTCGCCGGTCAGGGTGACGAGCACGTCGTCGTAGGCGGCGACCGACGCGAGAAAGGCGCTGCTGGCCGACTCGATGCCGCGCCGCACCTTGCCCCACAGGTCGAGCTCCCAGCCGACCTGTGCGCCCAGCGTGAGCTGCCAGAACGTGTTGTCAATGGGCGCATAGGGCACCGAGACCGGGATCCGGTTGTAGCTCGCCGTGGCGCTCAGTTGCTGCTGCTGCGGGTAGATTTCGCCGATCGCAACACCCAGCTGGGCGCGCGCCTCGAGGACGCGTACACCGGCGGACAGGAGGCTCAGGTTCCGCTCATAGGCGAGGTCGATCAGCTTCGACAGGACCGGATCGTCGAGCGACGACCACCAGTCGCGGTACTGCGCCCGGCCGGAGTCGATCGTCCCGCTGCCGGCATCCATCCAGTCGGTCGCGACCTCCACGGGCGGGCGCTTGAAGTCGGGACCGATCATGCATGCGGACGACAGCAGGGCGAACGTACAGGCAAGCCACACGCGCCGTGCTGGCCGGCAGTCGCCGCGCGAACGGGTGCGCCGAGGGCTGGCAACCGGTAAGGTCAGGAAACTCAGAGCGCCCGTCATGCTGCAACCAGGGACAAGGATAGGGAATCGAGCGACACCACCGGCAGTGTATGAGCTCCCGTGAAGCAGCGTCAATCCCGGACCGTGTTCGCGGGAGCCGCACTGGCTCGGGTACCGCCTGGTTTTTGCCCATCACCAGACGCATCCAGTGCGCGATGCACGCGGGGGAATGGCGCAGCAACGATGAGCAGCGCGTCCTGTCGTCGAATCCGGCTGGCGCCGGTACAGCTGCACTACCAGAAAGCTCGCGGGTAATGGACCAGAATGTTGCGATCGGCCGTGAGAAGAGGTGCCTGGCAATGGGCCGCCTGAGCCACGATCAGCCGGTCGAAGGGATCGCGGGTCCATGTCTGGTCTACCGCTGCGCCCACGACCGAAGCGAACGGTCGCTTGCAGGTTTCGAGGTCGACTTCGCGGCGAAGGACGTCAAGGAGCGTGGCCGCGTTGCAGTTGATGCGACCGATCTCGTGCAGGTACGCAAGTTCCAGTTCAACGATGGGCGAGATCAGCAGCCGTTCTGCGGCATCGATGGCACGACCGCCGGCTGGCGTCAGGCGCTTGGCCCCATCCTGATAGAGCCAGACGAGGACGTGGGTGTCGAGGTAGAGCGGCGACGGATCCGGCGTCGGCACTCGACTCACGGCAGCGGCTGCCAGGCGTCGTCCCACGAGAGATTCGCCAGATCCTCCGGATTGCCGCTGACCGTGCCCGGGTGAGGGGAGAGGCGGGCCAAGCGGCTGCCCGACGCGGCCAGAACCATGCGCACGGTTCCTCCGGGACGTTCGATCTCGACCGTCTCGCCACTGCTGACGACCTGGTCCAGGGTCTTGAACAGTTCGGCACGCAGGCGGGTGGCAGTCATGCGATGAGCCATGGCAGTCTTCCTCGAAGGCGATTGCGTACATGTTACGTCATCTGACGTACGCATTCAAACGCGGCGAGAACCAGGAGAAGAGCCCCCCTGCCGAGCCGGATGCTGGGCAGCCGCGCGCACGCGCCGACACCCACAAGCGAACGCCAGACTGGCACAATGGTGACTGGATCGGTCCGGAAGATGCCCATCGGCGCGCCCGGGTCGTGTTGCTCTGCCCAGACCTGGAGAGTCACGATGGACCCATTGCAGGCGAGGCTGCAGGAAATCCTGCCCGGCGAGCACCCCGGCAGCGCCGAACGCGGCGCTTCGACCGTGGCGCCGGTTTGCGCCTGTCTCGAGGCATGGATGCCGACTGGCCGCGATCGCCTGCGCAGGAGCATCGCGAGCGACGCATGCATCTGACCGCCTTGCCGGCAATCGTCGAATGCCGCTTCGATCAGGGCCTGATCGCGCACAAGGTGGGAACCTGGCGCGCACCGCCTGCGGTCTCGCGGCGACAGTTGGCGGAACTGCGCGAGAACGCGGCGGCGGACGGCTATTCGGTCGTCCATGTCCGCTCCGCAGAGCCGATCGAAGACCTGGCGCCGTGCTTTCAGGGTTGCTTGCTGCAGTTTGAGGGCGACCGCGACGCTGCCTTGGCAGTCCTCGGCCGCTTTCCGCAGAAGTACCGGACCAGGGCCCTGGCCGAAGGTGACTGGCCGGCCATCGCCGCCCTCTATCGCCAGGCCTCACCGACGCGCTTCAGTCGCGACCCGGCCATCGGCCCGGCACGCGCGCTTCGGCACAAGCTCAAGTGTCTGCGTACCTACTGGCAGGACTTCCCCGGTTTCTTTCTGGTCGCGCTGGGATCACGCGACGAGGTCGTCAGCGTCCAGGGGTGCATGCCACGGGAAGGCTGCTTCGACCTCTACGAGTCTGTGGTGTCAGCCGATTCACGTACCGGCTTCGCCTTGGCGGCGATGTTGCGCGCCAACCTCGAACTCTGTCGTCAGCGCTTCCCGCTGCTGACCGGTATCGTCACCCGGATCTACAGTGACAATCCGGTCTCCATCCAGTATTACCGCAAGCTCGGGATGGTTCACACTGGCAGCGATTGGTTCTACCATCTCTGGCTCGAGCAGCGGAGGGCAACGGCGATGGACATTGAAAGCCTGAGAGAGACCGTGGCGCGCTTTCTCCACGATCAGTTTCTCGTCGATTTCGACGGCAACAAGGTCGACGGGGGAACCGATCTGTTCGCTGGCGGTTTCATCGACTCCTTCGGGTTCATGGAGCTGATCTCCTTTCTCGAAACCGAGTTCGGTGTCGAGTACGCGGCGGAGGAACTGCTGCTCGGACAACTCAACAGCCTCGACGGGCTCGTCGCCTCGGTCGGCAGGAAGCTCGCCGAAGTGGCACCCGGCGCCGCCCGCGAGCGCCCGCCCCAATCCTGAGGCTGGCATGCGCGAAGCTCGGCGGACCGCCCTGCTGTTTCCCGGGCAGGGCGCGCACGCCCTCGCGATGCTTGACGGACTGCGGGATTGCCCGTCTTTCGGCGAGCGCCATGCGTGCATCGTCGAACGGATCAAGCTCGACCCGCTGCGCCAGCCGGATGCGGCCGAGCTGATCAACACGAACCAGGTCAGCTCCCTGTATACCGTGCTCGCCAGCAGCCTGTCGCTCGATCTGTTGCGCGCGCAGGGCACTCGCCCGGCAGCACTGGCCGGATACAGCGTCGGGTGGTGGACGGCGCTGTACGCTGCCGGCGTCGTTTCCTTCGAGCAATTGGTCGACATCGTCCACACCCGCGCCCTGTTCATGGACGACTGCTTCGCGGAGCGCCGCGGGGCGATGCTCGCGGTCATCGGCCTGTCGCTGCCAGCGGTGGAGCAGGTGCGCCAAGAGTTGCAGGCGGATGGCTGCTTCCTCGCCATCAGCAACCACAACTGCCTTGGCCAGTACTCGCTGTCTGGCGAGCTGGCGGCGGTGGAACGGGCGATTCCCCGGCTTGCCGCCCTGCAACCGAAGAAGATCCAGCGCCTGCCGGTGGCCGGCGCCTGGCATTGCGCCCTGCTCGACGAGGCTGAGCGCCGCTTTCTTGCCTTTCTCGAAGAACTGCCGCTCGGCAGGGCTTCGCTGCCCGTCTGCGACAACGTCAGCGGCGGCTTCCTGCCGGAAGACGACCAGGAGATGAAGCGGCAACTCGCCCGGCAGGTGGCGGCGCCGGTGCAATGGGAAGCATGCATGCAGACGCTGCTCCGCGCAGGCTGCAACGAGTTCATCGAGACCGGGTTCGGCCAGGTGCTCACTTCGTTCGGCTTCTTCATCAACCGCAAGGTGCTGCATCGGTCGTTCCACGATCAGGGCAGCAGCGGCTGACGGCCATGTGCGGCATCGCCGGTTTCTTCGCCTGCGGGACCGATCCGGCGACGCACGAGCGGATCATCGGCGAGATGCTGTCGACCATCGTCCATCGCGGCCCGGACGAGATCGGCTACTACCTCGACGACCACGCGGCTCTTGGCTGCGTGCGCTTGAGCATCATCGATCTGTCGAACGGGTCGCAGCCGATGGGCGACGCCAGCCAGCGCTACTGGATTGCCTACAACGGCGAGGTTTACAACTACCTGGAGCTGCGTCGCGAACTGGCTGACCTGGGCTGCCGCTTCCGTACCGGCAGCGACACGGAAGTGGTCCTGCATGCGTGGATCGAATGGGGATTCGCTGCCCTCGCCCGGCTCAACGGCGGCTACGCGTTCTGCATCTACGATGCCCTCGAGCGCAGCATCACGCTGGTCCGCGACCGCTTTGGCAAGCGCCCGCTGTTCTACGCGCAGCATCACGTTGGCTGGCTTTTCGCCTCTGAAATGAAAGCCTTTTCGGTCTTCCCGGGCTGGCGTTTCGCGTGGGATGCGGATGCGCTGCGCAGCGTCTTCGCCTGCTGGACGCCGCTGCCGGACGACGGCTGCTACCAGGGAGTCCGGCAGGTGCTGCCGGGCTGTTGCGTCCGCTTCTGCGACGGGCAGGTGACGCAGCAGAGATACTGGCGACCCGATCCGGCAGCGGCACCCTTCCCCGGCAGCCGGCAGGAGGCTGAGGAGACGATCCGCAGCCTCCTGGCCGACAGCGTTCGCCTGCGCCTGCGCAGCGACGTCGAGGTTGCCACCTATCTCAGCGGCGGCATCGACTCGGCAGCAGTGACCTGCCTGGCGCAGGAGCAGGCCGGGCAACGGATTCACAGTTTTTCGGTTTCCTTTGCCGACCCCGACTTCGATGAGTCCGCCTATCAGAGGCGTCTCAGCGAGGCCCTCGGAACCTCACATCATGTCCTGACGATCGAGCCGGGGGACATCGCGCGAAGCTTTCCCGCTGCGCTGCTGCAGGCCGAAATCCCCGTCTTCCGTACCGCCTTCGTGCCGCTGCACCTGCTCTCGGCCAAGGTGAGAGAGCACGGCATCAAGGTCGTGCTGACCGGGGAGGGCGCGGACGAAGCCTTCCTCGGCTACGACATCTTCAAGGAGGCGTGGCTGCTGCAGCATTGGGCGACGATGAGCGCCGAACAGCGAAGCGATTTCGTCGCCGCCATGTACCCCTACCTGAAACACTTCAGCAAGGCCAACGCCCGCTTGCTCGTACCGCTCTACGAGCGACAGGCGCAACTGGCGGAGCATTGGTCGCTGTCGCACGCCACTCGTTTCGCCAATTCGGCGCTGGCTGGCCGTCTGCTGCAGGCCGGTAGTGGCGGTGAAGCGCGTCTGCAACGGCACCTTGCGGTACAGCACCCGGCATTCCTCGACTGGTCGTCGGTCCAGCGCGGACAGTTGATCGAGCTGACCGCACTGCTGCCCGGCTACCTTTTGTCGACCCAGGGCGACCGTGCAACGCTGGCGCACGGCGTCGAGAACCGCTGTCCGTTCCTCGACTACCGCTTGTTCGAGTTTGCCGCCTCGCTGCCGGTGGAGTTGCGTCTCGAGCACGGCCTGCGCGAGAAACAGATCCTGAAGAGTGCCTTTGCCGAACACCTGCCGCCGGAAATCGCCGCGCGCCCGAAACAGCCCTATCGCGCGCCGGATGCGCCCGCCTTCCTCGGGCAGGCGGGCCAGGTCGACGAAATCGACGCGGCTCTCCGCCCCGCCGAACTCGCTACGATCGAGGTGCTCGACCTCGGCACCAGCCTGCGCTTCCTGGACATGATCCGCCGCAAGCCGCCAGACCGGCTCAGTCAGGCCGAGAACCAGGCTTTCGTCCTCCTGCTCTCCCTGAGCCTGCTCAACCGTTCCTTCGTCTGCCAGGGACACGATTTCCGACAGCCACGGTGGCAGCTGCTGCCACGCACGATCCATGACCGGCGTTCGCTGAAGCCGTGGCGGGGCTGCTGAGCGCTATTGTTTCGTTGGTGCCCCCACTCGGAATCGAACCAAGACCTGATGATTACAAATCATCAAAATTGCCGTTTTTCGGCGTTGACTGACGTCGCAGAGTTCGTGGAGCATATATAAAACTCGTTACTAATCAAGCAACGAGAGTTGCATCGAGTTGATCGGTGTTGCTATCATCGGGGTACACAGGGGGTACACGAAATCTGGCCACCCTGATTCCAGAGGACCCGACCGATGAACGACTCGACGAGACGCGAGCGCCTGACACTGCCTAGAATCACCGCCTTCACATGCCCGGCCGGCCAGCATCAAGCGTTCTTGTGGGATTCCGACGTGCCCCGGCTGGCTGTGCGGGCTACCGCAGGCAGCAAGGCATTCTTCTTCCAATCGAAGATGGACGGACAGGTTGTCCGCATCACCATAGGCTCTGTTGTCGCATGGACGATCGCCGCCGCGCGCGCCGAGGCGTGCCGGCTGCAAACGATGATCGACCAGGGCGCCGATCCGCGTGCCGAGAAGCGCGAGCGCATCGCTGCCGCTGCCCGCAAGATCGCCGAAGAGGAGGCACAAGCCGCCGCGCTGGTCGCCGAGGCCGAAGCCGCCCAGCGCGAACAGGAGAAGCGCCAACGTTACACGCTGCGAGCACTCTGCGAGGCATACTGCGCCCTTCTTGATTCACGCGGCAAACCAAGCGCACGGCAAGCCCGATCAATCCTCAAGGTGCACGTTTTCGATGCGCACCCCGACATTGCCGCGCTGCCTGCGCGCGAACTCACCGCGTTGCAGGTGGCGTCGATGGTACGCAAGACGCGCGAGGCCGGCCACGAGCGCACCGCCGGCGTGCTGCGTGCCTACCTGAGCGCCGCATTCACTGCCGGCCGCAAGGCTCCGTTCGACGCCAGCCTGCCCGCCGCCCTGATTCCGTTTGAAGTCGAGGCCAACCCGGTCGAAGCAATACCGGCGATCGCGGTGCGCGCGGGAAACCGCACCCTGTCCGTCGACGAGATGCGCACCTATCTCGCCAAGCTGGGCGACGACATTGCCGACAGAGCGCTGCTGCTCGCGCTCCTAGCCGGCGGGCAGCGCATGGCGCAGCTGCTGCGCGCCAAGGTGAGCGATTACAACCCCGACGAGGAGACCTTGCGCTTGTGGGACGCCAAGGGAAGGCGCGCGATACCCCGCGAGCACGTTCTACCGCTGGCGCCAAGAGCCGCCGCGCTGGTAGCCGGGCTGGCAGAGCGTGCCAAGGCGAGAGAGTCGACACTGTTGTTCTCGACGCACGGTCTACGGCAAATGGCGGAAACGACGCCAGGCAAGCGCGCCGCAGCGATCAGTGCAGCCATGGGTGGCGAACCTTTCGACCTGCGCGACGTTCGCCGAACCGTAGAGACCATGTTGGCCAGCATGGGCCTATCCCGCGACACCCGCGCGCAACTGCTTTCGCATGGGATCAGCGGCGTGCAGGCGGCTCATTACGACCGGCATGCCTACACCGACGAGAAGCGCGCTGCGCTCGTGGCCTGGGAGGCGCGGCTTGACGAAATCGAGACGGGCAGGCGCACGCCCAACGTGGTGGCGATGAAGGCCCAGCGCACATCTTGATGCTTGTAGCGTTTCGCTATACACTCAATCGTGATCAAGAGTTTCCAGCACAAAGGACTGCAAGCCTTTTTCGAGACAGGCAGCAAGGCCGGCATCCAGCCGCACCATGCATCGAAGCTGGGGCGCCTGCTGGCTCGTCTGGATGTCGCCAAAGGCCCAGAGGACATGAACTTGCCGGGCTGGCGGTTGCATACCCTCGCTGGCGATCTGGCCGGGTTCCAGTCGGTCACGGTGAATGGCAATTGGCGCATGACCTTCACCTTTCAAGATGGTGACGCCGTGCTGGTTGATTATTTGGACTACCACTAGGAAAAACGGATGAGCAGGATGCACGCCCCGGCACACCCCGGCGAGACGTTGCGCGACGATGTCCTGCCCGCCTTGGGCTTGAGCGTTACCGCCGCTGCGGCACAACTTGGCGTGACCCGCGCCGCCCTCTCGCGCGTGCTGAACGGTCGCGCCGCGATCTCCCCGGAAATGGCCCTGCGGCTCGAAGGCTGGCTTGGCGTGGAGAACGGTGGACGTGCTGACGCATGGGTGGCGCAACAAGCCGCCTTCGATCTGTGGAAGGCGCGGCAGGCAGGCTCTCCCAGAGTTCAGCGGGCACCACTGGTCGGCGCCGCCGCCTGAGGCGGTTCTGCCGCGCCTGGATCGGCCAATCGAAAACCGGCCAGTTTCACCCGACTGACGTGTCATTCCTGTTCGGGCGAGGACGAGAGGGAGCGCCAGCATGAACGTCGTGGTTCTCATCAATGACCGCGAGGCCATTCCGGTTCGGGCGATTCCGTTTGTGACAGGCTGGTGGATGTCGCCCGATGTGGTTGCCAGTTCGCTCGCCTACAACGATTCGCTGAAAAGCTTCGTGGGGATACGGGCCTGCCATTTGGTTGATGGCTCGCGTTGTGCGGAAATCCTGCCGAAGGAATGGGATGGCGTTGAGGACCGTTTGAAGGGACTCGAGTCCAGACTAAAGGGGATGAGCGATGACCGCGCGCTGACTCGCCCAATCTGGCTGGCTGAGTCGGTACCGTTGCTGCCTGCTGGCACCTTCCTGTGGAAAGATGAATTTGAGCGGGCTT
>NZ_JAMTDQ010000091.1 GCF_023806635.1 Accumulibacter sp.
GGTTCGACCAAAAAAGTCCAGACCTAATTTTGCGGGTAAAGGGCAGGCCTAGCCCAGTTCGACGGGAATGAAGATCCTGGCGTTGCCGCGGTCGACCAGGACAGCGATCCGCTTGCCGGCCTTGTTGATCAGGTCGCGCAACTGCTCCGTACTGGAAATCGCCTCGCCGTTGACCGCGACGACGATGTCTCCCGGCTTGATGCCTGCCCTGGCGGCTGCGCCGGTGACGTTCTGCACGACGACGCCGTTGCCGACATCGGCGCGCCGCTGCTCTTCCGGGGTGAGCGGACGCACCGCCACACCGAGGCGCCCCTTGCCGGCGTCCGGGGTGTCGCTGCTGGCCACCTGCTCATCGGCGAACTTGCCGACCTCGACATCGAACGGGCGCGTCTCGCCCTTGCGCCACACCTGCAGCTTCGCCTGCTCGCCCGGTTTCATCGCCGAAACGATCGCCGGCAGCTCATTCGAGGAAGCAATCTCCTTGCCGTTGATCGACAGGATGACGTCGCCGGGCTCGAGACCGGCCTTCGCGGCAGGACTGCCCTTTTCCACCGAGCCGACCAGCGCTCCGGCGGGTTTCTTGAGGCCGAAGGAGTCGGCGAGCGACTGATTCACCTCCTGGATCGCGACGCCGAGCCGGCCACGCTGTACCTTGCCGTGGGTGACGATCTGTCGCTCGACGTTCATCGCAACCTCGATCGGGATCGCGAACGAGAGCCCCTGATAGCCGCCACTGCGCGAGTAGATCTGCGAGTTGATGCCGATCACCTCGCCCGCCATGTTGAACAGCGGCCCGCCCGAGTTGCCGGGATTCACGGCGACGTCTGTCTGGATGAACGGCACGTAGCTGCCGTCGGGCAGGGATCGCGAGAAGGCGGAGACGATGCCGGCACTGGCGCTGCTCTCGAAGCCGAAGGGCGAACCGATGGCGAGTACCCACTCACCGACGCGGGTGTTGCTGGCCGAGCCGATGCGGACTGCCGGCAGATCACTGGCGTCGATCTTGAGGACGGCGACGTCGCTGGCGGTATCGAGGCCAAGCACCCTGGCCTTGAATTCGCGCTTGTCGGTCAGCTTGACCATGACCTCCTCGGCGCCATCGACGACGTGGGCGTTGGTGAGAATCGTGCCATCCGGACTGACGATGAAGCCCGAACCGAGGCCGCGAGCAGGTGCATCGCCCCGGTTGTGCGGGGCGCCGAAGCGGCGGAGGAAGTCCGGGATCGAGCCGTCCTCCTCAAGTTGCGGGGATCCGGGTCCGCGCGCGCCTGCCTTGCGCGTGCCGGATACGCTGATGTTGACGACGGACGCACTGTTGCGCGCAACGATGGCGCTCATGTCGGGCAATGCGGCGCCCGCAACCGCGACCGGCTGGTTGATCGTTGCGGGAAGCGTGACCTGTGCCGCGGGGGCCGACGCAGCGGGGGCGTTGGCATGGCCTATCGTGTAGGCGCCGGTCAGCGCCGCGACGACCGCGGCTGCGCCCGCGGTCAGCTTGAGCTTGTTCGAGTTCATGGCGTTCTCCTGGGTGAGTTCCGGGCAGGCAAGATGCCCACCGACGGGAGAAGCATGCCTCGGCAAGACTTAAGGCCGACTTAAGGGCAACTGCCGCCGACACGAGCAGCGGCTTGCACCGAGCCGGCGACAGCCCGCCGCTCGGCACGTGGATGTACGCGCAGTCGATCGCTTCGAGCCGCGAAGGATAGGAATTCCAATGCCACATCTGGAAGTATCTCATCCGTTCCTGCCCGTTCCTGCCCTCGTCAATCCGTGTAACTTGAGCTCAAGATGCCTGATCGACCCTGAATATCCCGCGCCGACACCTCCGTCCGTGCCGGAAGCCGCCTGTGCGGCAAACTTCCGCCGCACAGGTGGCCACCGGCACGAGTCACCCCCGACGAGCGAGTCTGTTCGTCTTGTGCCCTACCACGCGATACGCTGGTCGAACTCGTAGTCCGGTGCCGGTTGCGCCTGCAAATCGATCTCGCCAGGCGCGTTGTCCTGCATCTCCCACAGTGGCGGCCCTCGTGCCGGCATCAGACGGGGCGGTGACGTTGGCTCGCCCAAGTGTCCGAGAATCTGCCCGATCGCCGGCCCCTCGGTAATGAAAGCGATGATCTTCATCTCGCGGCCACACTGCGGGCACAGCAGGGGCAGCACCTCATAGATGCGCGCGAGGAGCAGCGCCCAGACGTAGCGCGCCGCTTGGCGATGCAGCGGCTCTGCCGAGACCGCTTCCGGCGGCATCGGCTCGACTGGCGCTGGAGCGGCGACAATCTCGGCAGGCTGCGCCAATGCGGTGACCGCCTCGCGCAGCGGTGAGTTGGGCGCCAGCACCCCATAGTAGCGGTGACGGTGTTTGCGCGGTGGCGGGATCAGTGCTGCGAGACGATCGAGCAGTTGCATCGGCGTCAGCATCAGGCTGACGCTGCCACCCGGCCCCGGCTTCACGCTCTCATAGACCAGGCGCTCGGGATCGATTTCACGTAAGCGATCGAGCGCAAAAGCCGGACGGGCACAGTAGCGCAGCAGCCGTTCCAGGCCCTCGCGCTCGTGAGCCTCGATGCGCACCTCGGCATCCACCGAGAAGCCTCCGCTGTGCTCCCACTCGGCCATCCCCTGCGCATCGCCCGCCGACAGCAGGCCGCGCCGCTGGGCCGAGCGCAGCAGTCGCCGGCGCACGGCCGTCTGAACCTCGCCGCTGGCCGCTGCATCCAGTCCGCTGGCCGAGTGAAAGGCGGCGCCACCCTCTGCATCTACCTCGAAAACGCCATCCACCACGACGCAGTGGAAATGCAGATGGGTGTTGAGCAGCGCACCGAAACGGTGGATGAAAATCACGGCGCCGAGGCGGGGCGCTTCACGGGCGCCGGGACTGTGTTGCCGCAGCACCCGCTCGATGACTGCGGGTGCGCATGCCCCCGCGCCATCCTCCTGAAGCGCCAGCCAGGTCGCCAGATGCGTCTGCACGGTGCGATAGAGCAGCGTGCGTTCGGGTTCGCGGCGACGGTAGGCGGCACTGCGCAGTGAGGCGCAGGCGGCGGTGGCAGGCATGGCAGTCCGGATGGGGTGATCGGGACTGGATACTGTATGCCCATCCAGTTCACGACGCAGTCGTGACTGCGGGTGGCGCCCCTCGACCTGCTCGCACACCGGGCTCGGGGGGTGCTAGGATCCGTGCGGCGGAGGCAAGCCCATTGCGGAAACGGATTCGACGGGGAGTCTTCCCTCTCGTCCACCGGTGCGAGGTCTCCATCCATCCAGGCTGCATGGCGCTGGAAAGCCAGCGCCGGGAAAGGTGACAAGGCGAGACCATGCTGGGAACGATCGGAAGAATCCTGAAGTGGGTACTGCTGTTGATCCTCGTGATCGGCGTCGCGCTGCTCGCCCTGCGCTCGTTCCGCGTGCTCGGCGGCCCGGCCTTGCAGCCATGGCATACCTACGTGCCAACGGAGCTGTCGGCGGACCAACTCGACGCCGCCGACTGGAGCCGCTACCTCGCACAGGAAGACGAGATCATGGCCAGCGTGCGCGCCGAGGTAAGCCAGAAGCTGGCACCCGAGCAGCGCGTGCCGATCAACCGCTACTTCGAGGCGAGCCCGGTCTACCCGGCGCGTTTTGCGCAGGACTGGAACCGATCCTACGTCATGGAGCCCGATGGCAAGCCAGTGGGCGTCGTCGTCCTGCTGCATGGCCTGACCGATTCGCCGTACAGCCTGCGGCATTTCGCGAGACACTATCGCGAGCACGGATTCGTCGCCATCGGCGTCCGGTTGCCGGCCCACGGCACCGTCCCCGCTGGCCTGAGCAAGGTCCGCTGGGAAGACTGGATGGCTGCAACCCGCCTCGCCATACGCGAAGCGCGGCGGCGCGTGCCTGCCCCCGCACCGCTGCACCTGGTGGGGTTCTCGAACGGCGGCGCGCTGGCGGTCAAGTACTCGCTCGATGCCCTCGAAGACCCGCGCCTCGTGCGCGCCGAGCGCATCATCCTGTTCACCCCGATGATCGGCATCACCCGCTTTGCCCGCTTTGCCGGCCTGGCGAGCCTGCCGGCCTTCCTGCCGCCGTTTGCCAACGCCGCCTGGCTGAGCGTCGTTCCGGAGTTCAATCCGTTCAAGTACAACTCCTTTCCGGTCAACGGCGCACGCCAGTCGTTTCGCCTCACCGACGCCCTGCAGGCGCAAATCCAGCGCCTGGCGCGAGCGGACCAGCTCGGCGGCCTGCCACCCGTGCTGACCTTCCAGTCGGCGATCGATTTCACCGTCAGCACACCGGCCATCCTGACCGCACTCTACGCGCACCTGCCGGACAACGGCAGCGAGATCGTCCTGTTCGACGTGAACCGGACACTCAAGTTCGCCCCGCTGCTGCGCCCGTCTTCCTACGTCGCCGTGGACCGCCTCGCCCCCACGACCCCGGTGACCTATCGCTTCACGACCATCGCCAACGCGAGTGACGACAGCGAGATGACGGTCGAGCGCAGCATCGCGCCCGGCCAGCTGCAACCCGTCGTTCGTCCGCTGGGCCTGCCGTACCCGCCGGGAATCTTCTCCCTGTCGCACCTCTCGATCCCGATCCCGATGGATGACCCCCTGTATGGAATGTATCCCGACCCGAAAACGAAGGACGATTACGGTTACAACCTCGGCGCGATGGATGCCCGCGGCGAACGTGGCGCGCTGATCGTCGACCAGGACTTCCTGACGCGGCTGTCATCCAATCCCTTCTTCCCGTACCTGCTCGAACGCGTCGATGGCGAGATCGAGCGGCCGTCGGGTCCTTCGGGCCTCAAGATTGCCACGACGGCACCCGCGGGACTGCCAGTGCGACTGGAGGCCGTGCTTTCCACGCTGCTGCCGGGTGACGAAGAGTTGCAGCCATTCGCTGGTCCCTGAAGCGGGCCGTCGGCGCGTGGCCAGGATGCCGGACCCGCTGCCTGCAAGAGGCTGACTGGGTTTGTTCGCCGCGCCGGATGCCATCCTGTTGCTTCCGTGCAACGGCCGGCTCATCCGGCAGCCGAGTCGACCGCTGGCGAGGGACCACGCCATGCAGCTCACTGCTATCCTGCAGGATGTCATGGATTCTTCCCGCGAGGGCGACATGAAGTTCCCATCTACGCACGTTACGAGCCTGGCGGTGCTGGCGGCGCTGTTCGCAGTGGCCGCGCCGGTGCAGGCCGGCTCCAATGTCGACCCGGTCGCCGATGCCCCCGCGCAGGAGCGCGGATCCACAGGCTGGCAGCCTTTCGTTTCGCTCACGCCGCTCTACCAGGGGAGCGCCGACCTCGATCGAGGCGGTGATTTCAAGGTCGGCGGCGCGGTTGTCCGGGGCGGCGCTTCCCGCGACTTCGGCGGCGGCACGCGGGCGGGCGTGACACTCAACTACGACTATCTCGACTATTCCTTTTCGACTCCGAACTCATTGGCCGCCAGGTCGCCTTGGGGCGTCGTCCAGCGTTATGGCCTGAGCCTCCCCATCTCCTTCGCCGTCGGCGATGGCTGGCGACTGGGGGTAGCGCCATCGGTCGACTGGTTCCGGGAGAACGGTGCCAGCACGGGTGACTCGCTCGTCTGGGGCGCGCTCTTCTCGGCGACCAGACGGTTCGCCGATGGCAATCTCATCGGCCTGGGAGTCGGCGCCTACGATGGGATCGAGAAGACCAGCGTCTTCCCGTTCTTGCTCGTCGATTGGCGCCTGGGCGAGCGCTGGCGCCTGATCAACCCGCTGGCGAGCGGACCGACCGGCCCTGCCGGGATCGAACTCGACTACCAGTTCGACGGCGGCTGGACTGCCGGCGTCGGCGTGTCGTACCGCGTCATGCGCTTCCGCCTGGATAACGACGGTCCGACGCCGGACGGAGTCGGCGAAGAGCGCGGGGTGCCGGTATTCCTCCGTGTCACGCGCCAGTTCAACGACCAAATGGCGTTGCACCTCTACGGCGGTGTCGTGACGGCCGGGCAGCTGCGGGTGGAAAATTCATCCGGCAACCTGTTGCGCAAGGACGACTTCGACGCCGCGCCGTTTTTCGGCGCCACTTTCATCGGGCGCTTCTGATCCCGGCCGGCGACCGGAGGGCCATCTCGCCCCGGGGTTGCCGCTCGGCATGGGTATCGGGCCGGGACGTGCCTGCAGCGCCGTCGCGGGTCACCCGCGGCGTGTGACTGCCCTGCACGCGCCGCAGCTCGCCACGACCGTGTCCGAGGGCACCCGGTCGCACGCCGTCGGCCCAGAGCCGCGAACGGCCTGAAAGGTCCACTCGGCCGAGGCACTGCTGCGCAGCTTGCTCATCGGCGGAGCGATGGCCTGTCACCACAAGGCAGCGACCCACGAGCGCGCTCGAGACTCTTTCGCCGACGCCCACGCCGACGACTTGCTGCGCCGCTGAACTACGGGCAGAATGCTCGCGGCGCCATCCAGCGAAGCCGGCGTCCTTCTTGAGAGGTGCTCATCGATGAGCAATTTTTGGGATTTCATGTGGCTGATCGCGTCGGCCTTCCTGTTCGTGGCGTATCTCCTGATCCTGTTCCGCATCATTTCCGATCTCTTCAGGGACAGCGAACTCGGTGGTGGTGCCAAGGCCTTGTGGCTCATCTGCCTGCTCTTCCTGCCGATGCTGACCGCACTGGTGTATGTGATCGCCCGCGGCAAGGGCATGGCAGCGAGGCAACGCGCGGCGTACGAGCAGTCGCGATCCGAGGCGGAGTCCTACATCAGGCAGGTGGCCGGAAAATCGCCCGCCGAACAGATCGCCGACGCCAAGGAACTGCTGGATGCCGGGACGATCAATCCCGAAGAGTTCGCCCGGCTCAAGGCAAAGGCACTCGCCTGAACACAGTTCGTCGAGTCCTACCGGATGGCGGTCCGGGCTCCTGCTTCCTTTCCTCAATCACTCCGGAGCAAGTCCATGAAAAACAATCCATTCTTCCACGCGACCCTGGGCGCAGCCGCGCTCGCACTCGGCCTCGGCTCGACGCTGGCCGAAGCTCAGTCGCGCGTGCAGTACGGGCGCGTGACCAACGTCGTGGCGACGACCGTCACCGACACGACTGCCCAGAACGTCGGCACCATCGTTGGCGGCGGCATTGGCCTGTTGACCGGCAGCGGGCAGTCCGGCAGCAATCGCGCCCTGCGCACCATCGGCGGCGCAGCCGCCGGGCGAGGGGTTGGCCATCTGGCCGGCCGCTCGCAGTCCTTCGAGTACACGGTCCTGACCACCGGCGGCACGACGGTGCGCATCGTTTCCGACCAGGCGGGCAAGGTCGTCGGGGATTGTGTGGCCGTCGAACAGGGCCAGTTCAACAACATCAGGCTGGTCTCCGACGACCGCTGCGCGCCCACGCGGACGACACAGCCGACCGCTACGACGGCAGCGGCGGCCGACGTGCAGGCGGCCAATGCGTGCGACCAGGCCAAGCAGCAAGCCCTGAATGCCGAAACCGACGAGGCCTTCGCACTTGCCGAGCGCCGCATTCGCCTGTTGTGCGGCGAGTGATGGTGGTCAGAAGAGAAGCCCGGGGATGAACGCAGGCATGTCGCAGTCGGTCGCTGCGCTGGCGCTTTTTCTCGTTGCCTGCTCACTGCCCGTCAGGGCAACCGAGGCATCGCTGATCTGTTTTGGCAACGAGCCTTCATGGGGCCTGTCGTTCACCGCAAATGGCCGGGCACGGCTCGAGTTGGCCGATCGAGGGGCCGTCGAGTACCGCGGCCGGGAGACGGGTCTCGCGGCGCCGAAGGAACGCGCATGGCGCGGCAGGCCGACGAGCGGCCGCGGCGGTGAACTGGTCGGCTTCCTCAGCGATGCCACCTGCAGCGACAACATGTCCGAGGTGCAGCACCCGCTTACCGCGCGCGTGTCGCTGCCCGATGGTCGCCTGCTGGTCGGCTGTTGCCGGTTTCCGTCTGCGGCCAGAACGCCGCCGCCGGCCATGACCATCGAGGGTCCGACGTGGCGCCTCACCGCCATCGGAGGCGGGAAGCCTGACCCCGCTGGCCAGACCGGGCGACCGGTGACCGCTCGCTTCGAGGCCGGGCGAGTCGACGGGTTTTCCGGCTGCAACCAGTTTTTTGGCGGCTACACGATCGACGGCGACCGCATCAGCTTCGCGCCCCTGGCTGGGACGATGATGGCCTGCGCGGCGCCAGCAATGGCGCTCGAGAAGTCTGTGCAGGGGGTGCTCGCCGGCACGGTTCGCTACGCGATCGATGGCGATCGGCTGACGCTCACTCCGGCAACGGGTGCGGCACTCGCCTTCCAGGCCGAACCCCCGCCGACGCTGGCCGGTGTCGTCTGGCATGTCACCGGTTTCAACAACGGCCGTGACGCGGTGGTGGGACCGTTGGTCGGCACGGATCTGACGCTTTCCTTCGCCGACGGAATGGTACGCGGACACGCCGGTTGCAACAGCTTCCGCGCCCCCTACTCGAGTGACGGCGAGCGGATGACCGTCGGGCCGGCGCTGACGACGCGCAAGGCCTGCGCCGGCGAAGGCGTCATGCAGCAGGAACAGGAGTTCCTGGCGGCGCTGGCAACGGCGACGAAGTGGAGCGTGCGCGGCGGCATGCTCGATGTGCATCGCGCCGACGGACAGCGCGTGCTCAACGCCAACGCGGAAACCAGATAGAGGAGTTGAGATGCGTTACGTCTACATCGGACTGGTCGTGGTTGCCACCGCCATCGTGCTGCTCTTCAAGGTTCAGAACCTCACCGCAGTCACGGTCTCCCTGCTGGGGATGAGCATGACCATACCGGTCTTTCTGCTGGTCATCGGCATCTACCTCCTTGGCATGCTCACGGGAAGTTCGCTGCTGGCGCTGCTGCGTGGCTGGATCCGCAACGCCAGGGGCGACTCCGCCTGACAGACCGCGCCCGCTGACCGTCGGCAACGATCCTGGAGCAGGGGCACGCCACACGACGCTCCGCTCCGCCCCAGCGCAATCTTGCCTGACAGCGTGCTCGCGGACATCTCCGGCTGGTGCCCCGGGGACTTCGCTACTGACCCAGAATCGAGGCCAGGGCCCAGACGTAGAGCGCTCCGACCGACAACTGCAGCGCTGCGATGGGCAGCCCGATGCGCAGGAACTGGACGAAGCTCACCCGCTGGCCGTTTGCCGCGCAGATGCCGACGGCGACGACATTGGCTGCGGCGCCGATCAGCGTCGCGTTGCCGCCCAGCGTGCCGCCGAACATCATCGCGACGAATACCGGCAACGTTGCCGGTGGCCAATTGACAAAACCCGGAGCCAGCGCAATCTCCGGAGCCGCGCCGGCCGCCACCAGGTAACCGGTGACCATGACCAGTGCCGCGGCGACCACCGGAATGTTGGCCAGCAGGCTCGACAGAACCCCGATGCCAGCGATCAGGACGAAGGCCACCGGCAACAGGTCGGCGCCAAACCACTGGTAGACCTGGATCGACAGCCCCTGCAGCAGCTCGGTCTTGATGAACGCCTGGACCAGGGTGAAGATGGCGCCAAGAAACAGGATCGTCTTCCAGTCCACGTCCCGGATGACTTCGCCGACGGGCTCGATGCGCACGCCATAGACCAGGAGCAGAGCCAGCGCTGCGCCGATGATCGCGACCTGCGGCGGGACGATGCGCGTCGGCAGGTATTCGCCGATCATGAACAGGACGACCATCAGCACGAGAACGAGCAGTGACAGGATCAGGAAACCGGGACGTTCCAGAGGAACTGGTGGGCGCGCCTCGGGCAGGCTCACCCGTGCCGCCCACACCTTCGGCAACAGCAGCGGCAGCAGCGGCAGCACCGCGAGCACGGCGAGCAGACCACCCAGGCTGACCTGCCGCAGATAGTCCGGGAACGATAGCCCGATTGCACTGCCGACCAGAAAAGTGGCAGGGTCGCCGACCAGTGTCAGCATCCCGGCGGCGTTGCTGACGATCGCCGTGATGATCAGGGGCCCGACGAAGTCGACCTTGAGCGCGCGGCAGACGTTGACGATGACCGGCGCCACCAGGATGACCGCCGTGGCGTTCGGCAGGACGGCGCAGATCGGCGCGACCATGGCGACGATCAGCAGCAGAAGCCGCTTGCCGCTGCCGCCGCTGGCGCGCAGGAAGACATCGCCGAGCCGCTCGAAGATCCCCGTCTTGCCGATCACCCGCGCCACCACCATGCCACCGAAGAGCAGCGACAGTGGCCCGCCGGCGGTGTGCACGATCGGCATCAGGTCGCTGCCGTCGAGGATGCCGAAGGCGATCAGCGTGCTCACGCCGAGCAGTGCGGCGACCACCATGTCCAGGAGATCGAAGGCGATGCACAGGATGACTGCGGCAAAGACAACGATCGTCAGGTTGATCTGGAAATCTGTCATCCGGGCGATCCCTCACTCGATCGCCGGCGAATAGTGGAGTCCCCCGTGCATCCACAGCCGGTTGAGGCCGCGCTCGATCTTCAGCGGGCTGTCGCGCCCGAGATTGCGCTCGAAGACCTCACCGTAATTGCCGACGGCCCGCAGCGCCCGAATCCCCCACTGCGGTTCGATTCCCAGCGCCTGCGCGATGATCTTGCCCTCGTACGGATCCTGCCGCAGCAACGGGTTCCGGTTGCCCTTGACCTCTTCATCGACGCGGTCACGGGTGACGCCGTATTCCTCGCCGAGGATCAGCATGTTCAGAACCCAGCGGATCACCGTCGCCCACTCCGGATCGCCACCCCAGACGACCGGGCTGATCGGTTCCCTGGAGATGCGATCGGGCAGGATGACGAAGGACCCCGCACCACCCGGCGCACGCAGGCGCATGGCCGCGAGCTCGCCGGAATCCGCGGTGTAGGCCTGGCATTGGCCGGCGTACAGGGCTGCCGCCGCCTGCTGCGCCGAGGCCATGGGCAGAGGCTTGACCGACTGTCCCGTCGCCCGGTAATGCGCCTCCAGGGTGCGCTGGTGTGTCGTACCCTTCTCGACGCAGATGGTCGCACCGTCGAGGTCTGCGGGCTTTGTCACCTTGGCCCCGGCGGCGACCATGAAGCCCTGGCCATCGTAAAGGAGGATGCCGGGAAAGCGCACCCGCAAGACCGCTTCGCGCGTGAGGGTCCACGTGGTGTTGGCGAGCAGCAGGTCGACCCTGCGCGTCTGCAGCGCGGGAAATCGTGCGCTGGTCTGCAGCGGCACGAAATCCACCTTTTCCGGGTCGTTCAGTACCGCCGCAGCGACCGCGCGGCAGAAGTCGGCTTCCAGCCCGCGCCAGTAGCCATTGGCATCGCGCTCGGCGAAGCCGGGAACGTCTTCACTCACCCCGCAACGCAGTTGCCCACGCGATTTCACCCCATTGAGGACCTCGGCGGACTCGACCCGTGGCAAGATCGCAAGCATCAGGGCCAACAGGGCGGCACAGCGGACAGCCAGTTTCATCCGGGACCTCCGGGATCGCAGGACGGTGGATCGATTCGTTGCCATGGCCCCGGACGCCCAGAACGCTCGTCTAAGACTCCGGTGCGGCGGCCTCCTGGGAAGGCTGCTGCTGGTAACGCCCGCAAGACCGACACAGCGCCCGCGATACTACGCGCGGTATGCGGATCCGGCAAGGGGGTCCCGGACAGGTCCCGGGCAGGCCCTGGACAGGCTGTTCCCGGACTCGGCCGCCATCGCTGCCGCGGGATGTCGACGCCAGCGGCAGCGTCGTCGGCTTGGCGCGAGGCGGCCGTTCGCACGACGAAAAGACAGCCGCGGGCCGACGGGGACCATGCCGGCGGCAGGAATCGCTCAGGAGCAGGTGGTCCGCAGGCGCCGCAGCGAGTCGTTGGCCTTGGGCAGAACGGCCGGGTTTTCGTCCGGGAAGTAGCGCTGGCCCTTTGGTATCTGCGTGCTGCCCGGCGGTGGCCAGCCGCGCACGGCGATGACCTCCGGCACCAGGAGGGAGAGGTCCAGGCGGCCGTTGTCGACGTCGCGCTGGCAGACGAACAACACGCCGTTGGCAGCAACCACCCGCTCGCGGACCGCGGCGAGCGGCCTCGCTGCGGTGCGCGCGAGTGCAGCGGTTTCGGGCGGTAGCGACAGCAGGAAGAAGCGCCGGCCTCGAGGATTCTTCGCCATTCCCTGCTCGGCCGCCACCTGGAAGCTGAAACCGTCGCCGGCGATGTAGAGACCGCCTTGCGCTTGCGCGGAGACCGTCGCCGGCAAGGCGACCAGACAGATGCTGGCGGCGAACCAGAGGATCCGTGAGGGCCGCCGGCATCGTTCATCGAAACGAAACATGGGTGACCTCCAGGGTCTCAGGCAGCGCGCGTCTCGCCGCCGGCATCGGCGGCGCTCGCCGAGAGGCGATTGACGCCATTCAACAGGGCCCTGATGGACGCCGTGACGATGTTGCCGTCGATGCCGACACCGTGACATTCGCGGTTGCAGCCGGCGCGCGCCAGTTCGAGGAAGGCGCAGGCATTGGCATCACTGCCCTTGCCGGCCATCGAACGTTCCTCGTAGCTGCGCACCTGCACGCCGATGCCGATGCTGCGCAGGGCGTGGACGGCGGCATCGATCGGTCCGTTGCCCTCGCCGGCGAGCAGGTGCACCCGGCCTTCGAGCTCCAGCGTCAGGCGGATGCCCTGCGCCTCGCCGTGCTCGAAGAGATGATGTTCGATGTAGCGGATCGGCGCATCGCCGGCGAGGTAGGTGTCGGCGAACAGCGCCCAGATCTCGGCCGCGCTCATCTCGCCACCGTGACTGTCGGTCTGCGCCTGCACGACGCGCGAGAATTCGACCTGCAGCCGGCGCGGCAGAACGACGCCGTACTCGGCCTCGAGAAGGTAGGCGATGCCACCCTTGCCCGACTGGCTGTTGATGCGGATCACCGAGTCGTAGCTGCGACCGACATCGGCCGGATCGATCGGCAGGTAGGGAACCCGCCAGTGGTCGCCGGCGTGCTGGGCGCCGAATCCCTTGCGGATCGCGTCCTGGTGCGAGCCGGAAAAGGCGGTGAAAACGAGGTCGCCGACGTAGGGGTGGCGCGGGTGAATCGGCAGACGACTGCAGTGTTCGACGGTGCGCGCGACGGCGTTGATGTCGGAGAAGTCGAGCTGCGGCGCGATTCCCTGCGTGTAGAGGTTGAGCGCCAGGGTGACGATGTCGACGTTGCCGGTGCGCTCACCGTTGCCGAACAGGCAGCCCTCGACGCGTTCGGCGCCGGCCATCATCGCCAGCTCGGCGGCGGCCACCGCCGTACCGCGATCGTTGTGCGGATGGACGCTGAGGATCACGCTGTCGCGACGCGCGAGATGGCGGTGCATCCACTCGATCTGGTCGGCATAGACGTTCGGTGTCGCCATCTCGACGGTGGTCGGCAGGTTGAGGATCACCTTGTCCTGCGGCGTGGCGCCCCAGGCGGCAGTGACGGCATCGCAGATCTCGAGGGCGAAGTCGAGTTCGGTGGCGGTGAAGGTCTCCGGGCTGTACTCGAGCACCCATTCGGTCTGCGGCCGCTCGGCGCTCAACTGGCGGATCAGGCGGACGGCGCTGACCGCCATGTCGACCACTTCCGCCCGGCTCATGCCGAAGACGTTCTCGCGGAACGGCTTCGAGGTGGCGGTGTAGACATGGACGATCGCCCGCCGCGCACCGGCCAGCGAGTCGATCGTTCGCCGGATGAGGTGCTCGCGCGCCTGCGTCAGGACTTCGATGGTGACGTCGCCGGGAATGTGCTGCCCTTCGATGAGCTTGCGGACGAAGTCGAAGTCGGTCTGCGAGGCAGACGGGAAGGCGACCTCGATCTCCTTGAAGCCGATGTCGCAGAGGGTGTGGAAGAGGCGCATCTTGCGTTCGATGTTCATCGGTTCGAACAGCGCCTGGTTGCCATCGCGCAGATCGGTGCTCATCCAGATCGGCGCGCTGCCGATCGTGCGATTGGGCCACTGTCGATCGGTGAGCCGGACCGGCGGGAACGGCGAATACTTGCTGGCGGGATTCTTCAACATGCTGTGGCTCCTCGAATGCTCTGCACTGATCCATTGACGGATGGGATGATACCTGTGATGCGCCGGCACGTGCTTGCGTTGTTGCCACCCGTGTCGGCGGATTTCGGCAGAATATTGCGGACTGTGACTATTTTGTTAAACTTTCTGCCATTCATTCACGACGGAAGGCAATGGGATGCAACTGGATCGTTTCGACCGCAGGATCCTGCAGGTGCTGCAGGAGGACGGGCGGATCAGCAACCAGGATCTGGCCGAGCGCATCGGGCTGTCGCCTTCGCCCTGTCTGCGACGCGTGCGTGCGCTCGAGGAGGCGGGTCTGATCATCGGCTATCGGGCGCTGGTCGACCCGCGAGCCCTCGGCCTGTCATTGATGGCGTTGATCCACATCTCGATGGACGAGCACACGCCGGAGCGCTTCAGCCAGCTCGAAGCGGCGATCCGCGAGATCCCGGAGATCGTCGAATGCCTGCTGATCACTGGCCAGGCTGCCGATTACCAGCTCAAGGTGGTGGTGCGGGACATGGACGCCTACCAGGATTTGCTGCTCAATCGGATCACCGGCATCAAGGGGGTGACCGGGGTGCACTCGAGCTTCGTGCTGCGGCGCGTGGTGGACAGGACGGCGTTGCCGGTCGGCGAACGATGAGCATCGAGACGCTGCTCTATTGGGTCGGCGTGGCGGCGGTGGCGGTCAATGCGCTGACCGGTGTCCTCGATTCGGCGCGCAGGCAGATGGATCTGATCGGCGCGTTGCTGGTCGCCGTGGCGACCGCTCTCGGGGGTGGCACCGTCCGCGACCTGCTGCTCGATCGCCATGTTTTCTGGGTGGTCGACCAGACCTATCTTGCCGTCGCCCTCGGCACGGCCGTGCTGACCTTCTTCGTTGCCCGCGCCTGCCGCGTCCCGCCGCGCCTGTTCCTCATTCCCGACGCCATCGGCCTGGCGCTGTTCACCATCGTCGGCACGCAGGTGGCACTGCAGTGGCACGCCCCCTGGCTGGTCGCAAGCCTGATGGGTGTGATCACCGGCGCCGTCGGCGGCGTCCTGCGCGATGTCCTGTGCAATGACGTCCCGCTGATCTTCCTGCAGGGCGAACTCTATGCTTCGGCGGCATGGGCCGGCGCATTGGCGATGATCGCGCTGCAGGCGGCTGGCGTCGCACCCGTCTACGCGTCGTCGGCCGGGATGGCGATCGTTCTCGGCCTGCGCCTGGCGGCGCTGCGCTTCCGGCTGGTGCTGCCGACCCTGCCGCAACAGAGGAAGGGGTGAGCGGCGGGGGCGGGGGCGGCCACGGCGCCGCAGCATGCGTCGAGTGGCTGCACGCCGTCGTCGCCGGCGTCAGTCCCCTTGACCAGTGGCGGTCATCGCTTCTCCTGCCGGGGGGCAATATGAAGCGGCTTCCTGGAAGAGCCAGTCGCGAAAGGAGACGACCGCGGGTTGCTCCTCGTCGGCCGGACGCGAGAGGAAGTAATAGGCCAGCGGTGACTCGATGATCGTTGTGAACAGCCGCAACAGGCGGCCACTCGCGAGATCGTCGACGGCCAGCGTGTGCCGGGCGAGCGCGACACCCTGTCCGGACGCAGCGGCCATCAGCATCAGGCTGGAATCGTCGAAGATGGCGCCACGTTGCGGCTCGTCGATGACCAGCCCCGCTGCGCTGAACCAGGGCTGCCAATGCTCGTCCGGGGTTGAACTGCCGGCTGCTGATGAAGGACTGGTACTACCCGGTGTGCTCGCCGGACTTCCACCGTAGCCACGACTTGCACAGCCCGGTGCAACTGATGACCCTGTCGCTCCTGCGATCTCCGGGTAGCGACCGTGACCGAAGCGCAGCGCGACATCCGCTTCACCGCCCTTGATGTCGGCCAGGCGCGCGCTCGACTGCACCTCCACGTCATAGTCCGGATGACGGGCGATGAAGTTGCCCAGGCGTGGCAACAGCCAGCGGGCAGCGAAGGAGGGCATGCAACTGACCCGCAGACGGCGATAGGCGCGGCTCGCAAGCAGCCGGTCCGTTGCCTGGTCGATGTCGGCGAAAGCCCGCGCAAGTTCCTCGGCATAGGCGGCGCCGTGCGCGGTCAGCCGCAGGCCGCGGCCATGACGCTCGAAGAGGGCGATGCCGAGGCGGTCCTGCAACTGCCGCAACTGATGGCTGACGGCACCGTGCGTCAGATGGAGCGCTGCCGCGGCACCGGTGACGCTCTGGCTACGGGCCGCGGCGACGAAGACGCGCAGGCTGCCAAGTGCAGGTCTACGTCTGTGATCCGACAAATCTGCTCACATGTCAGGTGAAAACGTTTCCATTGTAGCGGTGGCGCTGGCAGCTGAAAATGGCGTTGCCGGTGTTGCACGGGCCGGTGTCAGGAAAGGGAAAGGAGAAGCTCATGGCAGTCCGCACACCATCAATCGAGTTCGCAATGGGTGCCGCAGAGGCAATGTCGCTCGAAGGCGTCGCCGGCTGGACCCTGACTGCGGTCAGCGATCGCATCTGGCTCACCGAGGAGAACGGCGGTCACGACGTCTGGTTGCTGCCTGGCCAGCGTCACCTGATAGCCACTAACGGCCGCGTCGTTGTCGAGCCCTGGCACGGCAGGGGCGGCGGTGCGTGCGCAGCGACGTGCCGGCTGCTGCCGCCGGTCGGATCCTGCTGGCGCGGATGGCGCCTGCCCGGGTTGCGGCCAAGCAGCGCGGTCGTTGCCTGCGCCTGAGCGTTCCTGCGTACTGCGTCGGCCGGCGCGGCCGCGCAGCGAATTCACGGCCATTCCCTGCTCCTGTCGCAGCCGGCGGGCAGCAGACCCCACTTCGATTGGAGACTGAAGATGACGCAAACGACGAACAGCGGGCAGCATCAGTTGCTCGGCCTCTACGATTCGCCTTTCGTGCGCCGGGTGGCGGTGAGCATGAAGCATTACGGGATCCCCTTCGAGCATCTATCGCTCTCGGTCTTTCGCCATATGGACGCGATGCGACCGCTCAATCCGCTGTTCAAGGTGCCGATGCTGACGCTGCCCAACGGCGACAGGCTGTACGAGAGCGCCTACATGCTCGACTACCTCGATGAACTCGCCGTCGAACGCCACGTCACCCCGCTGACACCGCGCAGCGGCGCCGATCGCCGCCAGGTCCAGCAGTTGATGGCGCTGGCGATGCTCGGTACGGAAAAGGCGGTGGCCATCGAGTACGAACGCAAGCGCCCGGCCGACCAGCAGTGGGCCGAGTGGACGAGTCGCCTGCGCGAACAGATGCGGCAGGCCTTCACGATGCTCGAGGAGCGCCTTGACGGCGACTTCCTGTTCGCCGGCCGCCTGACGCAGGCCGACATCTCGACGGTCGCCGGAATCGGCTTCATCCGCCACGTGCTGCCGCACGAATGGCCGGCAGGCGCCTATCCGGCGCTCGAGCGCCTCGTCGCGCGACTCGAGGCAAGCGAGGCCTTCAAGGCGGTGCCGATCGAGGAGTAGTGCGCGCTGCGTGGCGCCGCTCGCCGGCCAGCGAGCGCGCCGCGTCACGCAACGCCGTCGCGCGTGGTCGCACGATGCGATCGGGCGCGCACCACGGATCGAGTTGTGAGCGGACCGGCCGCGCGGCCCATATGCCTTGCGACTCGGCCGCTCCGGCCGGCTGATCGTGGCGTTGCGCGGCATGCTGCACGCAACCCGCACTGCGCTCGCCCATCCACCCGAAAGGCGCCGTCATTCGCGCATCGGCGCCTTGTTCCGCGGCTTGGGCGTGACCACGTCCTGCACGACGTTCCTGCCACTGGCAGCGGCCCGTTCCGGTTTCTCCAGAGCGGCAACCCATTCTCCGATCTGGCGATAGACGCGAACATCGGTCAGCAGTTCCATGTGGCCAAGCCTGCCCAGCGTCGCCGTCTGCACGTCGCTTGCATCCGCCGGGGCGGTAGCGCTGCCGAGCGTGACCAGTCCGTCGCCCAGCAAGCGGCCAAAACGCTGTTCGACGTCTTCGGCCAGGCTGCCGCCGAGAAAGCGATAGGCGATGTGAGCGGCTGCCGGATGCGCCCGCGCAGCGCCTGGGCCATGTCGCAGATCCTGGATGCCCTGGCTGCGCGCAGTGGCGATGCGGGCGATCGGTTGCGTCACCGTCGATACCTGCAGGGCTGAGGTGATCAGGTGGCCCAGGCGCTCGAGGGGCGAGCCGAGCTGTGGTGCGCCGAGGCAGATCAGCATGCGGGTGGCCAGCGGCCAGCGCATGCCAGCGGCTGCGGCCTGCTGGCAGGCCGCCATCGCCACCAGGCCGCCCATGCTGTGGCCGATGATGACCAGTTCGCTGTCCCCTTTCGGCGACGTGTTGATTAGTTGCTCGAGCAGGGCAGCCAGTTCGCCGCCGTTGCGGCTGATCGGCAAGCCGCTGTTGTAGCGCAGGTAGAGCGGGGTGTAGCCCAGGTCGGCCCGCAGTTGCTGCCCGAAATCGACTGTCTTCGTGACGTCCGAGTCTCCCGGGGGTGGTTGCCACGACGATTCGTCGCAGGCAAGGCCGTGCACGAAGACGCACAGGCGCCGGCCGAGGGCCGGAAACGAAGGGCTGCCGGGCGCGAGGGCGAGACCCTCGTGGTGCAGAGTCATGACGATCGCCAGGCGGTTCTCGGTGGCGGCGAGATGATCGCCAAAGATCCCGTTCAGGGCAGCATCCATGCGCGTGGCGAGTCGACGCGGCGCTTCGCCGGACGGCTGCCGCTGCACTCGCCGTTCCTCGAGAATGGCAGCGGCGTCAAACACGACTCCGCTGCCGTCGTGGATCGCCTGGTAAACGCCGGCGAGGATCTTGTCGTGCGCGATCTGTACGAGCTTCGTCGGGCCAGCGAGGAAGGGAACGCGCCGCAGGACAGAGAACGGCTTGCTGGCGATTTCCTGATGCATCTCCCGTACGCGCGCCGTGGTCTGCTGCACCGCGATCTTGGCCGCCTGGCTGCGGCCCGCACGCGGCTGCTGGCTGGCGGCCCTGGTCTTTACCGGTGGCATGGTACGGTGTCCTTGACGTCGAGTTGCAAAGCTGTCGCAGTATAGGGCAGAGCCGCCGCTCGTGGCGACGGCCGCTGGCACCTTCTGATACGACGGCAACTGGATGCGGGAGACTGGAAGTCGGCCTGTTCAGTGCCGAGCCGAGTGCTACCTTGCGCCCTCCGGCGGAAATGGAGCGAGCGCGCCATTCCGTCGCGATACGGCGAAAGGTGAGCGCGTGCGTGCCACCGGCGAAAGAACTCCCACCGGTCGGGCCTTGCTCGTCGCTGCCTCACCCCGGAACGAGCGTGCCCTCAATCGACAACGCTCGGCGGACCATCGAAGCCCGGGCGAGCAGACACCAGCGCTTCCTCAGCGGCCCTCGGCGGCACGGCAGGCGCTCGCCTTTCGCCGCCAGCATGCCGGCTTCTGCAAGGCGGCGACATCGAGTCCGCGCGCGCCATAGACCTGCTGCGCCAGCGCCCAGCGGGCACGCTCGTTGCGGGTCACGCCAGCAACCTGCTCGAACCATTTCTGGATGGTATTCACGCTCTCTTCCTCCTTTGTCGTGATGAATGGATCACAACCAGCGACAGCGGGACGAAGAATAGCGCAAGACTGTACATTTGTACAGCTTCTTTTCGACTAGCTCCTGAGGCGATATCCGGTCCTGAAGATCCAGGAAACGATGGCGAGGAAGATCGCCAGGAAGGCAAGTGTCATCGCCAGGCTGACGGCAACACTGACGTCGGCGACGCCATGGAAACTCCAGCGAAAGCCGCTAACGAGGTAGACGACCGGGTTGAACAGGCTGACCGTCTGCCAGATGGGCGGCAGCATGCTGATCGAGTAGAAACTGCCGCCGAGGAAGGTCAGTGGCGTGATGACCAGCATCGGCACGAGCTGCAGCTTCTCGAAGTTGTCAGCCCAGATGCCGATGATGAAGCCCAGCAGGCTGAAGCTCAGTGCCGTCAGCAGCAGGAAGAGCAGCATCCAGAGCGGATGCTCGATGCGCAGCGGCACGAACAGCGCGGCCGTGGCAAGGATGATCAGGCCGAGGATGATCGACTTCGTAGCTGCTGCGCCGACATAGCTGGCGGCGATCTCGAGATAGGAGAGTGGCGCCGAGAGCAGCTCGTAGATCGTTCCCGTGAAGCGCGGAAAGAAGATGCCGAAGGAAGCGTTGGCAACGCTCTGCGTCAGAACCGACAGCATGATCAGGCCGGGAACGATGAAGGCGCCGTAGCTGACACCGTCGATCTCGTCGATGCGCGAGCCGATGGCGGCGCCGAAGACGACGAAGTAGAGCGAGGTCGATATCACCGGCGAGACGATGCTCTGCAGCAGCGTGCGGCGGGTCCGCGCCATCTCGAAGAGGTAGATCGCCCGCATCGCCGGCAGGTTCATCGTTCGTCCTTCACCAGATCGACGAAGATCTCCTCGAGCGAACTCTGCGTCGTCTGCAGGTCGCGGAAGGCGATGCCGGCCGCACTCAGGTCCTCGAGCAGCGCGAGGATGCCGCCACCCTCCCCCTGCGTATCGTAGGTATAGGTGATCTCGCTGCCATCGTGCGACCGCTCGAGCCGATGCGCGGCCAGCGCTGGCGGAATTGCCGGCAGCGGCTGCTGCAGTTGCAGCGTCAGCCGCTTCCTGCCGAGCTGGCGCATCAGTTCGGCCTTCTCCTCGACGAGGATCAGTTCGCCCTTGCTGATGACGCCGATGCGGTCCGCCATCTCCTCGGCCTCGTCGATGTAATGCGTGGTGAGGATGATGGTAACGCCGCTGGCCTGCAGCGTGCGCACCAGTTGCCACATGTCTCGCCGCAGGTTGACGTCGACGCCGGCGGTCGGTTCGTCGAGGAAGAGGACCTGCGGTTCGTGCGACAGCGCCTTGGCGATCAGCAGGCGGCGCTTCATGCCGCCGGAGAGGGTGCGGATGCGGCTTTCCCTGCGCTCCCACAGCGAGAGATCGCGCAGCAGCTTCTCGAGGTACTGCGGGCTCTCGCGCCTGCCGAACAGCCCGCGGCTGAACGACACCGTCGCCCAGACCGATTCGAAGGCATCGGTGGTGAGTTCCTGCGGCACCAGCCCGATCAACGAGCGGGCCGCACGGTAGCCGGCAACGATGTCGTGACCGCCCACCCGCACGCTCCCGGAAGTCGCCTGGACGATGCCGCAGATGATGCTGATCAACGTCGTCTTGCCAGCGCCGTTGGGGCCGAGCAGGGCGAAAATCTCTCCCTGGTGGATGTCCAGACTGACGCTCTTCAGCGCCTGGAAGCCCGAGGCGTAGGTCTTGCACAATCCGGATACGGCAATGATGGTCTGCATGGGTGCGGCGATGGCAGATCCGGGCCGCCGCCGAGCTCCTTGCTGGTCATTCCGGGTCATTTTGCCCCCTCACGCAAGCGTGCCCAGCAGCCAGCCGGCAACACCGCCGCCGAGCACCACCAGCCACGGCGGCAGCTTCCAGACCATCAGCGCAACCAGCGCCACGAGCGCCAGGCCGAAATGCTGCGGCGCGTCGATCGCGCTCGTCCACACCGGCTGATAGAGCGCTGCCAGCAGCAGTCCGACCACCGCTGCATTGACGCCCGACAGCGCCGCCTGCGTGCGGCCGTTGCGACGCAGACGCTCCCAGAACGGCAGCGCACCGACGACCAGCAGGAACGATGGCGCGAAGATCGCCAGCAGGCAGATGAAGCCGCCCAGCCAGCCGGAAGGCGCCTGGTTCATTGTCGCGCCGAGGAACGCCGCAAAGGTGAACAGGGGTCCCGGAACGGCCTGCGCGGCCCCGTACCCGGCGAGAAACGCGTCATTGCTCACCCAGCCGGAAGGCACGACCTCGGCCTGCAGCAGCGGCAGGACGACGTGCCCGCCACCAAAGACCAGCGACCCGGAGAGGTAGAAGGCATTCACCATCGCCAGCGTCTGGTTCGGGAACAGCGTGCTCAACAACGGCAGGCCGAACAGCAGGACGAAGAACAGCACCAGCCAGAACAGGGCCACGCCATGCCGCACGGCGATCGGCAGCGGCTCGTGCGGAGCCCCCGCCCCGGGCGTGAAGAGCAGCAGGCCAGCGACCGCCGCCGCGCCGATCACTCCGACCTGCCCCCAGGCGGACGGTACCAGCAGCACGAGGCAGGTCGCCGCCGCCATGATCGTGACGCGCGGCACGTCCGGACAGAGCGTGCGGGCCATCCCCCAGACGGCCTGCGCGACGACCGCCACCGCCACCACCTTGAGACCGTGCAGCGCACCGGATGGAAGCGCATCGCGGTAACTGGTGATGCCCAGCGCAAACAGGATCAAGAGTATGGCCGACGGCAGCGTGAAACCCAGCCAGGCGGCCACGGCACCGGCATGGCCGGCGCGCGAGAGGCCGAGCGCGATGCCGACCTGGCTGCTCGCCGGCCCCGGCAGAAACTGGCAGAGCGCGACCAGATCCGCATAGCTGCGCTCGCTCAGCCACTGCCGTCGCGTGACGAACTCATCGTGGAAGTAGCCCAGGTGTGCAATCGGTCCGCCGAAGGAGCTCAGTCCCAGTCGGAGAAAAATCAGCAAGACAGTCCACGGGCTGCGGTCAGTTCTGGTGACGTCGGTCATCGTGGCGTCCTGGTCGGCAACGGTGTCGGACGATGATAGTCGAATTTCGCTCGCCCAACGCGACGAGACGGCACGCCAGTCATGCAACCGGCGCCGACCCGCCTGCCGCCGCTGCCGAGGTCCGGGTCGAATGTGCGCCCGGGCTTCGTCCTGGCAACCAGCCGGGTGCTGCGGTACGCGCTGTGTTCCCGCCGCTGCCGCCGTACCGCTGTCGCCCCCTGGGGCGCGGAACGGCCGCGCACCGCCCGTCAGTCTTTCCGGCACTCTGGCACGCCCCTTCGCGCAACGAGCTCCGCGGACATCCCGTCTCCTTCCGGTGATGGTCGATTCCCTTTCTGCGGCGAAGGTCGCGAAGACCGAACATCCTTTGGCGACGGGCTCGGGCAACCGGTAGCGGCGGTTCGGGTCATCAGCAGTCGTCCGGTAGCGCCGGCACGATCAGATCCGTGGCGCACCGGCATAGCACGCATCCCGCGTCTCGATGTGGCGGACGAGGAAGGCCAGGAGCTTGCCGGCGTGTCCCGGCAGCAGTGCCGTACCACCGACCCGGTGGGTGTCGCGCATCGCCACGAGCTCGTCCAGCATCTCGGCATGGTCGGCGACATGGTCGTCGAAGCCCTCATGACTGTCGAGCCGCATCAACAGCTCCTCGGAAAGGAAATGCGCCTTGCTGAAGTCGAGCAGCCGCTCGAGGATGAGGTCGATCTCCTCGTTGGCGGCGCGCGCATCGACCGCGTCACAGAGGGCGGCGATCAGCTCCAGCTGGATGCGGTGCTCGCCATCCATCATGGCGTTGCGGGCTGGCGTGGTCGGCAAGTGGTCGGGCACGGGGTTCTCCAGTGAAGGTCTCGGGGTAGGGCTAGGCTTCGCCAACCACGAGCTGATTCTCGCCCTGCAGGCGATGGACCGGAATCACGAGGTTGGCGGTCGCCGGTCCGCCGCGGTAGACGCGACCGGCGAGGTCGAACCTCGAGCTGTGGCATGGGCACAGAAAGTCCGTGCCATGGCCGGCGACACGGCGCAATTGTGGCGTACAAGCCTGGTGCGTGCATTGGCCGATGGCAACCAGGACGTCCGGTCGTAGCGACCGATGACGGTTGCGACAGTTCTCGGGCTGCAACGAATGCTCGGAGCCGGAATCGAGCAGCAGCGTCTCGTCCCTCGCCAGTGCCGCCACCTCGTCGGCAGTGCGCCTGAGAATCCACAGCGTCCGTCCCTGCCAGTCGAGCACGCGCAGCTTGCCTGGCAGCAGGTCGGAGAAGTCGGCACGGAGCGGCCAGCCCGCCGGCGGCCGCGGTCGTTCGGACAGGTAGCGACCGATGCCAAGACCGGCGCCGAGGACACAGATGCCCGCCACCACCTGCAGGCGACGGCGCTGCGGACCGCACGACGAGTCCTGGCTCATGGGACTGATGGCGGATCGCCGAGCGCCGGCGCGACGGGCGCCAGCCAGGGCAGGAGGGCAGCGGCGGCTTCGTCGGCGCCCGTCGGCCGGGGAGGCCTTGGCTGCGGCAGCCGCCACAGCTCGCCAAGGGGCGCCTGCAGGCGCCCCGCGCGGAGTTCAGCCTCGCCGATCTCGGCGCAGGTGGCATGCGTGTGCAGCCATTCGATCAGGTAGTCCTGCTCCGGCCATTCCTGCCGCCGCACGTAGAGCAGCGGCGTCCCGTTGCACGCCGCTTCGGCGAAGGTGCCATACCCGGGTTTGGCGATGACGGCATCGACCGAGCGCAGGAGATCGATCATCGGCAGTTCGAGCGACTCGAAGTCGGTCGTGTTGGCCTGTCGCAGCCGCCAACCCTGCGGCACCAGCCAGCGGATGCCGCTCGCCCTTGGCCATTGCGCGACCGGCAATTGCGTGTCGATGCCGCCAAAAGCGATCAGCACCAGCCGCTCCCCGGGGTGACTGGCGAGTTGGCGGCTCAGCGCCTGCCGGCGGTCGACGCCGAGGGCCGCCACCGGGCCGATGCTTCGCCGCCGCGCAAGGTCCGTCATCGGCATTCCGGGAGTCAGGCGCAGGAAGAATTCGGCGCTGTCGTAGGCGGCCAGCATCTGCTGGTGAATCCGTGGCGCCCAGTCGGCGGCCGAGAAGAAATGGGCGAACAGTTCGGCCCAGTTGAGTGAGCACAGTGCCACCGACGGGATGCCGGCCCGGGCGGCGCCCGCCAACGGCAGATAGGCGACATCGCTGAGCACCAGGGTCGGCTGCAGGCCGGCGAGGAAGCGCGCTTCCTGGGTTACCAGTCGGTCCCAATCGGCGTGCTGCCGACGGTAGGCCTGCGCCGTTGCCGCCAGGTCGACGCGCATGGCGTCGAGCATCACGTAGCCGAAATCGCTGCGCGCTGCGAGATGGTCGAAGGTGCAACACAGGCGCTCACGCAGCTTCGCCAGCGGCAACCCGCTGCGGACGGTCAGCCGCAGGTCTGGCGCGCGCTTGGTCAGAGCGTTGATCACCGGTGCCGCCTGCGCCAGATGACCGAAGCCGTGCGCCGAGATGTCGACGAAGAGGTGCGGTTGATTCATGCTTCGGCCCGCCTCAACGGCTTTCGGTCAAGCGGCTGCGCAGCCGATCCTGTTTCCTGTCCACTCGCCCACTCCCCACTTCACCCACCAACTGCGGCATCCGCGGCGTCCGCTGGCCCGCACGCGGCATCATGTCTTGTCAAGATCGCTGCCCGGATTCTGCACCCAGTCACAGAAGACGCGCCAGCAAGGCACCCGGCAGATCGGACGGCCAGGGAATCCAGACGCGATGCCCATTGCCGGGCGCCACGCCGATCTCGGCTCCCGCCAGGTCATGCATGCACTGCAGGGTCAGCCTCCGGTTACCCGAGGGATGGATGACCTCGAGGTGATCGCCCACCGAGAAGCGGTTCCTCACCTCGATCAACGCGCGCTGCGCGACAGGATCCCAGGTCAACAGGTCGCCAACGTAGAGACTGCGCCCGGACTCCGAATGCCCACGCAGGTAGTTCTGCATGTCGTGCGCACGATGCCGTTGCAGGAAACCGGCTGTATAGCCGCGATTGGCAAGACCGTCGAGTTCGCCGAGCAGGGCGGGGTCGAATGGCCTGCCGGCGGCAGCATCGTCGATGGCGCGACGATAGACCTGCGTGCTGCGCGCCACATAATAGGGAGACTTGGTGCGCCCCTCGATCTTCAGCGAGTCGACACCGATCTCCAGCAGCCGCCCGACGTACTCGACAGCCCGCAAGTCCTTCGAGTTCATGATGTAGGTACCGTGTTCGTCCTCCTCGATCGGCATCAACTCGCCGGGACGCTCCCTCTCTTCCAGCAACCAGGCCGCAGTGCGGTCCCGCACGACCTGGCCGGGCCGGGCCTGCAGATCGCCCGTGGCATCGCGCCCGGCGGCGTGCAGGCGGTACTGCCAGCGGCACGAGTTGGTGCAGGTGCCCTGATTCGGGTCACGGTGGTTGAAATAGCCGGAGAGCAGGCAGCGCCCTGAATAGGCGACGCAGAGGGCGCCATGCACGAAGACCTCGAGTTCGACATCGGGACATTGCTGCCGGATCTCCTCGATCTCCTGCAGCGAGAGTTCGCGCGACAGGATGATGCGCGCGATGCCCAGCCTCTGCCAGAAGCGCACGGCAGCGAAGTTGAGCGTGTTGGCCTGGACCGAGAGGTGCACCGGCATCTCGGGCCAGCTTTCGCGAACCAGGTCGATCAGCCCGGGGTCGGCCATGATCAGCGCGTCCGGCCGTATGGCGATGACCGGCTGCATGTCCGCCAGGTAGGTCCGCAGCTTGGCATTGTGCGGCAGGATGTTGCTGACGACGTAGAGCTTGCGGCGCGCGGCATGCACCTCGGCCACACCCTGCGCGAGCGCCTGCAGATCACCGAAGTCGTTGTTGCGCACCCGCAGGCTGTAGCGCGGCTGGCCCGCGTACACCGCATCGGCTCCGTAGGCCAGCGCCGTGCGCAGCATCGCCAGCGAGCCGGCAGGAGCAAGCAGCTCGGGTGATCCGGTGGCATGGGGAAGAGGCATTCGGCGGGGCGATCGGACAGGGTAGAATGCGGCCAGCCGAAATCTTACTCCCGTTACCGCAGTTCCCACTCCCTTTGCGTGGAACAACCGTCATGTCAGAAGAGATCCTGATCAACTTCACACCACAGGAAACGCGCGTTGCCGTCACGCTGCAGGGTGTGGTCCAGGAACTGCACATCGAGCGGAGCGCCAGTCGTGGCTTCGTCGGCAACGTCTACCTGGGGCGGATCGTCCGCATCCTGCCCGGCATGCAGTCTGCCTTCATCGACATCGGCCTTGGCCGGACCGCCTTTCTCCATGTTGCGGACATCCGGGAGCCACGCAGCGGCGACGAGCCGCTGCGACCGATCGAGCGACTGCTCAGCGAAGGCCAGAGCATTCTCGTGCAGGTGATCAAGGATCCGATGGGCAGCAAGGGAGCGCGGCTGTCGACACAGGTGTCGCTCGCCGGACGGATGTTGGTCTATCTGCCGCAGGACAGGCACATCGGCATCTCACAGCGGATCGAGCGCGAGGCCGACCGCGAAGCGCTGCGCGAGAAGCTGGGCCGACTGGTGCCCGGCGACGAGCCGGGCGGCTTCATCGTCCGCACGATGGCCGAGAGCGCGAGCGAGGCCGAACTGGCGAAGGACATCGAATACCTGCGCAAGCTGTGGCGCGACATCCGGGCGCAGTCGACGACGGCGGCACCACCGGCGTTGCTCTATCAGGAGCTGTCGTTGTCGCAACGTGTATTGCGCGACTTCGTCAACCCCGAGACGGCGCGCATCGTCATCGATTCGCGCGAGAACTTCCAGCGCCTGACCGCCTTTGCCGCCGAGTACACGCCGACGGTGGCGCCCTTGCTCGAGCACTACGTCGGTGAGCGACCACTGTTCGATCTGCACGGGGTCGAGGACGAGATCCAGAGGGCACTGGCACGGCGGGTCGACCTGAAGTCCGGCGGCTACCTGATCATCGACCAGACCGAGGCGATGACCACCATCGACGTCAATACCGGTGGTTTCGTCGGCGTCCGCAACTTCGACGACACCATCTTCAAGACCAACCTCGAGGCCGCGCAGACGATCGCCCGCCAGTTGCGCCTGCGCAACCTGGGCGGCATCATCATCATCGACTTCATCGACATGGAGAATGACGAGCATCGTACGGCGGTTCTCAGCGAGTTCAACAAGGCACTCGCGCGCGACCACACCCGCCTGACGGTGAACGGTTTCACCGCCCTGGGGCTGGTCGAAATGACGCGCAAGCGCACCCGCGAGTCGCTAGCGCACGTCCTCTGCGAGGAATGCCCGACCTGCGGCGGGCGCGGTGAAGTCAGGACGGCGCGCACGGTCTGCTACGAGATCCTCCGTGAACTGCTGCGCGAGGCGCGCCAGTTCAACGCCCGCGAGTATCGCGTCCTCGGCAGCCAGGCGGTGATCGACCGTTTCCTCGACGAGGAATCGCAGGGGCTGGCGATGCTCTCCGACTTCATCGGCAAGCCGATTTCGCTGCAGGCCGAACCAAGCTACTCGCAGGAGCAATACGACATCGTCCTGATGTGAGCCGCCCCCTTCGGTCCGCAGCGCCACTTGTTGTGCCGTGACCGGGGATGTTGGGGCTATCATGACGGCTGGCACGACAGACAACGAGAGGAGAGCCGATGCGTGCGACCCTGAACGACCGGGTGATGTCGTGGGCAGCGGCCCTGGTCACCCTCACGCTCTTCGGCTGCGCGACGACCCAGATGAAAAGCGAGTGGCGTGACCCGAAGGCTGCCGGTGCGGTACTCAAGGGCCAGCAGGTGCTGGTGGTCTGCCAGAGCCGTGACCCTTCGCTGCGCCGCATCTGCGAGGACCAGTGGGCGATGCGACTGCAGCGGGCGGGAGCGGCCGGTATCCAGAGCTACGCCATACCGCACTTCCCGGCCGATGGCATGGCCGGCAGCGAGGAGATCAGGTCAGCCGCCGAACACGTCGGAGCCCCGATCGTGGCCAGCGTGCAACTGGCGCTGGATGACCTGGCAGTGGTCAACCCGGCGCCGCAGGTGGGCATCGGTATGGCTGGCGGCAGCAGCGGCTACCGCACCGGTGGTTTCAGCGCCGGCGGTCTTGGCCTGTCCTTTCCGCTCGGGTGGCCGACCGCGGCACAGGGGATGGTCTGCAGCGCAGCGATGGTGGATGCCGCCAGCGGTGCCGTCTTCTGGTCGGGCAGTGCCACCGCGCCGCCCTCGGGAGCGCAGGCTGGGCAGGTCGCGGAACTGACACAGCTCATGATCGACTCCTTGTTGCGTGCCGGACTGCTGCACTAGTTCGTTCCGCCCGGTCAGGCACGGAAGACCGCACGGCGTCGCGCCCGACGGCACCGCTGCTCCTCGCCACGGCAGTGGTTTCGTGACTGTTCTCAGGGGGACGGCGCAGGCGATCAGCCCTGCCCGGTGCCGACCTCCCTGAGGAAGTGCGCACGCTGCTCGGCGCTGTCGATCTGGCTGGCCAGCGCCCGGCACAACGAATCCACGTCGGCCGCACTGGCGGCTTCACGGCGCAACAGAATCTTCGCCAGAGGGCCGATATGGCGTGCCAGTATCCGGCCGATGCGCTCGCAGTCGGCCTCGGCGAGACCACTCCCGACTGCACTGCCGGCGGTCGCGGCAGGCAGCGACGCGGCCGCAGCCGCCGACGACGGCGAGTCGGGACGATGACTGTCCGCTTTCGCGCCCGCTGCTGGCTGCTGCAACCGGTGCGTGAGCGCGGCGAGAAATGCCGAGCGGGCCGGCGGGTCGGAGATCATTTCCGCCAGAAGGCGGTGCAGATCCTGGCGCCCGCCGGCACGCGGCAGCGTCTTGCGCACCAGGATGCGGGCCATCGGTCCGATGTACGCCGTCAATACCCGTTCGGCCTCCTCGATGACGGCCGGCGTCAGATCACTCGCCGTCGTTGCGGCGGCGTTGGCGGTGATCGGCTGTGAGGCGAGCGCGGCCGGTGTGCCGACGTAGAGGTAGAGATCATGAACCCGGTCCTGCGGGTCGCGCCGCTGGCCGAGTGCGGTGAAACAGGTCGCCGCGCGGCGGCGCAACTGCGCAATCAGATCGACGTAGGCGGCGCTGACCAGCACCTGACCGGGCTCGGCGAAACGCATGACGCGGAACGCGCTGGCAACGCCATCGCCGAGCAGGCGAGAGCGGCCCCCAGGATCGGGCTGGACGCGTACCGGCCCGAGGTTGATGCCGATGTACAGGCCCAGCCCGCGTTCGCTCGCTGCCGCGCTGAGCCGGCTGGCGGTGCGCAGGGCATCCTCGGGGTCGCCGACGTAGCAGACTGCACAACCCTCGCGGGTGTTCGCTGCCAGGCGGCTGTTCGCCGGCACACCGGCGACGGCCTGGCTGACCAGCATCGCCAGGAGTTGGCGGTGCTCCTTGTGCGCCGCCTCGGCGGCGGCCCCGGCTGGCGTCGGCGCAGCGCACACGTCGCTGAAGAGCACCGCGCCGATGAAGCTGCAACCTTCAGTGAAGGAACTGCCGGGTGTCGGCAGCACGGCTGGCGAGCAGGCCGCTTCGGCCACGGGTTGTCCGGCGGGCGGCAGGCAGGCGCGGCGGAAATCCGCCACCCGTCGCGGGCGCAGGTTCTCGTCGGGCGTCAGCGCCCAATCGATGGCCCGCAGCATCGCCTTGCCGTAGACGTCGGCCCGCCCGATCGCCGCCGCAGCGGGCATCGGATCCTCGCGCAGCCGCGCCAGGCTCTCGGTCGGCAGGTGACCCGTGACCAGCCAGTACATCACCCCGGCCAGCGAGTAGAGGTCGCTCCACGGACCCTGCTTGCCGTCGGGCAGGTACTGCTCGGCCGGTGCGAAACCGGGCGTCACGACCGCGGTCAGCAGCTGCTGCTGTCCCTGCGTGCCAAGGCGGCGGGCCGAGCCGAAGTCGAGCAGGACCGGTGAGCCGTCGACGCGCATGTAGATGTTGCGCGGCTTGATGTCGCGATGCAGGAAGCCGGCGTTGTGGATCGTTTCGAGCCCGTCGAGCAAGGGCCGCACGATGCGGTGCAGAGTGGCGGCATCGACTGGCTCGCGACTGGCCAGCCATCTGTCGAGCGGTTCTCCGCTTTCGTATTCCATGACCATGTAGGCCGTGTCGTTCGCGGTGAAGTAGCGCAGTACGCGCACGATCCCGGGATGGTGAAAGCTGGCGAGCGCCCGACATTCCTGCAGGAAACGATCGAGACCCCAGGCGAAGGAGCTGGCCCCGGCAGTCGAGTGCGGACGCACCGACAGGCCAGGCCCACGTCCGGCAGTGTCACGCGGCAGATACTCCTTGATCGCCACCGGGCAGTCGAGATGCGTATCGTGCGCCAGATAGGTGATGCCGAAGCCGCCGCTGCCGAGAACACGATCGATCCGGTACTCGTGCATGGCGGAGCCGGCCGGCAGTGCCAGCAGGTCGCTGTCGGCCGGCGATGAGCGAGGCTGCTGCCCCTGGCCGGCACCGTCGTTGCTCGCGCCGGGCCCCGCCCGCTCAGCCATCGATCATCTGCATCGCCTTCTCGAGACTGCGACGCATCCGGTTGAACGAGCTGGCCAGAACGGCAACCTCGTCGCCGCCCCTCTCGGGAAACTCCGGTTGTTCGAAATCGCCGGTGCTGACCTTGTCGGCAGCAGCCGACAGGCGCGTCACCGGTCCTATGATCAGCCAGGAGAGAAGCAGGTTGAGGACGATGAAGACGACCGCGAACACCGCCGCCAGGGAAACCATGAACGTGCGGAAAGCCTGTGCAGCGTTCTCCAGTGGCACGGACATCGGGACCGAAACGACCTGCGCCCCGACCACCTCATCGAGCTTCCAGCCGAAGCCATTGGCCGGGCCGTAGATGCGGATCATCGACGGCGGCGCGACATCGGGTGTGCTGTGGCACTGCAGGCAGGCAGGCGATTCGATGCGGATCGGATGGGCGACGTAGAGCAGCCGGCCGGTCGGCGTGTCGCGCTCACCACTGATCTCCTTCTGATCGGCACGGTTGCGGAAGCTGTGGATCAGGTCGGCTTCCCAGTCGGCGGGCCGGTCGCGCAGGTTCGTCGGATTGAGCGTCGCTTCCTTGTAGGCATAGTTGGCGTACTTCCGTCGCAGATGCTGCAGCGCCTCGGTGGCGGCAAAAGCCGGCACCGTCTGCGGCAGGAAGACCTTGTCCATCTGCCCGACGAGGTGCGGCCGCACCTGGTCGACCGTATAGGCACGCACGGCCAACGCCGCTTCCATCAGCAGGCGCGCCTCGCCAAGCACCTGCTCGCGCGCGTGCCGGTCGAGCAGAGTCCGGGAAACATAGCCGGTGACGAAGAAGCCGGCAAGGAAGACGGCGAGCAACACGAGATTGAATTTCAGTCGCAGACCCATGGAGAGACCTCCCAGTCAGGAGTGAAACGGCGGTAGCTGCGAAACGGCTGCGTGACTACCGCGCGAACCGGCTTCCCTTGCCTCGCGTCACCGGAATCTCGCCGGCAACGTCGCGAGTATCCGGGCCTTGTCGCCACGAGTCAATCGGCTGCCTCGCCCAGCAGCAGCGCATGCTGACCGCGGGTTGCGAAGCTGCTCCGGCCCGCCTCGGGTCAGACCCTGTGACGGCCGGGCACGACAAGGGCAAGGGCTACTTCTTCTCGACGGGCGCTTGCCCGTCCGGTTTTTCGCCCGGCTTCGGCGCATCACCGAGCACGGTCTTCAGCGGGCAGATTGAGAAGGCCGGGCATCTCTTGCAGCCGGCAACGATGGCAATCGGGCACACGGTCATGATATCTCCCGGCAGTCGTCGAAAGACTTCAGGATACAGCTCTTTGCCACACAGGTGCAGGCAGGCGCCCACGAATCGGCTGTCGCGCCGGTGCGCACCACCCCGGCGGCCGGAGTTCGCGTTCGTCGGCCAGAGACTGGGCACCGTGGTGGACGTTAGCCGGTAGAATTGGCGTGTCCGATGGCGCACGCCGCGAGGCCTCCACGACCATTGCCCCGCAACCTTGCCGAGCACCGAACAATGAACGCGCGCCTTCGTCTGGTCATCTCGGTCATCATCCTCTTCCTGCTGGTGACCGGCCCCTTCCTGATCACGGCAGCACTGGTCTGGGCAGATGCCCAGGCGGAAGAGCGCGCGGCGCTCGTCCGCCTGCTCGCGCCGCACCTGTCGCTGGGCACGATGATGACTGCCTTCGGCTTCTTCGTCGGTCTACTGGTCATACGCTATCTCTTTCGGGAATATGTCCAGGGTCTGCTGAAGATGACCGAGAACCTGCGCCTGATGCTGGCGGCGAACCGCAACTTCCGCGTCACACCGGAAGGACCGCCGGAGGTTCGCCTGCTGGCGGTGGCGACGAACGATCTCGCGCAGCAGCGTGACGGCCTGATGGACGATGTCGCGGCACAGATTGCCGCCGCCAAATCGTCGGTAGAGGAGGAAAAGAACCGGCTCGCGGCGCTGATGTCGGAACTGGCCCAGGCGGTCGTGGTGTGCAACCGCGAGGGACGGATCCTGCTCTACAACAGCCGCGCGCGACTGCAGTTCCGTGCACTCGCGCTCGGTACCACGGCAGTCGCCGGTGGCGCACTGATCGGGCTCGGCCGCTCGATCTTCTCGATCCTCGAACGCAGTCAGATCGACCACGCCCTAGACGTCGTCCGCCAGAGGTTGCGCAAGGGCGCGGCGACGGCAATCGCCACCTTCATCACGGCGACACGCGGCGGGCAACTCCTGCGCGTGCAACTGGTACCCGTCCTGGCGACCGATGACGCGCCGCACCAGCGCGAGATGACCGGCTACGTGCTGACGGTCGAGAACATCACCCGCAGCCTGGAACAGGAGTCCCGCCGCGATCAGGTCCTGCAGTCGCTGACCGACGGCACCCGCGGCAGCCTGGCCAACATCCGCGTCGCAGTGGGCAACCTGCTCGACTACCCCGACATCGAACCGGAGATTCGTGACCGCTTCATGGGCATCATCAGCGACGAGGTCGTCCGCATGAGCCAGCGTCTCGACCGGACGATGAGCGAGTTCGCCGATTCATTGAAGACACGCTGGCCGCTGGAAGAGGTCCAGGGACTCGATCTGGTCGTTGCCGCACAGCGTCGCATCGAGCAGGAGCTGCAACTTGCAACCGGCAACGAGGAGATCGATGAGGCGGTCTGGCTGCGCGCCGAGAGCTTCTCGCTCGTTTTCTCGATCTGCTTCCTGGCTGCGAGACTGGTCCATCAGCATCGCATCCCTGAACTGCGCTTCCGACTGCTGCCTTTCGGCAGGCTGGCCTACCTGGACATGATCTGGGCCGACCATGCCATCTCGCTGGAGACGTTCGCGAGCTGGGAAAACGAGACCATGCACCTCGGGACGGAGAGCTCGCCGCTGTCGCTGCGCGACGTGATCGACCGCCACGGGGGGGAAATCTGGTACGAACGCGAAAAGGCCAGCGCACGCTGCTTCTTCCGCTTCGTGCTGCCGGTTGCCCTGCCCGACAGCCTGCAGCCGCAAGCGGCCGGCGACGAGCCGGGCGTACGCCCGGAATACTACGATTTCGACCTCTTTCATTTCCGCGACCAGAGCATCGATCTCGACCGGCCGCTCGGCGACCTGGCCTACACCGTCTTCGACACCGAGACCACTGGACTCGAACCGGCTGCCGGCGACGAGATCATCCAGATCGGCGCGGTGCGCATCGTCAATGGCCGCCTGCTGCGGCACGAGAACTTCGATCAGCTCGTCGACCCGCAACGCCTCCTGCGGCCCGAGGGCGTCCGCATTCACGGCATCACCGACGACATGGTGCGCGGCCAGCCGCAGATCGACGTCGTGCTGCCCGCCTTCCATGATTTCTGCAACGAGACCGTTCTCGTTGCCCACAACGCCGCCTTCGACATGCGCTTCCTGCAGTTGAAGGAGGATTCGACAGGCGTGGTGTTCAGGCAGCCGGTCCTCGACACGCTGCTGCTTTCCGGCGTGCTGCACGCCAATCAGGACTCGCACCAGCTCGATCACATCGCCGAGCGACTCGGCGTAGTGATCGCCGGGCGGCACAACGCGCTCGGCGACGCGTGTGCAACGGCCGAGGTCTTCCTCAGGATGCTGCCGCTGCTGGCGCAGATGGGAATCGTCACCCTGCGGCAGGCGCTCGATGCGTCGGAGAAGAGCTACTTCGCGCGCGTCAAGTACTGAGGCGGGTCGCCGCCACGGCGACCCCGCAGACTCATTCGACGGTCACCGACTTCGCCAGGTTGCGCGGTTTGTCCACATCCGTGCCGCGCACCAGCGCGACATGATAGGCGAGCAACTGCAGCGGCACGACATGCAGCAGCGCCGACAGGGCACCGTAATGCTCCGGCAGGTGCAGCACGTGAATCCCGTCCGATTCCTTCATCTCGCTGTCGGCATCGGCAAAGACCCAGAGTTCGCCACCGCGCGCCCGCACTTCCTGCAGGTTCGACTTCAGCTTCTCCAGCAGGGCGTCGTTGGGCGCCACGGCAATCACCGGCATCTCCCGGTCGACCAGCGCCAGCGGACCATGCTTCAGTTCACCGGCCGGATAGGCCTCGGCATGGATGTACGAGATCTCCTTCAGCTTGAGCGCGCCCTCCATGGCGATCGGATAATGCCGACCACGGCCGAGAAACAGGGCATGCTGCTTCATAGAGAAACACTCGGCCCACTCGCGGATCTGCGGCTCCAGCTCGAGGATCATGCTGACCGCCATCGGCAGGTGTCGCATGGCCAGCAGTTCGCCAGCCTCCCGCTCGGCGTCGAGCCGGTCGCGGACCTTGGCAAGCACCAGCGTCAGCAGATAAAGAGCGGCGAGTTGGGTGGTGAAGGCCTTGGTCGACGCCACGCCGATCTCGGGACCGGCACGGGTGATGAACCGCAGGCTGTTTTCGCGCACCAGCGACGACTCGGGAACATTGCAGATGCACAGGGTGCGGTGCATGCCGAGAGACCTGGCGTAGTGCAGTGCCGCCAGAGTGTCGGCGGTCTCACCCGATTGGGAAATGGTGACAACCAGGGTCTGCGGATCGGCGACCGAGTCGCGATAGCGGTACTCGCTCGCCACTTCCACCGAGCAGGCGACACCGGCAATCGACTCGAGCCAGTAGCGCGCCACGAGACCGGCATGGTAACTGGTACCGCAGGCGATGATCAGTACCTGCCGCACGCCGCGCAGAAGCTCCTCACTCTCGGCGCCGAAGATGCCCGGCTGGATGCTGCGCGCGGCGCCGATCATTTCAAGGGTGTTCGCCAGAGCCACCGGCTGCTCGAAGATCTCCTTCTGCATGTAGTGACGGTAGTTGCCCAGTTCGATCGCATCGGCCGACAACTGCGATTCACTTTCCGGCCGCTCCACGGGTGTACCGTCGACGCGGGCAATGCGGTAGCCGTCGCGGGTCAGTTCGGCACAGTCGCCGTTCTCGAGGTACACCATCCGGCGCGTGACCTGTACCAGCGCCGAAGCATCGGAGGCGGCGTAGAGCCCGTCGCCACTCAGACCGAGAAGGAGTGGCGCGCCTTCACGCGCGACAACCAGCCGGCTCGGATCCGCTTCACGGACGACGGCGATCGCGTAGGCACCCTGCAGTTGCGCAACCGCCCGCCGAACGGCAGCGAGAAGGTCGCTCTCTGTCTTCAACTCATGGGCAATCAGGTGGGCGACGACCTCGGTGTCGGTGTCGGAAGTGAAGACATAGGCGAGATCCCTGAGGCGACCGCGCAGCGACTCGTGGTTCTCGATGATCCCGTTATGGACGACGGCCAGCCCGCCGGAGATGTGCGGATGGGCATTTCGTTCGCACGGCACGCCGTGCGTCGCCCAGCGCGTGTGTGCGATGCCGGTGTTGCCCGCAGCGTGCGTCTCATCGACCTGCGCCGTCAGTTCGGCAACCCGGCCGACGGCGCGCAGCCGATGCAGGCCGCTGTCGTCGATCAGGGCGAGACCCGCCGAGTCGTAGCCGCGGTATTCGAGCTTGCGCAGGCCCTCGAGCAGGACGGGAACGATATTGCGGTCGGCGACCGCGGCTACGATGCCACACATGGTCAGTTCACTTCCTGATTTTCTGCGGCCGTTTCCAGCCCGATATGGAGGTTTGCCGGGCACGCGAAATGGTCAGCGTGTCTGCCGGGGCATCGCGGGTCAGCGTCGTTCCGGCGCCGAGGGTGGCGCCGCGACCAACGGTCACCGGCGCCACCAACTGCGTGTCGGAACCGATGAAAGCGTCGTCCTCGATCACCGTCTGGAACTTGTTGGCGCCGTCGTAGTTGCAGGTGATGGTTCCGGCCCCGATGTTGACGCGACTGCCGACGACCGCATCACCGACGTAGGCGAGATGGTTGGCCTTCGACTGGGCAGCGAAGCGGCTGTTCTTCAGCTCGACGAAATTGCCGACATGCACCCCCGGACCGAGTTCGGTCCCGGGGCGCAGGCGGGCGAACGGCCCGATCACCCCATCCGGACCGACGACTGCGTCCTCGATGTGGCTGAATGCGGCGAGGCGCGCGCCGGAGCCGATGTGCGCGTTTTTCAGCACACAGGAGGGCCCGACTTCGACGGCCTCGTCCAGTACCACCCTGCCCTCGAAGACGCAGTTGATGTCGATGGACACGTCGCGGCCACACAGCAGCTCGCCGCGCACGTCGATCCGGGCCGGGTCTGCCAGGCGGACACCCTGCTCGAGCAACTGGTCGGCGATGCGGCGTTGCGCGACGCGTTCGAGCTCGGCCAGTTGCACCTTGCTGTTGACCCCGAGCACTTCCGATTTCGACTGCGGCTGGGCGGTGCGCACCGGCAGATCGTCGGCAACCGCCATGCCGACGATGTCGGTCAGGTAGTACTCCTGCTGCGCATTGTCGTTCGACAAGCGGCCCAGCCATTCGGCGAGGCGCGCTGTCGGCAGGGCCATGATGCCGGTATTGATCTCGTGGATCGAGCGCTCCTCGGGCGAGGCGTCCTTCTGTTCGACGATGCGCGCGACGTCGCCGGCAGCGTTGCGGACGATCCGGCCGTAACCGGCCGGGTCGGCCAGTTCGACGGTGAGCACTGCCAGCGAGTCCCGTGCCGCATGCAACAGCCGCTGCAGCGTCTCCACCCGGGTCAGCGGCACGTCGCCATAGAGCACCAGCGTCGTTCCGGCAGCCGCCAGGTGCGGCAAGGCCTGCATCAGCGCGTGCCCGGTCCCCAATTGTGGCTCCTGCAGCACCCAGACCAGATCAGGCGCCGTGATGGCGGCGCGCACTGCCTCGCCACCATGCCCATATACGATGCAGATTCGCTGTGGCTCAAGACCGCGTGCGGTGTCGATGACATGCGAGACGAGCGCCTTGCCGGCCAGCGGATGCAGGACCTTCGGCAGATTGGAGTGCATGCGCTTGCCCTGGCCGGCGGCGAGAATGACGATGTTCATTGCTGAAACCTGATCAGACGCTACGATTGGTCCTTGTTGCGCATGCCGGCGGTCCGGCCGGCGGCAGCGGCTTGCTGATGGAGAGGACCCGGCAGCGCCTGCTACGGGAGTCCACACCAGCGATCACGCTGCTGCAACGCATTGTTCCAGATCCGGTGGCGAGCCGGGGACAAAAATGTCACGCTCGGTCACGGGAGACAGAGGAGCACGTGCAGGGTAAGAGGAAACAGGATCTCTGCCGTGCGTGCATCCTGGCGACAGTATACCTCCGACGCTGCGCTGACGGGCCGTGCCGGATGGGACGCCTTGCCGCGCCCATCTGGAAAGGCGCCGCACGGCAAGGCGTCAGCGCGGCAGGTCCGAACGCCCCATGAGGAAGGCATCGACCTCGCGGGCGCACTGCCGGCCCTCGCGAATCGCCCAGACGACCAGCGACTGTCCACGGCGCATGTCACCCGCGGCAAACACCCGCGGCACACTGGTGGCGTAGCAGCCGACGCCATCGGTCGTGGCGCGAACGTTGCCGCGCGCGTCGAGCTCGACCGCCAGATGCTCCAGCAACCCCTGCCGTACCGGCGACACGAAGCCCATGGCAAGCAGGACGAGGTCGGCGGCAATCTCGGTCTCGCTCCCCGGGATCTCGCTCATCCGCCCGCCGCTCCAGTCGACACGAGCGACGCGCAGGGCCTTGAGCTTGCCACCCACGCCAATGAACTGCGTGGTCGACACGGCGAAGTCGCGGGCGCAACCTTCCTCGTGCGACGACGAAGTACGCAGCTTCATCGGCCAGTAAGGCCAGGTCAGAGCCTTGTCCTCCTGCGCCGGCGGCTGCGGCATCACTTCGAACTGGGTAACCGACAGGGCACCCTGGCGGTTGCTCGTACCGACGCAGTCTGATCCGGTATCGCCACCGCCGATGACGACCACCCGCTTGCCGGTGGCGGTGATCTGCTGCAGGGGGCGGTCGCCGGCGTTCACCCTGTTCTGCTGCGGCAGGAACTCCATCGCGAAGTGCACGCCATCGAGCTCGCGCCCGGGTACCGGCAGATCCCGCGGCGTCTCGGCGCCGCCGGCGACGATCAGGGCATCGTAGTCGGCCAGCAGTTGGGCAACCGGGACTGCGCCCGGCCCGCTGCCGCCAACCTCCTGTTCGACCCGGAAGTCGACGCCTTCGGCGCGCATCTGTTCGACGCGGCGGTCGATGTGCGACTTTTCCAGCTTGAAGTCGGGGATGCCATAGCGCAGCAGGCCGCCGATGCGGTCGCTCTTTTCGTACACGACGACGGCGTGGCCGACGCGTGCCAGTTGCTGTGCGGCAGCCAGGCCTGCCGGTCCGGAACCGACGATGGCAACCTTCCTGCCCGTCTTATGCGCTGCCGGCTGCGGCACGATCCACCCCTCGTGCCAGCCCTTGTCGGCGATGGCATGCTCGATCGACTTGATCCCCACCGCATCCGTGTTGATGTTGAGCGTGCAGGCCGCTTCACACGGAGCCGGACAGATGCGGCCGGTGAACTCCGGGAAGTTGTTGGTCGAATGCAGGACCGCCAGCGCCTGCTGCCAGTGGCCACGGTACACGAGATCGTTCCAGTCGGGAATGATGTTGTTCACCGGACATCCGCTGTTGCAGAACGGAATGCCGCAATCCATGCAGCGCGCCCCCTGCAGGCTGGCCTGCTCGTCAGTCAGCGTGAGGACGAACTCGCGGTAGTGCCTGAGGCGTGCGGCAACCGGCTCGGACGCTTCAGCCAGACGCTGGTACTCGATGAATCCTGTCGGCTTGCCCATTTCTATACGGTCTCCGGTTCCTTTTTCGCCAGCTCACTGAGCACCCGGCGATACTCATGCGGCATCACCTTGACGAAGCGCCGGCGATGACGCTCCCAATCGTTCAGAACGCGTTGCGCCTGGCGGCTGTTGGTGTAGCGATAGTGCTTGTCGATCAGCCCCCTGAGAAGGACCTCATCGATCTCGCCCAGATGCCGGACGTCGACCTTGCCGTGGCCTTCCAGGTCGTCGCCGGCTTCGCTGCCCTGGCGCGCCAGCAGCTCCTCCTCGACCGGCTCGAGCGACACCTGCGCCATGTTGCAGCGGGAGGCGAAGGTCCCTTCCTCGTCAAAGACGTAGGCGACGCCGCCCGACATGCCGGCGGCGAAGTTGCGCCCGGTCATGCCGAGAACGATGACGGTGCCGCCGGTCATGTACTCGCAGCCGTGATCGCCGACGCCCTCAACGACCGCGGTCGCACCGGAGTTGCGCACGGCAAAGCGCTCACCCGCGACACCGGCGAAGAAGACTTCGCCCTCGGTCGCGCCGTAGAGGACGGTGTTGCCGACGATGATGTTGCTGCGGCTCTCACCACGGAAGCCGGCGCTCGGACGAACGATGATGCGTCCGCCGGAGAGGCCCTTGCCGACGTAGTCATTGGCCTCGCCGACGAGGTCGAGGGTGACGCCGCGCGCCAGGAAGGCGCCGAAGGCCTGACCGGCGGTTCCCCGGAAGCGAATCTCGATCGTCCCGTCGGGCAGGCCCGCTCGCCCGTAGCGCTCGGCAATGCGTCCGGAGAGCATTGCGCCGACGGTGCGATTGATGTTGCGCAGCGGCAGATCGAGCGTGACACGTTCGCCGTTGTCGATCGCCGGCCGGGCCAGGTCGATCAGTTGCCGGTCGAGCGCCTTCGCCAGACCGTGATCCTGCTCCTCGCAATGGAAGACGGCGGCGCCGCTGGCGTTGGCCGGGCGATGGAAGATGCGGCTGTAATCGAGCCCCTTCGCCTTCCAGTGGCTGATCCCGTGCTGCATGTCGAGCAGGTCGCTGCGCCCGATCAGATCGTTGAAACGACGGATGCCGAGTTGCGCCATCAGCTCGCGGACTTCCTCGGCGATGAAGAAGAAGAAATTGACGACGTGCTCCGGCTGGCCGGAGAAGCGGCGACGCAGGACCGGATCCTGCGTCGCGACGCCGACCGGGCAGGTGTTGAGGTGGCATTTGCGCATCATGATGCAGCCCTCGACCACCAGCGGCGCGGTCGCAAAACCGAACTCGTCGGCTCCCAGCAGCGCACCGACGACGACGTCGCGCCCGGTCTTGATCTGTCCATCGACCTGCACCCGGACGCGGCCCCGCAACCCGTTGAGCACGAGCGTCTGCTGCGTCTCGGCGAGACCGAGCTCCCACGGCGAACCGGCATGCTTGATCGACGACTGCGGACTGGCACCGGTACCGCCATCATGGCCAGCGATGACCAGATGGTCGGCCTTGGCCTTGGTGACGCCGGCAGCCACCGTGCCGACTCCGACTTCCGAGACCAGCTTGACGCTGATCGATGCCTTCGGGTTGGCATTCTTGAGGTCGTGAATCAGTTGCGCCAGATCCTCGATCGAGTAGATGTCGTGGTGCGGGGGCGGCGAGATCAGGCCCACTCCCGGTACCGAATGGCGCAGGAAGCCGATGTACTCGGATACCTTGTGGCCGGGCAACTGGCCGCCCTCGCCGGGTTTCGCACCCTGCGCCATCTTGATCTGCAGCTGGTCGGCGTTTACCAGGTACTCGGCGGTGACGCCAAAGCGCCCCGATGCGACCTGCTTGATCGCCGAACGCAGGCTGTCACCCGGCTGCAACCGGTAGTCGCGCTCGACGCGCGACTTGCCGAGCACGTCGGACAGCATCTCGCCACCCTGCAGGGCCCTGAAGCGCGCCGGATCCTCGCCGCCCTCACCGGTGTTCGACTTGCCGCCGATGCGGTTCATCGCGATCGCCAGCGTGCTGTGTGCCTCGGTCGAAATCGAACCGAGCGACATCGCACCAGTGGTGAAGCGCTTGACGATCTCTGTCGCCGCTTCGACCTCGGCGAGCGGCAGCGGCGGCTGCCCGGCCGGCTTGAGCTCGAACAGGCCGCGCAGGGTCATGTGGCGTTTCGTCTGTTCGTTGATCAGGCGGGCATACTCCCTGTAGCTCTCGTACCTGCCGCTGCGTGTCGAATGCTGCAGCTTGGCGATCGCTTCGGGGGTCCACATGTGCTCCTCGCCGCGCACCCGGTAGGCATACTCGCCACCGGCATCGAGCATCGTCGCCAGGACCGGATCGTCGCCGAAGGCCTGCACATGCAGACGGATCGCCTCCTCCATGACGTCGAAGACGTCGATGCCCTCGACCTGCGTCGAGGTGCCGGTGAAGTACTTGTCCACCATCCTCTTCTGAAGTCCGACGGCCTCGAAAATCTGCGCGCCGGTGTACGACATGTAGGTCGAGATGCCCATCTTGGACATGACCTTCAGGAGGCCCTTGCCCACGCCCTTGATGAAGTGCTTGATTGCCTTGTCGCCCTTCACCGGATCGTTGCCCGCCAGGTCCTGCAACGTTTCCAGCGCGAGATAGGGGTGAACCGCTTCCGCCCCATAACCGGCGAGGACAGCGAAATGGTGCGTCTCGCGCGCGGCACCGGTCTCGACGACGAGACCGACGCGCGTCCGCAGCCCCTTCGTCACCAGGTGCTGATGCACCGCCGAGGTGGCGAGCAGGGCGGGGATGGCGACGTGCTCGGCGTCGAGCCGGCGATCGGAAACGATCAGGATGCTGGAACCCTTGTGCACATGATCTTCCGCCTCGGCGCACAGCGATGCCAGGCGGGCTTCAACCCCCTGCCGACCCCAGGCCAGCGGATAGCAGATGTCGAGCTCCGCCGAGTGGAACTTGTTGCCGGTGTAGGTTGCGATCCGCCGCAGCTTCGCCATGTGGTCGAAATCGAGCACCGGCTGCGACACCTCGAGGCGATAGGGTGGATTGATCTCGTTGATGCCGAGCAGGTTTGGCTTCGGCCCGATGAACGAGACCAAGGACATCACCAGCTGTTCCCGGATCGGGTCGATCGGCGGGTTGGTCACCTGCGCGAAGAGCTGCCGGAAATAATTGAACAGCGGTTTGCTGCGGTCCGAAAGGACGGCGAGTGGCGAATCGTTGCCCATCGAGCCCGTTGCTTCCTCGCCGGAGCCCGCCATCGGCTCGAGGATGAACTTGATGTCCTCCTGCGTGTAGCCGAAGGCCTGCTGCCGATCGAGCAACGCCGTCGGATGGACGCCTGCCGGAACCGCGTGCGGCGCCGGCAGTTCGTCGAGCTTGATGTTGATCCGGCCGAGCCAGTCCTGGTATGGCCGGCCGCGGGCGAGCGTGTCCTTGAGTTCGGCGTCGTCGATGATCCGCCCCTGCTCGAGATCGATGAGGAACATCTTCCCCGGCTGCAGGCGCCACTTGCGGACGATCCGCTCCTCCGGTATGGGCAGCACGCCCGCCTCCGAGGCCATGACCACGAGATCGTCGTCAGTCACCAGGTAACGGGCCGGACGCAGGCCGTTGCGATCGAGCGTGGCGCCGATCTGGCGGCCATCGGTGAACGCGACCGCCGCCGGTCCATCCCAGGGCTCGATCATCGCTGCATGGTACTTGTAGAACGCGCTGCGCTTCTCGTCCATCAGGGTGTGCGACTCCCACGCCTCGGGAATCAGCATCATCATCGCATGCGCCAGCGAGTAGCCGCCCATCACCAACAGTTCCAGCGCATTGTCGAACGATGCCGAGTCGGACTGGCCAGGGTAGATCAGCGGCCAGATCTTCTCGAGGTCGCCTGCCAACAGGGGCGACGACGTTCCCTTCTCGCGCGCCCGCATCCAGTTGTAGTTGCCGCGCAGGGTATTGATCTCGCCGTTGTGCGCGATCATCCGGAACGGGTGCGCCAGCCTCCAGGTCGGGAAGGTATTGGTCGAGAAGCGCTGATGAACCAGTGCCATTGCCGAGACGCAGCGGCGATCCCGCAGGTCCGCGTAGTACTCTCCCACTTGGTCGGCGAGCAGCAGGCCCTTGTAGACGACCGTCCGCGCCGACATCGACGGCTGGTAGAACTCCTTGCCGTGCTTCAGGCCGAGTGCTCCGATGGCGTTCGCCGCCCGACGGCGGATGACGTACAACTTGCGCTCGAGGGCATCGGTTACCATGACATCGGCGCCTCGGCCGACGAAGATCTGGCGGATCACCGGCTCGCGCGCGCGCACCGTCGGCGACATCGCCATGGAATGATCGACCGGCACGTCGCGCCAGCCGAGCACCACCTGATGCTCGGAGCGCACGGCGCGTTCGATCTCCTCCTGGCAGGCCAGGCGTGACGCCGATTCCTGCGGCAGGAACACCATGCCGACGCCGTAGTCGCCGGCTGGCGGCAGTTCGACGCCCTGCTTCGCCATCTCTGCGCGGTAGAAGTCGTCAGGAATCTGGACCAGGATGCCGGCGCCATCACCCATCAGGGGGTCGGCACCGACCGCTCCGCGATGATCGAGGTTTCGCAGGATCATCAGGCCCTGCTCGATGATCGAGTGACTCTTCTTGCCCTGGATATGCGCGACGAAACCGACGCCGCAGGCATCATGCTCGTTGGCCGGGTCGTAGAGACCCTGCCTTTCAGGTATGGCGGAATCCATCACTCTCGAATCCTCACAAAACTTGGACGGCAAGCGAACCGCTTTGCTCGCAACAGCCGCCGTTCCGGTACGACGCGGCCGTTCCGGCCACTCCGCGCGACCCGCGACTATACTCGCAAAGCACCGTCGCGACAAGATGCTGCACCGCACCACAGGGGGGCGCGCAGGCGACGCTGGTGCCCCACGATGGGGCAACAACAGCAGCGACGACGGCGGCGACGCGTGACCCGGGCGGAACAGTGATCGGAGAAGCAAGATGCGTGCCGTCGTCCGGTCAGACTTGGCTGTGCGGGTCTCCTGGCTGCGCAACGGCGGTCCACTCGCAGAGCCCGGTTGTGCTGCGGCGGCCCAAGCGCTGCAAGACCGGCCGGCGCATGCGCGGCAGGCCGTGTCGCGCTGGCGCCGAAACGGGCTGTCGTCTTCGAGACGGCCGTGATGACTCGGCCATGCGGTGCCCTGCGGTGGCCAGCGCATGGTAAATTTGGCTTTACGCTTGTGGTAAGCTGGCGCGTGGAGGCGCGGGCGAAGGCTGCAGCCGTTCGCGCAGCAGCCGACAAGGGTGAGGCGGTAGCCGCGACCGACGGCAGCAACAGGATGGGATGTCGAGGCAGGATCGTTTTCGACAGGGCAGGTGTGGCTTCTTGGGGGACCAGCCGCGGGCGGGGTGCGGACTGGTCTTTTTGAATGCGTGGACTCGAAGAACGAGCAACTAGCAATGGAGGACTGAATGCCAATGAAAATCGGGGTGCCAAGGGAAACGGCACCGGGGGAAAGACGGGTCGCCACCGTACCCGAAGTCGTCGAGAAGTTGATCAAGCTGGGTTTCAGCGTTGCCGTGGAATCCGGCGCCGGCGAGATGGCAAACGTTTCCGACGAGGATTACCGTGCCGCAGGTGCGGAGATCGTCGCCGACGCGGCCGGCCTGTGGTCTTCGTCGGACATCGTCTTCAAGGTCCGCGGCCCATCGAGCGAAGAAGTCGGGCTGCTGCGCGAGGGCGGGACACTCGTCAGCTTCATCTGGCCGGCACAGAATCCCGAGCTGTTGCAGCAGTTGGCTGCGCGCAAGGCCACGGTACTGGCGATGGACAGCGTACCGCGCATTTCGCGGGCGCAGAAGCTCGATGCCCTGAGTTCGATGGCGAACATCGCCGGCTACCGCGCGGTGATCGAGGCGGCACATCATTTCGGCCGCTTCTTTACCGGCCAGATCACCGCCGCCGGCAAGGTACCGCCGGCCAAGGTGTTCGTCATCGGTGCCGGTGTCGCCGGCCTGGCGGCGATCGGTGCCGCCTCGGGACTGGGCGCGATCGTGCGCGCCAACGACACCCGCCCGGAAGTGGCGGATCAGGTCAAGTCGATGGGTGGCGAGTTCGTCGCCGTCGATTATCAGGAGGAAGGTTCCGGGGTAGGGGGCTACGCCAAGGTGATGAGCGAAGGCTTCCAGAAAGCGCAACGTGAGACCTTCGCCAAGCAGGCGAAGGAGGTGGACATCATCATCACGACTGCGCTGATCCCGGGCAAGCCGGCGCCGCGGCTGATCACCGCCGAGATGGTGCAGTCGATGAAGCCCGGCAGCATCATCGTCGACATGGCAGCCGAGCAGGGTGGCAACTGCGAGCTCACCGAGCCGGGCAAGGTCGTCGTCAGGCACGGCGTGACGATCATCGGCTATTCCGACCTGCCGAGCCGCCTGTCGAAGCAGTCGAGCACCCTCTACGCCACCAACCTCTTCCGGTTGAGCGAGGAACTGTGCAAGGGCAAGGACGGCGTGATCGACGTCAACATGGAGGATGAAGTCATCCGCGGCACGACGGTCGTCAAGGAGGGCAACATCACCTGGCCGCCGCCGGCACCGACGCTGTCGATGGCACCGGCAGCGGCACCCGCCGCTGCCGCCGTCAAGCCTGCCGCCAAGTCGCACGGTCACGGCAAGGGCGGATCGTCGGCCTCGAGCACCGCGGTCGGCCTGCTCTTCGCCGCGGGCGCGCTGATCTTCTGGGGCATCGGTGCTGGCGCACCGGCAGCCTTCCTCGGCCACTTCACGGTCTTCGTCCTTGCCTGCTTCGTCGGCTACATGGTGGTCTGGAATGTCACGCCCGCCCTGCACACGCCGCTGATGAGCGTCACCAACGCGATCAGCAGCATCATCGCGATCGGTGCTCTCGTGCAGATCGCACCGCCACTGGCAGATGGCGCGGTGGCGCGTCCCGAGGACTGGATTCGCTGGCTCGCGGTCGGCGCCATCATTCTGGCGACGATCAACATGTTCGGCGGTTTCGCCGTCACCCAGCGCATGCTGGCAATGTTCCGCAAATAGGAGACGACGATCATGTCCGAAAGCCTGGCAACCGTTTCCTATCTCGGTGCAACCATCCTCTTCATACTTTGCCTCGGTGGCCTGAGCCACCCCGAGACGTCTCGCCGGGGCAATCTCTACGGCATCATCGGCATGACCATCGCCGTTCTGGCAACGGTCTTCGGCCCGCGCGTCGGCGCCGCCGGCTACGCCTGGATCATCGCCGCGATGGCGGCGGGCGCGGGCATCGGTGTCTATGCCGCGCGCACGGTGCAGATGACGCAGATGCCCGAGCTGGTCGCGCTGATGCACAGCCTGGTCGGCTTGGCGGCGATGCTGGTCGGCTTCGCCAACTACATCGACCCGGCCGCTTCGGCACAGATGAGTGGCGCCGAGAAGACCATCCACGAAATCGAGATCTACGTCGGCATCCTGATCGGCGCCGTCACCTTCTCCGGCTCGGTGATCGCCTTTGGCAAGCTGTCCGGCAAGATTTCCGGCAACCCGATGTTGCTGCCGGCGCGCCACTGGATCAACCTGGCCGGACTGCTGGTGGTGATCTGGTTCGGACGCGAGTTCATCAACGCCCACTCGTTGAGTGAGGGCATGCTGCCGTTGGTGGTGATGACCGCCATCGCGCTGCTCTTCGGCATCCACATGGTGATGGCGATCGGCGGCGCCGACATGCCGGTCGTCGTCTCGATGCTCAACAGCTACTCCGGCTGGGCCGCGGCAGCCACCGGCTTCATGCTCTCGAATGATCTGCTGATCGTCACGGGCGCGCTGGTCGGATCGAGCGGTGCGATTCTCTCGTACATCATGTGTGCGGCGATGAACCGGCATTTCATCAGCGTCATCGCCGGGGGCTTCGGCACGACCGGCGGTACGCCGGCTGCAGCCGGAGCGCAACCGGCCGGTGAAGTGGTCGCGGTCACCGCTGGCGACACGGCGGAACTGCTGCGCGAAGCCAAGAACGTCATCATCGTTCCCGGTTACGGCATGGCAGTGGCGCAGGCCCAGCATACCGTTTACGAGATCACCAAGCTGCTGCGCGAGAAGGGTGTCAATGTCCGTTTCGGCATCCATCCGGTGGCAGGGCGCATGCCAGGGCACATGAACGTGCTGCTGGCCGAGGCCAAGGTACCCTACGACATCGTTCAGGAAATGGACGAGCTCAACGACGACTTCCCGCAGACCGACGTCGCGATGATCATCGGCGCCAATGACATCGTGAACCCGGGAGCACAGGACGACCCGAACAGCCCGATCGCCGGCATGCCGGTGCTCGAAGTCTGGAAGGCCAAGACCTCGATCGTGATGAAGCGAAGCATGGCGTCGGGCTATGCCGGTGTCGACAACCCGCTGTTCTACAAGGAGAACAATCGCATGCTGTTCGGCGATGCGAAGAAGATGCTCGATGAGGTGCTGGCGTCGCTGAAGAGCTGAGCCGCCGCCCTCTCAAACAACGGCCGAGACGGACAAACGCCCGCTAGCGCGGGCGTTTGTTCTGGGATGGCTGACTCGGGGCGCGGCGTCGGCCGCCTCTTCGGCCGGCGCGAGCGAGGCACGCGTCGGTACGGTGGCAACGCCCGGGCGCAGGAAGTCTCGTCGCATTTCCGGATGTCGTTTGACATCTGATAGAATCATCGCGAAACATGGACTGGCTTCGCAACCAGCCATCCTTTATCGAGGGGGTACCATGGAGGTAAGAGAAGTTCTGCAGGTCAAGGATTCCGCTCTTTTTACCGTGCATCCGGACTCGCCACTGTCCGAAGCCGTCATCATGATGGCTGACAACGACATCGGCTCGGCGATCGTCATGGACGGAGGCAAGCTGGCAGGGATGCTGACCTTCCGCGAAGTGCTCCTGATCCTGGCCAAACGCCAGACCGAGCGTCGTGTCGGCCCGACGCCGCCGATCGCCGAAATCCTCGTCGTCGAGGCGATGGACCGGAATCCACCAACCGCACATCCGGACATGGACGTCGACGAACTGCGCCGCATGATGGTCGATTCGCACACGCGCTATGTACCGGTGATGGAGGAAGACACGATCGTCGGCATCGTCTCCTTTCACGACGTCGCGAAGGCGGTGCTCGAGGAGCGGAACATGGAGAACAAGCTGCTCAAGGCCTACATCAAGGACTGGCCAGCACCCTGAGCGGCGGCCCCGCAGCGGACCGCAATTCGACCGCGGGGCTTCCTTTCAGCGTTCATCGACGCAAAACAGGCGCCGGTGCTCGCGGATCGCGTAGCGGTCGGTCATCCCGGCAATGTAATCGGCGACCCTGCGCACCCGCTCCGCATCGGCCGGCGCCTGGTATTGCGGCGGCAGCAGGCGGACATCGGAGGTGAAAGCAAGGAACAGATCGCTGACGATTCGCCGCGCCTTGCTGGCCATGCGACGGACCTGGTAGTGCTCGTAGAGATGGGCGCGCAGGAAACGCTTCAGGTTCCGCTGCGCTTCACCGAGGTTGTCGGAGAAAGCGACCAGTTCTGGCGCTTGCCGCACCGCGCCGATGTCGGCCGGCTGATGCTCGGCGATGTTCCTGGCGGTGGCCGCGATCAGGTCGCAGACGAGCGCATTGATCATTCGCCGGATCGTCTCATGGATCAGACGGCGCCCGACGAGCCCCCGATGGTGCCGGCGGGCATCGGCAGCATGCTCGGCGAAGAGTGGCACTTCGACCAGTTGCTCCAGGCTGATCAGTCCGGCACGTAGCCCATCGTCGACATCGTGGTTGTTGTAGGCGATTTCATCGGCCTGGTTGCAGACTTGTGCTTCCAGGGAAGGCTGCGTGCCCTTCAGGAAGCGCTCGCCCAAGTCGCCGAGCAGGCGAGCGTTTTCCCGCGAACAATGCTTGACGATCCCTTCGCGCGTTTCGAAGCACAGATTGAGACCGTCGAACGTGGGGTAGCGCTCTTCGAGCAGGTCGACCGTCCGCAGGCTCTGCAGATTGTGCTCGAAGCCGCCGTGCGCACGCATGCACTCGTTGAGCGCCTCCTGGCCGGCGTGGCCGAATGGGGTGTGACCGAGGTCGTGTGCCAGTGAGATGGCTTCGACGAGGTCTTCATTGAGCCGCAGCGCGCGCGCGATGCCGCGGGCGATCTGTGCCACCTCGAGGCTATGCGTCAGGCGGGTGCGAAAGAGGTCACCTTCATGGTTTACGAACACCTGCGTCTTGTACTCGAGCCGGCGGAAGGCGGTCGAGTGCACGATGCGATCGCGGTCGCGCTGGAATTCGGTGCGCTGGACGGGGGCCGAGTCCACATGCCGCCGGCCGCGCGAGTTGGCCTCGCTGACCGCATAGGGCGCCAGCTCACGCATGCGCCGTACGATCGGCGATCGCCTGTCGCACCTGGGCCAGCGATGCCTGGTCGGTCAGCACCGCGCGCCCGAGCCGCTGCAGCAGAACCACCCGCAAGCGGCCATCCTGCACCTTCTTGTCGTGCTGCATGAGCTCCAGGTAGCGATCGACGGGGAGCATGGGGCCAGCAACCGGCAAACCGGCGCGCTGCAGCAGGCGCTCGACCCGGGCTAGGTCGTGACGGTCGATGCAGCCGAGTTGATGCGACAGTTGCGCCGCCATCATCGTCCCTGCAGCGACCGCTTCACCGTGCAGCCACTCGCCGTAGCCAACACCGGTCTCGATCGCATGCCCGAAGGTATGACCCAGGTTCAGCAGGGCCCGCTCGCCGGCTTCACGCTCATCCGCGGCGACGACCTCGGCCTTGTTGCGACAGGAGGCGACCACCGCAGCCGCCAGCGCCGCCGGCTCGCGTGCCAGCAGGCGCTCGAGGTTCATCTCGAGCCACTCGAGGAACGCCAGATCCCGGATCAGCCCGTACTTGATCACTTCGGCAAGGCCGGCGCGCAGCTCGCGATCGCACAAGGTCGTCAGGGTATCGGTATCCGCCAGCACCAGTCGCGGCTGGTGGAAGGCGCCAATCATGTTCTTTCCCTGCGGATGGTTGATCGCCGTCTTGCCACCAACCGATGAATCGACCTGCGCCAGAAGCGTCGTCGGCACCTGGACGAACGGCATGCCGCGCTGGAAGCAGGCAGCGGCAAAGCCGGCGACATCGCCGACGACGCCGCCACCGAGAGCGATCAGCGTCGTCGAACGTTCGCAGCGACCGGCAATGAGCGCATCGAAGATCGAGTTCAGCGTTCGCCAGTCCTTGAACTCCTCGCCATCGGGCAAGACGACCTCGACCACTTCGACGCCGGCTTGCAGCAGCGGATCGGCCAATCGCCGCAGGTACAGCGGCGCCACGGTCGTGTTGCTGACGATCGCCGCCTTCTTCTGCCGCAGCGAGGGCAACAGCAGTTCGGGGCGGTCGAGCAGCGAACGACCGACGTGGATGGGGTAGGAGCGATCTCCCAGTGCAAGAGTCAGCGTTTCCATGCTTCACCCTCTTCCTTGAGCAGCAGATTGAGAATCGCCTGCGCAGTGATGTGGCTGCCCGAGATCGTCAGGTCCGCCACCTCGCGGTAAAGCGGGTCGCGCTGTGCCAGCAGTTCGCGCAGCTTCTGGCGCGGATCGCTGACCTGCAGCAGTGGCCGCTTGCGATCGTGGCGCGTCCGTTCGTGGAGCGTGTGGAGCGGCACGTCGAGATAGACCACCGTGCCGCTCGAGCGCAGCGCCAGCCGGTTTTCCGGTCGCAGGACGGAGCCGCCACCGGTGGCCACGACATGCTGCCTGAGCTCGGCCAACTCGGCGATGAGTTGCGCTTCGCGTTTGCGGAAGCCATCCTCGCCTTCGATTTCGAAGATGGTGGCCAGACTGACGCCGGTACGCTCCTCGACTTCATGGTCGGAGTCGAGAAAGCGGTAGCCGAGGCGCTTGGCGAGGGCCTTGCCGACGGTCGTCTTGCCGGCGCCCATGATGCCGACGAGATAGATGTTGCGGGGTTCTGCCTGGTGTCTCACCACGCCATTCTAACGCAAGCGTGCCGCGCTGCCCCGCGACGCAAGAGGTCGGCTGGCCGGGGCCGGCCTCCTCGTCCCTGTCCGGCAGCCGCCTAGCGCAGCGAAAGGTGCTCGGTGACGATCCGCGGCGTGATGAAGACCAGCAGTTCGGTCTTGTCGTCGATGATCTCGCGGTTCTTGAACAGGAAACCGATGTACGGCAGGTCGCCGAGGAAGGGTATGCGCTGCACGTTGTTGCGCGTGACCTGCTCGAAGATGCCACCGATGACGACCGTGCCGCCATTCTCGACCAGCACCTCGGTCTTCACGTGCTTGGTGTCGATCGCGACGCCGGCGCCGGTCGACAGGCGCGTGTTCGGGGTGTCCTTGTTGACGTCCAACTCCATGGCTACCTTCCCGTCCGGCGTGATGTGCGGCTTGACCTTCAGCGACAGCACCGCCTTGCGGAAGGAGACGCTGGTTGCGCCGGAACTGGTCGCCTGCTGGTACGGTATCTCCTGACCCTGTTCGATGATCGCCTCGACCCCGTTGGCGGTCATCACCCGCGGGCTGGAGATGACCCGGCCACGTCCGTCGGACTCGAGGGCCGAGATCTCGGTGGCGAGAAACTGGGTCAAGGCGTTGTTGAAGAGGAGGAACGAGAAGGTACCGGCGGTTCCCGAACGTGGCGTCGCGGGCAGGTTGACCGCCGTTTCCTGTTGCAGGTTACCCCTGATCGCCGTCGAATCGCCGCCGATCCGGACCGCGCCATCGGGGAAGACCTGTCTGAAGCCCAAGCGTACCCCAAGGTTCTTGGCAAAGCTGTCGCCGGCCTCGACGATCCGCGCCTCGATCATGACCTGGCGCGTCGGCACGTCGACCTTGGCGATCATGGCCCGCACCTCGGCCAGCCGACCAGGAGTGTCCTTGACGAACATCATGTTCGAGCGCTCGTCGAGCAACACGCTGCCGCGCTTCGACAGCAGCGTCTGCTTCGGATCGATCAGTAGCCTCTGCAAGGCTTCAGCCTTGATGTAGTTCATCTGGAAGCTCTCGGTCTGCAGCGGTTCGAGGTCGCCGATCTGCGCCTGCGATTCGAACTCGAGCTTTTCCTTGGTGGCGATCTCCTCGCGCGGCGCAATCAGGATCACGTTGCCGTTCTTGCGCATGTCGAGACCCTTCTGCTGCATGATGATGTCCAGCGCCTGATCCCAGGGGACATCCTTGAGGATCAGGGTGATCGAGCCACCTACCGAATCACTGATCACCATGTTCATGCCGGTGAACTCGCCAATCACCTGCAGCAGGCGGCGGACATCGACATTCTGGAAGTTCAGCGACAGCTTCTCGCCCCGGTAGCCACCACGCGAACCCTGCACCAGCTTGTTCGGATCCTCGATGATCGGTTTCACCTCGATGACGAACTGGGTGTCACTCTGATAGGCGTTGTGCTCCCAGAGTCCACGCGGAGTGATCGTCATCCGAGTGTCAGCTCCCTTCTGGACGGTGTTGACAGCCAGTACGGGGGTCGCAAAATCGGTCACATCGAGCTTCTTGCGCAGCGTTGGGGGGACGTTCACGCGCACGAAGTCGACCACCAGATTCTTTCCTTCGTGCCGGATATCGATGCCGGCGTTGGGATCGGTCAGGTCTACGGTAATCCGCCCCTCGCCATCCTTGCCGCGGCGGAACACGATCGCCCGGATACTGTTGCCGACGTCGCTGGCGCTCGCCTTGGCAAAATGCTCGACGGCCTGCGTGCTGTCGGGCGTCGCAGCCGGGACCATCGCCAGCACGAGGCTCTTGCCGTCGATGCTCGCTTCGTAGGACATCGCACGGTTGAGGTTGAGGACGACACGCGTCCGACCCTCGGCCTGAACGATGTTGGCGCTCTTCAGATCGCCTTCGTTGAAGGTCTGGCTCGATTTTCCGAGGGCATTGACCGTATTCGCGAAGTCGAGGGCGATGCGAGCCGGCTTGGCGACGCTGAACGCCGGCGGCAGCGCCTGCAGGGGCTCCCTGAAGGTCAGCTTGACGTTGACCACCGGCCCCTGCTGCAGCACATTCATCGACTCGATGGCGTTGGGCGCCGCCTCCTGGGCAGTGGCGACGCCAACGAGCAACGACAGGGCACCCATCAGGCCGGGCAGCCAATTCTTGATCCGTTCCATCTACCTTGCTCCCTTTTCCTGCAGCATCAGGGTGCTCGTCCGCTCGACCCAGTCACCAGCCGAATCCTGAACGAGTTCCCGCAACGTGATTTCGGACTCGGTCACGCCAACGACGACACCGAAATTCTGTCCCATGTAGTTGCCGATCTTGACCTGGTGCAGCGCGCCCTCGACCTGCACGATCGCGAAGGAAACCTTGTTCCTCGTGATCACGCCAACGTACTTGAGTGACTCGAGGGGATAGAGCTCCAGCGGCTCCTTCGGCCGGTCCAGATCCGGCCGAAAGCCGCCGCCACTCTTCTTGTCCGCCACGCCCATCTTGGCGACGGCGAACGGTTCGGTGAGATTGCCCACGTCATAGGGGACCGCTTCGTAGGGCTGCACCACCGGCAGCGGTGGAATGTTTGGTTTGACACCCGCAGCGGCGGTCTTCATCCACTCGCGCAGTTCCTCCTGGTCATTGTCGGCACAACCGGCAACTACCGCGGCACTCAGGAGAATCAGGGGCAGTACGCGTCTCATTTGCCGGCCTTCGCGGCCTCGGCCGCCTTCTTGCGGTTCGCCGCCAGTTCCTCTTCGTCCAGATAGCGGAAGGTCTTCGTCGTCGCATCCATCACCAGACTGCCGTCCTTGCTCTGTTGATTGGTACTGATCGCGATGTTGTTCAGGGTGACGATGCGGGACAGCTTGCCGATGTCACCGGCAAACGCGCCGAAATCGTGGTACGTGCCGGTCAGGCGAACGGTGATCGGCAGCTCGGCGTAGAAATCCCTGACCAGCTCGGCACCCGGCTTGAAGAGGTCGAACTGCAGCCCCCTGCCCATGCCGGCCTGGTTGATTTCGACCAGCAGCGACTCAACCTCGGCCTTGTTCGGCAGCTGCTTCAGAAGGGCCCCGAAAGCCAGATCGATTTCGCTCAGGCGCTGCACGTAGAGGTCGAGGTTGACTGCCTGAGCCTTCTTTCTGACGTATTCGTCGCGCAGCCGCAACTCGGCCTCCTGCTTCTCACGCAACGAAACCAGCTGATCATCCCAATAGAACCACCAGCCCGCCAGCAGAATCAGCAGGAAAAGCACGACCAGAACGGTGGCACGCGGTGCGACGGGCCAGGCACCGACGTCACGCGGATTCAGGTTCTGAAAGTCGCCGACGATTCGCTGGAAGTCAATGCTCGCAAGAAACCTCGCCATCACTTCGCTCCCTTTTGCTCAACCGGAGTCCGCTTCAGCGATGCGTTCATGGCGAACTCGTTGAGCCGCCGCTTGTCGACCGTCACGGCCTTGATTTCCAGTAATTCCGGCTTCTCGAGCCAAGGCGAAGCCTCGATGTTGCGCATCAGGGTCGAAACGCGGGCGCTGGACTGCGCCCAACCAACCATGTGAATCCGTTGTCCCTCCTGCTTCAGCGCCTTGAGGTAAACCCCCTCGGGCATCTGCTTCGCCAGTTCGGTCAGCAGGCGCACGGCTTCGGCGCGGTCGCGCTGCAGTGCCTCGATGGTCTCCTTCCGTTTGAGCAGCGCCTCCGTCTGTTGCTTGAGGCGCTTGATCTGGTCGATCTCCTTGTCGAGAACGGCGATTTCCTTCTTGAGGAAGTCGTTCTTGGCCTCCTGATTGGCGATGTAGCCGGCGATTATCGAATAGACCAGAACGGCGATCAACAAAGCCAGGACCGTCACCAGCCCGAGCAAGGCGTAGAACTGCTGACGCCGCGCACGGCGCTTCTCTTCCCTGTGGGGCAGGAGATTGATGCGTATCATTCGTCGAATCTCCGCAGCGCCAGACCGCATGCCACCATCAGCGACGAAGCGTCGGCCAACAGGCTCTTCTCCCGGATGCGGTCGGAAAGCACCATGCCGGCAAATGGGTTGGCGATGACGGTGTTGATCTGCGTCCGCGATGCAACCACCTGGTCGATACCGTGAATCACGGCGCAACCGCCGGCGAGGACGATGTGGTTGACCTGATTGAACTGGGTGGACGTGAAAAAGAACTGCAGCGCGCGCGACAGTTCTAGTGCGAGCGCTTCCAGGAACGGCCGCTGCAGTTCGGTTTCGTACTTCTCCGGCAGGCTGTTGCGACGTTTTTCGCCTTCCGCTTCCTCGAAGGTCATGTTGAACAGTCGAGCGATGTCCTGCGTCAACTGGTTGCCGCCGAAAGCTTGCTCGCGTGCGTAGATCTGCTGGTCATTGCGCAATACCGTCAGGTTCATGACGTTGGCGCCAACGTCGACGAGGGCGATGATCTGCCCTTTGCCGCCCTCGGGAAGCGTTGCCTCGACCAGCTGAAAGGCGGAAAGGACCGCATAGGACTCCACGTCGAGGACGCGCGGTTTCAGGCCGGCCGACTCGGCCACGGCAACGCGATCTTCGACCTTCTCCTTTCGCGATGCGGCGATGAGAACCTCGATCTCGTCGGGCGAAGACGGAGCCGGGCCAATCACCTGGAAATCAAGGTTGACCTCGTCCAGTGCGAATGGAATGTATTGGTTGGCCTCCGACTCGACGAGCAACTCGAGTTCCGTCTCGCGCTGGCCAGCGGCAACGATGATCTTCTTGGTGATGACATGCGAAGCCGGCAGCGCGATCGCCACCTGCCGTGTCGACGTGGCCATTTTCTTCCACGCCCGCCGCACGGATTCGGCCGCAGCCTCGAGGTTCACGATGTTGCCGTCGGAGACGACATCGCGTGGCAGGATCTCGATTGCGTAACGCTCGACGCGGTATCCCCCCTTGCCGTCACTCGCCAGTTCGACCATCTTCACCGATGAAGAACTGATGTCCAGCCCAATCAGGGAGCGCGCCTTCGGATTGAATATCGAAAGATCAAGCGTCAAAACCGTACCCCTTGCCCAAAAACCCTTCATTAATTTACAGTTAGCGTACTTATAGATATTCTACTTTAGATGCTAGCAACAACACTGCAGGGTGTAAAGCGATTTCTCCCTGATGTGTCCCGGCCTGTCGCGAATCGACAACGATCGGCGCACCGCAGCCGGAGCACGGCCAGACGGGCGCGGGCGGGCAGCATCGCACGGGCAAGCCGGACCGACTGGCCGTGCTGCCAGGCTGATCGCGAACGTTCGCGCGGCGTGCGTCCGAACACCACGTTCCCGGCCGGAAGTCTGGCCGGGAAGGGCTGGCGCCGGTTGGGCGCAAGAGAACCGGACGCGCGGCGGCAACCTCGCGGCCGCCACCTTCCAATATAATGTCGGCCTGTGGAAAATCCCTGCCGGGACCTCTCTTGCCTACTGCTCTCCGCTGGCTGCTCTATCCCCTGGTCGTCGTTCTCGGGCTTGCCGCGATCGCCGTTGCGATGGTGACCGTCGTACTGAGCCTGGCTTACCCGAATCTGCCATCGCTGGAAATCCTGACCGACTATCGACCGAAGATCCCGTTGCGTGTGTTCACCGCAGACGGTCATTTGCTGGGCGAGTTCGGAGAGGAACGGCGAGCCGTGGTCAGTATCCAGGACGTGCCAGCCGTCCTGAAGCAGGCCGTGCTTGCCGCCGAGGACGAGCGCTTCTATCAGCACGGGGGAGTCGATACGCTTGGCGTGCTGCGCGCGCTGCATGCCAATCTGGTGGGCGGCGGCAAGCGTCAGGGCGCGTCAACCATTACCCAGCAGGTCGCCCGCAACTTCTTCCTGTCATCGGAAAAGACCTACACGCGCAAGCTCTATGAAGCGCTGCTGTCGTTCAAGATCGAAAGGAACCTGAGCAAGGACCAGATCTTCGAGCTCTACCTCAACCAGATCTTCCTCGGCCAGCGTGCCTACGGCTTTGCCGCCGCTGCGCACATCTATTTCGGCAAGCAACTGGGCGAACTGACGCTGGCCGAAGCGGCAATGCTCGCCGGGCTCCCGAAGGCGCCCTCCGCCTACAATCCAATCGTCAACCCGCGGCGCGCGCGCATCCGACAGGAGTATGTCCTGCGCCGAATGCGCGACCTGGGTTTCATCAGCGAGGCGCAACACGAGGCCGCCCTGGCGCAGGCGCTGGTGCTGCGGCGCGAAAGCAACGCGACACCCATCCACGCCGAATTCGTCACCGAAATGGCCCGCCAGATCGCCGCCGAGAGATTTCCCGATGACGTATACACACGTGGGCTGCGTGTCTTCACGACGATCCGCAAGGACGATCAGGAAGCCGCCTATGTCAGCGTGCGCAGGAACATCCTCGATTACGATCGCCGACACGGATATCGCGGTGCAGAAGCCTACGTCGACCTGGCGGGAATCAAGTCCGACGCCGACGAAGCACTGGAGGAAATGCTGCTCGAGCATCAGGAGAGCGAGGACCTGCAACCGGCCATCGTCCTGCAGGCCGACGCCAGGAAGCTGCGGGCGTTCCGTCGCGGCGGCGAGGTCATCAGCATCACCGGTGAGGGTCTGAAGTTCGCGGCAAGAATGCTGGACGACCAGGCACCGCCCAACAAGCGTCTGCGCCGCGGTGCGATCATCCGCGTGCAGACCGACGACAAGGGAAACTGGCGCATCGCCCAGATGCCGGAAGTTGAGGGAGCGTTCCTGGCGGCGGACCCGACGGACGGTGCCATCCGCGCGCTGGTTGGCGGCTTCGACTTTCAGCGCAACAAATTCAACCACGTGACCCAGGCTTGGCGGCAGCCGGGGTCGAGTTTCAAGCCCTTCATCTACTCCGGCGCTCTGGAGCGCGGTTTCACCCCCGCGTCGATCGTCAATGACGAGCCGATCAGCTTCCCGGCGACGCTGACCGGCAGCCAGGCCTGGGAGCCGAAGAACTACGATGGACGCTATGAAGGTCCGATGCGGCTGCGCACGGCGCTGGCCAAGTCGAAGAACATGGTCTCGATCCGCGTGCTCCAGGCCAGCGGTGTCCGCTTCATCCAGGACTACATCACCCGCTTCGGCTTTGACGCGAAGAAGCACCCCCCATACCTGACCATGGCGCTCGGCGCAGGTTCGGTCACGCCGTGGGAAATGGTCGCTGCCTATGCCGTGTTCGCCAATGGTGGCTACCGCATCCGGCCGTACATCGTGCGCGAGATCGTCGACGACAGGAAGCAGGTACTGGCACAAGCCGAGTCGGTCAGCGCAGGTGATGAGAACCTGCGGGCCATCGACCCGCGCAACGCCTACCTGATGGACAGCATGCTGCGTGACGTGACGATCTACGGCACCGCCGCACGTGCTTCGGCAACCTTGAAGCGCCGCGATCTGGCCGGCAAGACGGGAACCACCAACGAGCACGTGGACGCCTGGTTCTGCGGCTACCAGCAGACCGTCGTCGCCTGCTCGTGGATCGGTTTCGACCAGCCACGCAACCTCGGCAAGGGCGAGACCGGCGGGACGGCAGCCCTGCCCGCATGGATCGGCTACATGGCTAAAGCGCTGAGCAACACACCGGAGTCCTTCCTGCCGATGCCTGAAGGCATCGTTTCCGTTGCCTCGCCGGATGCCGGCAAGGGTCCGGCGCAAGAAATGTTCTACCGCGAGAACGTTCCCGCTCAGATCGAGCCGGAACCGCCTGGCGACGACGTACGCGCCGAGGATTGAACGCGGCGGCTGCGACTCGACTGGATCGCCGGCACGGCCCGATCGCGCGGCTGCTCGCTAAGCGCAGGGCAACCGCTCCTCGAGAGCGTACAATTCCTCGACCGTTTCCCGGCGACGGACCAGGTGGGCCTGGTCACCATCAACCATCACCTCTGCCGCGCGCGGACGTGAGTTGTAGTTCGAACTCATCGACATGCTGTAGGCGCCGGCCGACATAATTGCCAGCAGATCGCCCGCGGCGAGTGCCAGTTCCCGTCCACGGCCGAGAAAGTCCCCCGATTCGCAGACCGGCCCAACGATCTCCCAGGCCCGGACAGGACCCGGGTGCGGAATGACGGCAACGATTTCGTGCCAAGCACCATACAACGCTGGCCGAGCGAGATCATTCATCGCCGCATCGACGATGGCGAAGCTCTTCGCGTCGCCCGGTTTCAGGTACTCGACGCGCGTCAGCAGCACACCTGCATTGCCGACCAGGCGCCGCCCGGGTTCGAGGAGAACGCGCAGCTTTCGCCCGCGAAGCTCGGCCAGCATCGGCTGCAGGTAATCCCTGACGGCGGGCGGAGCCTCGTTGCGATAACGAATGCCAAGCCCGCCACCGAGATCGATATGTTCCAGGGCAATGCCTTCCGCCGCCAGCCGGTCGACCAGCAGGAGGACCTTTTCGAGCGCCTCGACAAAGGGCGCGGCGTCGAGCAGTTGCGAACCGATGTGGCAGTCGATTCCGCTGACGCGCAGGTTGCGCCGGGTGGCCGCGCGCCGATACAGTGGCAGGGCATCCTCATAGGCGACGCCAAACTTGTTTTCCTTGAGGCCGGTCGAGACGTAGGGGTGCGTCCGCGCGTCGACGTCCGGATTGACCCGCAGGCTGACCGGCGCGACCTTGCCCAGTTCGCCGGCGACGGTATCCAGGCGATCGAGTTCCGCCGCAGACTCGACGTTGAAGCAGAGGATGCCGACCTGCAGCGCCAGGTCCATTTCACCCGCGCTCTTTCCGACTCCGGAAAAGACGATCCGCCGTGGATCGGCACCGGCAGCGAGGGCGCGCTTGAGTTCGCCGCCGGAAACGATATCGAAACCAGCACCACGCCGGGCGAGGACGTCGAGCACGGCAAGGTTCGAGTTGGCTTTGACGGCGTAGCAGACGAGCGCGTCGATCCCTGCCAGTTCACTCTGGAACTCGTCGAGAGCGGCTTCCAGCGCATGCCGCGAATAGACCCAGCACGGAGTACCGAAGCGCTCGGCAATCGCAGCGAGGGAAACCCCTTCCGCGTAGAGCACGCCTTCGCTGCGGGCAAAGCCACTCATCGCTCGGCCTCCGCGGCAGCCGTGCTAGAATCCGGTCGTGCTGGATTGTCTGCCACCACGCGCTCGGCCTCGGGTACTGATGGAGGGGTGGCGGGTGCGGCCGCCACCGGCACCGCCTGCGGTTTCGGCGGCAGGACCAGTCCGCCTCGATTGCCACAACCGGTGAGCAGGATGAGGGCCAGCGTGAGCGGCGCAAGGAATGAATACATGATTCGCCAAGGCAAAATGGGGCAATGGTAGCACACATGGAAGAGCACGATTTCAACGCCCACGCCGAGGCAATCCTGTCCCGGATCGAAGCTGCCCTTGAATGCATCGCTGTCGATCTCGACTTCGAACGAGTCGGTGACCAGGTCCTGCAGATCGACTTCGCCAACGGCAGCAGGATCGTCGTCAACCGCCATGACGCCGCCCGGGAGATCTGGGTCGCAGCGCGTTCTGGCGGGTTCCACTACCGCTGGCAGGGAGACTCCTGGCGCGATACGCGTGATGGTTCCGAGCTGCTGTCGACGCTGTCGGATCTGGTTTCGACGCAGGCCGGCGAACCCGTTTCCCTGCTCTGAGAGGTTGTGACACAGTCGTCGCGCACGGGCAGCATGGAGTCCGTCAGTGAGACGTCCCCGCGACAGATTGTCACACGGCCAGCCAGCGCCACTCTGGCGGACTTAGAATCCCTCGCTCCGCCGGCTGCGAGGTGCCCGTCGATCGATGTTGCGCAACACTCAAACTCTGGGACTGACGTCAGTGACGGGAAGAGAAAACCCGTTGCGACGCCTCGTCGTCCTGCGCCGCATCGAGGTGCTGATGCAGGCGGTGGTGCTCGTCCTCGCCGTGGCGTGGCTCAGGATCCCGCTCGACATCGTGCCGATGGCAGCCATCACGGCCTTGCTGGCAGCAATCAACCTGGCCACCCAGTGGCGACTCCAACGGGGCCACCTGGCTGGAGACGGCGAAGTCCTGGCTCATCTGATCATCGACACCATGACCCTGACCGTGCTGCTCTACTTTGCCGGCGGGTCGGCCAACCCTTTCATCTCGCTATTCCTGTTGCCGGCAACGCTGGCGGCAGCGATGCTCCCGCCCCGTCATGCCTGGACAATGGCCGGCATCACCCTCGTCGCCTATACCTTCCTCATGTTCTGGAAGCTGCCGCTGCCACCGCCGCAGGGCGACCTCGCCCGCTTCGACGAGCTGCTGGCGCGCGCCACGGGCGGTGCCGGCGAGCACGCGGCCCATGGCAGCAGCTTCGCCCTGCACGTACTGGGCATGTGGTTGAACTTCGTGATCAGCGTCGGCGTCGTCGCCTTCTTCGTCACGCGCATGGCTGCTGCCCTGAAGGCGCGTGAGCGGGAGTTGTCGGCGACGCGTGAAGAGGCCCTGCGCAACGAGCAGATCCTCTCGCTCGGGACACTCGCAGCGGGTGCCGCACACCAGCTCGGCACGCCGCTCGGAACCATGGCCGTGGTGCTGCGCGAGCTCGAGCTCAATCATCGCGACGATGTGGAGCTGAACGAGGACATCGTCCTCCTGCGCGAGCAGGTCGATCGCTGCAAGCAGACCATCTCGCAGATCCTCGCCTCGACGGGACATGGACGCGATGACAGTCTGCAGTCGCTGCCACTCGATGCCTGCCTGCACCGCCTGCTGGACGATTGGCAGATCATCCGCCCACACGCCCAACTCTGCGTGACCCTGCGCGGGCCGCAACCGGCGCCGCAAATCGCCGCCGAACGGACCCTCGCACAGGCGCTGTTGAATCTGCTCGACAACGCTGCCGACGCCAACGCGGGTCACCCCGAGGCGCTTCGCTTTGCTGCCGACTGGGATGCCGACAACTGCCGCATCGAGATCCTGGATCGTGGTCCCGGGGTCGACGAGAGCAGCAGGAGCCGCCTTGGCAAGGCCTTCTACAGCACCAAGAGCGATCCCGGAGCACGCCCGCTCGGCCTCGGTATCGGCCTCTTCCTGAGCAATGCGACCATCGAGCGCTTCGGCGGCCAGGTCGAACTGTTCAACCGCGACGATCCGCAGGGCGGCGCCTGCACGCGGGTCACGCTGCCACTCAAACGTCTGAAAGTCTGACCGACCATGCCCGATGCACACGCGCCCCAAACGGATGACGAGCGCTCGACCCTGTTGCTCGTGGATGATGACGAGGCGTTCCGCCGTGTCCTGGCCCGCGCGCTCGAGCGGCGGGGCTTCGCCGTGACCGTCGCCACCAGCGTTTCTGCCGCGCTGGCCAAGGCGCAGGCACTGGCTCCCGAATACGCCGTCGTCGACCTGAAGATGCCCGGTGAGTCGGGGCTGGTATTGATCGAGAAACTGATCGAACTCGACCCGAACACCCGCGTCGTGATGCTCACGGGCTACGCCAGCATTGCGACGGCAGTGGAAGCGATCAAACTGGGCGCCGTCCACTACCTGGCCAAACCCTGTGACGCCGATCAGGTTGTCGCTGCGCTCAACAAGGGCAGCGACGGTGACTCGGCGATTGCCATCGCCGGCTCGCCATTGTCGGTCGATCGGCTCGAATGGGAGCACATTCAGCGCGTCCTCGCCGAGCAGAATGGCAACATCTCGGCGACCGCCAGGGCCCTGAAGATGCACCGCCGGACACTGCAGCGCAAGCTCGGCAAACATCCGACGCGCGAGTAGGGCATGGCGGCCGCGGATTCCCAGCCGGCAACGATGCGCATCGACAAATGGTTGTGGGCAGCGCGTTTCCACCGCACGCGCGCCCTCGCTGCACAGGCCGTCGCGGCCGGTCGTGTCCGGCTCGCTGGCCGTGCGGTCAAGGCGGCTCACCTCGTCCGCTGCGGCGACGAGATCGAGGTCACCATCGGCGACCTCAAGTGGGAGATCACCGTCAGCGCTCTCGAGCAACACCGGCGCCCCGCCGACGAAGCCAGGCAACTCTATGAGGAGTCCCCCGCGAGCAGTGAGCGACGAGCCGCACAGCTGGCCGCCCGACGACTGCTGCCGGTTCCCAGCAGCGAACGCAGCGGGCGACCGACCAAGAAGGAGGGAAGACTGATCAGGCGCTTCACCGACCAGCAATGAGACGCGGGGCTCGGCAACCGCGGACGCCCGGGACGCATCCTGCAGAGCCGGGAGCGGTCACGCGATCCCGGCACAGGGCACGGGCGCCGCGATGAGCACACGGCTGCTGGCCGACGGCATCGTCGTCCTCCATTTTCTCTTCATCGCTTTTGTCGTTGCTGGCGGCGCGCTCTGCCTGCGCTGGCCCAGGCTGGCATGGGCTCATGTGCCGGCCGCCTGCTGGGGCATCGCGGTCGAGATCACCGGCTGGATCTGCCCGTTGACTCCGCTCGAGAACGAGCTGCGCCAGGCAGCCGGCCAGGCAGGCTATCCCGGCGGTTTCATCGCGCATTACCTGCTTCCCGTCATCTATCCGCCGGGACTGACGCGCGCCACCCAGCTGGCGCTCGCTGGCGCGCTGATCGCCGTCAATCTCGCCTGCTACGGCTGGCTGATCCAAAGCCACCGCTGCGCTGTCAGGACGCGCCACAAGCGTCGCTGCTGATCGGGCGAGACCGAGGATTGGGCGCTGCGGCAGCGCTGTCGCCGCTGCCCCCGGCTAGCCCTGCCCTTTACCCGCAAAATTAGGTCTGGACTTTTTTGGTCGAAC
>NZ_JAMTDQ010000092.1 GCF_023806635.1 Accumulibacter sp.
CGTTCGCGGGATGAGCGAGCGCCTCAGCCCTCTGGGAGAGGAAGACGTAACAAGCACACGGTCCATGGCGGGTGTCGCAGACGCCGGCCCTGTCGATCGCGCTCCCGTTGCGCTTCTTCGAACAAATGGGACTACCGAGCCTTGCGCCGCGGTAGGAATTCAATTCATCGAACCGCCGTGTACGTGATCCGTCCGCACGGTGGTGTGGGAGGGAGGAGCCGTGAGGCTTCTTCCTATCCCGATTAGCCCTTTCAGGAGGCACCATGCCATTTGACATTTCTGTTCTGCCAGTCTTTCTCGCTGCCTGCTTCGTGCTGCTTATCACACCAGGGCCTGATCTGGCATTTATTGTTGCTACAGGTGCTACTGAAGGTCGCCGCCCGGCCCTGTGGGCTTCAGCGGGTATTGCATTGGCGATGTTCGCTCATGCCATCTTCGCCGCTGTTGGCGTTGCGGCGATTGTCGCCACGTCGCCGTTGGCGTTCGATGTCATCCGCTATGGCGGTGCCGCCTATTTGGTTTTTCTCGCCTACAAGTCGTTTCTCGCCAAGCCTTTCGAAGCTGGCGTCCAAACCACAGTCCGTTCCCCATTCGACAACTTCCGCCGAGGCTTCCTGACGAATCTGCTGAACCCCAAGGCCATATTGTTCTCGGGTGTTTTTCTCCCACAGTTTGCATCGCCCTCCTTCGGGCCGATACTTCATCAAATCATTGCCCTCGGTGCGGTTTTGGCACTTCTTGGTCTGCTATTCCAGGCGGCTGTTTCTGTCGCCAGTGGAAGCCTTGGGCAATGGTTATTGTCGAGTCCCCGTCGTCAGGTGGTGCTTGAACGTCTGATGGGGGTAGTTTTTCTCGGGCTTGCTGCGCGGCTCATCGTAATGGAGCGCAAGGGCTAACCCATCATTCCACCGCACCTCTGCAAGAAGCCGCAGAGTCCGGTGAATTCGGACGTTGCGCCCCTTGGATGCCGACTGACTACGCCACGCGGTGTCTCTTGACGTACTGCTGCAACGCCTCGTTCATGCGCGTCTGCCAGCCTTCGCCGGTCGATTTGAAGTACTCAACCACTTCGGCGCTGTATCGAACTGTTACTGCAACTTTGGTCGGGAATTTCTGCGGCCCGCGCTGGCCAGGAAGACGAACCTTGCCCTTGGCCCAATACTTGGCCACCGCATCCGCATCATTGGGATCGTATGGGCATTCCGAGTCCTTCACCTTCTCGGGCTCTGCCTCGATCGCGGCAGCAATCTGCTCTTTGCCAAAGGTCGAGGGCTTTGAAGTACGCGCGCGTTTCATGTTTGTCACCGTATCGACAGGAAATCACTCGGGCGCTGCCATCGCGCTCCGTCCAAACCAGAAAGACAACCCGATCGCGAAACCAACCGAGACTTCGCAGCCGCAGTTCGCCGTACTGCTCGCGTTCGTCTTCCACCGTGACCATCGGGGCGTCGAATACGCAATCAACTTCGGCCAAGTCGATGCCGTGCGCTTTGGGGTTCTTCTTGCGCTTGCTCTCATCCTAGGTGATCATGCGCTTGTTGTAGCTACACAAAGCTTGTGGTGTCCAGCTATTTGTTCCCCCAGTGGCCCAACGAACAGGGGTGGATCGTGCGAAGCCACGATCCCATGGCGGCAGCTTCGTGGCCAGGGCCCATTCCCAGGAGATTCTTCGATGAACCTTTCCGGACGGTGCTTGTGTGGAGCCATTCACTATCAGCTTTCGGGCGCGCCCAGGGTTGTGGCCTTGTGTCATTGCCGCGACTGCCGGCGAAGCGCAGGAGCGCCGGCGGTGGCTTGGGCCATGTTTCCCGAGACTTCCCTGACGGTGACCAAGGGACAGCCCAGGACGATCAACTCTTCCGGCACAGCAATGCGGAGTTTCTGCGCCGACTGCGGTACCGGGCTGTTCTACCGGAATGCGGCGGTCCTTCCGGGACTTGTCGACGTCCAGTCGGCGACGCTTGACGATCCCGAAGCGCTGCCGCCGACGGTGCAAGTACAGACCGCCGAGCGGCTTGACTGGATGCTGCACCTTCATGAACTTCCCGAGTTCGCGAGATTTCCATCCTGACCGGATGGTTCAGTTTCAGCCGCCTGGCAGCTGACCGGGCAGCTGTGGCTTTCTCGGCCGTGGCAGCAGGTCACGTGAACTCTGGACAAGTGCGCCGCCCGCCGCACACAAGGATGGCTCCCGTGAGGACAGGTGTGCGCCATCGCCACCGCTCGAGAGACAGGCCAGCGCACCGACGGTCCGCAGGCACCCATCGGCTGCCTGCCTGGCGCCAGCCCAGAAAAAAGCCCCGGCTTGTGACCGAGGCCAAGTGCTTGATTCTTTGGTGCCGCTGCCCGGAATCGAACTGGGGACCTACGCATTACGAATGCGCTGCTCTACCGACTGAGCTACAGCGGCACGGCGTCCAGCTTCGCCAGTGCAGGACGCGGATTCTAGCAGGGGCCACGCCCTTATGGAACCCCCCTTTGCGCATCGCCGCGCACCTCCTGGGCCAGCCGCAACGGCGAAGGCCCGGTACGCCGCCGGCGTCAGTCGAGACGCGCGAGCCGTGACTTGGCGAGCGGCGGGTTCCTGGCGAAGTACTTGCGGATGCCGGAAAGGATCGCCTCGGCCATCTTGTCCTGATAGACGTCGTCGTTCAGCTTCTTCTCCTCATCGGGGTTGGAGATGAAGGCGGTCTCGATCAGGATCGACGGAATGTCGGGTGCCTTGAGGACGGCGAAACCCGCCTGCTCGACGTTCGCCTTGTGCAGGCGGTTGATGCCGCCGATCTCGCCGAGAACGGCCTTGCCGAGCTTCAGGCTGTCGTTGATCGTCGCCGTCTGAGACAGGTCGAGCAGCGTCCGCGCCAGCACCGGATCCTTGACGTCGATGTTGACCCCGCCGATCAGGTCGGCGGCGTTTTCCTTCTGCGCCAGGTAGCGCGCTGCCGAACTCGAGGCGCCGCTCTCCGAGAGGACGAAGACCGAAGAGCCGTTGGCATCGGGCCGGACGAACGCATCGGCGTGGATCGAGACGAAAAGGTCCGACTGGATCCGGCGCGCCTTCTGCACGCGCGCCTGCAGCGGCACGAAGTAGTCGGCGTCACGGGTGAGCACTGCGCGCATGTTCGGCTCGGCCTCGATCTTGGCCTTCAGCCGCCGGGCAACGGCCAGCGTGACGTTTTTCTCGTAGCTGCCACCGCTGCCGACCGCACCCGGGTCTTCGCCACCATGCCCGGGATCGAGCGTGATGGTGACGAGGCGATCGACCACCGGGCGCCCCGCGCGCTTGGCCGCCACCTTCTGCTCGCTTGGTGCCGCTTCGCTCCTGACCTCGCGCCGGCCATCGGCCACTGCCTCGGGCCGTGCCTCGCTGCGGCTGTCCGGCCGGCTGGCCGTGCGGCTCTCGACCACCGCCTGCCCCGGCTCATTCCTGTCGATCAGCGAGAGCAGCGGATCGGGCGGATTGAGTGGATAGACGTCGAGAACCAGTCGGTGGCCGTAGCCACCGACCGGTGCCAGTTCGAATACCTGCGGGTTGGCCTCCCCCTTGAGTTCCATCACCAGGCGAACGACGCCCGGCTTGTAGCGGCCGGCGCGCAGCAGGCGGATGTTGGGGTCATCGGCGGCGACCTTGCTCGCCAGCCCGTCGAGAACCCCATTGAACTCGACTCCCTCGAGATCGACCACCAGGCGCTCGGGGTCCTTGACCAGGAAATGCGTGTACTTCAGTGGTGCGTTGTGCTCGATCGTCACGCGTGTATAGTCGGCCGCCGGCCAGACCCGCACCGCCACGATTCCCACGGCACGTCCCGCCGCGGCCTGCCCCAGCGGGCTGACCGACAAGAGCAGTGACGCGCCGGTAAACTTGATCAGCCGGCGGCGGGCAACCAGCCGCTTCTCAGCGCTCGCAGACATTCTCGACCCTCCTCGCTGCAGGCGACGATGTCCACCTCCCTTGCGCGCTGCGCGAAACGCAGGTGCAGGATGAGGTCGGCCGCGGGCATGTACCCGGCCGCATTTTGCGGCCATTCGACCAGACAGACCGCGTCGTCACGGAAATACTCGCCAAGCCCAGCATCCAGAAACTCTTCCGGAAAGTTGAAACGATAGAAATCAAAGTGATAGAAGTATATCCTCGAAATCACATAAATTTCAACCAGCGCATACGTAGGGCTTTTGACGGGGCCGCAGTGACCGCGGGCTCGCAACAGCGCGCGCACCAGCGTGGTCTTGCCGGCGCCGAGATCACCATCGAGCGCAACGACCATTCCGGGCTTGAGCAGCGGCGCCAATGCACCGCCGACACGAGCGGTGACCGCAGCATCCGGCAGCTGCAGGCGAAGGGCGGACTGGTTATCATCCGGGCTATGCACGATGAGGACTCCGAGACGGGTGGGATGCGAGTGGCAGGCGACGCGCAATCAGTGAGCGCCGGCGACGCGGCCGCGCTGCGGCGGCAGATCAGCTCCTGGGGCGCCGAACTGGGCTTTGCCGCCATCGGCGTCAGCGGCATCGACGTGGCTGCGGCTGCACCGGGATTGCTGCGCTGGCTGGATCTCGGACGGCACGGGGCGATGGATTATATGGCCAAACATGCAGCGCTGCGGCTGGCGCCGCAAGCGCTGCTGCCCGGTGTCCGGACGGTGATCTCGGCTAGCCTGCCCTATTGCCCGCTGGCGGCGGACGCCGCGGCGGTTCTGGGTGACGACCGCCTGGCTTACGTTTCCCGTTATGCCCTCGGCCGCGACTACCACAAGACGATGCGGGGCCGCCTGCAGAAGATCGCCATGCGCCTGCAGGACGCCGCCGCGAGACTCGGCCGGCCCTGCAGTTGCCGTGTCTTTTCGGATTCGGCGCCGGTTCTCGAGACCGAGTTCGCACGGCAGTCGGGAGTCGGCTGGCGCGGCAAGCACACGCTCTCACTGACACGCGAGGGTTCGTGGCACTTCCTCGGCGAGATCTACACGACCCTGCCACTGCCCGCCGACCCGCCGGCAAGCGAGCATTGCGGCGACTGCCGGCGCTGTCTCGACGTCTGCCCGACGGCGGCGATCGTCGCGCCCTACCAACTCGACGCGCGGCTGTGCATCTCCTATCTGACGATCGAGTTCGCGGGCAGCATCCCGCTGCCGCTCCGGCCGCTGATCGGCAACCGCATCTACGGTTGCGACGACTGCCAGCTGCATTGCCCCTGGAATCGTTTCGCCCGCATCGGTGACGCCGACTTCGCCGTGCGCAACGGGCTCGATGCGGCGCCACTGACGGCACTCCTTGCCTGGAGTGAGAGCGAATTCGACAGTCGCCTCGCGGGCAGTGCGATTCGCCGCATCGGCCACGAGCGCTGGCTGCGCAACGTGTCGGTCGCCCTCGGCAACGCCCGTCCAGGAACTCCAGGCGTCGTCACCGCGCTGGGCTCGCGGCTCGACCACCCGTCGGCGCTTGTGCGGGAGCACGTCGGCTGGGCGCTGGCGCGCCACCGGGCGGCAGTCTGAACGATGCCCCACCTGCCGGCGGCAGACACGCAGCGACCCCGGCCAGCCGCTGCCGCCTGCCAGCCGACTCACATGTTGGGATAGTTCGGTCCGCCACCGCCCTCGGGTGCGACCCAGCGGATGTTCTGTGTCGGATCCTTGATGTCGCAGGTCTTGCAGTGCAGGCAGTTCGAAGCGTTGATCTGCAGCCGTGGACCGGCATCCTCCTCGACGATCTCGTACACGCCGGCCGGGCAGTAGCGCTGCTCGGGCGACGCATACTCGCGGTAATTGACCGTGATCGCCTTGCTCGCGTCGAGCAGTTGCAGATGGACCGGCTGCTCTTCCTCATGCGCGGTGTTCGACATGAAGACCGAAGACAGCCGGTCGAAGCTCAGCTTGCCGTCCGGCTTTGGATATTCGATCGGCTGGAAGCGGGATGCGGGCGCCAGTTGCCCGTGGTCGCTGCTGCGGTCCTTGAGCGTGAAGAACATGCGGCCGCCACAGAGGTTCTGCTGGATCCAGTTGAAGGCACCGCCGAGAAAGGTACCGAACTTGTGCAGCGCCGGGCCGAAGTTGCGCGCCTGGTGGAGTTCGCCGTACAGCCACGACTCGCGGAAGGCGACGGCGTAGGCGACGAGATCGCTGCGCCCCTGGTCGCCCGCCTGCAGCGCCACAGCGACCGTTTCCGCCGCGAGCATGCCGGACTTCATCGCCGTGTGGATGCCCTTGATCTTGGCGAAGTTGAGCGTCCCGGCATCGCAGCCGAGCAGCAGACCGCCGGGGAAACTCTGCTTCGGCAGGCTGTTGAAACCGCCCTTGGTGATCGCCCGCGCGCCGTAGCACAGCCGCTTGCCGCCCTCGAGGTATTTCCTGATCTCCGACTGCCGCTTGAAGCGCTGGAATTCCTCGAAGGGCGAGAGGTAGGGATTGGCGTAGTTGAGGTCGGCGATCAGTCCGACGACCACCTGCCGTTCATCGAGATGGTAGAGAAAGGAGCCGCCGGTGGCGCCATGTTCGCTCAGCGGCCAGCCGGCGCCATGCACGACCAGCCCGGGCCGGTGCTTCGCCGGATCGATCTCCCACAGTTCCTTGATGCCGAGACCGTAGTGCTGCGCGGTCGCGCCGGCAGCGAGATCGTAACGGGCGATCAGCTCCTTGCCCAGTTGCCCGCGCGAGCCCTCGGCCAGCAGCGTGTAACGGGCGTGCAGCTCGAGGCCCGGCTGGAAGCCGTCCTTCGGCTCGCCATGCTTGTCACGTCCCATGTCGCCGGTCGCCACACCCTTCAGCGAGCCGTCTTCATGGTAGAGGAGTTCGGCGGCGGCAAAGCCGGGGAAGATCTCGACACCCAGCGCCTCGGCCTGCTCGGCCAGCCAGCGACAGAGCGAGCCGAGGCTGATCACCCAGTTGCCATCGTTGTGCATCGGCGCCGGAACGGCAAAGCCCGGCAAGCGGACGGCCGAGGTCTCGCTGCGATAGAGGAAGACCTGATCCTCGCAGACCGGCGTCGTCACCGGCGCACCCCGGGACTGCCAGTCGGGCAGCAGTTCGTCGAGCGCCCTGGCCTCGAAGAGCGCGCCGGAGAGGATGTGGGCTCCCACTTCCGAACCTTTTTCGAGGATCATCACCGACCATTCCGGATTCAACTGCTTCAGGCGAATGGCTGCGCTCAGGCCCGCCGGACCTGCTCCGACAACCACCACGTCGTACTCCATTGCTTCCCGTTCCATCACCGCTCCCCATGGTTTCTCGATCGAGTCGGCAGCCGCCGCAAGCTCCCTCCGGCGCCTCGCCGGGTTTGCCGCCGGCTGACTGCACTGTTTCCGTCGTATACCGCAGTCAGCGGGCCCGGTCAACGACCTGAGCGGCGCGACCTGAGCGGCGCGATCCGACACGGCCTCGCCTGCCGGCGCCAGCCGCCGTTCAGGCTTCGTCGGCCGCCGGCAGAGCCGGTGAGGGCTGTGGCCGCAGCCGCCACTCCGGAAACTCGGCACGGAAGTTGCTGCCGACGCCAGGCTGCGAGTCGATCACCAGTACCGCCTGATGGCGTAACAGGATGTGCTTGACGATGGCCAGACCGAGACCGGTGCCGCCAGTGTCGCGCGAGCGGCCCCGGTCGACGCGGTAGAAGCGCTCGGTCAGGCGCGGCAGGTGTTCGGCGGCGATGCCGACGCCGGAGTCACGCACCGAAAAGACGGCGACACCGGCGCGCAGCTTCCACCTGACGCGGATGTCACCGCCAGCCGGCGTGTAACGGATCGCGTTCGACACCAGGTTGCCGAAGGCGCTGTGCAGCTCATGGCGGTTGCCGCGCAACCCGGGGCCGCCGCAACGGAACTGCAGGCGGTGGCGGCCGCAGCTGAGGCCCTCGGCCTCGGCCTGCAGTTGCGCCAGCAGGTCGGCCATGTCGATGTCTTCCTCGCTGGCGGGTGCGTCCTCCGCCTCGAGGCGGGACAGCGTCAGCAGGTCGTCGACCAGGCTCAGCATGCGCCGCGTCTGCTCGCTCATCAGGCGGACGAACTGCTGCCGCTGCTCGGCGCTCATCGCGCTTTCGTCGCCGAAGTGCTCGAGAAAACCGCTGACGACGGTCAGCGGCGTGCGCAGTTCGTGCGAGACGTTGGCGACGAAGGTGCTGCGCATCGCCTCGACGCGCCTGGCGTCGGTGACGTCGAGGCTGACCAGCAGGGTGTTGCGTTCGCCCAGCGGCACCGCGCGCAGGGAATAGGCGCGGCGGCGGGCCGCCGGCGACAGCAGGATGAACGGTGGCTGTCCGGCCGGACTGCTCAGGTACTCGGCGAAGCCCGGCGCGCGCACGAGTTGCTGGATGATCGCACCGCCATCGCGCGGCAGGCGGATGCCGAGGTGCTCGCCAGCGGCGCGATTGGCCCACTGCACCTGATGGTTCTCGCTGAGCACGACGAGACCATCGGGGACGGCGTCCATGGCGTCGCTGAATGAGCCCAGTCGCGCCTCGACCTCCGCCAGTGCGCGCGCGTCGAGGCGAAGCTTGCGCGACAGCTTGCGGAACACCTCCCCCCAGGCACCGCCCGAGTCAGGCACCTCGCCCTGCTGCGGGCCATCGATCCACGCCGCCAGCAAGGCCAGCCGGCGCGTCTGCAGCAAGACGACGAGCATGAGCCCGCTGGCTGCCACCACCCAGCCCCAGATGGCGCCATGGAGCGCCGCCAGCAGCAGCGCCAGGCAGACGATCGGCAGCACGCCGGTGAGAACGATCCGCGTACACCAGCGGCCGGCGGCAGTCATGCCTCGCTCGGTGGCGTTCCTGGCTGGGCGCAGAGCTTGTAGCCGGCGCCACGCACCGTCTCGACGACATGCTCGGCGGCCGGGCCGAGCGCGACGCGCAGGCGACGGACATGGATGTCCACGGTGCGGTCCTCGATATACACGTGGTCACCCCAGACGTTGTCGAGCAACTGCTGGCGCGAATAGACGCGTCCTGGATTCGCCATCAGGAAGCGCAGCAGGCGGAACTCGGTCGGCGTCAGGTTGATGCGCTGGCCGGCAACGCGCACCTCGTGCGCCACGGTATCGAGCGCCAGCGGTCCGACGGTCAGCGTGCCGGCGGCGAACTGGGGCGCGCAGCGGCGCAGTACGGACTGGACACGCGCCATCAGTTCCTTCGGGCTGAACGGTTTGACGATGTAGTCGTCGGCGCCGCCTTCGAGTCCGGCGACGCGGTCGGCCTCCTCGCCACGCGCGGTCAGGATGATGATCGGCAGCCGCCGCGTCCGTCGCTCGCCACGCAGTTTGCGCGTCAGCGCCAGGCCCGACTTGCCGGGCAGCATCCAGTCGATCAGCGCCAGGTCCGGCAGCGTCCCGCCCAGCGCGGTCTCCGCCTGTTCGGCAGTCTCCACGCACAGCGGCTGGCAGCCACCGCAGACGAGCGTGAAGCGCAGCAGCTCCTGGATCCCCTTGTCGTCCTCGACGACGAGCACCTGCGCCCGGCCGGCTTCGCTGCGCGTCATGCTTCGTCCGTCTTGCTGGCGGCGACCGCGCTGTGCCGGATGTCGATGCCGCTGACGATGTAGATCACGTTCTCGGCAATGTTCGTCGCGTGGTCGCCGACGCGCTCGATCGCCTTGGCGATCCAGATGATGTCGAGCGCCTCGCTGATCGTTCGCGGATCTTCCATCATGTAGGTGATCAACTGCCGCAGGATGGCATTGAAGGCGGCATCGATCGCCTTGTCGGCGCCGATCACCTGGCGCGCGGCATCGATGTCCATCCGCGCCAGCGAATCGAGCGACCCCTGCAACATGTCGCTCGCCAGGCGCCCGCAATGGTGCACGTCGGACAGCCGCGGAATCCGCTGCGAACCGGCCTGGTGCAGCTTCTGCGACATGCGTGCGATCTTCGACGCCTTGTCGCCCACTCGCTCGAGATCGGTGACGATGCGCGAGATCGCCATCACCAGCCGCAGATCACGCGCCGTCGGCTGCCGCCGCGCGATCAGCAGCGTACAGTCCTCGTCGATTCCGACCTCGAGTGCGTCCACTTCGCGATCGCTGCCGATGACCTGCTGCATCTCGTCGAGGTTGCCGCTGCTGAAGGCATCGACGGCCGCCAGCACCTGTCTTTCGACCAGGCCACCCATCTGCAGGATGCGGGTGCGGATGTTCTCCAGTTCGAGGTCGAATTGTTTGCTCAGGTGATCGCTCATGGGGCACGCGCTCGTTTCGGGTTGCGGACAGAAGTATGGACGGAGGCAGCTTAGAACGCGAATGTTACGGGACTGTGACGGCATGGGCAGCCTGTGCCGGGAGCGGCAGCCGGCCGCAGCGACGACCGCCCGTCCGCCACGGCAACGCGAAGCCCGATGCCGCCTATAATCCTATTTTCCTCTGTTAGCCGCTGTCGGGAAGCGGTAAGAGCTGGGTTGGCAACG
>NZ_JAMTDQ010000093.1 GCF_023806635.1 Accumulibacter sp.
CAACACGCATCTTCTTTCATCATCCGGGGCGGCCGCAACTGCAATGACCGTTAGTCGGATTCGCCTCCCGCTGCCGCCCCTTCTGTTACAGCGCCAGTTCGCGGACCGGTTTGCCGCAGTAGAGGCCTGGAAGCGGACGCACGACGCTTGCCTACAGGCCTCGGATCAGCTCTTCGCCTCTCTCCAGCACCGTGCCTTCCGGGGAGAGCTGTAGCCATGCGCGGCGAGTTCATCGGCGTGTGGTCCGAGACCTGGCGCGAGATCTGGCTGCCGCTGATCGACCATGAAGGCGTCCCCGAGGACATCTTCTGCGAGCTGTGCCGCGAACTGGCGCGGGCGCTGAAGGACAAACCGTCGGTCGAGGCCCTGGCGGACATCATCGACAACCCGGTGCAGAGTCGCGAGGCGTTCGAGAGGACAGGCGCGAGTGACTTCGCCGGTGAGCGTGCTCTCGTGGCGTTCCTCGAAGCGGCTCACTCCGCGCTCGACGAGCTGGCCGGCGACGAGCTTTCCAATCGCTACTTCAACTTGCTCGCGAGCTTCGTCGACAAGTTCAGCCTGCGCTACGACCTGCGCCGCCCTTGCACCTTGTGCCCGACGCTACCCGGCGTGTTCGCGAGCCTGGTGCGCGATCTGCGCGCGCTCGCCAGCCAGGATGCACACCTCGATGCGCTGATGAAGGACTTCGAGAACGCGGTGCGCGACCTGCGCCACGACGGCTCCGACGGGCGCATCAAGACCTGCATCCAGAAGCAGGTGAGCCTGCTGGAAGCCATCGGGCGAACGACGCCTGGCATCACCGAGGGCGAGTTGAGCGGTATCTGCAACCAAGTCACCACTTGGCCGCACGGTGCGACCAAGGCGTCGTTGAAGAATCTCTACGGGTTCGCTTGCGACTACCCGGGGATTCGGCACGGCGGAAACCCCGCGGGTGCCCTGTGCGCCGTCAATATGCGCGACATGGTGGCCATGTCGATCCTGCTGGCGGGTTTCACGCCGTACCTCGCTGCGCAGTTGAACGCGGATTCCGTCTACCGAGGCGCATGAGATGGCGAGCGGATCAAACATCGCGAATGTGGCGCCGCTGGCCGTTCAAGAGGTTCGCTTCGAGGGCGGCATTCTTCAGCGTGGGTTCTGGCTCTATGTGTGGGAGGTGATGCCAGCGGGTCAGGCGCCGCTGTACTACGTAGGCCGCACCGGCGACAGCTCATCGACAAACGCACAGTCGCCGTTCAACCGCATGGGCCAGCATCTGGGCTTCGCCAGGAACAGCAACATGCTGCGGCGGCATCTCATGCAGCGCGGTGCGGTGCCCGAGTCGTGTGCGTTTCGGCTGATCGCGCTCGGGCCAATCGAGCAGGAGGCCAGGGCGCCGGGCCGGCGGGAGCACGACCAACGGCGCGATCTGGTCGCGGCGATGGAGAAAGCGCTCGCCGAACTTCTTGCCTCGTCGGGGCTCCAGGTGATGAACCGCGTGGTGTCACGCAAGCCGTTGGACGAAGCACGGTTTGCGCAAGTGCGGGCCGCGTTCGCCAGGGCGTTTCCGCAGCTGGTGGCTGCACGCCGGTGATCGACGAGCCCGGCATGGCGAATGGGTGCTGATCCGGCGAATTGCAACCTCGACGAGTCTTTGTCGTGACACTCGCTATCGGCAAATGGCCCGACCCATGCAACTATCTGATCTGCAAGCGTCTCTCGACAGCGCGATTGCAACCGACGGGTCGCTGGTTGCAATCTCCGAGCAATTCCGCCCCGATTCGACGACCCCGGTCGGGCGCTCCACCCTACAACAAGCCTGACCATTGATTTACGTTCGCATACTAACCTAAAATTATGCCGAGTCTTGTTATAGGTTCCCCGTCCGATGCACCGACCCGCTCCCGGCCGCTACGTCACCGTCACGACGGCCAGCGAGCCGTTTCAGGCCTTCGTGCCCGTGCCGCTGCCGCCCGAGCCGCCGATCGTGTGGTCGGCCGCACTGCGGCGGCGCTTCGACGCGGCGCTGCTGGCGCTCGGGCGGCTGGACGCGGTCACCGCGCTGTTGCCCAATGCGGCGCTGCTGCTCTACAGCTTCGTGCGCAAGGAGGCGGTACTGTCCTCGCAAATCGAAGGCACGCAGTCCTCGCTGGCAGATCTCTTGCTGTACGAGATCGACGAGCAGCCGGGCGTGCCGGTGGAGGATGCGCGCGAAGTCAGCCGCTGCGTGGCGGCGCTTGAACGCGGCCTCGAGAAGCTGCGCGGCGGGTTGCCGCTGTGCACGCGCTTGCTGTGCGAGATGCACGAGGTGTTGCTGACGCATCCCCGCGGCCGGGGCAAGACACCGGGTGAAGTGCGCCGCTCGCAGGTCTGGATCGGCGGCACGCGGCCTGGCAACGCGGCCTTCGTTCCGCCGCCGGCCGATGCGTTGCCGGAGTGCCTGACGTCGTTCGAGCGCTTCCTCAACGACGAGCCCGAGCCCGTGCCGCCGCTGATCAAGGCGGCGCTCGTGCACGTGCAGTTCGAGACCATCCACCCGTTTCTCGACGGCAACGGGCGCATCGGGCGTCTGCTGATCGTGCTGCAGCTGGTGGCCGACGGCGTGCTGCGCGAGCCGATCCTGTATCCCAGCCTGTTCTTCAAGACCCATCGGGCTCTGTATTACGAGCTGCTCAACGAGGTGCGCCTGCGCGGGGACTGGGAGCGCTGGCTCGACTTCTTCGCCGAAGGCATCGAGGCCAGCGCGACGCAGGGCGTGTCGACGGCGAATGCGTTGCTCGCGCTGGTCAACGCGGATCGCGACCGCATTGCCGGCCTGGGTCGCGCGGCGACATCGGCGCTGGCGGTACACCAGGCGCTGCAGCGCCAGCCGATCGCCACCTCGGCCGCGCTGGTCAAGTTCACGCGGCTCACGCCGGCGACGGTGAACAAGTCGCTGGCGCATCTGGAGCGCATCGGAGTCGTGGCTGAGGTCACCAACCGGCAGCGTGGCCGCGTGTTCAGCTATCGCAGGTACGTCGAGGAACTGGCTGCCGAACTGGAGGAGCCCGCGTGAGCCCGAAGGGCCGCCCCAAGGGCGAACAGCCCCGCAGCGCGTCAGCGCGGAGGGTAGTCCAGTGAGCCAGTTCGCCTTCCTGCAGGGTGAGTGGGCGGCAGTCTTCGAGTCTGCTGTGCGGGCCGAGACGGCCGCGCACGCCGATCCACGCACGGCTTGCTTCTACGCGCGGCGCGCGCTCGAACTGGCGGTGATCTGGGCCTACAAGCACGATGCCTCGCTGAAGTTGCCGTACCAGGACCACCTGTCGGCGCTGATCCACGAGCCGAGCTTCAAGGAAGCCGCGGGCGAGGCGGTGTGCAGCAAGGCGCGGATCATCAACACGCTGGGCAACCGTGCGGTGCACGGGCATCGGGCGATTCCGCTCGACGACGCGACGGTCGCGGTTCGCGAGCTGTTCCACGTGACGTACTGGCTCGCCCGGACCTACGGCCGCGCGGCGCGACCGGCACCTGGCCTGGCCTTCGACGCGTCCGCGCTCCCGAAGGCGACACCGGTGCGCGGGCAGACCGCCGAGCAGCTGCAGCAGCTCGAAGCGGGCCTGCGCGAGCGCGACGAGAAGCTCGCCGCCTTGCTGGCCGACAAGAGCACGCTCGACGAGGAGCTGCAGCGCCTGCGCGCCGAGGTGGCGGCGGCCAAGCTGGCCGCGGCGGCGGAGCCCGACACGCACGACTACTCCGAGGCCGAGACCCGCGAGTACTTCATCGACCTGCTGCTGAAGGAGGCTGGCTGGCCGCTCGACCAGCCGCCAGGTCACGCAGCTGCGCGGGAGTTCGAGGTCGGCGGCATGCCCAACGAGAAAGGCGTCGGCTTCGTCGACTACGTGCTCTGGGGCGACGACGGCAAGCCGCTCGGGCTCGTCGAAGCCAAGCGCACCCGGCGCGACGCGCGCGTTGGCCAGCAGCAGGCCCGGCTGTACGCGGACTGCCTGGAGCGCCAGTTCGGCCAACGGCCGCTGATCTTCTACTCGAACGGCTACGAGCACTGGCTCTGGGACGACACGCGTTATCCGCCGCGCGCGGTGCAGGGCTTCTACAAGAAGGCGGAGCTGGAGCTTGCGATCCAGCGGCGCAGTACGCGCAAGCCGCTGGCGGCGGGCGAGATCAATCCTGCCATCGTCGAGCGCCATTACCAGACGCGCGGCATCCGGCGCATCGCCGAGGCATTCGAACGCGACCACGACCGCAACGCGCTGCTGGTGATGGCCACCGGCGCCGGGAAGACCCGGACGGTCATTGCGCTCGCCGATCTGCTGATGCGCTGCAATTGGGTCAAGCGGGTGCTGTTCCTCGCCGACCGCGTGGCGCTGGTGAACCAGGCGGTGAATGCCTTCAAGCACCACCTGCCCGATGCCTCGCCGGTGAACCTGGTGACCGAGAAGGACGCGGAAGGACGGGTCTTCGTCTCCACCTATCCGACGATGATGGGGCTGATCGACGAGACGCGCGATGGCCAGCGACGCTTCGGGGTCGGCCACTTCGATCTGGTGATCATCGACGAGGCGCACCGCTCGGTGTTCCAGAAGTACCGCGCCATCTTCGACTACTTCGACTCGCTGCTGGTCGGGCTCACGGCCACGCCGACAGACGAGGTGGACCGCAATACCTACAGCCTGTTCGACCTCGAGAACGGCGTGCCGACCGACGCCTACGGACTCGACGAGGCGGTACGCGACGGCTTCCTCGTGCCGCCGAAGGCCGTTTCGGTGCCGCTGAAGTTCCAGCGCGAGGGGATCAGGTACGACGAGCTGTCCGAAGAAGACAAGGACCAGTGGGACGCGCTGGAGTGGGACGACGACGGCAGCGTTCCCAATCGCGTGGAGGCCGAGGCGGTCAACAGGTGGCTGTTCAACAAGGACACGGTGGACAAGGTCCTGGAACATCTGATGACGCGGGGCTCGACGGTGGCCGGGGGCGACCGGCTCGGCAAGACCATCCTGTTCGCCAGGAACCAGCACCACGCCGAGTTCATCGCGGAGCGCTTCAACGCCAACTACCCGCACTACAAGGGCGAGTTCGCGCGCGTGATCACGTTCAGGACCGAGTACGCACAGAGCCTGATCGACAACTTCTCGGCCAAGGACAAGGCGCCGCACATCGCCATCTCGGTGGACATGCTCGACACCGGCATCGACATTCCCGAGGTCGTGAACCTGGTCTTCTTCAAGCTCGTGCGCTCGAAGACCAAGTTCTGGCAGATGCTCGGTCGGGGCACGCGCCTCTGCGCGGACCTGTTCGGGCCGGGCAATCACAAGGAGTACTTCTGCGTCTTCGACTACTGCCAGAACCTGGAGTACTTCAGCCAGAACATCCCCGCCACCGAGGGAGCGCTGGGTGAATCGCTGGGCAAGCGGCTGTTCGATGCCCGGCTGGAGCTGGTCGGTGAGCTGGACAAGAAGTTGGCCGAAGCCGACCGCCAGACGGCGCGCGAGACACGGGCGCCTCCGCATGGGCACCCGGCATCGGAGGGCGAGGTGCGCGCGCAGGTCGCAGCGTTGCTGCACAGGGAAGTGGCCGCGATGAACCTCGACAACTTCGTCGTACGGCCGCGGCGGCGCATCGTCGAGCAGTATGCCAAGGCCGAGGCGTGGAAAGTGCTGTCGTCGGAGGCGCTCCTGGATCTGTCGCACCAGGTCGCGGGCCTGCCATCGGAACTCGACCCGGAGAACGAGGAGGCGAAGCGTTTCGATCTGCTGGTACTCAACCTGCAGCTCGCGATGCTGCGGTCGGAGCCGGGCTTCGCCCGCCTGCGCGATCAGGTCAAGGAGCTCGCCGGTCTGCTGGAAGAGAAGTCGGCGATTCCGATGGTGCTCAACCAGATGGCGCTGATCCAGGACGTGCAGACCGACGAGTGGTGGCAGGACGTGACCGTCCCGATGCTCGAGGCGATGCGCCGGCGCCTGCGTGATCTGATCAAGCTTATCGAGCGGAGCAAGCGCAAGCCCATCTACACCGACTTCGAGGACGAGATGGGCGGCGAGACTGCGGTCGAGCTGCCCGGTTTCGGCGAGGGCACCGACTACGCGAAGTTCCGCGCCAAGGCTCAGGCCTTCCTGCGCGCGCACCAGGACCACATCGCGATTCACAAGTTGAGGATGAACAGGCCGTTGACCACCTCCGATCTCGCTGAGCTTCAGCGAATGCTTGCCGAGAGCGGCGTCGGCGGCGCGGAGGAGATCCAGCGCGCCGCCGAGGAGTCCGAAGGGCTCGGGCTCCTTGTGCGCTCACTGATCGGCCTCGATCGCCAGGCGGCAAAGGAGGCCCTGGCCGGGTTTCTCGACGGCAAGTCTCTCGGCGCCAACCAGATCGAATTCGTAAACCTGGTCGTGGACCATCTCACCGAACACGGCATGATGGACGCGGCGCGGCTCTACGAATCCCCGTTTACCGATCTGACGCCGTGCGGCCCAGACGGGATGTTCACTTCGGGACAGGTCGACGAGCTGGTGCGCGTCCTCGCGAGTATCCGCGCGATGGCGAGTGCAGCATGAGCTTCACGCCGGCGTCGACCCATCACGGCAGCGCCAGCCTGCCGGTGGACGTGCTCGGCGCGTACGTGCCGCTGCCCAACGCGCTGTGGGCCGAGTAGTCTCATAGGCGTATGATGTGACTACATCCCCCGTCCCGCAGGAGATTCAGGCATGACGCAACCCGTGGTCAGCATCCGCGAGCTGAAGAGCCGCTTGAGCCATTACCTGCGCCTCGCCCGCGGTGGCGAGTCGGTGGTCATCACCGACCGCGGGGTACCTGTCGGACGCCTGGTGGCGATCGGGCAGGACCACGAAGGGCAGATCGCCGCGCTGCGCGCCGCCAAACAGATCCAGTGGAGCGGTCGGCGGCTGATGCCCCGCAAGCCTACAGTCCTGATCCCGGCAGGCAAGAGCGTCGCCGAGCTCCTCATCGAGGATCGCGAGTGATCCTCTATCTCGACGCGAGCGCCTTGGTGAAGCGGTACGTGGCTGAGGCGGGCTCGGCCGAGGTCGCCGCCTTGATCGATGGCGCCCACAGCGTGTCGACCGCGCTCATCAGCCGGGCGGAGGTCGCCGCCGCGCTGGCCAAGGCGGTGCGCGTCGGGTTTGCGACACCTGGGGCCGCAGCCGCTGGACTGGCGGATTTCGAGGCGGACTGGCCCGACCTGATCCGCCTCGACGTCAATGAGGCCGTGGTCGCGCGCGCAGCCTCGGTCGCCTGGCAGCAGGGCCTGCGCGGCTACGACGCGGTGCATCTGGCCAGCGCGCTGCGCTGGCAGGAGGCACTCGGCGACCCCGTCACCGTCGCCACCTATGATCGCGAACTCTGGCGCGGTGCCCGAGCGAGCGGGCTCGTGCCGTGGCCCGCTGACCTGTCGTGAGCACAAGGAGCGGGGCTTGGCTCGGCTTCGACACGCTGCGCCTCGAAGGCGCGCTGCTGCTGCCCGACCTGCTGGAGAAGGCCGCACACGGCCAGGCGAGCGGCCACGCGGCCAAGGGCTACGACGTCCCCCGCGGCTTCACGCTGCCGGAGGAGATCGGCCGCGCATGCCGCATTGCCCAGGCGTAGTGGGAGGCCTATGGCGCAACCCTGCAGCGCACCGGCCTGGACGCCGCCGCCCGCCGCATCCATCCTCTGGGCTACAGCGTCTGCCGCCTGCGCGAGCGCTGCCTGCGCCGCGTGGCGCGCGACGCGCACGACGACCTGTGGCAGGGGAGGCGCAGGTGATCGCCTTCCGCGCGCTGGCAAGTAGTGAACCGCGCCTCGCGCTGCCGGCGCTGGGCGGGCTGCTCGCGTCCCATCGCGGCAGCGCCCGGGAGGTTTTCGCCGGCGTTGGCAGCGCAGCGCCGTTCGCCAGACGCGCGCGGTTGGCGACGCCGGCCCGGCGGAGCTTCAGGCACTCACCTCGCGCGAGCTGATGCGGTAGCGGAAGCTCTCCGGGTCGAGGCTGTCGAAGCGGCCGGCGGCGTTCTCGCCCTGCGGATACATCAGGAACGGGATCTTCGGGCCGCTGGAACCGGGCAGGCTGAGGTCATGGGCGGTGTTGTACGCCAGCCAGTTCATCTCCCAGCTGCCGAACAGCCGGTCGCGCACGGCGACGACGACGTCGTCCTGCAGCTTCAGCCCCGGTTTTTCCTCGAGCACCACCTTGCGCACGTCGGCCGGATCGACCGGTACCCAGCCGAAGCCGGCAAGCCAGACCTCGGCCCGGCAGTGCTGCGCCTTGCTGATCTCGCCCGACTTGCCGAGGCTCCTGTAACCGAAGCGCGAATCGGCGACCCGGATGCCGTAGACGTCGCGTGCCGGCAGCCCGGCGGCGCGCGCGAGGCCGACGTAGAGCGCGTTGAGGTCGGCGCACTTGCCGGAGAGGTCACCGCTCTCGAGCATCGCGCGGATGTCGCCGACGCCGCAGCCGCGGGTCTTCGGGTTGCGCGCCGTGTGGTCGACGACCCATTCGTAGATGGCGCGAGCCTTGTCCAGATCGCTGCGCGCGCCGCCGGTGATCTCGTTCGCCGTCCGGCGGACGATGCCGTCGGTTGGCAGCAGGTCGGTCGGCCCCGTGTAGCGTTTCAGCGCTGCCTTGTCGAGCGCCGGTACCGGGCCGGGGCGGCTGAAGTCGGTCGCCCGGTCGCGGGCGGCGATGCGGCTGGTGACTTCGACGACGGGCGCGGTGGTGTCGGCGTTCCAGGTGGCGACGAGCATCTGCGCGCCGTAGACCGGATCGCGCTCGATCTGCATGCTCGCCGCGTTGCCCTGCCAGAGATTGCCCATCGGTGTGATCCAGGTCGCCTCGTCGAGCGAGGGCAGCGGCAGCCAGACGCGCGTCGCGCTGCCGGGACGGGCGACCTCGACGCGCAGGGTGACTTCGAACACGCGCCAGCCGTTTGCCGGGTTGGGGTCGAAGAAGGCGGTCGCGGTGGCGCGCGCCGGGCGCCAGACGGCGGCGCCGGCGACGCCGAAGAGGGTGGCGCTGCGGAGGAAATCACGTCGATCCATGGTGGGGCTCCTGAGTGGGCAAGCGGAAAATTGGCCGTGCCGGCGGACGGCGACCGCCGGCGGGGAGGTTGCGGCGAAGCGGGAGGCCGCGCTCGGGAAGGTGGCGTTTGCGCAGCTGCCGTTCGCGCGTGCGTGGCTTCATCGCCGCGTTCGCTCGAGGACGCCGCGCAGCCGCTCGCCGACGGCCGCCGATTCCCAGTCGATGGCACCCTGGCCGCGCAGGCGGATGCGGTGGCGGTGGTCGAGGACGAGGGTCGTCGGCAGCAGGCGGACACCCCAGGCACGGCTGATCTGTTGCTCGCGGTCGTCGATCACCGGCAGTTCGATGACGTGGGCGGCGAGGAACTCGTCGACGCGTGCCCGCTGGTCGGCGACGGCGACCGTGACCACCGCCAGCCGCTGCCCGCGCCAGTGGTTGCCGAGCTGTTGCAGCGCCGGCAGCTCCTCGCGACACGGTTCGCACCAGGAGGCCCAGAAGTTGATCAGCACCGGGCGGCCGGCGAGCCCGGCGAGCATGCGGTCGAGCGGCGTCCCGGCGGCAGCCGGTGGTGGGTGCGCGGTGACGGCGCTCAGCTCGGCGGCGCCGGCCGCCCCCACGAGCAGACAGGCGAACAGCACGAGCAAGCCGCGGCGGGGCGCGGCGCCGTGCCGTACGGACGACACGACAGTGCCGCGCGACGGGGGCGCTGCAGTTTCGATCGATCTCTCCCGATTTCATCAACCGCCACGAGGCGGAAGCCCTCGCGACTTACGGTGTTGCTGCTGGCCGACGACTCGCCGGCGCGAACGATGGCGGTAACGCAGACCGCCGGGGCGCGATTATCGCATGCCGGGGCGCCGCGGCGAGCGCATGGCGCCGTGCAACAGTCGGTGGGGAGTCTGGCAGGGGGCTCGCCAGCTGCACCGTTGTCAATCGCCCCACGGGCCGCCATCTCGCGATGCCGGTTGCTGATAATGCGGACCTGCATTATTCTGGCGGTATCGTTGAGCCAAGAGGGTTGTACCATGACCACGCTGACTGTTACTGCAAGGGGGCAGGTGACTTTCCGGAAAGAGGTGCTGCAACACCTCGGCATCAAGCCGGGAGACAAGATCGAACTGGACTTGCTGCCGGATGGTCGAGGTCTCCTCAAGGCGGCCCGGCCTGCCGCAACGATCGATGGCTTCGTCGGATTGCTCGCGGGTCGGACGCGGAAAGTCGCCACCGTCGAAGAAATCAGCGAGGCGGCGGCGCAAGGCTGGGCGGGCATGGAATGAAGGTCACTGTCGATACGAACATCCTGGTTCGAGCGGTCGTGTGCGACGATCCCGAGCAAGGAGGCATGGCCGCCAAGCTGTTGACCGACGCCGAATTGATCGCCGTCGCGTTGCCGTGTTTGTGCGAATTCGTGTGGGTGCTGCGCCGGGTCTATGGCTTCCAGCCGTCGGATGCCGCCGCCGCAATCCGCGCCTTGCTGGCCACGGCAAACGTCGAAACGAACAGGCCAGCCGTGGAAGCAGGCCTGTCGATGCTCGAAGCAGGTGGCGATTTCGCCGATGGCGTCATTGCCTACGAAGGGAACTGGCTTGGCGGACAAACCTTCATCTCCTTCGACAGGAAGGCGGTTGCGCTGCTGGCGGCGCAGGGGCAGTCTGCGCGCCTCTTGTGAGGCGCCGCTGGGAAGCGGGCGTTTCCCGACAGGGGTAGCGATCGAGTATCCATGCCATGCGGTTTGAATGCGCCATTCCATCAGGGATGTCAGGACTCGACGCTTGCGAGGAGTAGGGCGGATACGCTCGGCGATGGCGGGCTGTGCAAGTGCGCCGGCGTGCAGCAAGGGCATGCGGCAGCCACTCCCCGCCTGGCGCATGCCCGGCGCGCAGCTCGGGACGACCGCGCCAAGGGCCGAGGCGTACACGGCTTGCCGGATCATTGCAGAAACTGGAATGGTGATTTGCGCCGTACGACGATTCCCCTCAGACGATTTCGCGCCGACCATGTCTACCCGTGACCGGCGCTCGCATGGGCCTCCCGGAAACTGCCCCGCGTCGTCACCTCGTCCCCCACTCTCTGGAGAATCATCATGTCGGCCACCCCCGCCACCGCCATCAAACTGTATCGTCATCCCTTGTCCGGCCACGCCCATCGCGTCCAACTGATGCTGTCACTGCTCGCTCTGCCGACGCAACTCGTCGACGTCGACCTGATGAAGGGAGCGCACAAGGAGCCCGAGTTCCTGGCCCTGAACCCGTTCGGCCAGGTCCCCGTGATCGACGACAACGGAACGATCGTTGCCGATTCCAACGCGATTCTCGTCTACCTGGCACGCCAGTACGGAGGTGAACACTGGCTGCCGAGCGACGCCGTCGGCGAAGCCACGGTGCAAAGGTGGCTGTCCGTGGCCGCCGGTCAGATTGCCTTCGGGCCGGCGGTGGCGCGTCTGGTGACGGTCTTCGGAGCGAAGAAGGATGCGGACGCAGCGATTGCCCTTGCGCACGCCGTCCTGGGCGTCATCGAGAGCGAGCTGTCGCGGCACCCCTTCCTCGTCGGTGACGGGATGACCATCGCCGATGTCGCTGCCTATACCTACCTCGCGCATGCGCCCGAGGGCAACGTGTCCCTGGACGACTACCCGAAGGCGCGCGACTGGCTGGCGAGAATCGAGGGCATGCCCGGCTTTGTCGGCATGCAGAAGACCGCCGTCGGACTGGCAGCGTGATCACCGGCACCGGGAGCTGGCAAGAATGAGCGCTGCAACCACTTCCCCCTGGCACCGCGGCGAGCGCGAGTTGCAACAGAGCGTCGGTGTCGCCGAACGCATGGAGGTCTTTGGTCGCCAGGTCATCCGCGACTTCATGCCGGAGCAGCATCGCACCTTCTACCGGCAGCTACCGTTCCTGGTGATCGCCGCCGTCGACCAGGCGGGCGATCCCTGGGCGACGCTCGTCGAGGCGCGCGCCGGCCTGGCGCAGTCACCCGACGCGCGGCACCTGCAGATCAACGCCCTTCCCGGCCAGGGGGATCCCGCAGGCGACGCGTTGCGGCCGGGCGACGGTATCGGCGTGCTCGGCATCGAGCTGCAGACGCGCCGCCGCAATCGCGTCAATGGCAGGGTGGTCGCATGCGACGACCGCCAACTGACGCTGCAGGTCGAGCATGCCTTCGGCAACTGCCCACAATACATCCAGGCAAGGAACTTCAGCTTTGCCGGTGATCCCGCCGAGCCTTTCAGTGGTCGCAGCGAACTCCTGTCGACACTCGACGCCGAGGCGAGCGCCATGATCCGGGCTGCCGATACCTTTTTCGTCGCCAGCTATGTGGATCCGGATGGGGATGCAGGCAGGCGGCAGGTCGACGCCTCGCATCGCGGTGGCAAGCCCGGCTTCGTCCGTGTCGACGCCGATGTGCTGACCATCCCCGATTTCGCCGGCAACCTGCATTTCAACACGCTCGGCAATCTGCAGGTCAATCCGCGGGCAGGCCTGCTCTTCATCGACTTCGCCACCGGCGATCTGTTGCAGCTTGCCGGTCGTACCGAACTCGTCCTGGCCGGTGACGAAGTGGGCAGTTTCCGGGGCGCCGAGCGGCTCTGGCGTTTGCATGTCGACAAGGCGGTGCGCCGTCGCCGCGTGCTGAAACTGCGCTGGCGGCTTGAGGAAATCTCGCCCAACTGCTTGATGACTGGATCGTGGGAAGAGGCTCTGGCTCGCCAGCAGGCAGAAGCGCTGCGCAACCAGTGGCGGCGTTTTCGCATTGCAGGCATCATCAACGAAAGCGCGACCATCAAGTCCTTCCATCTCGAAGCCGCCGACGGCGCCGGATTGCCGCTCTTCAGGGCCGGGCAGCACCTGCCCATCCGGCTGGCCGTCGCTCCGGGAGCTGCCCCGCTCATTCGCACCTACACCCTGTCGGTGGCGCCGTCGGATGGCTACTACCGCATCAGCGTCAAACGCGCAGGACGGGTTTCGCGGTTCCTGCATGAGCACGTCGCCGTCGGCGATGAAATCGAGGCGCGTGCGCCGCTGGGCGATTTCGTCGTGGCTGCGCATGAACGCCGCCCGCTCGTCCTCCTCTCGGCAGGGGTGGGAATCACCCCCATGCTTGCCATGCTGCGCGAGGTGGTGTACGAAGGCGTGCGTACCCGCCGCGTGCGCCGGACATTCTTCGTGCATGCGTCGCGCACCCTGGCCGAGCGGCCCTTCGACGGCGAACTGCAGGAACTGGTCGAGCGTGCCGATGGTGCGGTTGACGCAGTGCGCATTCTGAGCCAGCCTGAACCGGCTGCCGTTCTCGGCAGCGACCATGACGTTCACGGCCGCATCGACCTGCCCTTGCTGAAGGCCATCCTGCCCTTCGACGATTTCGATTTCTACCTCTGCGGTCCGGCGGCGCTCGCCCAGGACCTGTACGACGGCTTGCGGGCGATGCAGATTGCCGACGAGCGAATCCACGTCGAGCAGTTTGGCCCCTCGTCGCTGCGCCGAAGGGTGACGGAAGCAGTCACGGAAAACCCCCGACCCACCCTGCCGGCAGCCGAAACTTCCGTCGCGGTCGTGTTTGCGCGGTCGGCCAAGGAGGCCCGCTGGCAACCGGGTGGCGGCAGCCTGCTCGAGCTGGCGGAAGCGCGCGGGCTGACGCCGGAATTCAGTTGCCGGGGCGGCTCGTGCGGCACCTGCAAGACCCGGATACTCGCCGGCCAGGTCAGCTACACGTCGCTGCCGGCCGTCGCCCTGGGGACCGACGAGATTCTGACTTGCTGCTCGGTGCCGGCAGCGGGTGCCGGCAATGCGGCGGGCCTGGTGCTGGACCTGTAACGTGTCGCTGCCCGTCCATCGCCGGCGGCGGGCATCGGCAAGGACTGATTCGACGAAAAGGGGCTTGTCCGTGAATACACTGGAAGTTGATGTTGCCATCATCGGCGCCGGCACTGCCGGAATGTCCGCGTACCGCGCCGCGCTGGCGCACACCCGCAGCGTCGTGGTGATCGAGGGAGGGCCGTACGGGACGACCTGCGCACGGGTCGGTTGCATGCCCAGCAAACTGCTGATTGCCGCCGCCGAGGCGGCACATGTGGCAAGGCACGCCGATGCCTTCGGCGTCGTCGTCGATTCGCTGCGCATCGATGGCGCCGCCGTCATGCAGCGCGTTCGTGACGAGCGCGACCGCTTTGTCGGCTTCGTCACCGAGGCGGTGGAACATTGGCCGGCCGAGCATCGCCTGCGCGGCCACGCCCGTTTTCTTGACCGCCACACGTTGCAGGTGGGCGAGCACACGCGCGTCACGGCGGGACGCATCGTCATCGCCACCGGCTCGCACCCGAACGTGCCGGCAGATTGGCGCGAGGCCGCCGGCGACCGGCTGATCGTCAACGACGACGTCTTTGCCTGGCAATCGCTGCCGCAGTCCGTCGCCGTGCTCGGTACCGGGGTGATTGCCCTGGAGTTGGCGCAGGCCTTGCATCGATTGGGCGTGCGCGTCGGTCTCTACGGTCGCAGCGAGCGCGTCGGTCCGCTCACCGACCCCGTCCTGCAGGCCGAGGCGCGCAAGCTCTTCGCGCAGGAACTGCCGCTGCGCCTGGGTGCGTCCGACTTGCACCTGCGGCGTGTCGGCAACGAGGTCGCCGTTCGCGTCGGTGACGAGGATCCGGGCGTTGAGCAGCGTTACGAGTGGATACTGGCGGCGAGCGGCCGCCGTCCGAATCTGCACGCACTGGACCTGCAGCATGGCGGACTGCCGCTGGACACGCGCGGCGTGCCCCTCTTCGATCCCAGTACCGGCCAGATTGCCGACAGCCACGTCTTCATCGCCGGCGATGCGACGCATGAGCGGGAGATCCTGCACGAGGCGGCGGACGAGGGCCGTATCGCCGGTGACAACGCCGGCCGCTTCCCCGACGTGCGCGTGCGCCCGCGTCGCGCCCCGCTGTCGGTGGTGTTCTCCGATCCGCAGATCATGCTCGCCGGGCGGAGCCACGCGCAGTTGCTGCGCTCGGGGGTGGACTTTGCCGTCGGTGCGGTCTCGTTCGAGGATCAAGGGCGCAGCCGCGTCATGCTGAAGAATCGGGGGGCCCTGCATCTCTACGCCGAGCGGTGCAGTGGTCGACTGCTGGGTGCCGAAATGCTCGGTCCGGCGGCGGAGCATCTGGGGCATATGCTCGCCTGGTCGGTGCAGCGAGGCGACAGCGTACAGGAGATGCTCGACAGTCCCTTTTACCACCCGGTCATCGAGGAGGGTCTGCGAACGGCGCTGCGCGGGCTGCAGCGCGCCCTGCGCATGGGGCCGCCGCCCGTCGAGCATTGCCTGGACTGTGGTCCCGGCGCGTGAACCATGGCCCGGAGAGCGTCCAATACAGAACCAAGGCGCCCGGGCAGCCACAAACCGTCGGCTCACCGACTGGGTTCAGGCCGCAAGCGCGCGCCGACGCAGAGGTTGTGAAAAGATAGAAGATCGGGCACCGATGGTGCCGTAACCGGTTGTTTTATTGAGACGTTTATTAGCATATTGCTCCGTTTCAGGTATTTTTTCACAGCCTCTCAGTTCAGCGCCGGATCCGCCCGCAAACGTTCGACCGCCAGATCAAGAAACGCGCGTACCCTCTTTGAGGCATGCCGTCCCTCGCGGTGCAGCACGTGCACGGGCAGCGCGGGTGGCTCGAAGTCGCTGAGCACGGCTTGCAGCCGGCCGCTGCGCAAGTGTTCAGCGACCTGGTAGGAGAGCAGACGGGTCAGGCCCAAACCGCCCAAGGCGGCCGCCACCGCCGAGTCGTTGCTGGTGGTGGTCATCCGCGCCTGCAGCTTGACCACGCGTGGCGAACCGTCCTCGATCAGTCGCCATTCCGGCGTCGGCGTGACGCCCGCCGCCGAGACGATCCGGTGGCCGAGCAGATCATCGGGCGTACGCGGCTCGCCGCACTGGTGAAGATAGGCCGGGGCCGCGCAAATGACCCGGCGCACGCGTCCAACCGGCAAGGCCTGCAGCGAGGAATCGGCCAGTTCGCCGATGCGCACCGCGACATCGACGCCTTCGTCGAGCATGTTGATCACACGATCGAGAAACAGACAGACGGCGCTGACCTCGGGATAACGCAACAGGTATTCGCTGACGATGGGGGTGACGAACTGGGCACCGAACAGTACCGGTGCCGTCAGCGTCAGGCGCCCGCGCAGTGCCCTGTGCGTGCCGCCCACCGATTCGTCCGCTTCGGCGACCTCGGCCAGAATGCGCCGACAGTCATCGGCATAGCGTGCGCCGGCGTCAGTCACCCGGACAATGCGCGTGCTGCGCGCCAGCAGACGAACGCCCAGTTGCCGTTCGAGTTCGTTGATGGCTCGCGTCACCGCCGATGGTGAGAGGTTCAGCTTGCGCGCCGCGCCGGCGAAGCCGTTGGCATCAACCACGGCCACCAGTACCTGCATGTGATGAAGTCTGTCCATGCTGTCGCGCACTCCGTTGCGCAAAGCCCAAAGGGGCGGTTGGCTGTCGGCTGTCCCTATGGGCGGAAATTCCACCTGCCCGGCATTTCCGCTCGTGGTTTGCCTCCATTCCGGCGACGGTGCACAGGAGGATTCCACGGATCATGCCTGGACCATTGGTGAATAAATCTGCTGCGCGACCGATCTGCGGCGTTGCTCACTCGCTCACTCCTCGCCCATCCATCTGATATGTCTCGTCGTTCGCTCGCTCGCGCCTGGCATCTCGGCCTGCTCGCGACGATTTCTTCACAACCTCTCAGTCTTCCGCAGTTTCCAGCGGCGTGTCGAGCACCGACTGGATGTAATCGGCCGGCAGGCGGTATTCGCGCGCCAGATCGGCGGCCGAGCGGCCGCTCTGCTGGATCGTCGCGATCCAGCCGTCGAGCCCGGTCGACAGCGAGCGGCCGGCCTGCTCGCCGCCGCGCGTGGCGCGCTCGCCGTCGGCGACGGCGTACTTGTTGTCGTAACCGCGCGGCGTCACCATCAGCCCGTCGCGGACGAAGGTGCTCGAGTTGCCGATCAGCACCGTCGTCAGCATGCCGATGTCGGCATCGACCAGCCGCTCGAGCGTGCTGAACTCGACCCGCTGCTTCGGCCGGTAGGCCGACTTGACGATCGCCACCGGAGTCCGCGGGTCGCGGTGACGCAGGAAGATGCGCTGCGCCTCGGCGATCTGCCGCGTCCGCCGCCCGCTCTTCGGGTTGTACAGCGCGACGACGAAGTCGGCGCCGGCGACGGCGTCGAGGCGGCGGGCGATCGTCGGCCAGGGGGTGAGCAGGTCGGAGAGCGAGATGGCGCAGAAATCGTGCGTCAGCGGCGCGCCGACGAGCGCGGCGCAGGTGTTGAGCGCCGAGGCGCCGGGGACGATCTCGACCTCGATCGCCGACTCCGGTGTCCAGCCGGCGTCGAAGAGCACTTCGAAGGTCGGGCCGGCCATGCCGTAGACGCCGGCGTCGCCGGACGAGACGATCGCCACCTTGCGGCCCTGGCGGGCGCGGTCGAGCGCTTCGATGGCGCGATCGAGTTCTTCGGTCATCGATTTGCGGATCACCTCCTTGCCCGCCAGCAGGTCGGCGACGAGGCGGATGTAGGTGCTGTAGCCGATCACCGTGTCGGCTTCGGCGATCGCCGCGCGCGCGCGCGCGGTCAGGTGGTCGAGGCTGCCCGGGCCGAGGCCGACGAGCATGATCTTGCCGGTCTGGACGGTGGTTTCGCGGAGGGGTTCTGGCGTCATGCGGGGATCCTGGCGATGGAGACGGTGGCGTGGCGTCCGTCGGCGCCGCGCAGCTTGTGCTTTTCGATGAGCAGGTGGCGGCTGTCGGCGCCGGCGGCGAGCAGTGCCGCCGCTTCCGATACCGATGGCGTACCGGTGTGGCGGCGGACGGTCTCCGACGGGTTGGGAACGGCGACGGCGGCGAGTTCGCTCGCCGGGTGGAAGACGATCGTCCAGCCGTTGGCGCGCGCCACCGTCGCCAGTCCGGCCTCGTCGGCCTTGAGGTCGATCGAGGCGACGACGCGCACGTCGGCGACTGCGCCGCCGCAGGCGGCGAGGGCTTCGGCGATCGCCTGCGCGATGGTCGCCGCCGGGGTGCCGCGGTCGCAACCGAGGCCGAGCGCCAGTCGCGGCGCCGTCTTCGCCGGCATCGTCGTCATGCCGGCGGACGGTAGGTGACGCAGCGGCCGGCGAGGCGCGCGGCGAGCGCGGCCGGCATGGCGCGCCGGCTGATCCAGAGGACGGCGGCGAAGTCGTCGATGGCGACATCCTCGATCCGGGCGAAGCGCCGCACGTTGGCCGGCAGGGGTCCGTCGCGGCCATTGGCATGCCCGGCCCACCAGTCGGCGCTGCCCGTTTCCTGGACCAGCGCCACCGGCTCGTCGTTGACCATCGCCGCGCTGCAGTGGACCAGTTCGCCGTGGCTCGCCGCGAGCGTCCAGCCCAGTTCGCGGCCGAGCAGGTCGACGGCGATCGTCGCGCGGGCGTCCGAGGCGGTGGTCAGCACGGCAGTCGCGCCGAGCGCCGTGGCGAGGTGGCCGGCGAGCGCGTTGGCGCCGCCGAGATGGCCGGAGAGGACGGGAATCGCGAATCGGCCGGCCTCGTCGACGACGACGATCGCCGGGTCGGTCTCCTTGCCCTTGAGGTGCGGCGCGATCAGGCGGACGACGGCGCCGAGCGAGACGATGGCGACGATGCCGTCGAACGCGGCGAAGAGCGCCGGCACCTGGTCGCCGACCTTGCCCGCATAGCAGTGCGCGGCGCCGGCGGCGGCGTTCTCGGCCTCGGCGCGGAACCTGTCGGGGGCGAAGAGCTGAGCACCGGGGAGGGCGGCGACGACGCGGCCGGCGAGCGCGATGCCGTGGCGCGTGATGGCGACGACGGCGATCCTCATCGCGACGGGATCCGGCTGGCGGCCATCAGTTGCCGCCGGCGGCCACCTCGGCCGCCTCCCGGCGGCTGCGGCAGCCGCGTCGCAGTTCGCCGCGCTGGCGTTTCGGGTTCTGCACCAGGAGCAGCGACAGGTAGTTGGCCTTGCTGCCATGGAGGCTGGCGAGGTCGCGGACGACGCGCTCTTCGGGCGAACCGACCTTCTCGATGAAGCACGAGGTGGCGAGCAGGTCGCGCCGCGCGAGCAGTTCGATGATCTCGTCGAGCAGCGGCTTGACCTTGAGCAGCGCCAGCGTGTCGAACTCGTCGAGCAGGTGGTCGATGAGCTCGACGCCGTAGGCGGCGGGAATGATGGCGAAGGTCTCGTCCTCCTCGGCGAGCGTCGTGCCGGTCGCTGCGGCGGCGGCGGCGAACGACGAGACGCCGGGAATCGTCTCCACCGCAACCTGCGGCGCCAGTTCGCGGACGACGCGCGCGAGGTGGCCGAAGGTCGAGAAGGTCGACGCGTCGCCCTCGACGAGGAACAGGAGGTCGCGGCCCTCGGCGAGCAGTTCGACGGTGCGCACGGCGGCGCGGGCCCAGGCCTTGCCAAGGATCTCCGGGTCGCGCGTCATCGGGAAGACGAGCTGCTCGGCATCGGCCGGGATCGCGAGGCCGCCGCGCTCGACGATCGCCAGCGCGTAGGAAGACTCCTCGGCCTTCTTCACCGGGTATAGCCAGCGGGCATCGGACTGCAACGCCGCCCAGGCGCGGCGGGTGATCATCCCGGGGTCGCCGGGGCCGAGCGAGGCGCCGATCAGCTTGCCGAAGCGGGGTGTCGCGCTCATGTCGTGTCCTTTCCAGGTTTGCGGGTGGTGACGATCCAGACCGGGTTCTGCGCCGCCAGCCGGTGCAGGTCGAGGATCGGCTGGCTGCGGTTCGCCTGCAGCTGGACGACCTGCCAGTCGGCGCCGGCAGCCTGCAGCCTGCCGGTCGCCGTGGCCAGGTTCTCGAGGGTGACGAAGTTCATCACCAGCCGTCCGCCCGCTCGCAGGCGGTCGAGGACGAGGTCGATCAGCTCGCCGAGTTCGCCGCCGGAACCGCCGATGAAGACGGCGTCGGGGTCGGGCCAGTCGTCGAGGCCGGCGGGCGCCCGGCCCTCGATCAGCGTGTAGTTGCCGACGCCCAGGCGGGCGGCATTGGCGCGCGCGATGGCGGCGTCGGCGGCATTCTTCTCGATCGCCCAGACGTGGCCGTGTGGCGCCAGTCGCGCGCATTCGAGACCGACCGCGCCCGAGCCGGCGCCGATGTCCCAGACGGTCGCCGCTGCCGTCAGGCGCAGCTTGGCCAGCGAGACGGCGCGCACCTCGAGCCGGGTGATCAGCCCGCTCGCCGGTGTCCGCTGCAGGTACTCGTCGTCCTCGCGGCCGAACGCCGGTTCTGCCGGCAGCTCGTCGCGCTCGACGAGGACGACGCTCGGCTCGGCGAAGTGCATCGTCGCCGCTGTCGCCGCCGAAAGCCGCGGATGCAGCTTCTCGTCCGGCAGCAGCAGGCGGCTGGCGACCGACAGGCGCAGGGTGTCGCCATGGCCGGCGGCGAGCAGTGCGCGCGCCAGCCGCGCCGGGTCGTTGGCCGGGCTGGTGAAGACGAAGACGCGGCGGTGCAGGGCGATCGCCCGCAGCACCGGGTAGAGGCCATGCGCCGGGGTCGCGCCGACGGTCCATTCGCCGGCATCCTGGCTGTGGCACGAAGCGATCGTCACGTCCTGCCAGGCCTTGCCGAAGCGCGCGCAGGCGATCTGCAGCGTCGACGGCGCCGGCAGCACGGCGACCGGCAGTCCGGACAGACGGTCGATCAGGCTGCTGCCGATGCCGTGGCAGAGCGGATCGCCGGTCGCCAGCACGGCGACGCTGCGGCCGGCGGCAAGGGCGTCGCGAATCCAGCCCGGGCACAGCGCCAGCGCACCGTCGAGCGGGCGCAGCTCGCAGCTCGCTGCCAGTTCCGATCGCACGAGCTGCAGCGTCCGCTCGACGCCGATCACCAGCGCGGCAGCGCGCAGGCAGTCGCGCGCGCTGCCGGCGAGGCCGTGCCAGCCGTCGTCGAGGATGCCGACGACGGTGCAGGTCGGCTGCGGCGCCGGCTCAGGGGGTTGCGGGTTCATCGACACGGCAGATGAAGCGGCCCTCGAAGTCGCAGACCAGGATCGACAGCCGGTAGTCGCCCGGGTACTGCCGCTTGAGGCTCCGCATGGCGCGGTCCGCCAGCTCACGGTGGAAGGGAACCGTCAGTCCGAGGACGGCGAGCTTCTCGGCGGCGAAACGGGCCGTTTCGGCGGCCCGGATGGCGGCGATCAGCTCGCCCGGCGCGGCGACGGCGCGTGCCGCATCGGCCAGGATCTCGCGGTCCACCTCGGCCCGCCAGGCGTGGGTGACCGCCAGCCCCTGGCTCATCTTGGTCAGCTTGCCGACCATCGCGCCGACATACACCTGGCGCATGTGACGCTTGATCGCGGTGGCGAAGGCGGCCTTGACGAAATCGCCCATCTGCACGAAGCAGGCCTCGTCGAGCCCGGGCAACTGGCGCATGGCGAACTTCTCGCTGCGGCCGCCGGTGGTGAGGACGACGCTGCTCTGCCCCTGCGCGGCGGCGACATCGATCGCCTGCACGACGCTGGCGCGAAAGGCGGCGGTCGAGTACGGCCGGACGATGCCCGTGGTGCCGAGGATCGAGACGCCGTCGAGGATCCCCAGGCGGGCGTTGAGCGTCTTCTTCGCCATCTCCTCGCCGCCGGGCACCGAGATGCGCACCTCGATGCCATCGATCGCCAGGAGGTCGGCAGCGACGGCGCGCACGTTGTCGCGGATGTTGCGCTGCGGTACCGGGTTGATCGCCGGTCCGCCGACCGCCAGGCCGAGCCCCTCGCGCGTGACGACGCCGACGCCGGGCCCGCCGCACAGGGTGATCTCGCCGGCGCGCCGCGGCAGCCGGCGGACGTCGGCGGTGAGGTGGGCGCCGTGCGTTGCGTCCGGGTCGTCGCCGGCGTCCTTGACTACCGCGGCATGGGCGACGCGGGCGTTGCCTTCACCCTCGACGCGACCGTCGATGACGGCGAAGATCACCTCGCGGCCGTTCGGCAGCCGGCAGGCGATGCTCGCCGGCACTTCGCCGGTGAGCAGTCCGCAGGTCGCCGCGCGCGCCGCCGCCGCCGAGCAGGCGCCGGTGGTGAAGCCGGTCCGGTTGCCGCGCGTGCGCCGGGTGTCGCCCTTGCGGACCTTTTCGCTCATGCCGCCCGTCGTCGCTGCGTCGCCTCGGCGAGCGAGAGCAGCGCATGGATGGCGGCGACGACCAGCGTCGACCCACCCTTGCGTCCCTTGACCGTGATCCACGGCACTTCGTCCAGCGTCCGCAGGAGATCCTTCGACTCGGCCGCCGAGACGAAACCGACCGGCATGCCGATGACCAGAGTCGGCCGCATGTCGTGCTCGCGAATCAGCCGCACGACCTCGATCAGCGCCGTCGGCGCGTTGCCGATGGCGACGATGGCGCCGTCGAGTTCGCCGAGCCGCCACGCCTTGCGCATCGCCTGCACGGCGCGGGTGCTGTTCTCGGCCCGCGCCCGCTCGATGACGTCGGCGTCGGAAATGTAATGCCGCGGGCTCAGTCCGAAGTGTTGCAGGCGGGGCGCCGAGAGGCCGACACAGATCATCTCGACGTCGGCGACGAGCGCCCGCGGGCCGTTGAGGATGGCGTCGAGGCCGGCGCGCATGGCATCGGGATGGAAGGCGGCGAGGCCGTTGAACTCGAAGTCGGCGCTGGCGTGGATCATTCGCCGCACCAGCGGCCACTGCTCCGCGCTGTAGCCGTGCGGGCCGACCTCGGCGTCGATGATGGCGAAGGAATCGTGCTCGATGGCGCGGCCGGCGGCGGTGAGCTGTTCGGTGATGGCGTCGTTGGTCATGGCGTCTCCGGGTCTTCAGGCGGGTTTGTGGGAACAGCCGTGATGATGCGCGTGCGCCGCGGGCTGTCCATGATCATGCTCGTGCTGGCCGCCGCCGGTCGCGGTGTGGCTGTGGTCGGGCAGGTGGCCGTCCTCGGCGAGCTCGCGATACTTGCAGCCATCGCATTCGAGCATGCGGCATTCCGGCATTCCCTGGTCCTCGACGCGGGCGTCGAGCAGCGCGAAGATGCCGCGGTCGAAACCGAAATGCGTGCCGAGGGCGAAGGCGATCTGCGGGTACTGCCGCTGCAGGCGTTCGACCTGCTCCCTGATGCGCTCGATCAGCACGCCGGTGAACAGGTAGACCGGGACGATGCAGATCTGCATCATCCCAAGGCGCGCCTGGCGCTGCACGGCGGTCTCGAGTCGCGGCCAGGTGATGCCGGTGAAGGCCAGGTCGACGAGCTCGTGCTCGTTGGCCTCGAAAATCCAGCGCGCCATCTTCGCCAGCTCGCCGTTGGCGCCCGCGTCCGACGAGCCGCGGCCGAGCAGGATGACGCCGGTGCTGCGTGGATCGGGCACCGCCAGCTGCTTCATCAGCCGCTCGAGCTGCGCCTGCAGGACCGTGAACAGCGGCCGCCCCATGCCGAGATGCGGCGTGACGGCGAACTCGACCGCTGGATGACGCAAGCGGGCGCGCTCGAGCGCCGCCGGCAGTTCCATCTTGACGTGGCCGGCGGCATTGAGGATGAAGGGGATGAGGAGGACGCGCCGCGTGTCGCGGGCGGCGCGGTCGAGCCCTTCGTCGAGCAGCACGTCGGCGTGTTCGATGAAGCACACCTCGATCCGCCAGTCGGGATGCTGTTCGCGCCACTGCGCGGCGAAATGCAGCGTTTCCCGGTTGCCGTCGCGGTTGCGCGAACCGTGGCCGACGAGCAGGATGCTGGTGTCCGATATCATGGCTTGGCCTCGCTGGCTTTGCGGAAGCGGTGGGAGAAGGATGGATCGTAGAGCTTCGAGCGGGCGAGCTCGGGCCAGTCGGCGGCACCCAGCGTCGGCGAGGCGATGATCATCGCCTGCGCGGCGATCCGTTCCGCCTGGCATTTTCGCTTGATGTCGGCGAGGGTGCCGCGGACGATCTTCTCCTCGCCCGGCCAGCTCGCCTTCTGCACCACCAGGATCGGCGCGTCCTCGGCCCAGCCGGCGGCGCGCAGAGCCTCCTGCACGCGGTGCAGCAGGGTGATCGAGAGGAAGATGCAGAGCGTCGTCCGGTGCGCCGCGAGTGCCGCGAGCTCTTCGCCGGCCGGCATCGGCGTGCGCCCGGCGACGCGCGTCAGGATCACGGTCTGCGTCACTTCGGGCAGCGTCAGCGTCTCGCCGGCGGCGGCCGCCGCCGCCAGCGCCGACGAGACGCCGGGGACGACCGCCCAGTCGATGCCGGCGGCGGTCAGCGGCCGCGTCATCTCGATCAGCGCGCCGTAGAGGCCGGGGTCGCCGGTCTGCAGGCGGACGACGGTGGCGTGCCGCGCCACCTGGTCGAGCAGCCAGTCGGTCATCTCCGGGAGCGTCATGTCCTTCGAATCGCGGATCGTGCAGCCGGCGGCGGCGAAGCGGGTCGCCGCCTCGTCGACCAGCGAGCCGGCGTAGAGGATGGCGCCGGCTGCCGCCAGCAGATTGCGGCCCTTGACCGTGATCAGGTCGGGGTCGCCCGGGCCGGCGCCGACGAACCACACCTTGCCGGCCATCAGGCGGCACTCCATTGCCGGACGCGTGGCGTGTCTTCCATGCCCTCTTCCCCTGCCGGCGGCGCGGCGAGCAGCGCCAGCAACTGCGGCATGCCACAGGGGACGGGGCCAGCCGGCAGCACGCCGCGCGCGACCAGCAGGCGGTGCAGGGCGACGACCGCCGGCAGCGGCTGGCCGGCGGCGTGCAGGGCAGCGGCCTGCTGCGGCAGTTCCGCCGCAGCGAACGAGGCGGTGCAGCGGCCGGCGGCCAGGAGATGGATGTCGTCGGCCCAGCGGTAGGCGAAATCGACGTCGTGCGTGGCGAGAACGATGCTGATGCCGCGCGCCGAGAGGTCATCGAGCACGCGCAGCAGATCGGCCTGCATGCCTGGGTCGAGGCCGGCCATCGGCTCGTCGAGCAGCAGCAGATCGGGCTGCATGGCGAGCACGCCGGCGATGCAGACGCGCTTCTTCTGGCCGAAGCTCAGGTGATGCACCGGTCGTTCGGCCTGCCCGCCCATGCCGACCGCCGCCAGGGCCTGTGCCACCCGTTCGCGTACGTCGGCTTCGTCGAGGCCGAGGTTGAGCGGCCCGAACGACACGTCCTCGAAGACGTTGGCCGAGAAGAGCTGGCGGTCCGGGTTCTGGAATACCAGGCCGACCCGCCGGCGCAGCGCCGCCAGCCCGCCACGGCTGTAGTCGAGCGCCCTGCCGTCGATGCGGATGCAGCCCGTCGAAGGTTGCAGCAGGCCGTTGAGGTGCAGCAGCAGCGTCGTCTTGCCGGAGCCGTTGGCGCCGAGCAGCGCATTGCGGCTGCCGCGGCGGATGGCCAGCGAACAGTCGGCGAGCCCGTGGCTGCCGTCGGCATAGACATGGCCGACGGCGTGCACCTCGAGCAGCAGTTCGCCGGCCATCAGGCGAGGCCAGCCAGCAGGACCAGCGCGCTGCCCACGCCGGCGGCGAGCAGCGTGTCGCGGCGGGCGTTGGCGAAATCCGGTGCCAGGAAGCGCAGCGACCCACCGCCATTGCGCGCCAGCGCCGCCTGGTTCAGCGCCCGCGCGCGCTGCCAGATCTGCAGCGCGAGGTTGCCGACCAGCAGGCCGAGCGAGCGGCGGCCGTGGCGCAGTGAAGCGTAGCCGAGGCGGGCGGACTGTGCGGTCAGCGTGTCGTGCACGGCCGCCGCGAGGACGAAGAGCATGCGGTAGCAGAGCACCATCAGGTCGAGCAGCACGTCCGGCACGTGCAGGCGGCGCAGCAGGCCGATCAGGTCGGGCAGGGGCGTCGTCAGCACGAGCAGCAGCAAGGCCGCCAGCGAGGCCAGCGAGCGACCGGCGACGGCGGCGATGCGTGGCGCCGCATCGGGCGCCAGTCCCCAGGCGAGTTGGCCGGTGGCATCGGTGCCGACGGCGACGAGCAGCGACAGGCTGCCGAAGCCGAGAAAGGCGACTGCCGGCGCTGCCACCCGCAGGTAGAGGCCGGTCGCGACACCGGCGCCGACGATCGTCACCAGAGCCAGCAGCAGGGCGACTGCGGCCGCTGTCGCCGGCGTCGCGGCGACGAATGCCGCCAGCAGGCCGGCCAGCGCCAGGCTGGCCTTCGCCGTCGGGCTGACGCGTCGCCAGCGGTTGCCGTAGGCCGCCTGCTCAATCAGCACGGTCGCGGCCTTCCGGCCCGGCTGCCCGCCGCATCTTCTCGCGCGTCACCGACGCCCCCAGCCAATAGCCGATGATGCCGGCGCCGATGGCGGCCTGCAGGGCGAAGAGCAGCGAGGCGATCTCGCCGCTCGCCGGTTCGAGCAGCGGCGCGAACCACGGCTGGTAACCCGGGGCGATCTCCTCGATCGCCTTCTGCGCCACGCTGTCGGCACCGGCAAAGATCTCGCCCGGCTGGCCGTCCGGGCCGGCGGCCGGCCGCGGCACGAGCCACAGGGGCGCCACCGTCAGGAGCAGCACGGCGGCGATCAAGAACCAGTTCGTGCGCTTCATGCCCGCACCTCGCGACCGGCAAACAGCGGCATGCCCTTCAGCTCGTCGCCGTTGAAGCGCAGCAGCGCCCTGACCACCAGCACGCTCAGCAGGCCCTCGCTGATCGCCAGCGGAATCTGCGTGATGGCGAAGATGCCGGCGAACTTGGCGAACGAGGCGGCGAAGCCGCCGACCGGATCGGGAAAGGCCCAGGCGAGCTGCAGCGAGGTCGTGACGTAGGTCGCGAGGTCGGCAAAGCAGGTGGCGACGAAGACGCAGGCGGCGAGCGGCAGGTGCAGCCGGCGACCGGCGCGGAACAGCCCGGCGGCGACGAAGGAACCGACGATCGCCATCGAGAAGAGGTTGGCGCCGAGCGTCGTCAGTCCGCCGTGCGCCAGCAGCAGCGCCTGGAAGACGAGGACGACGAGGCCGACCGGCACCATCGCCGTCGGCCCGAAGAGCAGCGCGCCGAGGCCGACGCCGGTCGGGTGCGAGCAACTGCCGGTCACCGAGGGCAACTTGAGCGCCGAGAGGACGAAGGAGAAGGCAGCGGCGACGCCGAGCAGCATCCGCTGTTCCGGTTGCTCGTGCAGTCGCCGGCGCAGCGAGCGCACGCCGAGGACGACGAACGGCGCCGACGCCAGTGTCCAGCCGACGGCGTGCTCGAGCGGCAGAAATCCTTCCATGATGTGCATCGTGCTCCTCCCTGCGACGGCTGGCCGAAGCGCGGCAACGGGTTCCGATCGGTGGGAGGTGGCCTGGACTCGCACTGCGCGCGACCAGCGACGCCTTCCCGCCACCCCGGGGAATGTTGCCATCCGGTTTCGGGCCGGTCTTCTGGCTCGCCGTCGACCTTCCCCGCGCCTTCCCGTGCCTGGGCACAGTGGCGGATTGCGGAGTCGTCAGGCTTACAGCAGCGGGGGCTGCGCCGGAATGGACTGGCGTCGTTGGCGACGCCGCCGTGCACCGGCTTCCCGTTTCACCCGCCCCGTGACCACGAGGCAAGGCACCCGAAACGGCTCTGATTATACGTCGAAACGGCCGCCTGCAAGGCGGCTGCGGGGATCAGCCAGGAGTTCTCGCTGCAAACTCCGGCAGGCGGTGAAGGGCCGGCGCGATCTCGATCCCGGTAGAGACGCTTGGCGCGACCGCCTGCCATTCGCTCCCGCGACTTGGCCACCGCCGGGCTGTCCGTCGCCTTCGCCTGATGAGCAGTCGTTGCGGGGTTCCTGGCCCTGAGCACCGGCGCATCGACGGCCGTCTCGTCGACCACGGCGTGCATCTGCCCGTCTCCCGAATGGCCGTCATCGAGCAGGCACTTATCCGGATCTTGACCACAGCCCGTTGAGCTGCTCCGCCATCGGCCGCTTCCAGTCCGTGATTTGATTCGGGTGCATGTCGTGCTGCTGCGACAGCTCGGCCAGCGTCTTGTCGCTCTTCAACGCCGCCAGCGCCACCTGCGCCTTGAATGCCGGCGTGTGGTTCCGCCTCGTCCTTCTCGTCATGCTCTTGCTCTTCTTGGGGCCGCTACCGCAGCCGTTCGATGGGGCAAAGCTTCCACTTATCCTGCTGTCCGAAATCCCGAGGCCTCCTCTATACCTTGCGGAAGATCAGCACCGCGTTGCTGCCACCGAAACCGATGCTGGACGAAAGGGCGGTGTCGATCGGCTGTACGGTAGTCCGACGGGCGATGGGCAAGGCATCGTATCCATCGTCGGGGGCCTTCAGGTTGGCTGAGGCAGCGACGAAACCATCTCGCATCATCAGCAGGCAGAAGATTGCTTCCTGAGCGCTGATGGCACCGATCGAGTGGCCGGTCAGACCCTTGGTCGCCGAAAGCACCGGAATGCTCTCGCCGAATACGGCACGGATCGCATCAAGCTCAGCCGCATCACCGCTCGGTGTCGAGGTGGCGTGCGGATTGATATAGTCAACGGAAAGTCCGCCGGCTTCAGCGAGTGCCGCACGCATGGCGCGTGCAACACCGTCGGCGTTCGGTTGCACCATGTCGGCGCTGTCGCTGGCTGCGCCGTAACCAGCGATCTCGCCGTAAACTCGAGCGCCTCGCCGACGGGCGAACTGCTCCGCTTCAAGCAACAGCACCGCTGCGCCGCCCGCGATGACGAAACCGTCACGGTCACGGTCGAACGGGCGCGAGGCCGTTCCTGGGTCATCGTTGCGTCGCGTCGAAAGCGCGCCCATCGCGTCAAAAAGCACGGCCGAGGTCCAACACACTTCCTCGGCACCGCCGACGAAGGCTCGGTCGACGATGCCATGACGGACCATCTGGTATCCGTTGCCGATGCAGTGTGCCGACGAGGCGCAGGCGGCGGTGACCGAGTAGCTCGGCCCGCCGACCCCGAAAGCCTGCACCAGAGTTCCCGAGGTCGTGCTGCCCATCACCTGCGGCACGTAATACGGCGGCAGCTTCTCCAAACCGCGCTGACGGAAGATGGCCAGCGCCTCGTCATGGCGGTAGGGCGAGCCGACGCCGGAACCGACGATCAACGCCGTGCGCGGGTCACGAATCTCGTCGGGGCGGATTCCTGCGTCGTCGATGGCCTTGCGCATGGCATGCCAGGCATATACCCCGGCGTCGGCCATATAGCGTCTCAGCTTGCGTGGGATGGCCGCTTCGCCAACTAGATCGGGGATGCCCGCGACTTGGCTGGCCAGACCCAGCGCGGCATACTCTGGCATGTGCCGGATGCCGCTACACGAGTGGCGCAACGCATGGGCAACGGTGTCGAGTTCGTTGCCGATGCAAGAGACGATGCCAAGGCCGGTGACGACGACGCGACGCTTCATTTCGTCATCGCCCTCGGCTGAGCCCAGGAGCAGTCTCCGGGACGCCGGGAGCAACCAAAAGCCCTGCCGCCGGATTCGTCAGTGCCCGAGGCGCGCGTGCGGGCGTGGGTGTTTCCGTCAGAACGAGCAGCATGGCCCGTGCGGTCCCTACACGGGCCTGCAGTCGCATCGGCACCAGCTTGACGCGAACACCGTACGTGTGTACATGATGCGGCTTTCAAGGCATCGAGAAGATCAGAGAGGTGTTGATGCCCCCGAAGGCGAAATTGTTGCTCATCACGTATTGCGTCTCGAGCGTCAATCCGCTGCCGACGACGTGCCGCAGTGGCGCGCAGGCCGGATCGGGGGTGTCGAGGTTCAGCGTGGGGGCGAACCAGCGCCGGTTCATCATCTCGATTGCCCACCATGCTTCGATGGCGCCGCAGGCACCGAGCGTGTGTCCAAGGTAGCTCTTCATCGAACTGATTGGTACTGCGTTGCCGAGCACTTCGTTCGTCGCACGACTCTCGGCGACGTCACCCCGGTCGGTGGCCGTGCCGTGGGCGCTGACGTAGCCGATGGTTGCGGCGGGCAGGCCAGCATCGGCGAGCGCCAGACGCATCGCCGTCGCCATGGTCTCAGCTTCGGGCTGCGTGACGTGTGAGCCATCCGTATTGGTGCCGAACCCGATGACCTCGATGAGAATCTTCGCACCGCGGGCGCGGGCATGCTCGTATTCCTCGAGCACCAGCGTCGCCGCGCCCTCGCCAACCACCAGGCCGTCGCGATCCCTGTCGAAGGGGCGCGGTGTGAGAGAAGGTGCGTGGTTCTTCGTGCTGGTGGCAAACAGCAGGTCGAAGACCGCGGCGGAGGCGGCCGACAGCTCCTCGGCTCCGCCAGCGAGCATGACCGTTTGCTTGCCAAAGCGGATGGCCTCATAGGCGTAACCGATCGACTGGCTGCCCGAGGTGCACGCGCTCGAGGTCGGAATGACTCGCCCTTGCAGACCGAAGTGCAGCGCGGCGTTGACCGCCGTCGTGTGCGGCATCATCTGGATGTACGAGGTGGCGTTGAGATCGGCCATGCTGTGCTGGTCAAGCATCTTGCCAAAGCCCCGAACCGGGTCGATGCTGCCGAACGACGAACCGTAGGCGATACCCATGTCGCCGCTGGAAACGACACGGTCACCCAGCAAACCCGCGTGCACCAGCGCCATCTCTGTCGCACGCACGGCCAACAGCGAGACACGCCCCATCGAACGGATCGCCTTGCGTGGATAGTGCGCCGGCGGCACGAACTCGACAGGCGCTCCGAGGTGCGTGTTCAGCCCTTCGATTTCAGCCCATTCGGGAATGTGGCGCACAGCGCTGCGGCCAGTACGCAGATTGGCTTCGATGGTTTCCCAGTTGTCGCCGAGCCCGGTGATACCCGCCATACCGGTGACGACGACACGTCTCAGCCCACCGTTCACGCCAAGCCTCCGTTCACTCCGATCACCTGCCGCGTGATGTAGGCTGCGCCTTCCGACATCAGGAAGTCCACCGTCGCGGCGATTTCCTCGGGTTTGCCGACGCGCCCAAGCGGAATCAGCTTCAACAGTCCATCCATCGGCAGGCCGGCCAGCATCTCGCTATCGACCAAACCCGGCGCGACGCAATTGACCGTGATGCGCCGGCTGGCCAGTTCGAGCGCCAAGGCCTTCGAGGCGGCAATCAGCCCGCCCTTCGCGGCACTGTAGTTGACCTGACCACGGTTGCCGATGACTCCCGAAACCGAGGCCAGCGTGACGATGCGCCCGCCCCGCTTCGCGCGCACCATCGGCATCACAAGCGGATGAACGACATTGTAGAAGCCGTTCAGGCCGGTATCGATGACCACGTCCCAGTCCTCGTCGCTGAGCGCGGGAAACGCGTTGTCGCGAGTCACACCGGCATTGACAACGATCCCCCAGCAGCTTCCGTTCGTGGCGAGATCGGCTTCGAGTGCAGCGCGCGTCGCAGCACGGTTGCACACGTCGAACTGAAGCACGCTGGCTTTGCCGCCCGCCATGCGGATCGACTCGGCGACCGCTTCGGCCTCGTCGCGCCGGCTGCGGCAATGCACGCCGACGGTGAAACCGGAGGCCGCGAGTCGCTGTGCTATCGCCTTGCCGATGCCCCGGCTGGAACCGGTGACCAGAACGCGTCGAATCTCCATTACTGTGCTTCCCCATGTCCTTGTCCGGCGAGGAATTGTGCGAAGTCCTCGGGTTCGTAGACGGTGATCGCCGCCATGGCGAGCACCGTGCCACGGTCATCGGCCAGCGTGCAGTCATAGGCGCCGAGACCGGTAGCGTCGCGGTGGGTGGAGCGAGCTGTGATCTGCAGCGGCTGTCCGACGGGAAAGCGGTCGGCCCCGGCCCGGTAGGCGCGCGTACCAAGCAGCACGCCCGGCCTTGGCCGCCTGCCGGCACGACGCGCGATCAGCGCGACGTGCACAGCGATCGTCTGCGCCATCAGTTCGATGCCGATCCATGCTGGCATCGTCCCATCGCTTTCGGCGTACCAAGCCTTTGCATCGGGCATGGCCTCGCAGGTCGCAGACTCGGCGTCGGCCTCCAGCATGCCCGTCAGCAACAGCATGCTGCCGCGGTGCGGCAACAGATCCTCGATAGGCACGAGGGCGCTCACCCGGAGACCCCGAGAATCAGGCTCAGATTGTTGCCGCCAAAGGCGAACGAGTTGCTCATGGCGACGCGGCGCCCCGCCGCGAAGCAACGACCGGGGGCGACCGTATCGAGGCGCGGCAGATCGGGGTCAGAATGGCCATCCCAGACATGCGGTGGCAGGCGGCCAGCGGGGTCGGTCAGCGCCAACCAGCAGATGGCGGCCTCAAGCGCGCCGGCGGCACCGAGGGTGTGGCCGGTCATCGGCTTGGTACCGCTCACGGGCACGCCATCGGGAAAGACGCGAGCGACTGCCAGACTTTCCATCGCATCGTTCTTCGGTGTTGCTGTGGCATGTAGGTTCAGGTAGCCGATGTCTGTCGGCGCAAGGCCGGCGTCGGCCAGCGCTGCGCGCATCGCCGCCTCGGCACCCCGGCCTTCCGGTTCAGGCGCCGAGATGTGGTGGGCATCACTCGACTCACCGATACCCAGAAGTGTGACCGGGCCGGTACCCGCAGTCATCAGAAACAGTGCCGCGCCTTCGCCGATGTTGATGCCGCGCCGGTTCCGTGACAGCGGCTGGCAGATTTCAGTAGTGGTCGATTCGAGCGCCGTGAAACCGCCGACCGTCAGCCGGCAAAGGCTGTCGACGCCACCGGTAACGACGGCGTCACAGAACCCGGCTTCAATCAGCAGACGCGCCGACGCGAGCGCCTTGCCGCCCGAGGTGCAGGCCGTCGACACGGTGTAGGCCGGACCGTCAATACCCAGATGTCGGGCAAGAAAGACGGCGGGGTCACCGATCTCCATCTGCTCGTAGGCAAAGCTGTCGGGCAAACAGCCGTCGCGGGTGTGGGTGGCGAAGGCCGCTTCGCCCTCGGCTACGCCCGAGGTGCTGGTACCGAGTACGACACCGATTCGATCGACAGCGAAGTACTCGAAGACGGCGCGGAAATCGTCTTCGATCTGGGCGAATGCTGCGAGGAGCAACTGGTTGTTGCGGCTGGCGTGGCGACGATGCCAGTCGTCATCCGGCAGGGGCCGCAAGGCGCCGCCAAACTTGCCGACGCGCGCGGTCGCGGCACCGCCAAGCCAACCCGATTCCACGATCATGCCCGACGTGTCGCCGGCAAACAGGCGCGCGCACGCGGCCTCCGCACCAGCACCAAGTGCGCTGACCAGACCGGGGCGCGACAGGGCAAACCGACTGCTCATTGCAAGTCCTCCAGAAGGCGACTGTCGATGGTCAGATTCAGGGCAGGCGCTTCGAAGCACAGCCGTTGATACGGCCATTCGTTCCCCTCCCAGGAAACGATCAGTATATCGCCGTTGTTGCCGCGGATGACCCGGCGACCCGGTTGTTCCAGCAGTACGAGGCCGTTCGACAGCCCATCCCGGATACGCTCCGCCGGCCAGGTGGCGATCTGCAGCAGCGCTGGTATCAGTGCCGGATCGAGACGGCCTTCGAAGATCGTCGGCGGCTCCAGATGCAGGACGGAATCTTCCCAGGAAACCTGGAACAGCGTCTGTCCAAGCGGGCTGAGCCCGGCGAAGCGTACGCCGGACTCGCCCGATGAAATGCGCGAAATGATCCGCAGCTTCTTGTCCTTCAGTGTCACCATGCTTGCCTGTTCGGTCACGTATTCTGGCCAGGAGCCAGCGAGCAGGCAGTAGCGGCCGTTGCCCGGAAGACGTGTGCAGGATTCGCTCGCAGGGGCGCACGCGATGGCCAGCAGCGCGGCGCAGAGTGTGCAAGATGCGGCTGGGCTCGGGATCACCGACGCGCTCTGCCCAACGTCAGCGCCATTGGCGCGAACAACACCGCGATACTGATTCCGACCAACAGCAACAGGCCAAACTGATGAAGTGCCGGCATGCTGGACAGCCCCAGCAGGCCGAATGCCAGCAACGTCGTTGTCGCCGATACCAGCACGCCAGCAAAGGAGGCTGGGGCGCATACGCCGGCCTCGACGATGAAGATCGCGTAGTTTACGCCGGAACCAAGAACCAGCATCAGCGCCATCAAAGAAAAGAGGGTCAACGATACCCCGGCGGCACCGTAGAGGCCGAGACCTATGCCGATTGCTGCCAACGTCGGCAGCAGGATCGCCGCGCCCTGGCACAGACCATAGCGCCAGGCCAGCACCGTGAAGACGATCAGTCCGGCGAACGGCAACCAGAGTGTGGCGAGACGGCGATACTCGGCAAGGAGTGCGGAAACGCTGGCTGCCTTGTCGATCGCGCTGACACCCGGCAGATCCGCGGCGAGAGACCCCAGATCGAGGTTGGCATCGTCACCGCTCAGGATGACGATCAATGCCGTTCCGCTCGTGGTGGGGACAACCTGGGACCTGAACGGTTGCGCCAGCGGCGTTTCGAGCCATTCCCGCAGTGTCAGCGCGGCGTCGCTACCCAGCATATCGCGCCACGCCTCTGCAGCCTTGTTCTGCAGGCCCGCCTCGTCGAACAACGGTGCGACCTTGTCAGCAGGCAAGGCGCGTTGCAGCAGTGCCCGCCCGGCAGCCTGCGTGGCAGCCGAGGGGACGAAGCCGGATATCGCCGTGTACCCGGCGAGCCCCTGTCCGACACGTGTGCGCAGGCGAGCCGTCAACGCTTCCTCGCGGCGCAATGCCTCCTCGTCGTCGGCGCCCTCGACGAGGAAGAACCTGCTGCCGCCGGGAGTGCCGACGAGAACGCGAATCCCCTCTTCCTGCTCGACCAAACTCGCGGGCCGGACGACGAGCTGGCGCACGTCATCGTCCGTGGTGAGATGCAACCAGCCGGGTATGGAGGCGGACACCAGCGCGACGACGAGCGCGATGACACCGCCGGGCGTGGCGTGGTCCTGCCAGGCGCGCAGCAGGCGCTGCGGCAGGCGAACGTCGCTGCCGTCATGCGTCCCCGGCGCCCGTGCCAACAGTGGCAGCAGAAGAACGACCGAAAGCCAGGCGGCTGCCAAGCCGGCAAACGCGAACAGACCGATCTGGCTGATCGCCGGGAAGGGCGTCAGCGTCAGCGCACCGTAGCCGATGAGGCTGGTGGCGAGGGCCACGGCAAGCCCCGGCAGCAGGCGGGTGAGGCCCCGCTCCGCCTGCCAGCTGGTGCCGGCGTCGAGGCGGGCGGCAAAGAACTGGATGGCGTAGTCGACCGCTTCGCCGATCAGGCTGGCGCCGAAGACGAGGGTGATCAGATGAATCCGATCGTGGGTGGCAAGTACGGCGGCGGTGGCGCAGACGATACCGCAGGCGACGGTAACCAGGCTGAGAGCCAGTGGCTGTAGCGAGCGGAAGAGAAGCCACATCATGACGAGGGCGCCGACGAGCGAACCACCACCGATCATGTCAACCTCGCGCTGGGCACTCCTGCGCGCGGCATCGCCGTAGAAAACCGCGCCAGTACGCAGCAGAGATGCCGTTGCGGTTTCGGCGCGAAGCGCCGCCTCTGCGTTGGCGACGGCGGCAATCACCGAAGCCTGTGTAGTGGCAGCGAAAGCGCTGCCAATGGGTTCGGCCATGACGAACACCCAGGTCGCCTGCGCATCGCGCACGGTGAGCATCCCGTCACTGGGCATCAGTTGTGTTCTCACGAACGGCAGCTGCGTCAGCCAGCGCTGCAGGAGACCGAAGGGATCGTACATCGGATCGGTGGCAATGCCCGTCTGGAACGGCTGATGCAGACGACGCTGCAGCGTGGTCTCGGCGGCAAACGAGGAAGCGGAAAGCGCATCGCGGTCACCCGGAGCGAGGAGCCCGGCACGGTGCGGCAGGTAGGTATTGCTCAGAGCAAGCTGGTCAACCGGGGGTGCGGCGGTGGTCACCCGCTTGAATGCGCCAGAGGCTTCCAGTCGGGCGGCAAAGCCGCGTGCCGCACGACGCGCCTGATCGGGGTCGGCGTGGCCGACGAAGAAAAGCGCGCGGTTGCCAAGCTGTTCACTCAAGGCCCTGACTGCTGCTTCGGCGGTGTCGCTCTTCTCGGTCGGTGGCAACAGGGCGAGCAGGTCGGTTTCGAGTGGTGTCGCATCTGCGAAACGCTGTCCGACGTAGATGGCAGCGACCAGCACGAGCGTCAGCCAGGCGAGCGCCACCAGTTGCCGCGAACCCATCAGTGCAGCCCGAAACGCACGCGCTCGGCTGGCAGCAGCTCGCGATCCTCTCGGAAGTTGCGGAAAACCAGAGTCGCGCTGTCGCCGTTGGTTTCCTCGATGCGGATGTGCTCGACGTGACGACCGCCGTTCATGCGGATCTCGCGTATCGCCTGCGCGATCGGGCCAGGTCTTGGGGTAAGCGTCAGGCGCCAGGCGTCGAGCGTTCCCTCCGGCGTGACGGCGAACAGATCCGCAAGGATGTCGATCCGCGCGCCGAGCAGCGCTCGGAACAGTGTGCCAACCTGCGCCAGACCGGGAATGTCGCGCGCCGTTCGGACTTGTGCCACTTCGTCCTCGCCGATCTCGACTACGCGATCATCGGCAAGCACGTAGGCCACCTTGAGCGGGGCGTCGATCTGCCAGATGACCCCGCGGTCGCGCGCCACCGTCAGCTGGCCGCGCGTCTGTAGCGGCTTCCGGAACGCCGCCATCCGCTTTTCCTGGATGAACTCGGCGCGCAGCACCGGTGCCTGTTCGAGCCGTTGTGCCATGCGTGCCGCCAGTTCGGCGGTTGTCGGCCCGGCCAGCGCAGCGAATGGCAGCGTCAGTACCATGACAACACAGGCCGTCATCTGGCGGTGCATGTCGTCTCCACGCAGGCAATCAGGCAGTCGGGCGAGGCGAACTGCAGTTCGCCGCTGTTGCTGTCCACGGCGACCTGTACCGTGTATCCCCTGGTCAGCCGCACGCCGCTTGCCGCATCGCGAATCTCGTAGTCGAAGCGCAGGCGGTTCTCGTATTCGCGCAAAACGGTGCGGATCGACAGGCGTTGGTTGTAGCGGGCCGGGCGCACGTACTTCAGGTAGCACTCGACCACCGGCCAGACGTAACCGGACTCGCGCATCTGCGGGTGGTCATAGCCGATCTTCCGCAGCAGGGCGCAGCGCGCCAGTTCGAAATACTTGACGTAGTGGCCGTGCCAGGCGACTTCCATAATGTCAATATCGTGAAACGGCACATCGATCGTCACCTCGGCGGCGAGTTCAGGCATAAAGGCTCCAGTACTGGCTGCGGATCAGTTCGACAGTGCAGAGCAAATCGCCGTCCAGCGGGCGATCCTCGTCGAGGAATTCGCTATGAACACGCACAGCCTCGACGAAAGCCGCGCAGGCTGCCGTCAGCACCGGCGTCTCGCCGCGAAAGCGCAGTTCCACCGCCTGTACCGTAGCCAGCACCAGCGCGGCAAAGACCTGCTCGGTCAACTCGAGGATGCGCAGGCAGTCGCGAGCAGCGATGGTGCCCAGGCTGACCTTGTCCTGATTGTGGCACTCGGTCGAGCGTGAGAAGACCGAAGCCGGCATGGTCAGCTTCAGCGCCTCTGCCGTCCACGCCGAAGTGCCGATCTGCACCGCCTTGAAACCGTGGTTGATCGCCGCTCGCGGGCCAACCGTGCCGGAGAGGTTCTGTGGCAGGCCGTGGTTGTAACGGTTGTCGACCAGCAGCGCGAGCTGGCGGTCCATCAGGTCGGCGAGGTTTGCGACAGCGGTCTTGAGAGCGTCCATCGCGAAGGCGACGTGACCGCCATAGAAATGGCCTCCGTGCAGCACCCAACCGGCCTCACCATCGATGATCGGGTTGTCGTTGGCGCTGTTCAGCTCGTTCTCGACGTCTCGACGTATCCACGACAGCGCGTCTCGGGCCACGCCGATGACATGCGGCGCGCAGCGGATCGAATAGCGGTCCTGCAGGCGCACGCCTTCGGCATTACTGGTAGCCGAGGTGCCGCCGAGGTCTTCCCAAATCCAGCGCGCAGCCTCCATCTGGCCGGCGTGCGGCTTGACGGCAAAAAGCCGTGGATCGAAGTGCTCGGCGTTGCCGCGGATCGCCTGCGAAGCGAGTGCCGTGATGCGGCAGCAGAGTCGAGTCAGGTACTCGGCGCGGGCGACCGCGAGGCAGGCCAGGCCCGTCATCACGGAGGTGCCGTTCATGATCGCCAGCCCCTCCTTCGGCGCCAGCTTCAACGGGGCGATACCGAGATCTTCCCAAGCCTCGGTCGCCGTCGTGAGTTTCCCGCGGTACAGTGCCGCGCGTTCGCCGATCAGTGTGGCTGCCAAGTAGGAAAGTGGTGTCAGGTCTCCACTGGCACCAACCGAGCCTTCGGCCGGAATACACGGCAGCAGGTCGTGATTGAGCAGGTCGACCAGCCGTTGCAGCAGGACGTGGCGAACGCCCGAGGCGCCCCGCGCGAGCGAGACGAGGCGGGCGACGAGCACGGCACGCACGGCCTCCGGCGGCAGATGCTCGCCAAGGCCGCAGCCGTGATAGCGCGTCAGATGGAGCGGCAGTTCGGCGACGAGATCCGCCGGAACGACGACGGTGCAGGATTCGCCATATCCGGTGGTGACTCCGTAAACGGTGCCACCGTCGGCGAGCAGACGTTCCAGAAATTCTGCGCCGGCATTGATGCGACGCGTGAAGCGGGCATCGTCGGAGAGCGCGACGGTGGAACGGCAGGCCGCGATATCAACCACGTCGAGTACGGAAAGGGCGTCGTCACCGACGATACGGCACGACTGTGCCGACGCATTCAGGCCTGTCTTCATGTGCAGGGTGGAGCGATCAATCAAGAGACTCCTGGCATCGACGCCCCACTCTGCAGTCGGTGCTGACGACGAAGCATCACCCGTCGTACTCCGTGCATCAACGTTCCATGTCGCGGACGACGCGGAACCCGACACGGCCCACAGCGTCTACGAACTCTGGCTCGTAACGGGAGCGAATGCCACAGCGGACGTAGTTGACCTTCTGGGCCCAGGAGCCGCCACGCATGACGCGCTTCTCCTCCCCGCCTGTTTCGATCCGCGGATTCTGCTTCGGCGAGACGGGATAGGGCGAGACGAACTTGTCCTGCACCCATTCCCAGACATTGCCGGCCATGTCGTGGATGCCAAGCCCGTTCGGCTTCTTCGTGCCAACCGGATGCGTGCGCTCGCCGGCGCTTGCCTTGTTGAACCAGGCGATGTCGAAAACCTGATCCGCCGATACCCCGCCCGGCCAGGTTTCCTGCTTACCGCCGCTCCTGCAGGCATATTCCCACTCTGCCTCAGTCGGCAGGCGAAATCCTCCGCGCCCTTGGGCGTTGAGCTTTCGAATGAATTCCTGTGCCTGCAACCATGACACCTGATCGACCGGGCAGGTAGCGCCGCAGGTGTCGAACTTCGAGGCATTCGTGCCCATCACGGCTTTCCATTGCGCCTGGGTAATTTCGTACTTGCCGATTTCGAAACTGTCCACACACACCTCATGGACGGGAAGCTCGTGCGTTTCGTAGCCGGTGTTGCCCATCGCATAACAGCCTTCCGGGACACGAACCATCTCGATGCTCGCCGCGAAATCGCTGCCTTGGGCAGCCGGTAGGCTGCCAATGACGGCGAATGTCGCCGCGAGCAGAACTGGATTTCTTCGAATCATGACACTCTCCCTCGTTGGTAGTAAACGACGACAGCCCGATCAATGCAGCTTGACGACCGCGCCCCTGAATGCCACGCGGGCCCTCACCCCGGCTGCGGCGCCGGTATGCTCTGTCTCGCCGCTCCGCAACTTGATGTGGTCGTCGCGTGGACGCTCAGCGGTGCCGTCGAGCAGGCTGGCAAACGCGACGGGGGCGAGGCGGAATGGCATGCTTGATGTCCTGGTCAATGCCGTGGGCCGGATTCCGTGTTGGCCCAGAAATCAAAAAAATTGAACCACTGGAACGGCGTTCGGCGGCACAGTTCGACGAGACGGTCGGCATAGCGCTGCGCGTGCGTGGCGATCGCGGCCTCGCGTTTGCCGCGCGGCAAGTCGATACGTTCGGCGAAGGGCTCGAAGTGAACGCGGTGGCCGTCAGCCTCGCGAAAGCAGACGAACAGGTATACCGGGCATTCGAGCAGAGCAGCGAGGATGAACGGTCCCTGCGGGAAGCGGGCCGGCGTGCCTAGAAACTCGACGCTGACCACACGTCCATTGTCGGCGGACGGCGTGCGGTCACCGACGATGACCAACAGCTCGCCACGGTCGATCTTCTCGCGCAACAGGATGGCGGTCTCCGGCCCGAGGCTGCTGACTTGGAGAAGGTTGAGCTCGAAGCCAGGGGCGACCGAAGCCAGTGCCGCGTTGAAGCGTCGGGCATGGTCCGTGTAGACGACGGCGTTGACCCGGGCGATGCCATTGAGATGGGCCAGCGCGCGCATCATTTCGAGATTGCCGAAATGAGCACCGAGCAGCACCGCACCACGGCCCGAGGCGAGCAGTTCCTCGAAGGCATCCTGGTTTTCGAAGGAGATGCTGGCGGGCGCGACATGCCCGGTCCACGCTGCCAGCTTGTCGAGGTTGGCATTGGCAAAGGCCAGCATGTGGCGGTAGGCGTTGATCCAAGTCGGCGCCGGGGTATCGGAACGGGTCGCCTGCAGGCGGCGCAGATAATCGAGCGAGGCATCTCGTGCCGTTCCACCACTCAGAAGGAACCAAGCGACGATTGGGCGCAGCAGCGCGCGTGCAAACCGGTCGCCGAACAGGCGGTAACTGACGACAGTCAAGCGCAGGCCGACCGAACTTCCGCGCTCGCGATGCCGCGACCAATGCAGCGCGCTGAAGCGGGGTGGGCAGCGCTTGCGCCACAGCAGCAGGGGCAGGCGGCCCACCATTCCGGCGCAAAGCCGGGTGTGCATCCACGAGATGCCCAGATTGTCTCGCCACATGCGGAAGTGCGACAGGCCACCCTGCGGGTAGACGACCCGCGTAGCCAGGTTGACGACAGGCAGTCCCATCCAGAAAAGACGGACGATGATCTCGGTGTCGAACGTCATGCGCGTCGGTAGTCGATGACGTTCGATCAGTGCAACGGTCGGTGCAAGCGGGTAAACGCGGAAACCGCACATCGAGTCGCCGATCGCGAAAGAGAGCGTTTCCACCCATACCCAGAAATGGGTCACGCAGCGGCCGTAGCGCCGGCTGGCCGGTGCCGACTCGTCGTAGCATGCGCAGCCAGCAACGACGGCGTCGGGCCGGATGCGACTCTGCTCGAGAAAGCGCGGCACGTCGGAGAGGTCGTGCTGGCCGTCGGCATCCACCTGCAACGCATGCGTACAACCTGCCGCAAAGGCTTCGCGCAGGCCGTGCATGACAGCAGCACCCTTGCCAACGTTTTCCCGCAGACGAGAGAGGCGTGCGAGTGGTTGGCTGGCGGAGACAGCGGCGAGAGTCTCCTGCGTCGCTTCGTCCGAGCCATCATCGACGATGAAGATCGGCACCTCGTAGTCCGACAACCGGGCAACCACTGCGGCGATCGTTTGCTTGTGGTTATAGATTGGAATGACGATGCCAGGGACGAAGCTCATGCTGCGGCTCCGCTGGCAAAAAAAATCTGGCCCGACGACATCGGGCGCCTTTCTTCCCGATAAGCGAAATCAAGGCGCTGCCTTTCCGGCAACCAGTCGATCTGCAGTGACAGCTTGGTTCCCGGCAGGATGGGCGCGGAGAACTTCAGCGCGCGCAGTGCTGAGAAACCGGTGCAGCGAATGCCCAGATGCTGGCGCGCGAGCCGGATTACCCAGTCGACCTGCACGATGCCGGGCAGGATCGGGTGGTCAGGAAAGTGTCCGGGGAAATAGTCCAGTGACGGCTCGACCGTCAGTTGCAGCGTCGCCGATGTATCGTCGATCCACACCTGCCGGACATGCGGCATCAGGCACACGGCGCAGCCTCCAACAATCTGGCGACGTCGTTGAGCGCGAGTTTGCCGCGCTCGCTGTAGGGTAGCGCTTCGACGAAGCGCCATCGCCGAGGCAGCAGTACGGGTTCAAAGCGCTGCCCCAAGTGCTGGCGGAGAGCATCGATCAGCACCCGGCGCTGCGTTGCGGCGGCAGTGGCGACAATGACCGCGCCGACCACTGTGCGACCGGAAACCGCCAGTGGGGCTACCGCAGCGGCGGCCACGCCCGGATGTCCGGTGAGCCATGCTTCCATCTCGGGAAGCGACAACCGCTTCTCCTCGATCTTGACGATCCGGTCGAGCCGACCGCGCAAGACGAAGGTGCCGTCTGCCTTGAGCTCGACGGTATCCTGCATGCGCAGTGGCTCGTCGTCGGGGAGGAAGGGCGAACGGACAAGCAAGGCGCCATCCCCGTCCACTGCCACCTGCACTTGCGGTAGCGGCGTCCAGTGCAGACCGTAGTCCTGCCGGCGCCAGGCGATCCCGCCGCTTTCGGTGCTGCCATAGACCTCGGTCGGCGCAGAGCCCCAAGCGCGCCGGTAGCTATCGGCTGTTTCGGCGTCCAGCGGCCCACCGGAGGAGAACACCAGTGCGGGCTTGTGCGGCAGCGCGGCGAGGTCAAGCAGTTGGTGCAGCCGTGACAGTTGTGCCGGCGACGAGACGAGAAGGGCCGCCTCTGTCGCGCGCAGCCGCTCGGCGAAAGCGGTCGGCTCGGAAATCGTCGCGTTGTCGAAGGGACGGCCGGAGAGCAGCGGCCAGAGCAAGCGAAACAGCAGGCCATAGATGTGGTGGTGCGGCGTTGTGGCAAGGACGGTCACGCCTTGGGCCAGTTTGCCCCAGCAGCCTTCCAGCGTGCGGCATTCGGCTTCGAGCTGGCACACCGCCTTCGGCACGCACTTCGGCTCGCCGCTGCTGCCCGAGGTGTACAGCTCGATCGTCCGCGGTGGCACATCAACAGGCGACGGCAGTGCGGCGAGGGCGCCCAGCGTTTGTGGCTGGAAGTTCGGCGGGATGACTGCAACGTGGTTTTCGGCCAGTGCGGCGAGCAGTTCCGAAGTGAAATCTATCGGGGAGGCGCCCCGCAACAGGACGCGGCGGCGGCCTCCCGACGGCACACTCTGCGCGCCACGCTGTGCCGCGACGGCAGCGCGTAACTCACGCCAGCTGACACGGCGCGCGCCGTCAACTGCGACGACCCGACTGTCCGACGGATTGAGGGCATCAAGTGAGAAGCTCATCTTTCCTCAGGCCGCCCGGCGGCGGACACGAACGCGTACCAGCCATTCACAGGCAAAGAGCACCCCCATCAGCAGATAGGCGACAAAACCGTTGTATAGCAGCCAGACCTCGCGCGAGGCGAACGTGGTGGCGAGCGAAACGGCGGCGTTGAAGACGAAGAACGCACACCACACCTGCGTGACCCGGCGGGTATGGAGCACGCCCCAGGGAGGCAGGTCGGGCTCGGAGAGGCGGGCAATACGTTCGATCACCGTTGGTGGATTCAGCAGGCTGCGGCCAAAGACCGACAGCAGCGCGAGACTGACGACGACGGGGTACAGCAGGAGCAGGAGTTCGTTGTTGCTGGCGACGATTGTGAGCGTGTAGGCGCCGACGAGCGCGGCGGAGAGACGTTCGCTCGACTTCAGTCTGGCCGCGCAACTGCGCACCGATTGCCATCTCCGCAGCAGCAGCAAGGCGCCGAGCAGCGCACCGAAGATCCTCGGTTCGAAATGCTGTAGGCCGACATAGACGGCCAATGGGTAGGTGAGTGCGAAACCCACCGCCAATCCATTCGACAGGTTCTTCATCGCTGTCCGATCCCGCCCGGCTAGGCCGCCATCAGGCGGCGTACGGCAGCAACGACGTCGGCGACCGACCGGATGTCCTTGAAGTCCTGTGGCTGAATACGCTTGCCAGTGAGCTTCTGCAACTGGATCGCGAGGTCGACAGCGTCGATGCTGTCGAGATCCAAGTCGGCAAACAACTGCGTTTCCGGTGTGACACGGGTCGCTTCGATTTCGAAGGCGTCATGCAGGATGGTCCGGAGCTTGTCGAGGATTTCCTGGTCGCTCATGGCGTTTCTCTCCTCAAGGTGTGTGGGTCAGGCTGCCTTTTCCCTGGTGCCGCACGAGCGCGGCAAGCGATAGGACGTTGCGGAAGTGTTCACGGATACGGCCATCACCGGCTTCGAGTTCGATGCCGTACGTCTTCTTCATTGCAATGCCGAGTTCCAGCGCGTCGATGGAATCAAGGCCCAGGCCTTCGCCGAACAGGGGCATATCGCTAGCGATATCCTCCCCGCTTATGTCCTCGAGGTTCAGTACCTCGATGATGAGGATCTTGATGTCCTGTTCAAGCGTATCCATGGCGTCGTAGTTCACGGGAAAAATGGTCTTGAAGGGCGTTGGTCAAGTGCCGCGCACGGATGGCTGGCGTTGCCGCCATTGCTGCTTCTTCCTTCACCGTTGCCAGCTGTTCGCCAACGTCCACGCAGAACGTGAAGGGGTGTTCCGGGGCAAGCCACCAAGGGGAATGCTTGGTCAATGTGGGCGGATCACAGCCGATCAGAACCGGCAGTATGGTGGCACCGCTTCTCAGGGCCACATGAGCGGCTCCGCGCTGGAAGCGAGGCACCTGGCCTGGCGTCGTGCGTGTGCCTTCGGGAAAAAGCAGCAGTGTCTCGCCCTGACGCAGTGCTTCCGCACAGGCTTCGATCACGCCCTCTGGTGAGGCATTGCTGATGTAACCGGCGGCACGGACGATGCCCCAGCAGAAGGGGTTTCGCCAGAGAGCAGCCTTGACGACGCAGTTGGCCTGCGGCATGAGAGAAATGAGGACGACGACGTCGCAGTAGGTCGGGTGATTGGCCACTACCAGCGTGCCGCGCGCCAGGGCGAGGCGCCCGGACTCCCGGGTCACCAGACGCATGGAGCCGCTACCGACGAGCGCCCTTATCAATAACCGAAAGCAGAAGCCAATTACGCAGCGGGCCCGCGTGCGACACTTGACCGCCGGATCGGGCAAGCTCATCAGCAACGGCATCAGCAGGGCCGACATCAGCGTGCCGCCGACAGCGAAGGCAACGAAGCAGAGTACGGCGACGAGACTGCGCCAGAGGCGCCCTGCCTCCTTCATCGCAGATTCCAGCACCAGTGGTGCCGATCGCTGGTCCAGTCAGCCGAGCCTCGTTCGAGCGCCCGCAGGCAGGCGTTGGCCTGCAGGGTCGCTGGAGTTCCGACCATGGTGCCCGGACGGAACGCGGTATGCAGACGAGAGCTGGCATCCCCTTGGATCAGCAGGCCAAGGGCAAAGACCGCTTGGGGATCACCGGACTGCGGGCCGATCGGGTCGGGCGCTGGGGCGTCGGCGTACACGTAGACAAGTGGTTTCGCCGGGCTCTTCCGGGCACGCAGGTGCGCCTCGAGGAGGCCGTAGCCGAAGCTCTCGACTCCGGCCGCAATGGCCGTAGCCGGCGCTCGGTCGCCGCGGGCGATGGAGAAGATGCCGGCTGCCGCATTCAGCACCGAAAGGCTGAACAAGGTTGGCGACAGCTCCTCATCGTGCGCCAGGCTGCGCAGCAGCTCGACGGTTCGCGTCAGTTCCCCGTGGCGAGAGGCGAAGACGAAGGTTGCCGAGGGGCAGCCCTGCGCGCACGCATTGGCCACGTGCAGCGCCCCGCGCGCCAGTGACGACAGCCGGCGGCGCAGAAGCGGCTCGATGAAGCCGAGCTCAGCCGCCCCGATGCCTGGCCATTGGACCCAGCGTACGATGGGAACATCCCAAGAGATCATGGCTGCGCTCGGCGGTGCTGCCAAAATGTGGCAGACGACCTAGAGCCTGTTCAGCTCCATCCGGATCGCATCGCGCAGCTCCGCGACCCAGCGGTTGTAGTAGGGGTGGATGATACGGACGTGCGTGTTCGGATCATGCGAATAGTTCATGTTCGTGCTGTCGTGATACACGATCGAATATGTCTGCGGTGAATAGGTGATGGCGACGACAACAGTGTGTTTGCCGCGCACATTGAGTACGGCTTGCAGGCCACCGCCGTTTGGCGCGCCGGATACCTGCCAGCTATGCGACTGTGCTGCCGCAGTGATGGCCTGCCTGACCTGTTCGACCGTCAAAGCCTTTCCACTACTGGTCAGCACCGCGTTGTCGGGGTAATCGACGATCGGGACGGACTGACGCGCCTGGGCGAACAGAGGAACGATCAGCAAAGCGATCATGGCAAGAACTCGAACAATTGTCGCTTGCATTCTTCAACCCCCCCGGTCGGATCGTGGCTAATATTCTATGCTACATCTTAGGATTCACGCGACTCTTCTTCAAGGAAACAAGGACAGCCGTGACGCATGACCCTGCCGAATCGGGCCCGTTCGCCGGACAACCCTCCGCTTTCGCCGTTGGCGCGGTCAGATCGCGGCCGGCTGGCGGCCAGTGAGCGCTGGGTGGGCGGCTGACGTGCCGTGCGTGCAGAAGCTGTCGCGGCTTTCAGGATCTCTGGTGCGATCGCGTGCGAGGCTTTCCTAGCACCTTGAACGCTGCGTCGAAGGGTTCCCGGGGGGCGGCCATTCGAGTTGCCCGCGGCGCCCGACCAGAGCGCAGGAAGCCCGTGCCGAAAGCGATGGAGGCCCGGCTGGGCGCCGCCGCCCCCCCCCCCCCGGGCAGTTCGCCACCAGCGGCAGGTTCAGCGAGCGCGGCTTCATACGGCAGGGTCCGAGCAACGAGTTGCAGATCCGCCGAAAGGATGGCGCCGGTATGGACGCGTTGTTCCATTGCGCAGATGTCCACGGTCAGGCCGGCATGGATGACTTGGGCCTGCATCGCCGTCCACATGATTGGGCATCTCACGCCATCGCGAACAGCGTTTCAGCGCGGTGGCAAGCACCCGGGGCACGACCTGCAGCACGATCGTGAGCAGTGCAGCAGTCACTGAGCACTGGCCTGCATCTCCAGGATACGCCGGTAAGTGGCAATCACGACAGGACTGTTGAGAATGGATGTGTGGGTCTCGGTGAAGCCGAGGACCTCCCTCGCGTCGCGAACCGCGTCGGCGTGCAGTTGGCTCGACACGGCGATGGTGCCGTCGGTTGCCCTTTCGAAGGGCTGCGCGGGGTCGGTTTGAGCATAGAGCAGGTAATGCGCGGTTGCAGCAGGGAGCGGCCTGGCGAACATCGCCCGCTGGAACTCGCTCTCGGTTTGCATATCGACCCATGACGGAACGACCACAGGCGAGCGAGCGACGCCCATGGCCGCCGCTCGGTGGCCCCGCCACGGAGTGACCATTGACACGAATACCGGCACCGGGCCACCGTAGCGCTGGATGAAGTCGCGCGCGAGCAGGCCACCCATGCTGTGCGCGGTCACGTAGAGGCGGTCGAAGCCGTACTCCCGCTGCATTGCCGTGACGCAGCGCTCCATTACCGCGACGGAGTTTGCGAGCCGCTGTCCGGACGGATAGACGAACACCCAGGGTTGGTAGAGCGAATGGTCAAGCGCTTCGATCAGGGCGCGCCACTCCCACGGGTTGCCACCAGCACCGCTGACAAACAGCACAGGTACCCGATTCGGGTCATACGGCGCGAGCATAAAGATGCCAATGCCGACATTGGTCAGAAACTCGAATGGCTGCCACAGTCCCATGCGCCCACTCGTGGCCGAGAGCCGTTCGTCGTCCAGGTCCGTCACCTCGCCGACCCAAACCGGAAGCTCCTGGCGTTCAATCTTTGCCAGTGCCCGCAGCTCGGAGGCGATCGCGTGATCGACACGGCCGGTCCGCATGAGCGTGAGGTTGATCTTGGCTATCCCCGTCCACCCCCGCGCCACGATGACGGTGTTCGGCGAGGCCACTGCAGGCTCGTCATCGTCCAAGCGGAGATTGTGGTTCCGGTCCGCGAAGGCCACGATGACGTAACGCTTGCCGACAACGAGCCGCATGAGAAAGTCATGCCGGGTCGCTAGGTGCACATGGTTCTCTGCGATCCACGTGTCGCCATCTTCCCGCAATCCGACAACCACAATGGCGGAGTCTTCGCTCTCGTCATGAAACACCTTGCCGGCAACGCCCCCGGCCGCCGCGCCCGCCGTCAGGTCCCTGTGCAATGCCACCAGATTGCAGGAAGCAAGAACGAGAAGCATCGCGGCCACCCCGCCGGCGGTGAATGACCTGGTCCAACCCCTGTCGTTGCGCACGCCAAGCTCCCTTCGGTGGTTCAGCTCTCTGAGTTCAACCGTGGTGCCGGCAGGTCCCCAGCTTCAATGCAGCGACAGCCTTCAAGGCTCGGGGTGATTTTGTGCCGCACGGCACGTTCCACCGCCAAGCGAAGGACGAGAAATCCAACGGTACCGGAACGAGTATATGAGCCTTCGTCAACCCGCGTCAATGACGCGTTTTCGGGGCCAGGTTCGACATTGACGCTGTTTGCTGACGAACCCTATACTCTGGCCGCTGCCGTTGGATTCCCTGTCCGCACGGGTGAAGTGCAGCGGACACCGGACCGACGTACCCGGTTGATGGAGAGAGTGGCGCCATGATCGACATGCAGGACATCCTGGCGGCTGCCCGGCGATTGGTCGCTGCCGCCAGTTCGCCAAGTCGGGTCATCCTGTTCGGCTCCCATGCGCGGGGTATTGCCACCGAGGATTCCGACCTGGACCTGATGGTCATCGAGAAGGAACTGCCGGACAAGGCGGCAGAATACCTGCGCCTGCGCGGCGCGCTGGGCCGGATCGCGCCCGGCGTGGGCGTCGATCTGTTGCTCTATCCCCTGGCCGAATTCGAGCGACGCAGCCAGGTTCCGGGAACGGTCCTCCATGAGGCGCGCGTCGACGGCAAGGTGCTGCATGACGCCCTTCATTGAAGAAGCGCGGCGCCTGCTGAGTCTGGCTCGGGGCGATTACGCGGCGTTCGCCGTTCTTCGCGCGCCTCAGCGAGCGGATCTCTGTACAAGGCGGAGTGCGCTGCCAGTATGGAGCCTTCATGGCGCAGGGAGGATCTCGCGATGCAGCACGGCAGAGTGATCCGTTGGACCGAGAGCGACTATCTGCGCGCCGAGCGCGAGGCGGTGGTGCGGCATGAGTATGTCGCCGGACAGCTTTTCGCCATGGCCGGCGGCAGCAAGGCTCACAACACGATTGCCCTGAACATTGCGGCGCGCCTGCGAACGCACTTGCGCGGCCGCCCGTGCCGTGCGTTCATAGCCGACATGAAAGTGCGCGTCGAGGGCGCGCGCAGCTATTACTATCCGGATGTCGTCGTGACGTGCCAGGCGGCAGACCTGTCGCCGGCCAGTCCGAGGGACTATTTGACGGCCCCTTCGTTGATCGTCGAAGTTCTCTCGGCGAGCACGGAAACCATCGACCGTCGGGAGAAGCTGCTGGCGTACGCGCAACTGCCGGGGCGTCTCGAGTACGTGCTGGTGGACAGCGCCAGCCGGCGGGTCGACATCTATCGTCAGGAGGAAGACGGCGAAATGGTGCTCGAGATTCCGGCGCAGGATGAACTCGTCCATCTCGACAGCGTGCGGCTTGCATTGACTTTCGAAGAAATCTACGAGGAATCCGGCATCGACTGAAGGCGCTGCCGTGCGCGGCGCCGGCGATTGCGCGGTGCGCCGTGGCGGCTGGGGAATGACTCGCCTGGCGGCGCGGGACCGCTGCGATGAGGGAAATGGTCGTCTGGCCTTCCCGGCGGCGTGACCCGCGTGCGTGTTCTGCATGCGGCGAGCGGCTGGTAGAGCCGATTGGGATTCCTGGCGTGGCGGGACGGGGAATCCTGCACGATCATGCGTCGGGAGACGACGCCGGAAAGCGGCTGCAAGGATCAGCCGTTGGCGCCGAAGAGGCGGGCGACCGCTGGCGGGTTGCCGGGGCTGAGGAGCGAGGCGCTCCATGGACGACGTTTTCGGGGCCGGGTTCGACATTGACGCTGTTTGCTGACGGACCCTATACTCGGGTCGCTGCCGTTGGATGCCTTGTCCGCCAGAGTGAAGTGCAGCGGACAGCGGACCGCCGCACCAACGCCTACCCTCTCCACGGGCGCCCCTGACCGATCGAGAAAGGAGTACGACCCATCCAGACCCGCCTCTCCCTGCTGCTCGCCGCTGCCCTGTTCGCCGCCCCTGCCGCCGCCGTCGCAGCCGCGGCCGACCACTCCGGCCACGGCGCGCCGTCCGACAGGGCTGCGCCCGTTTCCGCCATGGCGGACGGCGAAGTGCGCCGCATCGACGGCGCCGCCGGCTCCGTGACACGCGGGCACGGCCCGATCGCGAACCTTGGCATGCCGGCGATGACGATGACCTTCGCGGTCATTCCCAACGGTGCCCTCGACAAGCTAAAGGTCGGCGACAAGGCGAAGTTCGTCGCCGAGGACCGCTCGGGCAACACCGTCATCACGGAGATGGAGCCTGCCCGCTGAGCGCAGGATCCGCCATCCGGGTCGCGCGTCCCGAAAGGATCTGCCCATGAGCAAGTCCCTGATCATTGCCGTCGGCGGCCTGCTCGGGCTGCCGCCCAGCGCCTGGGCCGACCCCGGACTGCCACCGGCCGCGCCACCGGTGGTGATCGCCCAGGCGGCCCCGGCCCCCGCATCGGCGGCCGCCGCAGCTGCCACGGATCGACCCTGGCTCGCGCCCCTCGATCCGCTCGTCGCCGAGACCCTGCAGCGCAACCCGGAGATCCAGGCCGCCCGCCGCGAGCGGGAGGCTGCGGCGCACCGGGTGGCGCCGGCCGGCGCCTTCGACGACCCCACGCTCGAGGCCGGTTTCATCAACGTCCCTCTGCCGTCGCTATCGCTCAGCCGGGAGGACATGACGATGAAGATGATCGGTCTCGGGCAGCGGCTGCCGTTCTGGGGCAAGCGCGGGCTGCGGCAGGAGGTGGCCGCACGCGACGCCGAGGCGGTGGACCACGGCTACGAGGAAACGGTGAACCGGGTGGTACGGGAGCTGCTCGTGTCGTGGTACGACCTCGCGCTCGCCACGCAGTCCGAGCAGCTGATCGAGCGCAACCGCGCCGTCCTCGTGAAACTCGTGAGGAGCGCCGAGGGCCGCTACGGAGTCGGCCAGGGGGCTCAGGCCGACGTCCTGCGGGCGCAGACCCAGCTCAGCCGCATGCTGGACGAGCTCCTGCGCATGCAGCGGGACCGTTCGATGGCCGAGGGCGAGGTCGGGCGCGTGCTCGTGCTGCGTGGCGCGCCGCTCGGTCGCAGCGCGCAGCTTCCGCCGCCAGCCGCCGCGCCGCCCCCGCTCGCCGGGCTGCGCGAGCGCGCCTTCGCGCAGCGCCCGCAGCTGCGCGCGCTGCACAGCCTGCTGGCGAAGAACGAGCGTGCCATCGAACTGGCGCGCAGGGACGGCCTGCCCGACTTCGACGTGAAGGTCGCCTACGGCGCCCGCAATCCCGACCCGCTCGGCATGAAGCGCGACGACATGATCACGCTGACGGTCGCGATGAACCTGCCGATCTGGCGCGAGACCAAGGTCGATCCGCGCATCGCCGAGGCGCGCGCCCTGCGCGAGCAGGCACAGGCCATGCTGGAGGCCCAGCAGGACGAGATCCGCATGCGGCTGCACCATCAGCACGCCACGGCGACCCAGCTCGCGCGCTCGCTCGCTCTTTACGATCGGGAAATCCTGCCGCAGGCCCGCCTTACCCTCGAATCCACGCTCTCCGCCTACCAGGTCGGGCGAGTCGAGTTCATGACGCTGCTCGACAGCCAGATGGCCGTCTTCAACTACGAGCTGGCCCGGCTCACCGCGCTCGCCGGCTACCACAAGGCGCAGACCGAGATCGACTTCCTCACCGGGCGGCTCGCCGCGGACGCGCTGGGCCTCGACCACGACAGGGGGAAAGAACTGTGAAGAGCGCACGCATCGCCGCCGTCGCGCTGGCCATCCTGGTCGCTGCGGCGATCGGCTACTGGTGGGGCGCCCGCCAGCAGGCGATGCTTCCCGCCAAAACCGACGCGGCCGCGGCGGCCCCCGCCGCCGGCGAGCGCAAGGTCCTCTACTACCGCAACCCCATGGGGCTGCCCGACACCTCACCCGTGCCCAAGAAGGACTCGATGGGCATGGATTACATTCCCGTCTACGAGGGCGAGGACAAGGCCGGCGGCGGCGTGGGGCTCTCGCCCGAGAAGATCCAGATGACCGGCGTGCGCACCGAGGCGGCTGCGCCGCGCGAGCTCGGCCAGACGCTGCGCGTGGCCGGCCGGGTCGAGTTGAACGAGCGGCGCGTGTACGCGGTGACGCCGAAGTTCGAGGGCTGGATCGAGAAGCTCTACGTCAACGCCACCGGCCAGGGCGTGCGCGCCGGCGACCCGCTGATGGAGGTCTACAGCCCCGACCTCGTCACCGCGCAGCAGGAGTACCTCATCGCGCTGCGCGGTTCGGCCGCGGCGGGCGCCGAAACCGGCGACACGCTGAAGCGCCTCCAGGAGGGCGCCCTCGCGCGGCTGAAGAACTGGGACATCAGCGAGGCGGACCTCGAGCGGCTGCGCCGCGAGGGCACGGTGCGGCGCACGCTCACCCTGCGCTCGCCGGTGGGCGGCCTGGTGCTGGAGAAGCCCGCCGTGCAGGGCATGCGCTTCATGCCCGGCGAAATGCTCTTCCGCGTCGGCGATCTCGGCGCCGTGTGGGTGATCGCCGAGGTGCCCGAGCGCGAGCTCGGCGCGGTCCGCGTCGGCCAGAAGGCGCGCGTGCAGGTGACCGCGCTCCCGGGCCGCGATTTCGACGCCACCGTGGCCTTCGTCTACCCCACCCTCAACGCGCAGACGCGCACCGCGCAGGTGCGTCTCGAGCTCGCCAACCCCGGCGGCGTGCTGAAGCCGGCGATGTACTCGAGCGTGGAGCTCGCCGCGGGCGGCCGCGGCCGCGTGCTCGCGGTGCCGGCCGCGGCGGTGATCGACAGCGGCAGCCGGCGCGTGGTGCTGGTCCAGTCGGGCGAGGGGCGCTTCGAGCCGCGCGACGTCGAGCTGGGCGCACGCGGCGACGACTACGTCGAGATCGTAAAGGGCGTGAAGGACGGCGAGCGCGTGGTGGTCGGCGGCAACTTCCTCATCGACTCGGAGAGCAACCTGCGCGCAGCGCTGGCCGGCTTCACCGCGCCGCCGCGGGCCACTCACTCCGCCACGGGCGCCGTGCGGTCGATCGACCTCTCCGCTGGCACCGTCTCGCTGCGCCACGATCCTGTGCCGAGCCTCAGCTGGCCCGCCATGACGATGGACTTCGCGATGCAGGACAAGGGCGCGCTGAAGGCGCTCAAGCCGGGCCAGGAGGTCGAGTTCGACTTCCGCGAGGAGGGACAGGGCAACTGGACCGTCACCCGCATCGCGCCGCGCGCGGTGGCCGCACACAAGGGCCACTGAGATGCTCAGCCGCCTGATCGAATGGTCGGCCCGCAACCCGTTGCTGATTCTCATCGCCACCGCGTTCACGGTGGCCGCCGGCCTGTACGCGATGGCGCGCACGCCGCTCGACGCCCTGCCCGACCTCTCGGACGTGCAGGTGATCGTCTACACGGACTTCCCGGGGCAGGCGCCGCAGGTCGTCGAGGACCAGGTCACCTACCCGCTCGCCACCGCCATGCTGTCGGTGCCGAAATCGCGCGTGGTCCGCGGCTTCTCGTTTTTCGGCGCGTCGTTCGTCTACGTCATTTTCGAGGACGGCACGGACATCTACTGGGCCCGCTCGCGGGTGCTCGAGTACCTGAACTCGGTGGCGGGGCGCCTGCCGCCGGGGGTCGCCCCGACGCTGGGGCCCGACGCGACCGGGGTGGGGTGGGTATACCAGTACGCGGTCGTCGGCAAGGAGCGTACGCTCGCCGAGTTGAGGAGCCTGCAGGACTGGTTCCTGCGCTATCAGATCGCCAAGGCGCCGGGCGTGGCGGAGGTCGCCACCGTCGGCGGCTTCGTACAGCAATACCAGGTGACGGTGGACCCGCGCCGGCTGCAGAGCTACGGCATCCCGCTGATGAAAGTCGTCGCCGCGATCCGCGCGAGCAACCGCGACGTCGGCGGCCGCACCGTGGAACTCGCCGAGACCGAGTACATGGTGCGCGGCCAGGGCTACCTGCGCGGCATCACCGACCTCTCCGAGATCGTCGTCAAGAGCGAGGGCGGCACGCCCGTGCTGCTGCGCGACGTCGCGCGCATCGAGCTCGGCCCCGACGAGCGCCGGGGCATTGCCGAGCTCGACGGGCACGGCGAGGTCGTCTCGGGCATCGCGGTCGCGCGCTACAGGCAGAACGCCCTTGCGGTCATCGACAACGTCAAGGCCAAGATGGCCGAGGTCGCGAGCGGCCTGCCCGCGGGCGTCGAATTGAAGACCGTCTACGACCGCTCCGAGCTCATCCGCCGCGCGATCGACACGCTCAAGAACACGCTGCTCGAGGAAGCCGTGATCGTCGCGCTGGTGTGCATCGTGTTCCTGCTGCACGTGAGGAGCGCGCTGGTGGCGATCCTGATGCTGCCGGTGGGCGTGCTCATCGCCTTCATCTGCATGCACGCGCTGGGCATCAACTCCAACATCATGAGCCTGGGCGGCATCGCGATCGCCATCGGCGCGATGGTGGACGCCGCCATCGTGATGATCGAGAACGCGCACAAGCACCTCGAGCGCCTGCCGCCCGGGGGATCGCGCTTCGACGCGATGGTGACCGCCTGCCAGGAGGTGGGCCCGGCGCTGTTCTTCAGCCTGCTCATCATCACCGTGTCGTTCCTGCCCGTGTTCACCCTGGAGGCGCAGGAGGGGCGGCTCTTCCAGCCGCTCGCCTACACCAAGACGTTCGCCATGGCCGGCGCGGCGCTGCTCTCGGTGACGCTGGTCCCCGTGCTGATGCTGCTCTTCATCCGCGGCCGCATCCTGCCCGAGTCGAAGAACCCGGTGAACCGCTTCCTCATCTGGATCTACCGCCCGGTCATCACGGCGGTGCTGCGCTGGTGCCCGCTGACCATCGCGCTCGCCGTGGCGGCGCTGGCGCTCACCGCGTGGCCGATGGCGCGACTGGGCACCGAGTTCATGCCGACGCTCAACGAGGGCACCCTCTTCTACATGCCCACGGCACTGCCGGGGATGTCGGTCACCAAGGCCACCGAGCTCCTGCAGACGCAGGATCGCATCCTCAAGGGCTTCCCCGAGGTCGGGTCGGTGATCGGCAAGGCGGGCCGCGCCAATTCGGCAACCGACCCCGCGCCCATCGAGATGTTCGAGACCGTGATCAACCTCAAGCCCGAGTCCGAGTGGCGGCCGGGCATCGACATCGACAGTCTGATCGCGGAGATGGACCGCGCCCTGCAGTTCCCCGGCGTGGCCAACTCGTGGACCATGCCCATCAAGGCGCGCATCGACATGCTCTCGACCGGCATCCGCACGCCCATCGGCATCAAGGTCTTCGGCAAGGACCTCGCCGAGATGGAGACGCTCGCGCGCGAGATCGAGGCGGTCGTGCGCAACGTGCCGGGGACGACGAGTGCCTACGCCGAGCGCGTGACCGGCGGCTATTACCTCAACATCGCCCCCGACCGCGCGCGCATCGCCCGCTATGGCCTCACGGTGGACGACGTGCTGGAGGTCGTGGCGACCGCGCTGGGCGGGGAGCCCATCACCACGACCGTCGAAGGCCGGGAGCGCTACGCGGTGATCGTGCGCTACCCGCGCGACCTGCGCGACGACCCGGGTCGCATCGCCACGCAGGTGCTGGTGCCGACGATGGACGGCGCGCAGGTGCCCCTCGGACAGGTCGCGAAGGTCGAGCTCGCCAAGGGCGCGCCGATGATCCGCACCGAGAACGGCCTGCTCTCGGTCTACATCTACGTCGACATGCGCGGCCGCGACATCGGCGGCTACGTCGCCGACGCCCAGCGCGCGGTGCGCGGGGAGGTCAAGTTCGCCCCCGGGTACTACGTGACGTGGTCCGGCCAGTTCGAGTCCCTCGAGCGGGCCAAGGCGCGCATGAAGCTCGTCGTCCCGTTCACCCTCGGCATCATCTTCCTGCTGCTCTACCTCAACTTCCGCCGCCTCACCGAGACGCTCATCGTGATGCTCTCGGTGCCCTTCGCGCTGATCGGCGGGGTGTGGCTCATGTGGCTGCTCGGCTACAACATGAGCGTGGCCGTCGCGGTCGGCTTCATCGCGCTGGCGGGCGTGGCCGCGGAAACCGGAGTGGTGATGCTGATCTACCTCGACCACGCGTTCGAGGCACGCCGCGCGCAGCGGGCGTCCGCCGGGCAGCCCGTGGCGATGGCCGACCTCCACGCCGCGGTCATGGAGGGCGCCGTCGAGCGCGTGCGGCCGAAGATGATGACCGTGTGGGCCATCATCGCCGGTCTGCTGCCGATCATGTGGGGCACGGGCACCGGCTCCGAAGTCATGCGCCGGATCGCGGCCCCCATGGTCGGCGGCATGGTTTCGTCCACCGTGCTGACGCTGGTGGTCATCCCCGCCATCTACGCGCTGGTCAAGGGCCGCGGCCTGCGGTGACGGCGCGGCGCGGTAGGCGTCGCGGGCCTGCGGAAGCGGCGGGTCAAGGATTTCGTCGATCACCGGGAATTCTGCCGGCCGCGTCCCGGCGGCGTGACCCGCGTGCGTGTGCTGCATGCGGCAAGCGGCCGGTGGCGCCGGTTGGGATTCGCGGCGCGGCGGGACGGGAAGCGTGTACGATCATGCGTCGGGAGACGACGCCGGAAAGCGACTGCAACGATCAGGCGGCGGCGCCGAAGAGGCGGGCGACCGCCGGCGGGTTGCCGGGGAAGTAGAAGTGAACGTAGGAAGCGGTGATCGGGCCGTGGCGGTAGATCGCCTCGCCGTCGCCGCCCGTCGGCCGGCGCGCGCGGCAGAACGGCGGCAGCGGCGTTTCGCTGCGCGAGTAGTGGAAGGTGTGGCCGGAGAGCGTGCCCTCGGGCAGTTCGGCGACCTGCATGCCGAGCGCAGCCAGGCGTTGCTGCATCACCGCGCGTCCGGGCAGCAGTCCGGCCAGCGCGTGCCGCCGACCCTCGCGGTCGACGAGCTCGTCGAAGAGGCTCATCATGCCGCCGCACTCGGCGAGCAGCGGCCGGCCGGCGGCGACGTGGGCGGCGAGTGCCTGCCAGAGGTCACGCCGCGTCGCCAGCATCGCCGCATGCAGCTCGGGGTAGCCGCCGGGCAGCCATAGCGCATCGCAGGCGGGCAACGCGTCGCCGGCGAGCGGCGAGAAGAAGTGGATCTCGGCACCCAGCTCGTGCAGCGTGTCGACGTTGGCCGGGTAGATGAAGCCATGGGCGGCGTCGCGCGCGATGGCGATGCGGCGGCCGGCGAGCAGGGCCGCATGCGGCGCGCTCGCCGCCGCTGCGAAGTGTACCGGCGGTGGCAGGCCGATGTTCGCCGTCGCCGCCAGTGCGTCGGCAAGTCGGTCGAGGCGGCCGCTCAGGTCGGCGATCTCGGCTGCCTGCAGCAGCCCGAGATGACGCTCCGGCAGGCTGTCGTCGCTGCGCGGGACAGCGCCGAACCAGCCCATTCCCGCTGGCAGGCTGTCGCGCAGCAGTTCGCTGTGGCGGCTGCTGCCGCTGCGGTTCGCCAGCACGCCGGCAAACGGCAGCCCGGTCCGGTAGGTCGCGAGGCCGTGTGCGACGGCGCCGAAGGTCTGCGCCATCGCCCGTGCGTCGATCAGTGCCAGCACCGGAATGCCGAACAGGCAGGCGATGTCGGCCGCCGACGGCTCGCCGTCGAAAAGCCCCATGACGCCCTCGATCAGGATCAGGTCGGAATCGGCAGCGGCGCGTGCCAGCCGGATGCGCGCGTCGTCCTCGCCGCACATGCCGAGGTCGAGGTTGTAGCACGGGCGCCCGCTGGCGACGGCGTGGATCTGCGGGTCGAGGAAGTCGGGCCCGCACTTGAAGACGGTGACGCGTCGTCCCTGGCGCGCGTGCAGGCGGGCGAGGGCGGCCGTCACCGTCGTCTTGCCCTGGCCGGAAGCGGCAGCGGCAACCAGCATCGCCGGGCAGTGCGGCATTACGAAGAATCCCCGTCGGGCATGGTTGCGTCCTTTCCGCGGCGTGCGCGATCGCTGGCGGGCGGCATGGTTTCCCCCCTGAGATGCGCGGCCGACCGACCGATGACAGGCGGTCAGGATAGCACGCGCGCGGGCGGATCACCGCCATCGACCGCGCGCCACTGCCGCGCCGCGCTACTGCAGTGTCCAGGTGGTCCAGGTGGTCCAGGTGGTCAATGCTTGCGGAAGTGGCGTCCGGTCCTCTATCCTGAGCCTCTTGCCGGCTGGGAAGGAGTGTCCTGACGCTTCCCGGAGGTCCGGCTTCTGGGGAGAAGCGTCATGGCCCATACGAGGACGGCGTTGCAGCGGCGCCAGGCGGAATCCCGCATGAGCCCGAAGGTTTCCGAGCGGGGTGCGATGCCCTCACTGCAGGGAATGCCGAGGTTTCTCGGGATCGGCGCGGCGCGGCAACCGGCGAACGACATCGCGCGCGACGGCGTGCAAGGCGCCGGCCGGGCGCTGCCGCACGGCGAGCGCATCCAGGATTCGTTCGGATCGCGGCATGATCTGTCGTCGGTACGGATGCACGTCGGCAGGAAGTCGAGCGAAGCCTGCGACCGGCTCGGCGCGGCCGCGTTTGCGACCGGCTCATCGATCGCGTTTCGTTCCGACCCCGACCTGTGGCTGGCCGCGCATGAAGCGGCGCATGTGATCCAGCAGCGCCATGGCGAGGGACCGCCGGCCGGTCTCGACTCGCCAGGTGACCGCCACGAGCGCGCGGCGAGCGCGGTGGCCGATCGGGTGGTGGCCGGGAAGTCCGCCAGCGATCTGCTGCCGCGCGGCGAGGGGCGGGCAGCCGGCGGTGCCGGCGGCGCCGTCCAGCGCTACACGATCGAAACGCTCGGAGCAGGACGTGCGCAGGTTGGCGAAACCAAGCAGACGGCCTTGTTCGGGTCGCAGACGCTGTATGCGACACCCGGACTCATCAGCGGAGCGAACTCCAAGCTTCAGGCGGCGGGCAAACAGGGCTCGTACATCGAGCTGAAGGCCGCCGGTGGCTCGGTCAGCGTCGATGGCAACTCGCTGACCGGTGTCCAGCCGGAATTCCTCGCCAAGCCGGGGAGTGCCCACTCGGGAGTGGAAAAGGCCAATGCGCCGGGCGGCATGGACACCGAAGGAACAGCCAATGGCCCGATGGCCCTGTGGACCGACTGCGGCCGCTCGTCGGCGGCGGTGACCGGTTCTGCCGGCGGTGGCGACCGCAGTGTGGTCTATTTCGACAACGGCGTCGCCAAGCTCGGCAAGGGCGTCGACGACTCGACGGTTTCGGACTGGCTCAAGGGCGAGCCGAACCAGATGGCGAACCAGGTCTACATGGACCTGCTGCCACGCTTCATCGAGCGCTCGGACAACGCGGCGTTCGTCGTCGAGGGCGTGCACTACGACATGAAGAGCAACACGGCATCGGGCGCGCTGGCGGGTGCGGCCGTCGGTGCCGGGCTCGGTGCCCTGGTCGGCAGTTTCGTCGGCGGCATCGGCGCGGTTCCCGGGGCCATCATCGGCGGCGTGGCAGGCGCAATCGGCGGCGCGGTCATCGGTTCGCAGGCGCGGAGCAAGGTCTTTCGCATGCCCGCCACCATTGCCGAAGCCAAGGCGATGTACCTGGCGCTGGGCAGCGCCGGCATGGACAAGTTCGACAAGGAGGCGGGAATCAACTTCCATGCCAATCCGGAGATCGGCGAGTCCTACTCGATGGCGACCGAGGGCGACATGCCGGGTTTCAAGTCGTACCCCGGCGTCGATACATGGAATTACCACTGGGCCGGCGTCGTGATGAAGGATGGTAGCGACAACATCACGCTCGAGAACTATGCCGTCACCGAGAAGTACGCGGCCAGCAAGGGGGTCGACCAGTATGACTTCATCGACCGCCAATGGAATTTCGCCATGTATGGCACGGTGGACAAGAGCCAGACGTTCCACCAGGAGCACCTGGCCAGCAAGACGCATGGTTCGCACGCGACGTCGATTGCGGTCCGGACCGACCAGTGAGCGCGGCGGAGGCCGGGCGCCGCGAGTTGCCCCCACGCCTTGATCGGGCCGAACAACTGAGACGGTTCGATGGCCAGCGGGTCTGCCTAGTGGGGACCTACCTGTTCGTGCCCAGCCTGAAGAGGATGCCCCGTCCGGGCCGGCCGCCCGAGTACGTGGACCCGGGCGAGGTCGTCATTCAGATCGATGGCAGCGCCGCGGCCTACGACCCCACGGCCGGCGACATGCCGGCCCGCATCGGCCTTGGCAGCGAAGCGCGGTCGAGCGAGGAGATCGTTCGGCTCAACCATCGCCGCGTCGCGGTCGAGGGTCGCATCGTGCTGCGACCGGAGATGGCCCGGGTGCTCCCGTGCGCGGCGCGCAGACCTGGCCCGGAATTGCAGGACCCCAACGGACTGCGCCTCGCGGAGTGAATTCCGCTGGAGTCGATAGGGCGGGTCAAGAGTAGTCCAAATCCAGCGGCTGGATCTCCTCCAGCCGTGGCGATGCATACCGCCCGACGGCCAGCGGATCGAATTCGGGCGGCTGGTGGGGTGATGACTCCCTCTTTCGGCCACACGGCACGCGCTGCGCGTGCCAGGGATGTGCTTCGGTCATCACAGGCGCGCATCCTGTCGCGACAACTGCGATGCCCACGCCAGCAGGCTCACGTCGGCTGTGATCAACGTTGCCTGGTGTTGCAACGAAGTGGCCAGGATGAAGCGGTCGGCGGGGTCACGGTGCATGTTTTCCAGCTGGGTGGCGAGGATGCCGATGCGGCCATCCAGCGCAATTTCCCGGAGGCCGGCCTGGAGCAGCTCGGAACGCCATTCCGCCGCCGGCAGGGGCAGCACGATACGCCCGCGCTGCGCGAGCATGGCCGCCTCCCAGAAACTGATGGCGCTCACGGCGACCGGGCCGGCGCGCCAGGCATCTTCGATCAGGCATCGCGCGACCGCGCCGAGAGCTGGGTCATCGCGATCCATCCAGAGCAGCGTGTGGGTATCGAGAACGATCACGCCAGCGCCTTCCACTCGACCTCATCGAGCGGTTCGACAATGTCGCCGGATATCTCGAGTTTGGGGTGCAAGCCGAATGGTGACGTGGAACGTCCACCGCGGTACGGATGCAACTCGGCGATCGGGCGGCCGTTCTTCGTCACGACCCAGATTTCGCCCTTGCTGGCGACCTCGTCCATCAGGGCAAGGCACCTGGCTTTGAACTCGGAAGCTTGAATGGTCGGCATGGCACACTCCAATGGATTAACCACATGGCTGACCATAGTCTTCAAAGTGGTCACCGTCAAGGGGCGGCGCAGCCTTTTCATTCCTGACCAGCAAGAATTCGCAGCCAGTCGCACCACGTGAAACTGGCAAGGTGCAGCCTGCACTTCATCCGAACACAGGGGGCAGTGCCATGGGTCGTAGCTTGGCAACGTGAAGTGGTTCATGCCGCCGCCTTTCTCATCTGCCGATCCCAGAGGCAGACCGCGATGCCGGGACGAGCAGCATCGAAATCGGCCGTGCGTCCTCGACCGCCCAGCCGCCCGGATCGATCGAATGGGCCAGCCGGTCGAGGTCGCGCCCGTCGACCCGCGAGCAGGGCCGACAGCGGCGCTGCCGACGCTCGCCGTGGCGGCCAGCGCGTCGGCAATGCGGTAGAGGCGGCCGGCCAGGTCAGTGATCCCGGCCGCGTGCAACAGCCCGAGAGGACCCTCCGGCAGGCTGTCGTCGCTGCGCATCCTGGACAAGCGCGGCAAGCCCGAGTCGGGCATGGGTTGTAGTTGGCCATGCGCAAAGGCCCCGCCTGAAGCAAGACGAGCTGCCATCGCGCGTCGTGGGACGACGCGCAAGCGGATCGATACAGCATGCGAACCTGGCGACAAGATGGCCGAACTGCTGTCGGCTCATTGAGGCTCTGGTCAAGGTCGGCCCATGCTGCCACAATCGTTGGCGATACCCGTTTGGATGGTGAGACTGATGTCAAGCAAGCCGCACGACGATCTGCCGACCCTTTTCGATCGTTTGAACTGGGACGACGAACTCACGCGCCTGTGTGAGAGCATCGAGCACTGCACGCCCCCACACGTCTTTGGGGTGCACGGCGATTGGGGTTCCGGCAAGACCAGCTTCATGCGCCAGTTGCAGTGGCGCCTCGGTGGCGAAGCGACAAAGGAGGACGGTTCGGTCGGCAGCGACAGCATGAATTTCGGCGGAACGCAGGATCAACTTACTGCAGCGCGCGAGACACGCAGCAAGAAGATCGCCACGATCTGGTTCGAAGCTTGGCGCTACCAGAGCGAGGTGGTGCCCGTGGTGGCGCTGCTCCATGAAATGCGCCGGCAGCTGTCGACGGCGATCGCAGTCAAGGAGAAGCTGTCAAAGCTTGGCCAAGTGACCGTTCGATATCTTCTCGGTAGTCTGAGCGACGCTGCCAGGACCATAGGCGTCGAAGCCTTGCTACCGAACGCGGATCGGATCGAAAGCATTGGCGAGAAGTGGGAGAAGGCGAACCTCGCCGAGTCCTTGCCGACCGATTCAATCCGCGGCTTCCTCAGCGAGGCAATCAAGGAACTCTTGCCGAAAGACGAAAGCGCCCGCTTGGTTGCGGTGGTTCCGGTCGTCTGGACAGCCACCGGGGTCGAATAAGCTAAGGCCGG
>NZ_JAMTDQ010000094.1 GCF_023806635.1 Accumulibacter sp.
ACGCCTGAATTCACCGGCCTGCGCTTGCGCAGGTCCGGTGGAATGATTGGTTGGGCCTCGGGGCCCACCAGAAAGGACACGAAATGGCACTCGAAGTGAAGTTTGACCATGTAGCCGAGGCGCTCGATGACTTGACCGCCCTGTGTGAACACTGGAAGAGAAACCGTGAGCGCGGGAGGATGCCACGCGCTATTCGAGCGGCTCTTTTGATGTCGATGCGCGAGGCACTGGCGATGCACGATGCCGACGCGAAAGCCGCGAAGGGGAACGCGCTCCAATCGCTCGCCGACGAACTTGACCGGATCGGCGCGGATATGGTGGAAAGCAGCCCGCTACGGCCAAAGGTGGCGACGGTGGCGCTTGGTATGCGAAACCTGGCGAGGCACTCATGAAGAGGCCCAACGTGATGTAGCAATCCTACTTGACGCAAAGCTTTGCGTCACTATACTGTACGCATGTACAGCAACAGCGAAATTTCCTGACAGAACAGTGAGGTACGCCATGGGCCCGTCCACTAAGAATTCCGGCAATTGCGTCAAAGCGCTGCCCGCCGACCGCATCCCTCCCAGTACGATAGCATGCGGACCGAGCAGGCCTGCTGCGACCGGGTGCGGGACTTCATCCTCTGTCAGGACAAGTGACATCCGCGTGAAGATGGGCGCGCGGGAAGTCCAGGCCTTCCGCATATGCCTTCCTGTCACGGGGCGCTTTGCGGCTGCGCTCCAGAACCGGGCGACGCGTGCACTGCTCTTCCGGCAGAGGGACGTGCTTGGTACCACGGTTTCCTGGCTCGTTGCGGTCGAGTCTGCGAAAGCGTCCCGGCCCTTTCCGGTCATCCGCGCGCCGGAAGAACTGCAGTACTTGCGGGCGCCGAGCGAGGGAACGATGGGACTGACCCTGCGGCGGGCGATGGCCACGGCTGGGCTGCCTCCGACACCCGCTCGACCGGGACCCGTGCCTTCGCACGACGCGGCCTCACTCCTCCGGCAGCGTTGCCGGGCTCTGGGCGGGCGGATCATCCTTGAAGTGGGCCAGGTCGCGGATGTTCTTCTGCACGGCGACGGCGCCAAACAGGCTGAGCAGAAAGGACATCGCGTAGAAGCCCTTCTCGGACGCCAGCAGCGTGGCATTCCACAGCCCGACGGTGAGCAGGAGCACTGCCAGGAGCAGGGAGACCCAGCACAGGCCGTAGTAGATGGCGGTCACGGGGATGCTTTCGAGCCGGTCGCGCACCGACTTCTGCAGCGAGACGGCCGAGAACAGGCCGTACAGGAGGACCGTGAAATAGTAGCCCTTCTCGGTGAGCGCCATGCCGGCGTTCCAGAGGCCCGTCAGGTAGGCGATGGCACCCACCAGGAGGGCAGCCCACGATGCGCCAATGAAGGCTCCCGTCGGGCGTTGCGGTTGCGGTTGCATGTACGGCTCCTTTGCTTGGCGTTCATTCCCGTCGCGAGGTGCTGGGCGGTGAAAAGGGCACGGCCCACGTCCTCCCCGCGGCGAGCCTCCATTCGATCCCCGGCAAGAGCACCGGTCCGACAGGCTCCCCCTGGCGCGGTGTCGCGCCGGACCGATACGTCCCGCCCTCCGGGTTTGAGCAGGGCCAGGTCGGGCTGCGGTTCAGAGCGCTCATCGAGGCGGATCGGATTCTGCGTGCTGACCAGGCAGTCCTGGCCGGCGGTGAGCGTGAACAGGCGCGCCAGCTGGTTGACGACATACGCGTGCTGGCTGCCGATCGGGGCGATGTCGAAGACCTCTCCCGCGATCGGTTCCACCCTGTCCTGGTGCCCGCACACACCGGCGTCGGCCATCCTGTGGTGGTCGTCGACGCTGATGCGGTGTCGCGCCCGGTCCAGCAGCTCGCTCATGTAAGCCATGCAGGCCTCCCCTGCGAAGCAGTTTGCGCTTGGCTCGCGCCGCCGGATGACGAATCCAGGCGCAGCGAGCCGAGTGTAGGGAGCGCGCCAAGGGGTGTCAATCCGCCCGTCGGCTGCCGGCGCCCGGGAGGACTCCTCCGGTCTGGCGGCGCTGCGCCGGAGGGGCAGGGAGAAGCACACGCGGTCCCGACGCCTGCTGCGTTGGCGGCGATCGCCACGGGCGCCGCCCGAGCGTCATCGTCGGCCGTCGCGGGCGGTCGTGGAGGAAGACTAGAGTTCGAGAAAGCGGAACTCATCGCTGTCGGCGATGCGCACGACGTCGCCGGCGTTCAGTGCGCTGCTGCCGCCGATCCGCTCGCCGTTGAGGAAGGTACCGTTGCCGCTGGCGAGGTCGCTGAGCGTGCACACGCCGTCGTCGAGGCTGATGCGGGCGTGGTACCTGCTGACGCGGGCACTGCCGATGACCACGTCGTTGTCCTGCGCGCGTCCGACGGTGTTCATCCCGGCGCGCAGGACATGTCGCAGTTGCGGGTTGCTGCGCGAGATGAGGACGAAGCCGCCGGCCGCCGACGGCAGCGGCCCGGCGGCGCCGATCTGGCTCTGCCGCAGCACCTGCGTCGCCGTACTGTCGGGCAGCGGCGCGCGGTGTTCCCAGTCGCCTGCGAAGACCGCGTTGAGCCCCTGCAGCAGTTCCGCGTCGTCGACCATGATCGACAGTTCGCGGCGACGGTCGAGGCTCTCGGTGCGCAGGTTCATGCTGCCGATGACGGCGGTCACGCCGTCGACGATGCTGCACTTGGCGTGCAGCCGGTAGCGCGGCACCGCCTGGAACTCGACTCCGGGCGGCAGGGCGCGACGCTGGGTTTCGTCGCCGAGGACGCGCACCTGGATGCCGCTGCGCGCCTTCTTCATCAACAGGCGGAGCATTGCCGGGTCGGACAGCTTGGCATCGGCGATGTGGATCGAGCTTCGCGCGCCGGCGAGCAGCGTCTCCATCTTCCGCCGGCTGTTGAACGGGCTGACGAGAAGCGGCGAGTCCTGGTCGGGGTTGAAGGGCTGATCGGCCCAGTCGGCGTCGAACAGCCGGTTGATCTCGGCGGCGATCGACGGGCTGTAGACCTCGACGCCGAAGTCGCGCGCGTAGTGGAGGTTGTCGCGCGTCGGGTTGAAGGTGAAGACGAACGCTTCGGTCTCGTCGACGGTCATCACCTTGTAGTGGTAGCGTGCGCGCCTGCTGTCGCCGGCAGGCTCGCGGGTGTCGATGCCCGCTTCGGTGGCATCCTTGAGCAGCCTGCGATTGCGCTCCTCCCAGCCGCGGGCGCTGCTCGAGATCAGCACGCGGATGTGGACGCCCCGCTGGCGGGCTTCGATCAGCGCGCGCTGGATGATCGGGTCATCCATGCGAAAGACGGTCAGGTTGATCGAGCGCTCGGCACGGTCGATCGCGCGCACGATCGGGAAGAAGCTGTCGCCGGGCTGGACGATGAGCGAGATCTTCCGATACATCACGAGGTCCGGTTGTTGCTGCAGGTGGTCACGGTGGCGGGCGTCTTCCCCGGCGATCAGAACTTTCGACTGCCGCGCCTGTCCCGACAGCCATCTGCGCGGCTCCCGGGGCGGCGGTCGGTCGGGCGGCGGCCGTCGCGCCGTCGCTCGCGCCCGCGGCCCGTCGCAGCCGCGGACGCGGTCGCCGGCGGCGGTTGCAGGCCGGCAGATTGTAATCCAGCCGCGGGATTTCCTGCAGCTCCGGGTGGATTTCCTGCAGCTCCGGGTGGATCGCCTGGCCGCTCCGGCGTTGCCGGCTGCATCCAGTGCCGCCGCCAGCGCGTATGTTGCGGTATCGAGCAGAAGAGAGGAGGGGCGCGATGCGGACACACCCACACGCCGACGATGGCCGCGATTGCCAGCAGGTGGTGCGCCACCTGGCGACCGTGGTCTTCCCCTGGGATACGACGCGTGCCCTCGAACTGGCCCTGTTCCGCAGCTTCGCGTCGGCGCGCATCGGCGGCCTGCTGCACGCCACCGGCGAGTTCGAGATGCGGCCGCAGAAGCGCTACGACGACACCGACCTGATCGTCAGCGAGATCATCGAGAACGGCTTCGACAGCCGGCGCGGGCAGCGCGCGATCGAGCGCATGAACGAGCTGCACGCGCGCTTTCGCATTGCCAACGAGGATTTCCTCTATGTCCTGTGGACCTTCGTCTTCGAACCGTTGCGCTGGAACGAGCGTTTCGGCTGGCGGCGGATGAGCGATGGCGAACGCCTGGCGTGGTTCCGTTTCTGGCGCGAGGTGGGCGAGCGCATGCAGATCCTCGGGATTCCAGCGTCGCTGGCCGACTTCGCCGCCTTCAGCCGCGAGTACGAGAAGCGCAACTTGCGGCCTCTGGCGGCCTGTCGGCAGGTCGCGCTGGCGACGCGGGAGATGTTCGCCGGATGGTTCCCGGCGCCGTTGCGTCCGCTGGTTCGCCGCAGCATCCACGCGCTGCTCGACGCGCCGCTGCTGCTTGCGCTCGATCTGCAACCGGCGCCACGGTGGCTGCAGTGGACCGTCGAGGCTGCCCTGCGCGGGCGGGCGCGCCTGCTGCGCTGGCTGCCACGGCGGCGGCGACCGAAGCTGCGGACCCGCATCGCCCGCGCCGCCTATCCCTGCGGTTACGAGATCGCGAGCCTGGGGCCGGTGGCAGCGCCGCGGGCGGCTTGTCCGGCGGCGCCGGCAGCCGATCGCGCTGTGGCTGCCGGCGAGCTGGCCGTCGCCCAGCGGGGCTTCGATGGCTGACCCGGCGGCCACCGCGGCCGCCGTCGTGGCGCCGGATGGTGAGGCTTGGGCGCAGCCCGCCTGCATCCGCTGGCGGGCCGGGTGCGTATGGTCCAATGGTGGGCTGATCGAGGTCAGCCGGGAACGCGGTCGAATGCGGAGACGAGGAGAATGAGATGATCAGGATCATGGCGCGGCTTGCTGCGCACGCGGGGTGTGAGGAGAAGCTGCAGGCGGTGCTCGTCGAGCTGGCACTTGCCAGCCGCGCGGAGGCCGGCTGTCTCGGCTACGAGCTGTTCCACAACCAGGACGCGGCGTGCGAGTTCGTCACCGTCGAGCGCTGGTCCGACCAGGCGGCAGCCGATGGCCATCTGGCGACGGCGCATGTCGCGCGCGCCGTCGAGCAGGCGGGCGCCCTGCTGGCGCAGCCGCCGCTGATCCACCGTTTCCAGCAGCTCGTCTGAGGCCGCTCGATGATCGACGAGCGATCCTTTCCGGCGCCTGCCGGCATCCTGGCGCCATCGGCGGGCGGAGGCGTGACGCCCGCGCAGGACGCGGTCGGCTGGCTGCGGGCCGGTGGCTCGCTGGCCGTTCTCGCCGGCTTCGCCTATCTGCTGCTGCTGGCCTGGGTCTACCACCATCAGGAGCGGCTGATCTTCCGCCCGGCGCCGCTGCCGGCGACGCACCGATTCGCCCTGGCGGATGTCCACGAGGTCACCATACCGGTCGCCGGCGCGACGCTGTCGGCGCTGCACCTGCGGTTGCCGAATCCGCGCGGGCTGATCTTCTTCCTGCACGGCAACAGCGGCAACGCCGCCGACTGGCTGCGCAGCACCGATTTCTATCGCGCCGCGAACTACGACCTGCTGCTGCTCGACTACCGCGGCTACGGCAAGAGCAGTGGGCGCATCGAGAGTGAGGAGCAACTGCGCGCCGACGTGCGCGCCGCCTGGCAGGCGGTCGCTCCCGCCTATGCCGGCCGGCGGCTGGTGATCTACGGTCGCTCGCTCGGCACCGCACTGGCGGCGGGACTGGCCGCCGAGGTGCAGCCGGATCTGACGATCCTGGTTTCGCCCTATTGCAGCATGCGGCAGTTGATGCGGCAGCATCACCCGCTGTTGCCGCCGGCATTGTTGCGCTATCCGCTGGCCACCTGCGCCGACGCGGCGGGCATCGACGGCCCGCTGCTGCTGGTGCATGGCGAACGCGACGGCCTGATCCCCATCGCGCACAGCGAGCAACTGGCGGCCGTGGCGCCACATGCGCGGCTGTTGCGGCTGGCCGGCGCCGCGCACGCCGACGTGCACGAATTCCCTGCCTATGGCAGCGAGCTCATGCGAGCGCTGCAGGCACTGCCAGCAAACCCGTCAGAGGAGGATGAGTGATGCTCAATGGACTGATGCAGGAGCAACCGCTGTTGATCTCGTCGCTGATCGAGCATGCTGCCCGCCTGCACCCGCAGGGCGAGATCGTGTCGCGCACCAGCGAAGGGCCGATCCATCGCTGCACCTATGCCGACGTCCGCCGCCGCGCCTGCCGGCTGGCGAACGCGCTGACGGCGCTCGGCGTCAGCGGCGGCGAGCGGGTCGCGACGCTGGCGTGGAACGGCTACCGGCACATGGAGCTGTACTACGGCGTCTCCGGGACGGGGGCGGTCCTGCACACGATCAATCCGCGCCTCTTTCCCGAGCAGATCGAATACATCGTCAACCATGCCGAGGACCGGCTGCTGTTCTTCGATCCCGGCTTCCTGCCGCTGGTCGAGAAGCTGGCGGCGCGGGCGCCGGGGATCGGCGCCTACGTCGTTCTCACCGATCGCGCCCACATGCCGGCCAGCAGCCTGCCCGGTCTGCTGTGCTACGAAGAACTGCTCGCCGGGCAGTCGGGAGACTTCGCGTGGCCGCAGTTCGACGAGAACAGCGCGTCGTCGCTCTGCTACACCTCGGGGACGACCGGCAACCCGAAAGGAGTGCTCTACTCGCATCGCTCGTCGGTACTGCATTCGTGGGCTGCCTGCGCGGTGGACGGGCTGGCGGTCAGTGCGCAGGAGAGCGTGCTGCTGGTGGTGCCGATGTTCCACGTGAACGCATGGGGAATGCCTTACGCGGGCGCGATGAGCGGTGCGCGGCTGGTGATGCCCGGACCGGCGCTCGACGGGCGCAGCGTCTACGAACTGCTGCGCGACGAGCGCGTCACCCTGGCCCTCGGCGTGCCGACGGTCTGGCTGATGCTGCAGCAGTACGTCGAATCGGCGGGCCTGCGACCGGCCGAGGAACTCTGCCTCCGGCGCGTCGTCATCGGCGGCTCGGCGGCGCCGCGGGCGATGAGCGAGCGCTTCGCGAAGGATTTCGGCGCCTTCGTCGTACACGCCTGGGGGATGACCGAGATGTCGCCGCTGGGCAGCGTCTGCAACCTGCTGCCGCGGCACGCCGGACTCACGCCGGAGCAGCGCCTGGCCGTGCAGGAGAAGCAGGGCAGGGCGGTCTACGGCGTCGAGATGAAGATCGTCGACGACGACGGGGTCGCACTGCCGCATGATGGGCAGGCTGCCGGACATCTGCTCGTCCGCGGGCCGTGGATCACCCGCGGCTACTATCGCGAGGCGGGCGCCGGCAATCTCGACGGCGACGGCTTCTTCGATACCGGCGATGTGGCGACGATCGACGCCGACGGCTACATGCAGATCACCGACCGCGCCAAGGACGTGATCAAGTCGGGTGGCGAGTGGATCTCGTCGATCGCGCTCGAGAACGCCGCGATTGCCCATCCGGCGGTCGCCGAGGCGGCGGTGATCGGCGCCGCGCACGACAAGTGGCAGGAGCGGCCGCTGCTGATCATCGTGCGCAAGGCGGGCCACGAACTCGGTCGCGAGGAGATGCTCGCTTTCCTGCGCGACAGGGTCGCCACCTGGTGGCTGCCGGACGATGTCGCCTTCGTCGACGAACTGCCGCACACCGCCACCGGCAAGCTGCACAAGCTGCGCCTGCGCGAGCAGTTCCGGGACTATCGGCTGCCGGGCGCCTGAGGTTCGCGGAGTCTGTCGGGCAGGTTGTGGGCGTGTCGGCCTCAGACGATGCGCTCGATGAACTGCACGAGTCCACGCTCGCTGACGAAGCTCAGGTCGTACATCGCGGTCAGGCCCCTGGCCATCTCGTCTTCCAGACCGGCGACGCAGACGACGAGGTGCTGGCCACCCAGGCCGAGGCGCTTGCGTAACCCGACACACTTGTCGATGTCCTGGCGATACTCGCCACTCTTGCATTCGATGAGGATAGGCAATTGCCCGTCGAGCAGCAGAACGACGTCCACTTCCTGCTGCTCGCCGTCACTGAACCTCAGCCCCAGATTGCGCGCACACGCGAATCGCTTGCCCCGCGCCGTGGCTTGCTCGACGCAGGTCATGAGGGCAAACCATTCCAGCCATTCGCCGTTGAAGAAGTGGCGAATCGCGGGCGCGGTCTGCACCACGAGCAGCAGATGGTTCTTCTGCTTGTTGGGAATCGCCTTGGCAACGAAAGAGTAGTCGTAAAGCTGCCGGCAGAAGCTCGTGAGTTTCTGCGCATCGCTCGGCGACCTTCCGTCGAAGGGGATTACCGTGCTCGCGTACCCCTTCTGCTGGGCCCAGCGGATGCGGTCGAGGACCTCCTTGAGCAGCAGATCGCGCCCGATCAGCGTTGCCACTTCGTCGAAGAAGCCACTCGTGTCGACGGCCTGAGCCGCGATCTGCACCGAGATCTGTCGGCGCCTGAACCAGTCGGCAATCGGTTGGTGTTGTTCGCTGCTCGTCAAGCGATCAGTGTTCGAGAGATCGACCGTGGCGGCTGGCGTGGCGGCGGCGGGCGCGGCCGATGCTGCTTCGCTCCCGCCCGCAACTGCAGCGTTCAGGCGAATGACTTCACGCTGGGCGGTGAAGTACTTTTCCAGGAGCCGCGTGACAAAGAAGATGGTGGGGTATACCTGTGTCGGGTTGCCGCACCGTGGGCAGGGGACCATCACGCCAACGTCGCTGTCAGCCTGTTCCTGCAGGTGAGCGCACTTATTGCAGCGAAGGATTGCCATGGCCGGAAAATGAAAGGGGAATTTCGGCGAACTGGCACGGCCCCCGGGCGTCCCGGCAGCGCGTCGCGTCCTCGACGGCTGCACTCATGGACGACGGCGGATGCGTTCGCCCATCGCCTCGCCCATGCGTACCTGGCGCGCCGGTGACCAGGCGGGGTTGAAGCGCAGGACATCGGCAGGGAAGAGCATGACCACCGTCGAGCCGAGCAGGAAGCGCCCCATCTCGTCACCCTTGCCAAGGTCGGGCGCCTGCGCGTCGTAGGACCATTCGCGCGGCACACCGCTGCGCGGCGGGCTGACCGTGCCGTGCCAGACCGTGGCCATGCTGCCGACGATGGTGGCTCCGACGAGAACGAGGACGAAGCTGCCGAAGTCGCAGTCGAAGACGCAGACGACGCGCTCGTTGCGCGCGAAGAGGCCGGGCACGCCGCGTGCCGTCGTCGGGTTGACCGAGAAGAGCGCGCCGGGAACATGGATCATCCGCCTCAGGCGGCCGGCGACCGGCATGTGGATGCGGTGATAGTCACGCGGGCTGAGGTAGAGCGTGGCGAAGGCGCCATCGCTGAAGCGGGCGGCGAGTCCGGCGTCGCCGCCGAGGAGGGCGGTCGTCGTGTAGTGGTGACCCTTCGCCTGCAACACCTGGTCGCGATCGATGGCGCCAAACTGGCTGATCGCGCCGTCCACCGGGCAGATGAAGTCGGCGTCGGCAAGCGGCCGGGCGCCCGGGCGCAGCGGCCGGGTGAAGAACTCGTTGAAGCTGCGGTAGCTGGCCGGGTCGGCGTCGGCTGCCTCGCCCAGGTCGACACCGTAGCGGCGGACGAACCAGCGGATGACATGCGTCGTCAGATTGCCCGATTCGCTGGCGGCCAGTTTGCCGGCGAGGATGGTCAGTGCCTGTTTCGGCATCAGGTACTGGGGAAGGACGGCGAGACGCTCAAGCACGATCGTGTCCGCGGGAATGGAGGCCGAGATTATAGTCCTTCGCGCCAGGGGCGCGGGGCTTCGTCCGGCGCCGCCACCAGTTCTCATTTCGACCCCCATGGCCGGGAGTGGTGAGGTTCAGGACGATTGGATGGGGTGAGTCAGCTGGTGTCTGGGGCGTTGGGAGCGAGGCGCTGCTGCATGAAGCGCATGAGGTGATCCCAGTCATCGAACGGCAGGTACTGTAGCAAGGCGCGCAGGTGCTCGAAGAAGGTGCGACGGGAGGGCAGCAGGCTGCGCACCTTGGCGTAACGGGTGTCCATCCAGTCGAGGGCGGTATGGACCAGGAAGGCCAACAAGATCAGGGTGGCGAACAGGTTGGCCAAGAACTGTTTGCCGTTGTTACGTCTTCCTCTCCCAGAGGGCTGAGGCGCTCGCTCATCCCGCGAAC
>NZ_JAMTDQ010000095.1 GCF_023806635.1 Accumulibacter sp.
ACCACCACCAGACCAAGAACCCACACCTATCGGTTGTCTCGTTTTTAAAGAGCTGCGGACCAGCCTGAAGGCCGGACTGCGGTGCTGCCCGAGCAGCAAGAGGGGCGCATTATACAGGCGTTTCCGAGCCGGTCAACACCCTGGCGAAGAAATCGCCAGGGTGTGGCGTGACGACCACCGCCGGCGCCCCACCGCGGACACTGGCACCGCAGCGAACAGCGCGGGCGTGACGAACACCGGGACAGGCCGACAGCTCTAGTCGAGGCCCATGCGGCCCTCGGCTGGCCCGCCTCACGGCCCGGGCAGGCGGTGGAAGCGCACCGGATAGGTCTGCCGTGCCACGGCTTGGAAGTACTCGCCGTCCAGCGTATCGCTCGCTGGGTTGTAGAGCAGGGTATAGGCCGAGCCGGCGTAGCCGCCGGCACGCAGCTCGAACTGGAGCTTGAGCGTCCTGCCCTCCAGAGCCGCCTGCGCCTTCTCGAAAGGGAGCGGGCGCGGGTTGGCATAACTCGCCGCGACGCGGCCGCCGGCATCGACCCCGCGGATGTAGATCGTGTAGCCGCCGTCGGGTCGCACCCAGCGGCCCTCGAGCACCGCGTAGGGTGAGCCGACGGTCTGCGCCGCGGCCGGCTGCAGCGACGCCGCCAGCACCAGCCCCAGGGACAGGTGGCGAAAGGCGCGGCGGCGCTGCGGAGTCATTCTCTGACGCGCCGGCCGGTCAGTCCCTGTTCTTCATCGCTGCCTGGAGCCGCGCGATGTCGGCGGGCGAGAGCTGCGGCCGGTCGATGTTGATCGTCAGCCTGTTCAGCTTGGCTGTCAGCGGGAAGGGCGGCTTGTAGTCGGCGTCATTGACGCCGGTCAGCGTGTCGGAGCCGACGTCGAAGCTCTCGTCCCACTGCAGGATCATCGGCAGCGTCTTGGGCATGGTCTTGGTGGCCACAACCTTGCCGTCCACCTTCAGGGTGCCGGTGCCGGGCCGGCCGAGGCCGCTGAAGTCGTTGAACGCCAGCGTGCCGGCGCCCAGCCCGTCGTACCTGAAGTCGAACTCGAGCGTGTGACGACCGGGCGTCAGCACATCCGGACCTTCCCACCTGATACGTTCCAGGTCCACCAGGTTCCACAGCCACACCGGCTTGCCCTTGAGGATGTAGAAGCCGTAGCCTGCGAAGCGACCGCCGGAGGTGACGATCATGCCGTCGCCGCCGCCGCCCTGCGGGATCTCGATGTCGGCGCTGAAGTTGTACGACGCATTCAGGATGAACGGCGAGTCGCCCTGCGGCAGCCCGGTCATCGGCCGCGTATAGACGAACTCGCTGCGCCCGGCGGTGATGTTCGGCCGCGGCGCGACGATGCGCGCTGCCACCGAGGCGTCCAGCGGCAGGACCTGGTGCTTCTTCGCCTCGGCGAGGAAGGCCGCGCGCATCTGCCTGACCTTCTGCGGGTACCTGGCGGCCACGTCCTCCTGCTGGTTCCAGCTCTCGTTCAGGTTGTAGAGCTGGAAGACCTGGTTGTTCAGCGGGTCGGGATTGGCCGGGCCAAAGGCCTGCCAGGGCGCGCGGTTGACCTTGGTGGACAGCAGCCAGCCGTCGTCGTACAGCGCCCACTGGCCCATCATCTCGAAGTACTGCACCTTGTGGCGCGACTTCACCTTGGCGTTGCTGGCGTCGAAGGTGTAGAGGAAGCTCGTGCCTTCGATCGGCGCCTGCTTGATGCCGTCGACCATCACCGGTGCCTTCAGGCCGGCGGCCTCGAGGATGGTCGGCACGACGTCGATGACATGCACGAACTGCTCGCGCAGCGCGCCCTTGTCCTTGATGCGCGCCGGCCACGACACCACCATGTTCTGGTTGATGCCGCCCAGCCGCGAGGCGTTCTGCTTGAACCAGTCGAAGGGGGTGTCGAAGGCCCACGACCAGCCGGCCGACATGTGGTTGTAGGTGTACTGCGTGCCCCAGACGTCGTAGAACTTCAACTGCACGTCGGCCGGCAGCTCGTTCAGGCCGTTGAAGAAGGCCACCTCATTCGGCGTGCCCAGCGGCCCGCCTTCGGCGCTGGTGCCGTTGTCGCCGTTGATGTAGATGATCAGTGTGTTGTCGAGGCGGCCGGCCTGCTCGAAGGCCTGCACCACGCGGCCGATCTCGTAGTCGCTGTATGCGGCATAGGCGGCGAAGATCTCGACCTGGCGGATGAAGAGCTTCTTCTCCTCCGCCGACAACTGGTCCCATGGCTTGAGGATCTGGGTCGGCCACGGCGTCAGCTGCAGATCCTTCGGGATCACGCCGAGCTTCTTCTGGTTCTCGAAGATGCGCTCGCGCAGCTTCTCGTAACCGTCGTCGAACAGCTTCATCGCCTGGATCTTCTGCACCCACTCCCTGGTCGGGTGGTGCGGAGCATGCGTCGCGCCCGGCGCGTACTTGATGAAGATCGGCTTCGCCGGGTCGATCTGATGCATGCGCGAGATGTAGTCGATCGCGTCGTCGGCCATGCCGGTGATCAGGTTCCAGGTGCCTTCCTGGCCCTTGAACGGATAGATCTGCGTCGTGTTGCGGAACAGGTTCGGCTCCCACTGGTTGGCGTCGCCGCCGACGAAGCCGTAGAAGTACTCGAAGCCCATGCCGATGGGCCACTGGTCGAAGGGCCCGGCCTGGCTCGCCTGGAAGGCCGGCACGTTGTGGTCCTTGCCGAACCAGGCGGTGGCGTAGCCATTGTCCTTCAACATGCGGCCAATCGTCGCCTTGTCGCGACCGATGATGCTGTTGTAGCCGGGGAAGCCGGTGGACTGCTCGGAGATCACGCCGAACCCGGCCGAGTGGTGGTTGCGCCCGGTGATCAGCGCGGCCCGCGTCGGCGAGCACAGCGCGGTGGAAAAGACTCGGTTGTAGCGCAGGCCTTCCTGCGCGATGCGGTCCATCGTCGGCGTCGGGATCACGCCGCCGAAGGTGCTCGGCACGCCAAAGCCGGCGTCGTCGGTGATGATCAACAGCACGTTCGGCGCGCCCTTCGGTGGCACGATGCGCGGCGCCCACCAGTACTTGGACTGCAGCGCGTCGTCCCGGATCACGCCACCGAAGCTCGGGTCGGGAGCCGGCAGCTGCCGGTTGCTGACCGTCGTGGTGGCGCCGGGCGAACCCAGCACGCCGGTGACCTGCTGCGCCGCCGTCGGACTGACGGCGAACAGGGCGATGAGCGACACGAACGAAGCACAGAGCCAGTTGCGAATCCCTTGCATGGTGACCTCCCGGCGATGAATCTTCGCGGCACTATAGCAGGGCCGCATCCTGTGATACCTTGCCGATTCGGACATTCTTCTGCGAACGGGTGGGATCCTCGGGTCGTGAGGACACTGGCGACCGGGGAGGCGAGCAGTTCGAGCGGCGACGGAGCAGGCATGTGAAGCAGTACGACAGTTCGCCACCGGGGTCGTGGCATGCACTGGCGACGAGCGGCCCAGGCGAGGTGCGCGTCGGCCCACTGCGCGCGATCCCGGATCTGCTCGCCGAGCTGGGAGTCAATCCGTCGGAGGCTTTCGCGGCCGCGGGCTTTGATCCACGGATCCTGGCCGATGCGGATGGCCGCGCGCCGATCGAGTCGCTTGGGCGGCTGCTCGATGCCTGCGTCAGGCTGACGCGCTGCCCGCACTTCGGGCTGCTGATCGGCGAGCGCTTCGATCTGTCCGCTTTCGGCACGCTCGGCGAGTTGCTCCGCCATTGCGCCACTGTCGGCGACGCGGTGCACCACCTGATCCTGCACCTGCACCTGCATGATCGCGCTGCGGCCCCCTTGTTGCTCAACCTCAAGCCAGGGATCGTCGTTCTCGGTTATTCGGTCTACGACCACGGTACGCCGGCTCTGGCCCAGGTCCAGGATACGGCGATCGCCATCGCCAACCGGATCATGAGCGAACTGTGCGGCCCGCAGTGGCGCCCGCTGCGCGTGCAGTTCGCGCACCGCCCGCCGGACAGCCCGGCGGCCCATCGCCGGCACTTCCGGGCGGACGTGGCTTTCGACGCGGAAGTCTGCGGAGTCGTCTTCGCTTCGACCTGGCTCGAACGGACGATCGCGGGTGCCGACGCGACACGCCGCGAGTTTCTGGCGCGAACGATCCGCGCAGCGCACGCCCATGCGCCACTGAGTGTCGCCGAACAGGTGCAGTATGTCCTGCCACAGCTGGTACTCAGCGGCCTGCCGTCGGCGGGAGCCGTCGCCAGGCTGTTCGCGATGCACGAGCGCACGCTGCGGCGGCGCCTCGAGCGGGAGGGTGCCAGCCTGCAGCTGCTGATCCGACGGACGCGCTTCGACCTGGCGCGGCAGCTTCTGCAGAACACCGACCTGACCGTGACGGCGATCGCCACGGCATTGCACTACGACGACCCGAACGCGTTCTCGCGGGCGTTCCGCAGTTGGGCAAGCCTGAGTCCGCGGCAGTGGCGCGCGCGCGCAGCAGCACGCGACCCACTGTGCTGAGCGATCGCCCGGCCGACGGATCGCTGCCGGCACAGGCGGGCGCGATCCGATCAACAGCCATCCTGCGCCGCCTCTATCCGCTGCTGGCGTTCCTCGGCGGCTTCACCTGGGATGCGCTGACGATCGGCCAGCGCATCCGCGTCGTCGACTTCTGGCGCCTGGGGATGTTCCTCGTCGGCGCGGCGTTGCTCGCGCTCTGGCTGGCCCGTCGCGAGGCGCTTGGCCTGGCGCCGCCGGCGCCCGGCGCGACGCTGCGCGGGCGGCTCGCCTCGCTGGCGTGGCAAGCCCCCTACCTGCTGCTGCAGTTCTTCTTCGGTGGCATCTTCTCGGCCCTGTTCATTCTCTATTTCAAGAGCTCCGGACACCTCGGCACCTGGCTGACAGCGTCGGTCCTCGCCGCGCTGCTGGTCGGCAACGAGTTCGCCGGCAACCGCTACGGACGACGCTTCACGCTGACCTGGACCCTGTTCGCGCTGAACGCGATCCTGCTCTGCAATTTCGCGCTGCCGCATGCCCTCGGCAGCCTGCACCCCCTGTGGTTCTACGCGTCAACGGTCGCCGGCGTCACGCTGACGCACATCCTGCGCTGGCTCGCTGCCGGCCGACCCGGCCGCATCGGGCCCGCCTGGGCACTGGCCCTGGTCCTGATGCTGGCTTTTCGCCTCGACATGATCGCCCCGGTGCCGCTCGTCAAACGGCAAATGGCAGTGGGACAGGATTTCGTCCAGACGCCCAGGCGCTATTCCCTGCAGGTGGAACGGGCGGCATGGTGGCAGTGGTGGCGGGACCAGGCGAACGTCGTTCATGTGCCGGAAGGCGGGCGGCTGTACGGACTGTCGGCGGTGTTCGCACCACCCGGGGTGACGGCGGATCTCGAGCACCGCTGGGAGCTTCGCGACCCGGACGGCTGGCGGCTCGTGTACCGTCGGCCGTTCACGACCACCGGCGGGCGCGATCGAGGCTTTCGCGGCTACTCCTGGGTTCTGAACCCGCCGCCGGGCGACTGGCGCTTCATCGTCGCCACGCAGGACGGCCGCACGATCGACATCCTGCGGCTGCAGGTCGAGCGTGGCACGCCGGCGGCGAGCGAAGTGGTCGTCCGGGAGATCGATTGAGCGATCCCGCCAGGCATGCAGCCGCAGGACGTCGATCGCTCGCACGAGAACGCCGGCATCAAGCACAATGGCCGCGGAAAACGGTGATCAGTTGCCAGACCGCGAAGCCGAGCAGGAAGGTACCGGCGGTCCGGTTGATCGCCTGCAGGGCACGCGAGCCGATTCGCTGGCGGATGCCGGCAATTGCCGAGGCAAGCGCCAGCCACCACAGCGCCGAGCCGCAGAATACGCCGAGCACCATGATCACTGCCGCGCTACCGGTCGTCGCCGCGCTGCCGCCGATCGTCGCGAAGACGGCGATGAACGACAGGATGGTCATCGGATTTGTCAAGGTCAAGGCAAAGACCGTGGCAAAGGCGCGCCAGGCGCCGACGCCATCGGCGGCTCCTTCCTCCTGCGCGAGCGGCGCCGTGCGGTACAGCCGGACGCCCATCCAGCCGAGAAAGAGCGCACCGCCGATGGCGAGTGGCAGAGCGAGCGTGACGAAGAACTGCGTCACCGCTGCCAGGCCGAAGGCGCCGACGGCGCCGTAGACGCCATCGGCGGCGGCCGCTCCGAGGCCACTGACAAAACCGATGCGGGCACCATGGGCCAGCGTGCGCTGAATGCAGAGCAGACCGATCGGCCCGACCGGTGCGGCGATCGAGAGACCGATCAGTCCTGCCTTGAGAAAGAGGAAGCCATCCACTGCGAGCAGCCGGGAAAGGTATCGGGAAGGCTTCATTCTGGCAGGGCGCGAAGAGCATTTGAATGGAGGAATCAAGGAAAACATGCCCTCCATGCTTCACAATTCAGGTTGAAGCCACAACCAGCCTGCAAATCATGGAACTCGACGCGAAAGCCTGGAAGATTCTCGCCGCCGTGCAGCGTGACGGGCGAATCTCGCTGAAGGCGCTGGCCGCCGAGGTGGGTCTGTCACTGCCGGCGGTTTCCGAACGGCTGAAGCGACTCGAGGAAGCCCGCGTGGTGACCGGCTACCGTGCCGCGGTCGATGTCGCCGCGCTCGGCTACGGCGTACTGGCGATGATCGCGATGACCACCCCGCCAGCCGACAAGGCTCGCCTTCTCGCCCGCCTCGAAATGCTGCCGGAAGTGACCGAGTGCCTGCACGTCACCGGCCAGGACTCGTACCTGCTGCGCGTCGTCGCGCGCGACATCGCGCACCTCGAGCAGCTGGTGGGAAGCATCAACCACTACGGCGAGACGCGCACCTCGATCGTCATGTCGGCACCGATCCCGCTGCGTCCCGTTGCGCCGCCGAAGGGCCCGCTGGCTTCCTGACCCGGTGGCAGCGCACGGGCAAGCGCGACGACGTTCACCTGTGCCGCACCGTGCAGCTTGAGGGTGCGCGCCAGTTCATCGACGGAGGCGCCGGTGGTCATCACATCGTCGATCAGCAACAGTCGGCGGCCGCTGAAGTCGGTCGCGCAGTCGAAGGCACCACGGACGTTCCTCGCCCGTTCGCGCCATGGCAGATCGGCCTGGCCGGCCGTGTGACGGATGCGCCGGCAACTGTGGTTGTCGATCGGGATCCGCCGCACCTCGCCGAAGGCACGCGCCAGCTCGCCTGCCTGATTGAAACCACGTTCGCGCAGCCGCAGCCGATGCAGCGGCATCGGGATGATCAGGTCGGCGTCGATCCGCTCCGGCAGCGCTGCCAGCCGCTGCCCGAACCAGCCGCCGAGGGCGAGCCGGTGGCCATACTTGAACGACTGCACCAGCTTGTCGAGCGGGAAAGCATAGCGGTAGAGCGCGGTCGTCGCGTCGTAGTGGGGCGGATGGCCGAGACAGCGACCACAGATCTCGCCAAGTGGCGTCGGCAGTGCGCAGCGCGGACAGCGCGCTGCCGGCAGGCGTGGCAGATCGTGCTCGCAGGCCTCGCAGAGCAGATTCGTGCCGCTGTCCGCGGCGCACAGCAGGCAATCCTGGGTCAGCAGCGCCTCGTACGAGGCCCGGAGCAGGGCCTTGGATTGCTTTAAGATTGACATCCTGCAGGGGCTCGTAAAGAATTCGCGCTGTCCGCCCTCATATCACTCCCACTCCAGGTTCACCCATCATGAATGCCATCCCGCAAGCCGCCGCGCGCCCGCGCGAGGAAACCGCCGCAACCGGCAAAGCCGCCGCCCGCTGGACGGTCGCCGAGGTCGAAGCCCTTTACCAGTTGCCTTTCATGGATCTGATGCATCGGGCGCAGCAGGTGCACCGGGAGAACTTCGACGCCAACGAGATTCAACGCTCGACGCTGCTCTCCGTCAAGACCGGCGGCTGTTCCGAAGACTGTGGCTACTGCTCGCAGGCGGCCCGCTACGACACGGATACCGAGCGCGAGGCGATGCTGCCGCTCGACGAGGTGATCGCCGCGGCGCAGGCGGCGAAGGACAAGGGAGCGTCGCGCTTCTGCATGGGCGCTGCCTGGCGGGGCCCGAAGGACAAGGATCTGGCGAAGGTCAGCGAGATGATCCGTGCCGTCAAGGGACTGGGGCTGCAGACCTGCGTCACGCTCGGGATGCTCAAGGATGGTCAGGCCGAGGAACTCAAGGAAGCCGGACTCGACTACTACAACCACAACCTCGACACCGATGCCTCATTCTATGGCCAGGTGATCACCACGCACCGGCACGCCGACCGGATCGACACGCTGGGCCAGGTGCGCGAAGCCGGCATCAAGGTGTGCTCGGGCGGCATCATCGGCATGGGCGAATCACGCCGCAACCGCGCAGCGCTGATCGTCCAGCTCGCCAATCTCGATCCACCGCCGGAATCGGTGCCGATCAACAACCTCGTACCGATCCCGGGAACGCCGCTGGCCAACGTCGCACCCATCGACGGCTTCGAGTTCGTGCGCACCATCGCCGCAGCACGCATCACCATGCCGACGAGTTTCGTCCGGCTGTCGGCCGGGCGGCAGGAGATGAGCGATGAACTGCAGGCGCTGTGCTTCCTCGCCGGCGCCAACTCGATCTTCTACGGCGACAGGCTCCTGACCACCGGCAACCCGGAAGCCGACCACGACGAGGCTCTGTTCGAGAAGCTCGGGTTGCGGCCGATCTAGTTCGCGATGGGCGTGGCACCGGCGCCGTTCGTCGATCAGCGCCAGGTGCGGCGCAACTTCGCCCGCGCCGCTGCGACCTATGACGAGGTCGCCGTGCTGCAGCGCGAAGTGGGCAGCCGCATGCTCGAGCGGCTCGACTATGTGCGCATCGAGCCGCAGCGCATCCTCGACCTCGGCTGTGGCACTGGCGCCAGCCTGACGGCGCTGCACGAACGCTACCCGGCGGCAACGGTGATCGGCGCCGACCTCAGCGAAGCGATGTTGCGCGCCGGCAAGGCACAACGCACCCGTCTGCGCTGGCTGCTGCCCTTCCTGCGTGGCAACCGGCCACCGCTGCTCGCTGCCGAGGCGGCAGTGCTGCCTTTCGCCGCACGCGCCTTCGGCCTGCTGTGGACCAACCTGATGCTGCACTGGGTCGTCGACCCGCTGCCGGCACTGCGCGAGATGCATCGCGTCCTCGCGGTCGACGGCCTGCTGATGTTCTCGACCTTCGGCCCGGACACGCTGCGGGAACTGCGCACGAGCTTCAGCGACGGTCAACCGCACACGCAGCGCTTCGTCGACATGCACGACTACGGCGACATGCTCGTCGAATGCGGTTTCAGCGACCCGGTGATGGATGCCGAAATGCTGACGATCACCTACGCCAGCTTCGACGACCTCATCGCCGACCTGCGCCGCAGCGGCTCAAGCTGCGCCATGCATGGCCGACGGCAGGGGCTGATGGGACGCACGGCATGGGCGGCTGCGCGCGCGGCCTACGACAGGCTGGCACGCGAAGGACGCCTGCCGGCAACTCTCGAGGTGGTCTACGGCCACGCCTGGAAAGGCGAGCCGCGGAAGACCGCCGACGGAAGGACGATCGTCCGCTTCGAGCCACGACAGCGAGACCGCTGAGCCGGCGAGGCATGGCTCCGGGGAGCGCTGCCCGCCGGCCAGCAGTCCTCAGCGGAAGAACTCCTCGAGGCGGATGAAGACCTCGTGCTCGGCGCCATGGCGGCGGACCGCGAGCACGTCCTCGAGCTTCTCGACCTGCTTCACCATCTGCTCCAGTCGCTCGTCCTCATTCACCAGCAGCCAGATGCGACTGGTCTGACCGTTGCCCACCGGCATCACGAGGATCGCCTCGACGTTGTAGGCACGGCGGGAAAACAGGCCGACGACGTGCGACATGACGCCGGCGTGGTTATTGACGTCCAGCTCGAGCACCGCGCGCGCCAGCGCCTGATTCTCGGTTCTTGTCAGCGAGTTCATCGTTCAGCCTCCGATCATGTCCTTGTTGGCGGCGCCCGGCGGCACCATCGGCAACACCTGCTCACGCATCTCGATGCCGGCGTGGATCAGCATCGGACCGGGCTTGCGCAGCGCGGCAGCGAGCGCCGCCCGCGGATCGGCGGCGGCATCGAGGTCGATCGCCGCGACTCCGAAAGCCTCGGCGACGCGGACGAAATCGGGCATGCCCTTGAACTTCGAGGCGTAGATGCGCTCGCCGTAGAACAGCGTCTGCTGCTGGAAGACCAGGCCGAGCGACGCGTTGTTCATCAGCACGATCTTGACATTGACTCCCTCCTCGGCGGCGGTGACGAGTTCCTGGATGTTCATCAGGATGCTGCCATCGCCGCTGAAGCAGACCACCGTACGCTGCGGCTCGGCAAGCGCGGCGCCGATCGCCGCCGGCATGCCGAAGCCCATCGTCCCCAGCCCGCCCGAGGTCAGCCACTGGCGCGGCCGGCGCAGCGGGTACGCCTGCGCCACCCACATCTGGTGCTGCCCGACGTCGGTGGTGATCGTCGCTTCGTCGTCGAGGCAATCGGCGACGGCACGGATCAACCCGTAGGGCGTCCGCGGATCGTCGATGCCCGGCGTGCGCAGCGGGTGCTCGGCTTTCAGACAGGCGACGCGCGCCAGCCAGTCCACGCGCAGCGCGCCGTCGACCACCGGCAACAGCAACTGCAGCACGGCACCGACATCACCGGCAATCCCGACATGCGCGGTCTTGATCTTGTCGAGCTCCGACGGGTCGATGTCGATATGGACGATCTTCGCCTGCGGGCAGAAGCCCGCCACCTTGCCGGTTGCGCGGTCGTCGAAGCGGGCCCCGACGGCGATCAGCAGGTCGCACTCGTCGAGCGCCAGGTTGGTGCACCGGGCGCCGTGCATGCCGAGCATGCCGAGCGAGAGCGGGTGATCGACCGGCATCGCGCCGAGCGCCATCAGCGTCATCACCGTCGGCAGGCTGGCCTTCTCGGCGAGCGCGACGGCGGCAGCGGCGGCGCCCGAATGGACGACACCGCCACCGAGATAGAGGATCGGCCGGGCGGCCTCGTTGATCATCGCCGCCGCCTCGGCGACGAGATCGGTTGCCGGCGGCGGCAGCGCATCGGCGCTGCCCGGCGCGGGCCACTCGGCGACCTCGATCACCTGGTTCTGCACGTCCTTCGGAATATCGACGAGTACCGGACCGGGCCGGCCGGAGGCGGCGATGCGGAAGGCGCGCGGGATGACCTGCAGCAGTTCCTCCGCCGAACCGACGAGGAAGTTGTGCTTGGTGATCGGGATGCTCAGACCGTAGGTGTCGACCTCCTGGAAAGCGTCGGTACCGATCATCGCCCGTGGTACCTGGCCGGTGATCGCCACCAGCGGGATCGAATCGAGCTTCGCATCGGCGATTGCCGTCAGCAGGTTGGTCGCCCCCGGGCCGGACGACGCCATGCAGACCGCCGGCAGTCCGGTGGCACGGGCCATGCCCTGCGCCATGAAGCCGCCGCCCTGCTCATGCCGGGCGAGGACATGATGGATCCGCTGCGACGCGGAAAGCGCATCGTAGATCGGCAGGATGGCACCGCCGGGTATCCCGGCCAGCGTGCGGACGCCCTGTCGTTCGAGAAGACGGACGACGATCTGGGCACCGCTGAGGGATTCTGGGGCTTCTCTGCTCAAGGCAATCTCCTGGAAAAAGGCGCCCCTGGACACGGCGGACGCTGGACCGCATAAAGGCGAAACCCCCGCTCGGCTTTCACCGGCGGGGGTTTCTGGAATCTGTCGTCGTCTTCGCGACCTAGCTTCTCTCGACCCTCGACGGTGTGCCGGGTCCTACGCCAACCAGGCGTACTACAGCGACTGCGGGCACACCAGCGGCAGCCAACCGCGTGGCCGTGGCCACCGCCGGTCGATGTGTTGCTGGCCTGGCACAACGGAGCATTGCCGCGAGATCCTGAAGTCGTCGAACGAAGGCCACATTAGAACCGAGCGCGGCGAGAAACGCAACCCCGATCGCACCCGATCCCCGCTGACCGCAGTGGCCTGGCGGGGAGAGCACGCGGGATGCATGGCGGATGTGGAGTCCATGAAGGGTTGGTCTACGGGTGGCTGGATCCGCCGCTTGAACCGGTCCTCCGCCCTCTTCCTCGTGCTCTCGCAATCAGACTGATCCACGCTTGACGCTGATGCATCGGCCGCTATACAGTCCATGGTGTCCGTTGGATTTCCTATCCTTTGCTCACCTCAGGGAGATGAAGATGAGAAAGAGTCTGTGGGCCATGGCACTGGCCCTGGCGACAGCGGTGCTGGGCTCGGCACCAGCCACTGCCGCGGCACCGGCGTCGGCCGGCGGCAAGCCCAACATCCTGTTCATCATGGGTGACGACATTGGCTGGATGCAGCCGAGCGTCTACCACCGTGGGCTGATGGTCGGCGAAACGCCGAACATCGACCGCATCGCTCAGGAAGGCGCCATCTTCATGCACTACTACGCCGAGCAGAGCTGTACGGCCGGGCGCAACGCCTTTTTCACCGGCATGCATCCGCTGCGCACCGGCATGATCCCACCGCAGCTTCCCGGCAGCCCAAGCTATCTTCGTCCGGGTACTCCGGCGCTCGCCAAGTTCCTGCTCGACCTGGGGTACAACACCGGCGAGTTCGGCAAGAACCACCTCGGGGACCATACCGACTCACTGCCGACCGCGCACGGCTTCCAGGAGTTCTGGGGCTATCTCTACCACCTCGACGCGATGCAGGGCGTCAGCTTCAACGACATCAACGTCTCGCCGACGCAGCAGGGTATCGCTCCGCCGTGCAGGAACACGCCGGTTCCCGGCCTCGCCGAGGTCCCCGGTGCCGTCGATCCCAAGACAACGACGTGCCTGACGCCGCCGCGTCCGGTCATCTGGTGCAAGTCCTCCGACGGCACGGCGAAGAACCAGAGGTGCCAGGATCAGGGTCCGCTGACGCTCGATCGCTCGCGAACGGTCGATGAGGAAATCTCGGCGAAGGTCATCGACTACCTTGACCGCAACGACCCGAAAAAGACCGGCAAGCCCTTCTTCGTCTGGTACAACCCGGCACGCATGCACGTCACGACGATGCTCTCGCCGAAGTACGAAGCGATGCTGGGCGCCAAGGGCGGCAAGGACTGGGGTATCAACGAGGCCGGCATGAAGCAGATGGACGACAACATCGGCTATGTGCTGAAGAAGCTGGAGGAGATGGGCCAGCTTGACAACACCATCGTCGTCTTCACGACCGACAACGGCGCCGAGACGATCACCTTCCCGGATGGTGGCACCACACCGTTCAAAGGCGGGAAGCTGACGACCTGGGAAGGTGGCATGCGGGCGCCGGCGGTCATGCGCTGGTCGGGCGTCATCAAGCCGGGTACGGTCATGAAGGAGATGTTCGCTTCGCTGGACTGGTTGCCAACCTTCGTCGACATAGCCGGCGGCGCCAAGGGCAATTCGCTCAACGAGCAGATCATGGCCGGGAAGTACCCCGGGATCGTCAAGACCAAGCTCGACGGCGTCAACCAGCGCGCGTACCTCGAGGGCAAGTCGGAGCAGTCGGCGCGCGACACCTTCTTCTACTACACGGGCGCGCGACCGTCTGCCGTCCGCTACAAGAACTGGAAGTTCTACTACACGATGGTGCCGGACACCGCGACCGGCGGCCTGTTCGGAGCGCAGACGTTCCACTGGACCCAACTCCAGAACATCCTGCGTGATCCATTCGAAACGACGGTCGGTGCCGATGCGAAGTCGTTGCTCGGCTACGGCGGCGCACTTGCTGCACCGAGCACAGCCTATCTCTACAACTGGAACATTCTGCCCATCGGCCAGTTGCTGTGGCTGAAGGAGCTGGAGTCCTACGTTCAGTTTCCGCCGATGCAGGATCCGGCGAGTTACAACCTCGACTCCGTCCTGGCGGAGGTCAAGAAGATGGGCCAGCAGCATCCGGGCCAATAGGCTCGATGCAGGGGCAGTGACCGTCAAGCCAATCTATCTGTAGGCTCGCCTGAGCAGGCCTCGAAAAGAGTGATGCGGCAGCCGACCCTGCTCCAACGAGGGGAAGGCTGTCAGGACTGGGGAAGCGAGGGAAACGTTCACCCAGTTGATGCGCTCCGGGGTGCGTCCTGCAACCAGAAGGCTTTCGGCAAGAGCTGTACGGGGGGCGTACAGCTCTTGCCGCTCGGTTGCCCGACCCGTCTCCCGATGTCTGCCGCCCGTGCGTCTGACCACAGGGCCCTCTATCGCCTCCGCCGAACCGAACACGCGGCGAATGGTCGAAACCGCCACCCATCTGGCCGACCCCTTTTTTCCGCGACGGCTGCTGCGCAAGTCGCGCTCGACCGTCCTTTGCACTGGGGCGTCCGCGGGAGATCGACGCGGAATGCCCGGCTCCCGGTGGCAGCGCCAGCTTGCTGCTCCCGCCGGCGCAGATGGTACGCCGGTGGCAACCGTGACCGGGTCAATGGCCGCGGCCGCTGCTTGATCGGATCGGGCTGCCGTGGCACAGTCACCCCGTTGCACCGCATTCACCGTCTGGCGGCGCGGCAGCAAGCTGCCAGGGAGGAAGGAGAAGATGATCGACGCCCGCCACTATCGTGCCGAGGAAGCGCTGCGTGACGGCAGAAAGGTGGTCATCCGTTCGGTCACTCCAGAAGACAAGGCAGCCATGCTCGAGGCCTACCATGGCCTCGACCCGGCCACCCTGTACATGCGGTTCTTCGCCCCACGCCGCGAGCCGACGGCGAGGGAACTGCGCGATTGGACCGAAGTCGATTTCGTATCGACCATCCGCCTGGTGGCATGCATCGCCGCCGATGACGGCGACGAGCGCATCATCGGCGGTGCTTCGAGCTTCCGGCTGGCAGGCGCGGAAGCCGCCAGCGCCGAGATCTCGTTCACCATCGAGGAAGACTTCCAGGGTCAGGGCCTCGCCGGCAGGTTGCTGCAGCACCTGGCACACATTGCGCGGACGCTGGGAGTCAGGCGCTTCATCGCCGAGATGCTGCCGGCGAACCAGGCGATGCTGGCGGTTTTCGAGCGCAGCGGCCTGCCGATGGAGAGACGTCGCGTCGCCGGCGTCGTCCACGTCAGACTGGAACTGTGAGCGCCGGGTCGTTGCCGGCGGCAGTGCGACGCGCACCACGGCTGCGGCCGGCAGGCACCGGTCAGCGTGGCGCCGGACCTTCGCCGCCGGCTTCGGCGAGCGGCGTCACGGTGACGGCGACTTCCAGATCGTGTGCTTCACCGCCCAGGATGACACCTCGCAGTGGTGAGACATCGGCAAAATCACGCCCCCAGGCGAGGGTGATGTGCTGCGCGTCGGGCAACAGGTTGTTCGTCGGGTCGAAATCGACCCAGCGCCCGCCCTCCAGTTCGGGGCAGTAGACCGAAACCCAGGCGTGCGAGGCGTCCGCTCCGACCATCCGGGGCTGCCCGGGCGGCGGATGGGTGAGCAGGTAGCCGCTGACGTAACGTGCGGCAAGACCCTGCGAGCGCAGGCAGGAAAGCATCAGGTGGGCGAAATCCTGGCAGACCCCTCGCTTTTCCGCCAGCACCTCGAGAACCGGTGTCGCCACCGTCGTCGCTTCGGGATCGAACTCGAATTCATGGTAGATGCGGCTCATCAGGGCCTGCACCGCCTCCAGCACCGGGCGTCGGGGGGTGAAGCAGCTTCTCGCATAGGCAGCGAACTCGTGCTTCACCCGCACATGCGGTGATTCGAACTGGTAGCACGCTGCGTCGAGCAGGACCGGCCGCACGCCGTAGGCCAGCGCATCGCGTACGCGCTCCCAGGCCGGCGAGGCACTCAGGTAACCGGGCGCGCGCGGCGAAGCGACCGCCGCCTCCCTGGCGCCGGCAAGTACCGCTGCCGCTTCCCGCGGCAGGTGCGGCGCCACCTCGACCGTGCTCTCGGCATGCACCTCGAGCGTGTCGTGCGGGAATTCGAGCGCGAGTTCGCGCACCGAGTTGCCGAAGCAGTCGTGCCGCTCGCGCTCGGCGGTGGGCTGCGGCGAAACACCGATCCGGTGCTCGAGACAGCGTTGCCAGCTGCAATCGCGCGGCGTCAGGTGCAGCAGCTGGCGTGACAGGGACACCGGGCTCTCGTAGCGGTATCTGGTCTCGTGCAGGACGTGGTAGCGGGCCGGTGGCGGGGTCACGATGATCAGGAAGCGAAGGTCTGCCGGCTGACATCGCCGACGTGACTGAAGAAACGCATCTCGAGACGATCGGAGAGCGCCGCGGCAGCGAGCGATATGTCGCCGAGAAGCAGCGCCAGGTCGAGGCAGGGATCGCAGACGCGACACTGGCTGAAGCTCAGTCCCTCGAAGCGGCCAAGGTCGAAACCCTGCAGCGCTGCGCGCGCCGAGCGCATGCTCTCGTCGTGCGGGCCGCCGAGCAGGCGGCTCAGGTTGTCGAGGTAGCGGACGAGGATCTGCAACTGGAACGACACCGAATGCGGATTGCCCTCGTCGAAGACGATCAGGTCGATGGTCGGCAACACCTGCGGCTGCGTCATGTAGCGCGAACGGTAGGTGATGATGCTGTCGCTCAGCTCGAGCAGCCACTCCAGACTGCCGGCGGCCCGCGTCGACTCGAGCCGCAGGAAGCCGGCGACCATGTTGGCAAGGAACATCAGCCGTTCGATGCGGCGGCCGATGATCAGGAAACGCCAGCCATCGTCGCGCGTCATATTGTCCATCGCGAAACCGGCGAGCGACGACGAGGTGAGGAGCACCTCGTCGAGGAACGCGAGCGCATCGCTCGGTGCCAGCGGCAGCGACTCGCCAGCGGCGCCGTAACGCTGCAACCTCTGCTGCAGGCGATTGATCGCATGCCAGTTGTCGAGCGAGAAGCGTTCACGCACCTGCGTCGCCACCCAGAGCAGGCGGCGAATGTCGCCGGCCAGACCCTCACCCCACTCCTGGCTGCAGACGGCGCGCAGCAGTTCCGCTTCGCGCGATGGCGGCGGTTCGGCAGCATCGACCTTGCCGCTAGCCTGGTCTGCGGTCGGCAGCACCTGCAGGATGCGGGCGAGATCACAGACGGCGCCGAGCGCGTTCTGCGCGTCGCCACCGGCATCGATCAGTCGCGCCAGGGCAACGCGCAGCACACGCGATGTCTTGTCGCAGCGTTCGGCATAACGGCCGAACCAGTAGAGACTCTCGACGACGCGCGACGACAGGTTGCGCCCCCCACGGACGAGGTCCGCCTTGCCGACGGAGTGCTTGAGCAGGCTGAAGGTATTGACTGCCTGCTCGGTGAGCACCCAGGTGTCCTTGCTCGAACCGCCGCGCTGCATCGAGATGATGCGCGCGTTGGAAACCGCGGCGACGCGCGTCAGGCCGCCCGGCATGACGACGTGGCCGGCCGGCGTCGCCGCGACGAAGACGCGCAGGCCGACTCCGCGCGGCAGCAGCGCGCGCTCGTGGCTCTCGTGCCACGCCGGCGCCTGCGAGAAGTTGACGAGTTCTTGGGCGACATAGGCCTGTGGTCTGGCGCGCAGGCGAGCGATCATCTCCTGCCGCTGGCTGCCCTTCAGTTCGTTGCCGAAGAGCGGGTCGAAGCGCTGCGAGGGGTAGGATCCCTTGATCACCAGATCGTCGAGGTGCTCGATGGTGAACTCGAGGGCCGTCCGTTCGCCACACCACCAGGTGGCAACCGAAGGCATCAGCAGCTTCTCGCCGAGCAGCCTCTCACTGATCGCCGGCAGGAAGCCGGGCAGCGCCGGCGACTCGAGAAGGCCACTGCCGAGTGCATTGGCAACCAGCACGTTGCCGGCACGCACCGCCTGCAACAGGCCGGGGACACCCAGCGCCGAGTCGCTGCGCAATTCGAGCGGATCGCAGAAGTCGTCGTCGAGACGCCGCAGGATGGCATGGACGCGGCGCAGGCCGCTGAGCGTGCGCAGGTAGACGCGCTCGCCGCGTACCGTCAGATCGTGCCCCTCGACCAATGGGTAGCCGAGGTAGCGCGCCAGGTACGCGTGTTCGAAGTAGGTCTCGTTGTACGGTCCCGGGGTCAGCAGGACGACCAGCGCCGTCTCGCCGGTAGTTGGCGCCCAGTACGCCAGGCTGTCCTGCAGGTCACGAAAGAACGACGCGAGATGCTGCACGTGCAGGTCGCGAAACTGCTCGGGAAAGACCCGGCCGACGATCGTCCGGTTCTCGAGGGCATAGCCGGCGCCCGAAGGCGCCTGCGTGCGGTCGGCGATCACCCACCAGCGGCCATCGGGCGAGCGCGCCAGATCCGCGGCATAGAAGTGCAGATGGATGTCGCCGGGTGGCCGCAGGCCGCGGCAGGGCCAGAGATAGTTCTTGTGCCCGAAGATCAGTGCCGGCGGCAGGCTGCCGTCATGGAGCAGGGTCTGCGGACCATACAGGTCCTGCAGTACGGCATTCAGCAGTCGTGCCCGCTGGGTGACCGCTGCCGAGAGCTTCTGCCACTCGCCGGGTGACAGGATCAGCGGCAGCGGATCGAGTTCCCAGGGACGATCGGCGCCCTTGGGATCGGCGTAGACGTTGTAGGTGACGCCGTTCTCGAGGATGCGCCGCCGCACGTAGTCGAGCCGATGGCGCATCTGCTCCGGCGTTGCCGCATCGAGCTGCGTGACGAAAGACTGCCACGACGGCCGCACGCTGCCGTCTTCGGCGAGCATTTCGTCGAAGCGGTCGGACTTCTTCGGGTAGAACGAAACGAGCGATGGCGGCATGCAAACGAGGCGCGGCGATGACGCCGCGCCAGGGAGGATCAGGATCGCCGCAAGTCTAGCGTAAACGGAAAGCCGACATTCGCCGGAACCGGCTGCAGGTCGATCGCGCCGGGCGTGTGACCGAAGGGGATGAAACGCGCCAGGCGGCGACCTTCGGCCTCATTGGCGTTGACCGGATAGCGATCGGGATTGCGTCCGCCAGGGTGCTCGACGTGGTACTGGCAGCCCGCGAGCGAGTGCTTCATCCAGGTATCGACGAGGTCGAAGATCAGCGGCGCATGCACGCCGATCGTCGGATGCAGCGCCGACGGCGGATTCCACGCGCGGTAGCGGACGCCGGCAACGAATTCGCCAATCCGGCCGGTCGAACGCATCGGCAGTGCCTGGCCATTGCAACTGACGACATAGCGATCGCCGGCCATTCCCGTGACCTTGACCTGCAGGCGCTCGAGCGATGAGTCGACATAGCGCACGGTGCCGCCGATGCTGCCCTCTTCACCCATGACATGCCACGGTTCCAGTGCGTGCCGCAACTCGAGTTCGATGCCGAGGGCGTTGATCCTGCCATGCAGCGGGAAGCGGAACTCGAAATGCGGTGCAAACCAATCGTCCTGCAACGCGTAGCCGGCAGCACGCAGCTCGGCGAGGACGTCGGCGAAGTCCTGCTGGACGAAATGCGGCAGCATGAAGCGGTCGTGCAGCTCGGTGCCCCAGCGCACCAGGCGATCCGGAGCGTACGGCGAGCGCCAGAAGCGGGCGATCAGGGCGCGCAGCAGCAACTGCTGGGCGAGCGACATGCGTGCGTGCGGCGGCATCTCGAAGGCACGCATCTCGAGCAGCCCGAGGCGGCCATTCGGCCCGTCCGGCGAATACAGCTTGTCGATGCAGAACTCGGCGCGATGCGTGTTGCCCGTCGAGTCGATCAGCAGGTTGCGCAGGACGCGGTCGACGACCCACGGCGCGACACACTCGCCGTCGCCACTGCCGGCCGGGAACTGGCTGAAGGCGATCTCGAGTTCATAGACCGAGTCGTTGCGCGCCTCATCGACGCGCGGCGACTGGCTGGTCGGCCCGATGAACAGGCCGGAGAAAAGGTACGACAGCGACGGATGATTGTGCCAGTAGCTGATCAGGCTGCGCAGCAGGTCGGGGCGGCGAAGAAACGGCGAGTCGAGCACCTGCGCGCCGCCGAAGACGAAGTGGTTGCCACCGCCGGTGCCGGTGTGCCGCCCGTCGAGCATGAACTTCTCGGTACACAGTCGGGACAGGCGCGCTGCTTCGTAGAGATGCGTCGTCCGCTCGACGAGTTCGGGCCAGCTGGCGGACGGCTGGATATTGACCTCGATCACGCCCGGGTCGGGAGTGACGCGGAAACTGGCGAGACGGGGATCGGTCGGCGGTTCATAACCTTCGATGATGATCGGCGTCGCGAGCGCCTCAGCGGTCGCCTCCAGCGCAGCGACGAGTTCGAGGTAGTCGTCGAGCGCCTCGGTCGGCGGCATGAACAGGTAGAGAACGCCGTGACGGGCCTGCGCCGAGATCGCGGTACGGACGACGTCCGCCGCCGCGTCCTGACGCCAGGCGCCCGCTTCCGCACTGGCGGCATGTCCGATTGCCTCGGAGACGTGCTGCATTGCGCGCTCGGCGAAGCGATCGCCACTGATCGCCGCCTCTTCGGCACCCAGTCCCTGGCTGTGGCTGACGGCGAACTGGGCGCGGATCTCGGCATGCTGGCGCAGCGGTGGAAAGGCCTGTGTCGGATCGGGCGTGTGGATGTAGGGATAGTGCTCCTTGCGCACCCACGGCTGCGAATCGAGTGGCAGACGGTAGCCGATCGGCGAGTCACCGGGGATCAGGTGGCAGCGACCGCCACGCAGGAACCATGGTCCGCTCTGCCAGCCACCTGTCGCCGCGCGCCTGATCGGCAGCACGTGGCCGACGACATGGTCGAGGCCCTGGCGGAAGACGCGCAACAGACGCTCGCGTTCGAGTGGATCGTCGAGCCTGGAATCGAACGGGTCGACGTTTGCCGGCAAGCGGTGTTCGCGCCAGAGGTAATAGTAGACGTCCTCGTAGGCGGCAAAGACATGCTGCCGATCGATCCGCAGCCGCGCTGCGAGGGCTTCCAGGAAGCGACCGCCGAGCGCCGCGTCAGCGCCGTGGTCGCGACCTTCATCGGCGTAGAGCGCCGGGTTGTTCCATACCGGCTGGCCGTCACGCCGCCAGAAGCAGTTCAGCGACCAGCGCGGCAACTGCTCGCCGGGATACCACTTGCCCTGACCAAAGTGCTGCAGGCCATGCGGAGCATACTTCTCGCGCAGACGCTGGTAGACCTCCGCCGCGCGCAGGCGCTTGCTCGGTCCGAGGGCGTCGGTGTTCCACTCGGCGCCGTCGTGGTCGTCGATCGAGACGAAGGTCGGCTCGCCGCCCATCGTCAGGCGAACGTCGCCACGCGCGAGCTCGGTGTCGATCTGCTCGCCGAGTTGGTCGATCGCCAGCCACTGCGCGTCGCTGTAGGGCAGCGTCACACGCGGCGCTTCCCAGCAGCGCTCGATCCGCATGTGGTGCTCGAAGTCGCATTCGCACTCTTCGCTGAAGCCGGTGATCGGTGCGGCCGAAGACGGTTGCGGCGAGCAGGCGAGCGGAATGTGTCCCTCGCCGGCGAACAGGCCCGAGGTCGGGTCGAGGCCGATCCAGCCGGCACCGGGCAGGTACACCTCACACCAGGCGTGCAGGTCGGTGAAATCGCGATCGGTTCCCGAAGGACCGTCGAGCGACTTGACGTCGGGCACGAGCTGGATCAGGTAACCGGAAACGAAACGGGCAGCCAGCCCGAGATGGCGCAGCAACTGCACCAGCAACCACGCTGAATCGCGGCACGAGCCGCGGCCCAGCGCCAGCGTCTCCTCCGGCGTCTGGACGCCGGGTTCGAGGCGGATGACGTAGTCGACGACGCCCTGAACCTGCCGATTCAGGTCGACGAGAAAGTCGACGCTGCCGCGTGGCGTGCGCGGAACGTTCGCCAGCAGTTCGGCGAACAGCGGCGTCGGCGGCAGGCGGTGGAGGTACGGCTCGAGTTCCTCCTGCTGCCAATCCTCGTAGGCGAAGGGAAAGCTCGTCGCATGCGGCTCGGGAAAGAAATCGAAGGGATTGATCACCGACATGCTGGCGACGAGATCGACTTCGACGCAGAACTCGCGCGTCTTCTCGGGAAACACCAGGCGGGCGAGATGGTTTGCCTGCGGATCCTGCTGCCAGTTGATGAAGTGCTGCGCCGGGGTGATCTTCAGCGAATAGCTGAGGATCGGCGTCCGCGAATGCGGCGCCGGGCGCAGACGGACGACCTGTGGCGAGAGCGAGACCGGTCGGTCATAGCGATAGCGGGTCAGATGGTTGAGGGCGACATGGATGGACACGTTCAGCTCCAGGGGTGGGTAATCGGCTTGCCGCTGCAGGATGAGGCGCTGTCGGCTCAGAGCTGCAGCTGTTTGAGCAGGTCGGCCTCGAGCCTGACGCGATTGGCGCTCTGCTCGAGATGGCCGCCACTGATCAGGAAGGTATCCTCGACGCGTTCGCCGAGGGTGGCGATCTTTGCCGTGTGCAGGCTGGCGCCGTGCCCGGCGAGTTCCCTGGCGACGATGAACAGCAGGCCAGGCCGGTCGGCAGCGACCACCGTGAGGACGAAGAGCCGGCCGCTGTCGTCGGCATCGAGGCTGACCACCGGCCTGATGCTGACCTGCGGCTGCAGCGGGAAATACCTCACCTGCCGCGGCATGCGCCCGTTCGCCGGTGCCTCGGGCGGCAGGCGGTGGGCCAACCGGTCGCCGAGTTCGTGTTCGATGTAGCTGATCATCGCCCGGTCGCAGTCGCGGTCGCTGACGTCGAGCAGGACGAAGGTGTCGAGGGCATAGGCATGCGCGCTGGTGTGGATGCGGGCATCGACGATGCTGTAGCCGGCACGGCTGAAGAAGCCGACCATGTGCAGGAAAAGCTCGGCCTCGTCATGCGTGTAGACCATCACTTCGATGCCGGCGCCGCGCGGGTTGAGACGGGCATGGACGACCGGCTGGGAACTGTCGACACGGTCGTGCAGGGCAGACGCATGCCAGGCGATCTCCTCCGGCGACTGGCGCAGGAAGTACACCGTATCGAGCTGTTGCCACAGCCTTTCGTGCGCTCCTTCAGGCAGCGCCAGGTAACGCATCAGTCGCATCGCCTCGCGTTGCCGCTGGGCGATCACACCCCGGCTCATCAGGGTCTCGCCGTTCGAGAGCAGACTGCGCCGGGTGGTGTCGAACAACTGTTCGAGCAACTGCGCCTTCCAGCTGTTCCACACCTTCGGGCTGGTACCGCGGATATCGGCGACCGTCAGCAGGTAGAGGGCGATCAGGTGTCGCTCGTCACCGACGACGGCGGCAAATGCCGCCACGACGCCCGGATCGGCGACATCCTGTTTCTGCGCCACGCGCGACATCAGCAGGTGATGGCGGACGAGCCAGACGATCAGTTCGGCATCTTCGGCCGCAAGACCATGCTCGTCGCAGAACTCGCGCGCGTCGACGGCACCGAGTTCCGAATGGTCGCCACCGCGCCCCTTGGCGATGTCGTGGAACAGCGCGGCGATATAGAGCAGCCAGGGCTTGCCGAGGTCGCTGATCAGGCGGCTGCACAGCGGATACTCGTGTGCGAAGTCGTCCATCGTGAAGCGGCGCAGGTTGCGCAGAACCTGCACGCTGTGCTGGTCGACCGTGTAGACGTGAAACAGGTCGTGCTGCATCTGGCCGACGATGCGCCCGAAGCACGGCAGGTAGCGGCCAAGGACACCGAACTGGTTCATCAGGCGAAACACCTGGACGAGGCCGCGTTCGTGCTGCAGGATCCGCAGGAAAAGCGAACGGTTCTCCGGGCGCCGGCGGAAATCGTCGTCCACCAGCTTGCGCGCCCGCCAGAGCGCCCGCTGCGCCCTTGCGCTCATGCCCTTGAGCTCGGGATGCCCCTGCAGCAGCAAGAAGGCCTCGAGGATCGCCGATGGCTGGTCGACGAACACCTCTTCGTGGACGACATCGAGGAACTCGTGCAGGTTCTGGAAACGCTCGTTGATCGCCAGCGGCGGCTCGTCGGGCGGTGGCAGGAGGGTCGCCGCGAGGTTCTGCAGCAGGATGCCGCAAACCTGCGTGACCGTCTTCGCCCGCCGGTAGTAGCGCTGCATCAGTTGCTCGCTCGGAAGCTGCGTCGCGCTGCCGGTGCAGCCCAGCTTCGCGGCCAGCGCAATCTGGTATTCGAACAGCAGCCGGTCTTCGCGACGTCCGGCGTGCAGGTGGAGCCGCGTGCGCAGGTGACGCAGGAAGTCTTCGCACTCGACCAGCAACCTGGCCTCGTCCGCGGTGATGAAGCCCCCGTGCACGAGGTCGTGCCAGGACTCGCCGAAACCGGCAGCCTTGGCGATCCAGAGGACGAGCTGCAGGTCACGCAGCCCACCCGGCCCATCCTTGCAGTTCGCCTCGAGACTGTTCGGCGTATCGCTGAAGCGACGATGGCGGTCTTCCTGCTCGATCCGCTTCGTCTGCAGGAAGGCAACGGCGTCGATGCTGTCGGCCAGGATCGAGCGGAAGCCGGCGAACAGACGCTGGTCACCGATGAGCAGTCGGGATTCGATCATCGCCGTCTGCACGGTGGCGTCGCCGGCGGCCTCTTCCAGGCATTGCTCGACGGTGCGCACGCTGTGCCCGGTCTCCAGTCCGATGTCCCAAAGCAGGCAGACCAGCCGTTCGAGACGCTCGGCCAGCGGCCCATCGGCCTCTGCCGGCAACAGGACGAGGAGGTCGATGTCCGATGCCGGGTAAAGCTCACCGCGGCCATAGCCGCCAACCGCGACGAGGGCGAGCGATGCCGGTATGGCCAGCGCTTCCCAGGCATCGCGCAGCACCGCGTCAGTCAGCCGGCAGCGGTCGCGCAGGAGGACCGCGGCATCGGCGGTGGCGGCGAAGGACTCCTCGAGGGCCTTTTGCCCCTCCAGCAGCCTGGCCTTGAGGTCGGCGACGAGCAGCTGCCGCGCCGGCGTCTGCCGACTCATCGTCGGGTGACGAGGGGCGCGAGCCGCCTGGAAGACCAAGCGGACGACAGCAGTCCGGACCACAGCCAGTGCCGCGACCACCAGGACCAGCTTTCGAGGCCACCCCGCAGCATGCGCCAGGGCCACGACACCACCACCTGCGGTCGCCAGCGCTCGATCTCGAGCAGCTCCTGCAGCGTCGCCAGGGACGCGCCCCAGTAGGCGGACGAATCCGTCTCGCCGACCATTTCTTCGGCGCGCAGGATCGCTGCGCGCCACAGGACCTCGGCGCGCGCTTCGCTGACTCGTGCCCGGCTGGCGAGCCAGGGAAGAAGCATCGGTGTTCTCATCGGCGTTGCTCCACTCTGCGTTTGGCCCGGCGCTGCGCGCCGGGAAGCAAAAATCCGGCGGCCACACGGTGCCACACCTCACCCGTCCACCTGGCGCGACAGGGGTCTTGGCCTGCTCGTCTAGCAAGATCCATGCGAGCAGCGATCGCGACTGGGCGTGCGGTTGTCGCTCCCCGGCCCGGCGATCCTGCCTGCCGCTTCGCGGCCCGAGTCGTCGGTGGCTTCACGGGTTGCCGGGAGATGCCGTGCTGCGGCCGAGGACACGGTAGCCGGGAGCTTCGGCCTGCGGTCGCAAGGACCCTCTTCGTTGCGGGGCATGGCGGCACAACGACGGTGCGTCGACCCGGCATGGGGCCCCAGGACTGGGCATTGGCTGGCGACAAGAGCGGCTGGGCGGCTGCCGGCAACGGCAGCCCTGGGGCAACGGACTGTTCGCGGTCGACGGTCCACAAGGCACCGCGATCCTTCGTCCTGTCCAGCACGGCCGCGGCGCCGGCGGTTCGCTCATGAGTCCGCAGCGACCAGCCGGTCACTGCGCGAGGCTCTCTCGCCGCACCGCAAGCGGCGTTGGGTGTCTGCGCTTGCAGCCAGGTACGCGTCTTGCTTTGCTGTTGGCTGTGGCAGCGCCGCGACGGTCTGCCATGCCTGCAAGCACGATCCGCTCCGCGGGCTGGTGACAGGCGGCATGATGACGGAGCGTCGCCGCGCCACGGCGTCCCTGGAATGGGCACCGGCGCGTGCTGAACGCTGCCTGCCAGGAGCCAGCGACGAGGTTCGTGCACACTCGGGAGGAACGACATGGGAAGCGGGATACCGGTAGCGATCTTCAAGGTGGATGCCGAGCCGGCGGTCGAACTGCCGCTGCTGCGCTCGACTCAGGGCAGCACGTGCCTGGACATTCGCAGTCTAGGCGCCAGCAGCGGTTGCTTCGCGTACGACTCCGGCTACGGCTCGACCGCCTGTTGTCGGTCGGGGATCAGTCTGGTCGACGCCGAAAGCGGCGAGTTTCTCTATCGGGGCTACCCGCTCGAGCAACTGGCCGAGCAGTGTGACTACCTCGAGGTCGCCTACCTGCTGCGCAACGGCGAGTTGCCCGACTTGCACCAACGCGCCTCCTTCGCAGAGGCGATCGGGCGTCAGGCGGCGCTGCACGAGCAGATGGTGAAGCTCTATGAGGGCTTTCGCCGCGATGCCCGGCCGATGGCGGTGATGGTCGGTGTCGTCGGCGCCCTGTCGGCATTCGATCACGCGGCCGGCGAGTTCAACGCGCCCGAACAGCGACAGCTTCGCTTCGAGCAGGTCGTCGCCCGGCTGCCGACGATCGTCGCCATGGCCTACAAGTATTCGATCGGACAACCGTTCATGAAACCGCGCCGGGACCTTTCCTACGGCGCCAACTTCCTTCACATGCTGTTCGCGACGCCGCGCGAGGAGTACGTTCCGAATCCCGTGCTCGCCCGCGCCGTCGACCGGATGCTGACGCTGCACGCCGACTGCGGGCTCGATGCCGCGAGTGCGACGGTGCGCATGGCCGGTTCTTCGGGAGCCAACCCCTACGCCTGCCTGTCGGCAGGAATCGCCTGTCTGTCGGGGAAGGCGCTTGGCGGATCCGGTGAGGCATGCCTGGCGATGCTCGCCGGCATCGGCGACGCCGCCCGCGCCGGCGAGCTCGTCGCGCGGGCGCGCGAGTTGCCCGCAGGCGCGAGGTTGCCCGGCTTCGGCGGCGGCGGCGCTTGCGGAGCGCACGACCCGCGCCTGCCGGTGATGCGCGAGACCTGCCACGAAGTCCTGCGCGAAACCGGCCTGGTGGACGGTCGCTTCGGCAGGCTGGTGCGGGCGGTCGAAGGCGTCGCGCTCGAGGATCGCGTTCTCGTCGAGCGCAGTCTGCAACCGGACACCGAGTTCTACTGCGCGGTGGCGCAACACGCACTCGGAATTCCATCGTCGATGTTCGCCTGCACGCTGGCGATGGCACGGGCCGCTGGCTGGATGGCGCATTGGGAAGAGATGCTGACCGACCCGGAGTACCGCATCGCGCGCCCACGACAGCTCTATGCCGGACCGTTGCGGCGGCCGCTGGCGGCGGCGCCGGCAAGCTGACCGCTTCGCCGGCAAGGGCACCACGATCGGCGCTGGCGCCAGCGCAGCGGCATCGCGGCCTGCCGGCTGGCCGCTCGTTGACCAGCAGACTGCTCGCGGCGCATAATCCGCAGCAGTTGCAGGGTGACCGTTGCGTCACCCGGTGGCGGTCGCCGGGGGATGGCCATGTTTCGTTGCAGACGCTGGATCTCGCTCTGGCTGGCGTTGATCGTCCTTGTGGCGCATCCGGTCAGGGCTGCGAGCCTCGCCGAAGGGTTTTCCCGCCTGCCGGCAGGCGCCGTGGTTCTGCTGATGCCGCTGGACATCGAGCTCTTCTCGGTCAGCGCCGGCGGAATTCTCGAACCGCAGGCCGAGTGGACCGAAAAGGCGCACGCCAACCTCAGGCAGGCCTTCCTGACCCGCAGCAGCGCGCTGCAGATCAACTTCATACCGCTGCCGGGTGAAGCCGATGACGTCGTCGAGCGACTGAACCGCCTGCATGGCGCGGTCGGCCAAGCGATCGCCCTGCACCACCGCGGTGCCTTCGCGTTGCCGACCAAGGAGGGCAGGCTCGACTGGTCGCTCGGCGAGGAGGCGGCGCTGATGCGCGAGCGCACCGGCGCCGACTACGCGCTCTTCGCCTTCGTCCGTGACAGTTACGCGAGCAACGAACGGGTTGCCATGATGGTCGTCGGTCTCCTGCTGGGCGTCGGCCTCGGCGGCGGCATGCAGGTGGGCTACGCTTCGCTGGTCGATCTGGCGACCGGACAGGTGGTCTGGTTCAACACCCTGCTGCGGGCTTCGGGCGACCTGCGCGAGCCGGAAAAGGCACGTGAATCGTGCGACGCGCTGCTCGACAAGTTCCCGGAGTAGGATCCGTGGAGCGGCGTCGGTTCGTCAGCGGTTGCGCCTGCTGCGGGCTGCTGGCCAGCGCATCGACGCTGCTCGCCGCCAGCCAGGCCGTGTTGCCGGCACGCCTCGACCGGCCAGGGCCAGGCAGCGACGAGGGCGGGCTCTGGTCGCTGCTGGCACGCGAAGAGGAACGCCTGCAGCGAAGCCGCTTCCTGCTGCGCGACGAAGCCCTCAACGCCTACGTGTCCGGACTCGCGTGCCGTCTCGGCGGCGACCATTGCCCTGATATCCGCGTGTATATCGTTCGCTCGCCCTTCTTCAACGCCTCGATGGCACCAAACGGCATGTTGCAGGTGTGGACCGGCCTGCTGCTGCGGATGGACAACGAAGCGCAACTGGCGGCCGTCCTCGGTCACGAGATCGGTCACTACGTCGGCCGCCACGGCCTCGAGCAGTTGCGCGACGCCAAGTCGCGCACCGCTCTCGGCCAGTTTCTCGGCATGGCGTTCGGTGCCGCCGGTGTCGGCGCGGCCGGTTCGCTCGCTCAACTGGCCCTGCTTGCAGGCATGTTCGCCTACTCGCGCGAGCACGAACGTGAGGCGGATCGGATCGGCCAGGAACTCGTCGCCGCCGCCGGCTACCCGCCGATCGAAGCGGCTAAGGTCTGGCAACAACTGGTTGCCGAACTCAAGGCGGAAGAGGAGTGGTCGGGGAACGCCGGCAGCCGCAGTGTCTTCTTCGCCAGCCACCCGGATCCGGAGGAGCGCAGCCAGCTGATGGCGAGTCGGGCAGCGACGATGAACGGTGACCGCGGCGACGTGGCGAGCGCCCCCTACGCACGGCAGATCCGTGGCCACCGCCGGCAGTGGCTGGAAGACGAGCTGCGCCGGCGCAAGGCGGGCGAGACGATTGCACTCTGCGAGCGCCTGCTGCGACAGTCCGATGACGGCGAAACCCGTTTCTTCCTGGGCGAGGCCTACCGGCTGCGCTCCGGCGACGGCGACGGAACTCGCGCGCTTGCCGAGTATGAGCTTGCCGAGTCGCACGCCGACTGCCCGCCGGAGATGTACCGTTCGCGCGGGCTGTTGCAGCGGCAGGCTGGCGAGACGGCAGCCGCGAGCGCTTCGTTCAGCCGCTACCTGGCGCTGCGCCCCGCTGCCGACGACGCCGAAATGATCCGTAGCTATCTGCAGGAGGGACGCTGAGATGTCGCGCTGGCTGCTGCTTCTGCTGCTGACGCTGCTCGCCGGTTGTGCCGGCATGGCGAAGGTCGGTCCGGGCGAGGTGACGGTGCGGGATTCCCTCGCGGTGACCCTCGACGGCGCCTGGAACCAGTATGCGATCGGCCTGACACGCAAGAGCGAAGTGTGGACCCTCGACGGTCTGCCGCTCGACCGCCTCGTCTTCTTCGTCGGCATCGCCGACGGCGAGGCGCTGGCCGAACTTGGGCAGCGCAAGGACCGTCAGATTCCGAAGTTCCGGGCAGGCATGCAGGCGCACGAGGTCGTCGAGATGTACGAGGTCTTCGCCACCCACGACGGCAGCTCGTTCCAGCGCCTGAAGCTGGCTCCGGCTCCCTTTGCCGGTGGCGACGGCTTCCGTTTCGAGTTCTCGCGCGTGCGCAAGGGGGATGAACTCGATATGCGCGGCATCGGTTACGGTGCAATACGTGCTGGCAAGCTCTATCTGCTGATATTCGAGGCGGCGAGCAGCCATTACTATGCGCGGAACGTCGGCCGCTTCGAAGCGGTGGTGCAGTCGGTACGCATCCGCGGCTGAAGCACCGCCCTGGCCAGCGCTGACGGGTCGGCACTTGACCGGAGCGGTCGGCTCTGCGTCGTGACCACAGGGAGAATGGCCTTGCACATCGTCGTCGCTCCGGATTCCTTCAAGGGCAGCCTGCCGGCGAGCGACGTCGCTGTGGCCATGGAGCGCGGCATTCGGCTGGTGTTTCCCGCCGCCGATGTGCGACTGGTGCCGATCGCCGATGGCGGCGAGGGTACGGTCGCCGCGCTGGTCGCCGCCACCGGCGGTACGCTGCGCCAGACGCGCGTCAGCGGGCCCTTGCACGAGCCGGTGCTGGCGCAATGGGGCGTACTCGGCGACGGAAGGACGGCGGTCATCGAGATGGCGGCCGCATCGGGGCTCACCCTGTTGCCACCCGCGCAGCGCGATCCCTGCCGGACGACGAGCTTCGGCACCGGCGAACTGATCCGCGCCGCACTCGACTGCGGACTGCGCCGGATCATCGTCGGGCTCGGCGGCAGCGCGACCAACGATGGTGGGGCCGGCATGGCACGCGCTCTCGGGGCACGCTTCAGCGATGAGGCTGGCCGCGAGCTGCCCGACGGCGGCGCGGCGCTGGCGCGGCTCGAGCGGGTCGACATCGCGGGCCTCGACCGGAGATTGCAGGAGACCGGGATCATCGTCGCCTGCGACGTCGACAACCCGCTCTGCGGGCCGCGCGGCGCTTCGGCCACCTTCGCCCCGCAGAAGGGAGCGAGTGCCACCGCAGTCGGCGCGCTCGATTCCGCTCTCGCTCGCTACGCCGGGCACGTTCGCCGGGCGACCGGTCGCGACGTCGGCGGGTTGCCGGGTGCCGGAGCCGCCGGCGGGCTCGGCGCCGGGCTGCTCTTCTTCACACCGGCGAAACTCCGGCCGGGGGTCGACATCGTCCTCGAAGCGGTGGGCTTCGCCGAGATCGTCAGGCACGCCGACTTCGTCGTCACCGGCGAGGGCCGCACCGACTTCCAGACGGCCTTCGGCAAGGCGCCGATCGGCGTCGCCAGGCTCGCCCGGCGATTCGGCGTTCCCGTGTTCTGCGTCTCGGGTGCTCTCGGTGAAGGTGCGGACGATGTCCTGGAGCAGGGAATCGACGCGACGATGAGCATCTGCGAGCGGCCGATGCCGCTCGACGAATGCATGCGAACGGCCGGGCCGCTGATCGAATCGGCGACGGCCCGCCTGTGCCGCATCATCCGCGCCAGCCGGCAGGGCCGCGGGTGCGCCTGAAAGCGGCGCGGCGAACGCGGGGGGCGGCCTGGCTCAGCGCCGTGACAAGCTGCGCCGAGGGCAGCGCCTCAGCCGAAGTGGCATACGTAATCGAGGGTTTCGAGAGTCTCGATGTCGAAACTCGAGTTGGCGGGCACCGCGAAGCGCTCACCACCCGAGTAGTTCCGCCACTCGCTCTCACCGGCAAGGCGGATGCGGCAGCGGCCGGCGTTGAGTTCCATCACCTCGGACGCGGCCGTGTTGAAGGTCAGCGACGAGGGAAAGATGACACCGATCGTCTTGCGCGTGCCGTCCGCAAGCAGCAGCGTATGGCTGACGCACTTGCCGTCGAAATAGATGTTGGCCTTCTTGACCACCGAGACGTTGTCGAACTGCGACATGGTTTTCCTTTCGATTCTCCGGCAGACGGCGACAGGGACAACGGCAACGCCAGGCCCGCTGCCGGATTCCTCATCACCGCTGCGTGCTGCGCCAGCAGCCGGCGTTGTTCCACACCATCCGCCAGCGCCTGGCGGCCGCGGCGAGCAGGCGCATTCTGCCACAGCGGGGAAGCGGGCGGGAGGAGAAACTGGGCGGCGAAGTGGTCGATGCAGCGTCCCGAAAGCGATGTGCGGACGGACCCGTGCTGACCGCCGGCCGCTGGGCGCGCATCCTCCGTCGACGGTTTCGCGGCTGGCCGGTGTGTCGCGAGTCCCTTCCACGTGCAGGAGCGCTGCCAGAGTTCATCCGGTGCCGGAAGCTGGTCGCGCGCGAGTTGGCTTTCGATCTGCCCGGCGTGGCTGGTGCGGTCGCGAGAGAGGAAGCCGTCGCCGTTGCTGCTGAACACGCACCGCAGACCCGGCGTCTCGCAGTGCTCGATGATGATCGAGCGCCATCGAGAGCAGCGGCGGGGCAACGAGAATACCGATTGCGCGCGGTTGCTTCTCGCCGCTGACGCTTCGCTGTCAGCGTCGCAGTTGCCTGGCCCCGCAGCGAAGGCAAGGGATTCCTGAAAGTGATAGAGTCTGCGGCCAACCGCTTGGAATGGGAGCCAGGCGGGCAGGAAGCGACACAAATTGGACGTGAGCCGCAGCGATGACCCGGAAAGCATTTCTCGCAAGCCGATCTGACCGCCTGGGATTCTCAACCGGCGGTGCGATCAGTTCCCGCACGGCCATGCTGGCTGAATTCGAGGCCCTTGCTGCTGCCGTGCCACCTGATGCCGGGGCGCACGCCTACCGCCAAGCCATCGTCAACGACAACGTTCTCCACAAGGCCACCGCTGCCAACCGCGAAAAGACCTTCAAGTTTCTGCGCCGTCTCTACGCCCTCGATCCGGCGACCTGCCTGTTCCGCGAGCTGCGTCGCCTGCATCGCTTTGCAGCCTGTGATTCCCGGCTCCTGGTGGGTCTGCTGGCCATGGCACGGGAGCCGATCTTGCGGGAATGTCTCGGCAGCGTGCTGGCAGTTCCCATTGGCGAGAGCATCGGTCGACAGCATTTTGAAGACTGGATGCGTCGTCATGCGCCCGGCCAGTATTCCGAATCCATGTTCGTCAGCTTCAGCCACAACCTCTATGGTTCCTTCCATCAGTTCGGCTATCTCGGCGAATCGGTCGGCAGCGCGCGCAGTCGGATCCACCCCAAGGTCGGTATCGCATCGACTACCTACGCCGCCTTCCTCGATTGGCTGCACGGCATGAGCGGCGTCTCGCTGCTGCAGGGCCCTTATTCGAGGGCGCTCGATGTCGGCACCGATGAGCACATTGCCGTGCTCACTGCGGCAGGCCGTCAAGGCCTGCTCAGGGCCGCCTATTCGGGCGGCGTGCTCGATCTGGCCTTTCCCGGCTTCCTGAAACCTGATGAAGCGAGGCTCACGGCATGAACCTGGCGCAGACCATACTTGAACGCCTCAAGGAACACCTCGCCTTGCCATGGCCGGACAACGTCTCTCCCCGCGAACGCGTCGTGATGGTGGTCTATCCCCCCAGCGACGAGCGCAAGCTGCGCCGCCTGATCGAAACCGGCGAGTTCGCCAGCGAGATCAGGACCACCGGCCACGGCTGGACCGAATATGACCTGGCGACTGAGTTCTCTGCCTGGCTGGCGGACTACGAATACCGCGACCGCTACCTCAGTCGTCCCGAGCGGCTCTGGGACGATGGCGGCAATGTGCGTGGCCTGGAGGAATACCTGGTGAACAGGATCGCCGACATCACCCGCAGCCTGACCGTCAATGACGTGCTGGCCCTGGTCGGCAGTGGCGGCCTGTTTGGCCTGCACAGTGTCTCGACTCTGATCGAGCACATCGAGAGCCACATTCCGGGTCGGCTGGTGATCTTCTTTCCCGGCGAGCACGACGCCAGGAGCAACAGTTATCGCCTGCTCGGCGCCAAGGACGGCTGGGGCTACCTCGCCGTTCCCATCACCTGCTAGTTGCCGATGACATCCACGACGGACACCACGATGAAGAACCGCGACGTATTCGACAAGGACATCGACGCCTTCTCCCTCGAAAACCAGGGGGTCGCCAAGGTCGATGAGGCACTTGACGAGCAGCAACGGCAAACCCTGCGCTTCGAACTGGAGACCTTCGTCTGCAGGGGCCACTATGAAGAAGGCCTGCATCGCATTCTCGACTCCTTCGCCGACACCCTGCGCAGAAGGCACGAATCGCCCCCCGCCTGGGTCTCCGGCTTCTTCGGCAGCGGCAAGTCGCACCTGGTCAAGATGGCCCGTGCGCTGTGGACGAACGAACCCTTCGCCGATGGTCGCACGCCGCGCGACATCGCCCGGCTCCCCTCCTCGGTTGCGGACACCCTCAAGGAAATCGACACCCTGGCACGCCAGCGCAAGACCACCCTGCGCGCTGCCGCCGGCACCCTGAGCCAGGGCGAAGGCGACAGCATCCGCAAGGCCGTGCTCAGCATCGTCTTCAAGGCCGTCGGCCTGCCTTCAAGGTTCGACGAAGCCAGGGCCCTGATGTGGCTTCGCGACGAGCGTATCGATGCGGAGGTGAATGCCACCCTCGCCGCGAAGAGTCGCAGCCTGGTGGGGGAGATCAAGAATCTCTATGTCTCGACCCATCTCCAGGACGCCATCCTGAAGGCCAAGCCGAGCCTGGCACGCGATGCGATTGAATTGGGCGATACCCTGGAAATGCAGTTCGCCACCAAGGGCGACATCACGCAAGACGACTTTCTGGCCTATTTCGGCAAGGCCGTCAGCCGCGACGGCGAGATGCCCATCTTCCTGCTGGTGCTCGACGAACTCCAGCAATACATCGCCGATAGCGCGGATCGCGCCATGCGCGTGCAGGAAGTCATCGAGAGCCTGAGCAAGCACTTCGATGGTCGCGTGCTGCTCATCGCCACCGGCCAGAGCGCCCTGACCGGCACTCCCGTGCTCTCCAAGTTGTTGGGGCGCTTTGCCGTGCAGGTGCAACTCGCCGATTCCGATGTCGAGGAAGTTCTGCGCGAAACCGTGCTGAAGAAGAAAGCCAGCAGCAGCCAGCCGCTCAAGGAACTGTTCGGCCCGGCGGGCTGCCTGGGCGAGATCGCTGCGCATCTGCAGGGCAGCACTTTCGCGCATCGGCGCGACGATGAAGGGCTTCTTGGCCCCAGCTACCCGCTGCTGCCCACCCGGCAACGGCTTTGGGAGCGCGTCCTCGCCACCACCGACGCCAGCGGCACCGGCGTGCAGTTGCGCTCGCAGTTGCGCCTCGCCTTCGATGCCGTGCGCAAGAGCAAGGATGCGCAACTCGGGCACATCGTCGGCGGCGACTTCATCTACGACGAAATCCGCATGCGCCTGCGCCAGTCCAGCCAGATCAGCGCCGAGACCGCCAACGCCATCGACAAGCTCGACGGCGCCAGGGACGAACGTTCGCGGCTCAAGGCCCGCGCCCTCAAGGCCGTCTTCCTGCTGACCCGCGTCAGCAGCAACTCGGCCCAGGATACCGGCCTGCACACGGATGCCCAGACCATCGCCGATGTCCTGGTCGATGACCTGACCCAACACAGTTCTGCCCTGCGCGGCGATGTCGCTGTCGTACTCGAAGAGCTGGTCGCGAAAGACCGCCTGCTGATGAAGGTGTCGGCAGGAGGCCTCGAAGAGTACCGCCTGCAAACCAAGGAAAGCGCCGACTGGTTTGCCTACCAAAGGGGCGAGGAAGAGGCTCTGCGCAGCGACCCATCGGCCTACGAAAGCAAGATCCGCGAGCAACTCATGCAACGGGCCGCTGAGCAGATACGCAAGCTGGCCATACCGCAGGGCGTCAGCCGCGAGATTCGCCGCCTCAAGATTCACAGCGATCCGATCGCCGCCCCCAGGGTCGAGGGCGACGTGCCCGTCTGGCTCCGTTCCGACCTGGATGGCACCCAGGCCAAAGAAGTCTTGGTGGATGCAACGCGTGCCGGGATCAACTCGGCCATCGTCTTCGCCCACGTCGCCCTGCCGCGCAAGGACGAACTGGTGCGCGCCATCATCACCCGCGAAGCCGCCGAGCGCACCCTCGGCCATTTTGGCGAGGCGCAGACCCCGGAAGGCCTGGAGGCGCGCAATGCTCTGGCCAAGCAGAAGCGCGACGCCGAGTCTCGCGCCGATGAACTGATCAAGCTGGCGCTTGAGCAAGGCCAAGTCGTCCAGGGCGGCGGCCAGGTCGTCGATGAGGGCAGCACCCTCGATGCCCGGCTCAAGAAGGCCGGTACCGACGCCACAACCCGGCTGTTCCGCAAGTTCGCCATGGTCGATGCCCCCGGCTGGGGCAAGGCGCTGGAAGACGCTCAGCGCGGCCTGACCAGCGCGCTGGAGAAGGTCGGCCATGCCGGCGCTCCGCAAACCCATCCGGGAGCACAAGAGATTCTCGCCTTCATCGGACCGGGCGCCGCCAAGGGCAACAAGCTGCGCGAGCGCTTCATGGCTGAACCCTACGGCTGGTCGCAGGATGCCGTCGATGCACTGCTCGCCACGCTGTTCCATGTCGGCCAGTTGCGCATCATCAATGCCAGCGGCGCACCCTGGCCCCCCGGCAGGTTCATCGTCCGCGATGTCACCGCCAGTACCTTCTCCCGCGAGACTGCGCCGCTATCCAACGACGAGAAACGCGCCATCGCCCGGCTGGTCAAGTGCAAGCCCGACGAAGCCGAAGCGTGCGCGTCCGAGTTTGTCACCAAGCTCAAGGACGCGCTGACCCGTGCCACGGGCGCCGCGCCGCGTCCAGAAGCGCGGCCCAACGAACTGATCGACGAACTCTCGGCCACCTCCGGCCGCGATCTGGTCAAACGTCTCGCTGAAGAAGAAAAGGCCGCCGCCGACTTGCTCGCTGCCCTCGAAGCCCAAGCCAGCAAGATCGCCCAACGCGAACCGCAGTGGCAGCAACTCAATGACCTGCTCGGCTACATGAAAGGGCGCGCCGAAGCCGCCGCGCTCACCACCGAACGCGATGCCATCCGCGGCGGCCGCCTGCTGCTCGACGATCCGGACAAAGTCGAGCCGCTCGTCCATCGCGCCGCCGATGCCCTCCGTGCCGTCATGAACAAGAATTTCGGCGCCTACCGCAGCGAATACGAACGGTGTACCCAGGAACTCGAAGAGGCGCCCCAGTGGGGCAAACTGGCGCCGGAAGATCGCGCTGCCATCCTGCGCGATATCCAGCTATCCGCCCCGGAAGACACCCCCAAGCTCGGCACCCTGGCCGAATTGCTCGACTCGCTGGCGGCCTGCTCGCCGCAGCGTTGGGCGGAGAAACGCGACGCCCTCGGCGGCCAACTGAGCCGTGCCTTTACCCTGGCCGCCCAGAAGCTCGAACCCAAGGCGCAGCCCGTAAGCGCACCGCACCGCATCCTGTACAACGAGGCCGACCTCGATGCCTGGCTGGCCGAGGTTCGACAAACCGTGCTGGCGAAGCTGTCCGACGGGCCGGTGCAGCTTTGATGTTGCGCTACAGTGCAAATAATGATTCACAAGTATTGCATCATGGTGCAATATACAAAATCATCATCTTGCATTATGGTGCAATGTCATGAAAGCCCACTTCTCTGATCTCAAGCTGCGCCAACTCGACGCGTCCCTGACCACCTGGCGCAACGCCAAACTGCCGCCACGCCCAACCTCTGGCTGGATCAAGGCCATCCGCGAGGGCCTGGGCATGGCCGCGACGCATCTCGCCGCCCGGCTGGGCGTCACCACCTCCACCGTCACCCGGCTGGAGACCTCCGAGGCCGACGACACCATCAGCCTGGCCACCTTGCGCCGTGCCGCCGAAGCCCTGGGCTGCGAGTTGCAGTACGCCCTGGTGCCCAAGCAGAGCCTGGCCGATACCCTGGAAGGCCGCGCCCTGACGCTGGCACGCCAGCAAATGGCCACGGTGACGCACACCATGGCGCTGGAAGCCCAAGCCACCTCGCGCGACACCGTCGAGGCGCAGACCCGCGCCCTGGCCGAAAGTCTGCTCAAAGGCTCTCGCCGTTCCTTGTGGCGGGAGGCCAAGTAGGCATGGTGTCCATCAACCTCGACTATCCCCCCGGCGCCACGCCGCTGGATGGCGACGAACTCACCAGCATGATTCCCGGCCACATCACCACCCAGGGCGAGTTGAACGAGTGGGAGCAACTCAACATCGTCCAGGGCGAGCAGTGGGCCAGGAAGCAGCGCAAGGACATCCTTACCGAGTCCTTTGTCCGCCAGTTGCACCAGCAGATCTTCGGCGAAACCTGGAAGTGGGCGGGCGAGTTCCGCAAGTCCGACAAGAACATCGGCGTCGACTGGCTCAAGATCGGCGTCGAACTCAAGAAGCTGCTGGATGACACGCACTACCAGGTCGAGCACGGCAGCTTCCCGGCGGATGAGATCGCCATCCGCTTCCATCATCGCCTGGTCGCCATCCATCCCTTCCCCAACGGCAATGGCCGCCATGCGCGCCTGATGGCCGACCTGCTCATCGAGCGCCTTGGCAAGCCGCGTTTCACCTGGGGCAGTCAGAGCTTGGTGGATGCCAGTGCCACCCGGCAAGCCTATATCGCCGCCCTGCAAGCCGCAGACCGGCGCGACATCGCGCCCTTGCTCGCCTTTGCCCGTAGTTGAGGACGACATGAAGCAAACCCTCTCCCGCGGCCACCGCAAGATCCTCGAAGCCACCGTCGCCCAGGCGCGCGCTACCGCTGAAGCGGGTGCCGAAAAGGCCCTCAAGGCGCTGGCCGTTGGTGCAAAGGAAGCCCCCGGCCACGCCAGCGATGCCCAGAAAAAGCTGCGCGTCCGCCTGCGCGCGCATGGCCGGGCGCTCGGCGACCTGCTGCACCCCGACGACACGCAAGCCATCGACCACCTCGTCACCGAGATCGCCTACGAGCACTGGCACCGCATGCTCTTCGCGCGCTTCCTCGCCGAAAGCGATCTGCTCATGCACCCGGATGGCTACCCGGTCAGCCTGGCCGACTGCAAGGAAGATGCGGAGAGTTTCGACCCCCCGGCGCGCAGTGAATGGGAAGTCGCCGGTCGCTACGCCGCGCGCATGCTGCCCAACGTTTTCCGTCCCGACAGCCCGGCGCTGGCGATCCAGATGCCGCTGGAAACCGAGCAGGCGCTCGAAGCCCTGCTCGCCAAGCTACCCGCCACCGTCTTCCAAGCCGACGACAGCCTGGGCTGGAGCTACCAGTTCTGGCAGGCGCCGAAGAAGGAAGAAGTGCAGCGGCAGATGAAGCAGGCCGGCACCAAGGTCGGTGCCGACGAACTGCCCGCCGTGACCCAGCTCTTCACCGAGCAGTACATGGTCGCCTTCCTGCTCGAGAACGCGCTGGGCGGCTGGTGGCACCGCTGCCACCCGCACATGGCCTTGCCGGTGGAGATGCCCTACCTGCGCTTTCTTCCCTCTCCCTCCGGGAGAGGGGCTGGGGGCGAGGGCGTTTCCATGCCCAAACATCACGACATCCCGTCCGAGCATATCGCCTTCGCCCGCCAGCTTCGCGCCACACAAACCGACGCCGAAGACCTGATCTGGTCGTTGCTTCGCAATCGCCGTCTGGCCGATGCCAAGTTTCGTCGTCAGCATCCACTCGGACCCTACGTCGTTGATTTCTACTGCCACGAAAAGCGGCTGGCCATCGAGCTTGATGGCGGGCAGCACAGTGAAGAAGCAGCCAAGGCACATGATGCCCGTCGCGATGACTACCTGGCTGGCCACGGGATTCGCGTCCTTCGCTTCTGGAACAATCAGGTACTGGCAGAAACGGAGTCTGTGCAAGAGGTTATTTGGCAGGCGCTGCACGATGACTGCGCCCTCACCCCAACCCCTCTCCCGAAGGGAGAGGGGCTCTACGGCGCCGTCCCGCCAGCAGCGACTTCTCTCCCTCACATCGGGCGAGAGTCCGGAGGCAAGCATGCAGTTCTCCCCTCTCCCCCCGGGAGAGGGGCCGGGGGTGAGGGCGAACCCGTCGCCGGAACTTTCCCGGCCTGGCCCGATACCCTGTCCCAGTTCAAGCTGCTCGACCCCTGCGCCGGTTCCGGCCACTTCCTCGTCTCGGCCTTCCACTACCTGGTGCCGCTGCGCCGAGCCACCGAACAGCTCTCGGTGCGCGATGCTGTCGACCGCGTGCTCGCCGACAACCTGCACGGCCTCGAACTCGATGCCCGTTGCGTCGAGATCGCTGCCTTCGCGCTGGCGCTAGCCGCCTGGCGTTATCCCGACCTAGACTCCCCTCTCCCCCCGGGAGAGGGGCCGGGGGTGAGGGCAAAACCCATCGGCTACCGCCCCCTGCCGCGCCTCAACATCGCCTGCGTCGGCGTCGCGCCGCGCAGCAGACGCGCCGACTGGCTCAAGCTCGCCGGCGGCGACGAACGACTCGAAGGCGGCATGGCCGCGCTCTACGCCCTGTTCCAGAAAGCCCCGGAACTCGGCAGCCTCATCGACCCGATGGCCGCCACGCGCGGCGATCTGCTCGATGCGCATTGGCAAGAACTCGAATCGCGGCTGGAGCAGGCTTTACTCCCCTCTCCCAGCGGGAGAGGGGCCGGGGGTGAGGGCGCAGGCGACGATCAGGACATCGAAGCCCGTGTCGCCGCGCAGGGCATGGTGCACGCCTCGCGTATCCTGACGCGCAAGTATCACCTGGTCATCACCAACCCGCCTTACCTCGGCGCGGGGCAGCACGGCCCGGTGCTCAAGGATTTCTGCGAGGAACACTACAAGGCCGCCAAGGGTGATCTCGCCAACGTGTTTCTGGAGCGCAGCCTCAAGCTCTGCGCGCCGGGCAGTGCGGTGTCATTTGTGATGCCGCAGAACTGGCTGTTTCTCAAGAGCTACCAGAAACAGCGCGAGCACCTGCTCAAGTTCGCCACCTGGAACCTGCTGGCGCGGTTGGGGGCGGGCGCTTTCGAGACCATCATTGGCGAGGTGGTCAACGCCGTCCTGCTGACACTCACCCACGCCCGTCCCGCCGAGGATCACCCCCTGGGCGGCGTCGACGCCAGCGCGCCGAAGACGCCGGAGGACAAGGCGACGCTGCTGCGCGAGGGCGAGGTGGTGACGGTAGGGCAGATGGGGCAGTTGAGAAATCCCGATGCCAGAATCACCTTCGAAGCAGCTATGGATTTAGCTCTGCTCGCGCAGGCTGCTGAAGGTGTTCATGGCTTCGGAAGCAAGGATTCACCACGATTCTTCCGGCAATTCTGGGAATTGAACGGCTTCGAAACAGACTGGCAATTAATGCAAACCACCGTAGAGAAAACCGGCCTTTGGGGCGGCTATGAGCAGGCGGTGTATTGGCAACAAGGAAAGGGAATTCTCGCAGAAATGGGCAAGGCTGGTCTTGCAATACCGGCAGGGAAAAGTGCCTGGGGTAAATTGGGGGTGGCTGTCAGTCAGATGCGAAACTTGCCTTGTGCCTTACATCTTGGAGAGATATTCGACAAGAATGTGGCTGTGGTATTGCCGAACGATTCAAAGCATCTACCGGCGATCTGGTGTTTTTGCTCGTCTTCAAAGTACAACGAAGCAGTTCGCAAAATTGATCAGAAGGTCAACGTAACGAACACTACCTTGGTCAAGGTGCCCTTCGACCTCACCTACTGGCAACTAGTCGCCGCCGAACGCTACCCCCACGGCCTGCCCAAACCCTATTCCGACGACCCGACGCAGTGGATTTTCCACGGCCACCCGAAACCGGCCAGCGATCCGCTGCAAGTCGCCATTGCCCGTCTGCTCGGCTACCGCTGGCCTGCGGAAAGCGCCCTCACCCCCGGCCCCTCTCCCGCGAGGGGGCGAGGGGAGCAATACATGGAACTCTCGGACGAGGCACGCGCCTGGATCAAGCGCTGCGGCGAACTCGACGCGCTCACCGACGACGATGGCATCGTTTGCCTGCCCGCCGTGCGCGGCGAAGCGGCGGCGGAATCGCGGCTGCGCGCCTTGCTGGCCAAAGCCTTCGGCAGCGACTGGTCGGCGGCACGCGAAAGTCAGTTGCTGCGCGACGCGGGCTGCGACGGCCTGCCGCTGGCGCAATGGCTGCGCGACAAGTTCTTCGAGGAGCACGTCGCGCGCTTCCAGAAGCGCCCCTTCATCTGGCACGTCTGGGACGGCCACAAGGAAGGCTTCGCGGCGCTGGTGAACTACCACCTGCTGACGCGCGAGAAGCTCAACACCCTGATCAACCTCTATCTGGGCGACTGGATCACCCAGCAAAAACGTGCCGTCGATGCCGGTAACTCGGATGCCACGCTCAAGCTCGCCAAGGCCGAGGCACTGAAGGCGCAACTCGAAGCCATCCTGGCAGGCGAACCGCCCTACGACATCTTCGTGCGCTGGAAGCCGCTGCACCTGCAGCCGCTCGGCTGGGACCTCGACCTCAACGACGGCGTGCGCATGAACATCCGCCCCTTCGTCGAGGCCGGCGTGCTGCGCATCCCCCGCGCCAAGCTCGGCATCAAATGGGACGCGGATCGCGGCAAGGATGTCGCCTCCGCCCCTTGGTTCAAGCTCGGTCCGACCTACAATCAGCCAGAAGGCACACGCATCAACGACCACCACACCACGCTGGCTGAGAAGAAAGAGGCGCGGGAGAAACTTAAGGTGAAAGCATGAAACGACTGACTCTGAAGAACGTCGGCCAGGTCAAGGAAGCCGACCTGCATTTCGGCGACCTCACCGTTCTGGTAGGTCCCCAGGCCAGCGGCAAGAGCATCAGCCTGCAATGGCTCAAGCTGCTCGCCGACACCGGCCTGATTCAGCGCCAGATGAAGACCTATGGTCTGGATTACGACGGCAGCCTCAAGCAGTTTCTCGACGTCTATTTCGGCGAGGGCATGCAGTCGATCTGGAAGGAACACAGTGCCATCCAGTTAGATGGCAAGGCGCTGAATACAGAATGGCGCATCGGCCGCTTGCAGCCGGAAAAACCGGAGTCGGCGTTCTTTATTCCCGCCCAGCGCGTGATTGCCCTGACCAGCGGCTGGCCCAGGCCGTTTCAGGGCTACAGCGTCGGCGATCCTTACACCGTGCGTGCCTTCAGCGAGGGTTTGCGCCTCTTGATGGAGCGCGAATTCACGGGGTCGGGTCCGCTGTTCCCCAAGTCTAATCGCCTCAAGAGCGACTACCGCAAGCTGTTGCAGCAGAGTGTCTTCGCCAACTTTTCTCTGTCCGTGGATAAGGTGCAGGCGCAGAAACGCCTGGTCCTTCAGGCCGATGAGAAGCCGCTTCCCTACATGGTCTGGTCGGCCGGGCAGCGTGAATTCGTGCCGCTGCTGTTGGGACTTTACTGGCTGATGCCGCCGGCTAAGGTGGCACGCCGGGGCGGAATCGAATGGGTGGTGATCGAAGAACTGGAAATGGGTCTGCATCCGCGCGCGATTTCCGTCGTGTTGCTTCTGGTACTCGAACTGATGTCGCGTGGCTACAAGGTGTGCCTATCAACCCACTCGCCGCAAGTGCTCGAACTGGTTTGGGCGTTGGAGGTGTTACGAAAGCACAAAGGGAGCGCCGACGATCTGCTCAACCTCTTCGATGCGCCGCACAGCGCCGGTTTGCGCGAGATGGCGAGAGCGGCGCTCGGCAAGACCTCCAAGGTCTATTACTTCGATCCGGCGGGAACGGCGAAGGACATCACCGATCTCGACCCCTCTTCCGCCGAAGCGCAGGAGGCTAGTTGGGGCGGCCTGCTGGAATTCAGCGCCCGAGCCAACGAGACCGTGGCCAAGGCAGTGGCCAACTCGCCCGAGTTCGCGTCCGGCGATCTATTCGTGGAAAGCAAATGAGCTTTGCCGCGGATGTAAAGGCGACTCCGCATCTCGATGGAGCGTTTTGCAAAGGTTTAGGTGCTTTGTTGGCAGTCGACCGGGCGCGTGTCACAAAGGCAGCATCGACAAGACTCCCGGGTAGCGTGAATGTGGATGCAGCCTTGCGAGCCAGTCAACCCGATGCCGCCCGCTGGGATTACGTTGTCGGAAAGCGGCAGGGAAATCGCGAGCATCTGCACTGGATTGAGGTACACCCCGCTGGTTCTACTGGGAATATCAACGAGGTTGCGGCCAAGCTCGATTGGCTTGCAGAGTGGATGAGAGCGACCCCGCTTGCGGCCTATCCGAAGCAGATCGTGTGGATCGCCAGCGGCAAGTCGGCCTTCAATCAACGTAGTCCACAATTGCGCGCCCTGGCCAATCGGGGCTTGCGCTATGGCGGTAACCATCTGAGCCTGTGACCATGAAAGCGCAAACTGTTCTCGAAGCCTTGACCATTCGCCTGAAGGAGCAGACAAAGCGTTTCAACCCGGCGCTGGAATCTGCCCCCGTCGCCATCCTCTGGACGGACGAAAGACGCGAGTGGGAACCCGTGCTGCCCAGGATCAAGGAAGCGCTACCGGAGTTGTTTGCGCTGGGCGCCTATGAACCCGACCAGCGTAGCGGCCCCGGCGTCTGGCTGCGCATGGTGGCCGATGGCCAGGCTGGTTCGGTCGACCCCGAGAGGACAGCCATTCTCTATCTGCCTGGCGTAGGCAACGGCCAACTGCGCACCGACCTGCGCGGCCTGAAGGGCGATCCGCAACTCGCACCGCTCGCCGAACTGCAATACCGGGGCTGCTTCTGGCGACAGGAAAACGGCAAGGACTGGACGCTGCGCGCCTTTCTCGAATCCCGGCGCGGTGGCCTGGGGCTGCAGGTTTCGGCCAGCCAGGAAGCGGCACAGGCGCTCAAGGCGGCGATGGGCAAGCTGCTGATGCAGAATCTGCCCGCCCTCGATGCCATGGCCATCGACGAGCGCACTCTCAACGACCTGATCAACCCGGCACCCGACGAAACCGTGCTGCGCTGGCTGACCGCGCCGGAAGCGACCCGAGCCGAACATGGCACCTCGTGGGAGAGTTTCGCGGCCAACGCGAAGAAGCGTTTCGGCGTCGATCTGGCGAAGGGACCGATGGAGGTCGCGCAGCGCATACTCGCCAGCAAGTCCGGCGAGGCGGCGCACCCGCTGTGGGAGAAGTATGTTGCCCACTGGCACAGCTATCCCGATGCCTACGAGGTGTTCCGGGGCATCGCGCCGCCCGACCTGTTGCAGGGGGCGGAACGCTATCCGCGTGAGAACGACGCCGATGAAAGGCGCCTGGCCGACGAGTTGCTGAAGGCCGCCAGCCTGGAGCCGGTGGCCGCTGCCCAGGCGGTGCTGGCCGCCGAAAGCAGGCACGCCGCGCGGCGGGAAGCGCTGTGGGCACGGCAGGGCCACGCCCCCCTGGCCACAGCCTTGGCCGACCTCGCACTCATCGCCAAGGCCTTTCTTGAGCCAGTGGCGGGGGGGAAGCCCGCCGAGGCGGCCCGACGCTATGCGGAGAACGGCTGGCGTGTCGATGCCGCCGCTCGTGGTGCCATGGCGATGGCCCAGCAGGCGGAGCTGGAAAAGCCGATCCACGCCGTGTTGGTCGCCCTTTACCGCCGCTGGCTGGAAAAGCAGGCCGAAGGTTTTCAGTGGATGGTGAAGAAGGACGGCTATCCGACCTGGAACCTGCCGGCGGTGGCCGATGGCACGGTGGTACTGTTCGTCGATGGCCTGCGCTTCGATCTGGCACGCGAACTGGAGGCCACGCTGCACAAGGACAACGGCTTGACGGTCGGGCTGGAACCCGGCTTCACCAGCATTCCCTCGGTGACCAGCAGCGGCAAGGTCTGGGTCTCTCCCGCCCGCAAGCTCGCCGATGGCGGCAATGGCGGTGACTTCGCGCCCAGGCTGCAACTGGGGAAAACCGAGGGCGCCTACACGGCAGCCAAGCTGCGCAAGGCGATGGAGCCGGAGGGCGTCGCCGTTGTCGATACCGAGAATCCGAGCCTCGCCTACGGCAGGGGCTGGGCGGAGTTTCCCGGCGACATCGATAGCGACGGCCATGCCAAGGGCCGGAAACTGGCGCGTGCCATTCCGGCCCACCTCGACGATCTGGCCAAGGCCATCCGTCGCCTGCTGAATGCCGGCTGGAAGCAGGTCTGGGTGGTGACCGACCACGGCTGGTTGCTGCTGCCGGACGGCCTGCCCAAGGCCGAACTTCCCGCCAGGCTGACCGAAACGAAGTGGGGCCGCTGCGCGGTGCTCAAGGATGCGGCGGCGGACGCCGACTGGCTGGTGTTGCCGTGGAGCTTCGACCCCGCCGTGCGCGTGGCGCTGGCTCCCGGCATCTCGGCGTTTTCCAGTGGCCGCGAATACGACCATGGTGGCTTGAGCTTGCAGGAGTCGGTGGTGCCCTTCCTGCGCGTCCAGCGCCATGGACCGGTCGCCGGGCAGCCGAGGCTGGTCGCGGTGAGTTGGAACATCCGCAGGACGATCTGCACGGTGAGGGCGAACGATGCCGCCGGTCTGACCGTCAGCATTGAACGGCTGGGGTCGACAATCGGCGATGGGGAAGCCATCGACAACGACGGCAAGGGCCGCGTGGTGTTGGAGGAAGTGGATGACTTGATCGGCGAGCAGATCGCCGTGGTGCTGCGGAGCGACGGCCAGAAGGTGGCCGAGGAACGCTTGAATTTTGGAGAGGCGTGGGAAGGGAGCGCGAATGCAGCTTGATGCCCTGGACCGCAAGGCCGCCGAAGCCTTCGATGGCTACATCGTCCGCAAGGACCTGGTACGCCAGTTTTCGCGCCAGTTTCCGGTGCCTACCTATGTGGTCGAGTTCATGCTGGGCCGCTACTGCGCCACGATCGACGAGAGCGAGATTCAGGAGGGGCTGGCCATCGTCCAGCGCCAGCTTTCCGAGCGCACGGTACGCGCCGGCAACGAAGAACTGATCAAGTCTGTCGCCCGTGAAAAGGGCCAGGTGCGCATCATCGACATCATCACCGCGCGGCTGGACGCCAGGACCGATTCCTATGTCGCCGAGCTGCCCTCGCTCAAGCTGCGTGACGTGCGCATCTCGGCGGCACTGGTCACCGAGCACCAGCGGATGCTGACCGGCGGTTTCTATGCCGAGGTGACGCTGGGCTACGACGCCACCATCGCCCAGGAGAAGAACGGCAGGCCCTTCGGCATCGACGGCCTGCGTGCCATCCAGCTTTCGCAGCGCGACGTACTCGACAAGATGGCCGCTGCGCGGGCCAAGCTGACGACGGCGGAGTGGAAGGACTTCCTGCTGCGCTCCATCGGCCTGGAACCGGCGCAACTGCCCGAGCGCAACAAGGACGCGATCCTGCTGCGCATGATTCCCTTCGTCGAACGCAATTACAACCTGGTCGAGATCGGCCCGCGCGGCACCGGCAAGTCGCACCTGTTCCAGCAGGTCTCTCCCTACGCGCATCTGGTCTCCGGCGGCAAGGCCACCGTGGCGCGCATGTTCGTCAATAACGCCAACGGCCAGCGCGGCCTGGTCTGCCAGTACGACGTGGTGTGCTTCGACGAGGTGTCGGGCATCTCCTTCGACCAGAAGGACGGCGTGAACATCATGAAGGGCTACATGGAGTCGGGCGAGTTCTCGCGCGGCAAGGAAAGCATCCGCGCCGATGGCTCCATCGTCATGGTGGGCAACTTCGATGTCGATGTCGAACACCAGCAGCGCATTGGTCACCTGTTCCAGCCGCTGCCGCCAGAAATGCGCGACGACACCGCCTTCATGGATCGCATCCATTGCTACCTGCCAGGATGGGACGTGCCCAAGCTCAAGCCGGACATCTTCACCGATCACTTCGGCCTGGTCAGCGATTTTCTCTCCGAGTGCTTCACTCAGTTGCGGAACCAGAGTCGGCTGGCCACATTGCAAAACCGCGTTTTCTTCGGCGGGGCGCTGTCGGGCCGCGACATCAACAGCGTCAACAAAACCGTCAGCGGCTTGTTGAAGCTTCTCTATCCCGGCCAGGATGCTCAGGTCAGCGAGGAAGACCTTGAATGGGCCGTGCGCCTGGCCTTGGAAGTGCGTCGGCGCGTCAAGGAACAACAGAAGCGCATCGGCGCTGCCGAGTTCCGCAACACGCTCTTCAGCTATACCCTGGGCGCGGAAGGCGTCGAGAAATTCGTCTCGACGCCGGAACTGCAAAGTCAGGGCGGCATCGGTGACGAGCCGCTCGAAGCCGGACAAATCTGGACGCTCTCGCCGGGTGGCCAGGATGAGCATCCCGGCCTGTTCCGCCTCGAAGTGACCGAAGGGCCAGGCAGTGGCGTGCGCGTGCTCAACAAGCCGGTGCCGCAAGCCTTCCAGGAATCCATCCGCTGCGCCGAGCAGAACCTCTACGCCAGAGCCAAGCAACTGGTCGGCGACCGCGATCCGCGCGCCCATGAGTTTTCCGTGCAGTTGCGCGGCTTTGATGCCGCGAAGAGCGGTGCCAAGACCGGCGTGGCTTCATTGATCGCGCTGTGCAGTGCCCTGCTGCGCAAGTCGGTTCGTGGCGGTTTGGTTGTCGTCGGCGAGGTCACGCTGGGTGGCACCATCGAGCCGATCCACAACGCCGTCAGCCTGGCCGAACTCGCGGTCGAGAAGGGGGCGAACTCCTTGTTGTTGCCGGTTTCCTGCCGCCGCCAGTTGTTCGACCTGTCCGACGACATGGCGACCCGGCTGGATGTGGAGTTCTACCAGGATGCCAGGGATGCGCTGTTGAAGGCGCTGGTGGATTGAGCAACGGGACATCATGAAGAAGGTCGGGAAGATCATTGGCGGATCCGCCAAACTCTTTCAGGTGGTTAGCTGTACGTTGCGGGGCTCTGCGGAAGGCTCGCTACTTGCCGATGCAGAAGCGGCCGAAGATCTCGCCGAGAAGCTCGTCGCTGCTGTACTCGCCGGTGATCGCCACGAGCGAGCGCTGTGCCAGGCGCAGCTCCTCGGCCAGGAGTTCCAGCCGTGGCAGTTGTGCCTGCGCCAGGGCGACATGCTCACGCGCACCCACGAGCGCCTGCAGATGGCGCTCGCGGGCGATGAAGACGTCCTCGGCCGGCTGCCAACCGGCGATTCGCAGCAGCTCGAGGCGCAGCAGCTCGACGCCTTCGCCGGAGCGGGCGGAAAGCGAGATGATCACGCCATCGTCCCGCTGGCGGCGTTCCGGGCGCGCCGGGACGAGGTCGATCTTGTTGAAGACGGTCAATCGTGTCGGATGCGCGGGCAGGCGGGCGAGGATCTCGCGCTCGGCAGCGCCGACACCCTGACGCGCATCGGCAAGGAGGAGGACGACGTCGGCGCGTTCTAGCTCGCGCCAGGTGCGCTCGATGCCGATCTTCTCGATCTGGTCTTCGGTCTCGCGCAGTCCGGCGGTATCGATGATGTGCAGCGGTACCCCCTGGAGCTGCAGCGTGCCGCGAACGAGGTCGCGTGTCGTACCCGGCACAGGGGTGACGATCGCCAGGTCGTCCCCGGCGAGGCAGTTCAGCAGGCTCGACTTGCCGACATTCGGCTGGCCGGCGAGGACGACATGCAGGCCGGCCTGCAGCAGACGGCCTTGCCGGGCGCGCTCGAAGACCCGGTTGAGACGCGCCTGCAGGCGGTCGAGGCGGCCATGGGCGTCGGCGGCCTCGAGAAAATCGATCTCCTCGTCGGGAAAGTCGAGCGTCGCCTCGACGAGTGCCCGCAGTTCGACGAGTTGGTCAACAAGCTGGCCCACCTCGCGCGAGAACTCGCCCTGCAGGGAACGCAGGGCACTGCGGGCGGCGGCGGTCGTCGCCGCATCGATCAGGTCGACGACGGCTTCAGCCTGCGCGAGGTCGATCTTGCCGTTGAGGTAGGCGCGGCGGCTGAACTCACCCGGTTCGGCGAGTCGGGCGCCGAGCTCGAGGCAGCGGCCGAGAAGCATTTGCAGGACGACCGGACCACCGTGCCCGTGCAGCTCGAGCACATCCTCGGCGGTGAAGGAATGCGGCGCTGGAAAGTGGAGCAGCAGACCGCGGTCGATCAGCGTACCGTCGGCGGCACGGAAGTCGGAGACGGTCGCATGCCGCGGCGCCGGTCGCTTGCCGCTCAGGCGATGCGCGAAGTCCAGCAGGCCCGCGCCGGACACCCGAATCACGCCGATGCCGCCACGGCCACTGGCCGTGCCAATGGCGGCTATGGTGTCGCTGGCTCCTGCCCGCTCAGGCCTTGCTGTCGTTGGCGGCCTTTCCGCCACTCTCGATCATCCGCGTGATCTGCCATTGCTGGGCAATCGACAGGATGTTGTTCACCACCCAGTAGAGCACCAGGCCGGACGGGAACCAGAAGAACATGATGCCGAAGATGTACGGCATCATCAGCATGACCCTGGCCTGGATCGGATCCGGCGGTGTCGGGTTGAGCTTGGTCTGCAGGATCATGGAGGCAACCATGATGATCGGCAACAGGCCGATCGGCATGTCGATGACCGGAATCACGCCGAACAGCGTATCCGGTGCCGAGAGATCCTTGATCCAGAGAATCCAGGGCGCGTCGCGGATTTCGACGGCACCGAGAAGGGCCCAGTAGAGGGCGATGAAGACCGGGATCTGGACGAGAATCGGCAGGCAGCCGCCGAGTGGGTTGATCTTCTCGCGCTTGTAGAGCGCCATCATCTCCTGGTTGAGCTTCTGGCGGTCGTCACCGTAGCGCTCCTTGAGTTGCATCAGCCGTGGCGTCACCGTCTTCATCTTGGCCATCGACTTGTAGCTGGCGGCCGACAGCGGAAAGAACAGCAGCTTGATGATGATCGTCAGGATGACTATCGCCCAACCCCAGTTGCCTACCACCTTGTAGATCGCCTCGAGACACCAGAAGATCGGCGCGGCGATGACCGTCAACCAGCCATAGTCGACGACCAGCGGCAGTCCCTGCGCACCGATGCCGCCGTCGGCCTTTGGTTTCGCCAGTTGGTCGAGCGTCGTCTGGATCTGCGGTCCGGCGTAGAGCGGCACTTCGAGAGCCACCTTGGTGCCTGGAGCGGCCACCGGCACCGGGACGATGACGCCGGCGGCAACTGCCGGCTTCTGGCTGTTCTCCAGTTTGCGCATGTAGAACTCACGCGGCAAACCGGGCTCGGGAATCCAGGCACTGGCAAAGTAGTGCTGGATCATCGCGATCCAGCCGTTGTCCGCCTTGTTCGCAAACTTGGCCTTGCCGGCCTCGATATCGGCGAAGGTGACCTTCTGGAACTTGTCCTGCTCGGTGTAGACCGCAGGACCGGTAAAGGTCGAAACCATCGAGCTCTCGCCGTCGGGCGCCTTGACGTCGCGCTGCAGTTGGTAATAGGCGTGTGCGACGAGTTCCTTGCCGCCGGCGTTCTCGATTTCCTGTTTCAGCCCGATCAGGTAGCTGCCGCGCTTGAACGTGTAGGTCTTGGCGACCCGGACGCCGTTGGCCGCCTCCGCTTCGAGGCGCAGCACCACTTCCTGCGCATCCGCGGAAAGCTCACGAAGACCCGGTACCACCGAGAAGCGCGTCTTGTGATTCGGCAGACCGTCGCCGATCAGACCACTCTGCGCGTAGTACTGGTGCTTCGGCTCGAAGAGCGCGAAGACGCGCTCCTTATGGACGCTGTCGCGATAGTCCTTGAGTTGCAGGCGGACGATGTCGCCGCCCTGAAGGGAAATCTCGGCCGTGAAGAGGTCCGTGCTGATGGTCACCGTCTCGGCTTTCTCGGAGACCGCGCCAGCGACCGGTGCCGGTGGCTCCGGCAGCGGCGTGTGCAAGCTGCCGCTGGGCTTCGGGGCCGGCGCTTCGGTCGTGCCAGCCGCCGCAACCGGTGGCGCTTTCGGCGAATTGTGCTTCTGCCACGCATCCCACAGCATGACCAGCGAGAAAGAGAAGATGAGCAGCAGCAGGAGGCGTCGGTGGTCCATGAAAACCTACTTGTTCAGTCGTTGGTCAGGGTACCGGATCGAAACCGCCCGGATTCCAGGGGTGACAACGTGACAGCCGACGCAGTGCGAGGCCCACGCCGCGGCAGGCACCATGACGCCGTACCGCCTCGGCTGCGTACTGCGAACAACTGGGAAAGAAGCGGCAGCGTTGCCCGAGCATGGGGCTGACCGCGTAGCGGTAGAAGGCTATCAGCGCAAGCAGAAGATGTTTCATCGGCTCATGGTCGGGGTGAAGCGAGCTTGCAGAGAAGGCGGCGTATTTCCTTGGCCATGGCCTTCCGGTCGAGAGGCGCCGGCCTGACCGCCAGGCGCAGGACGAGGTCATGCGAACACAGGTCGACCCGCAGCAGGCGGAATTCTTCCCTTGCCAGCCGTCGCAGCAGATTCCGGTCGACGGAGCGGCGCAGAAAACGCTTGGCGACGACCAGACCGAGCCGCGCTCCGGCACCTTCGACAGCCTGCCGGGGACGATAATGTAGCAGGAAATGGCGGCTCTTCAGTGCCCTGCGGAAAGCGAAAACGGATGAGTACTCATCCGTCCTGAGGAGCCGGCAGGTCCTTGGAAAAGCCGCCGCGCGCGTCTGGCCCTCACACGCCGCTTGCGGCCGGTGGCTCAAACCCCAAGGCGATGGCGACCCTTGGCGCGGCGGGCGCGAATCACGCCACGTCCACCACGAGTGGACATGCGGACAAGGAAGCCATGTGTCCGCTTGCGGCGAACGACTGACGGCTGATAGGTACGTTTCATGGCTAAGCCCTTGAAGTGAAAGCCGGAAAAAAGTCGCGATTAGACAGCTTCGGGGCAACCCTTGTCAAGGCCATATTTTTTCCGGAGCTGTGGATAACTTCCCCGCAACGGGTTAGAATCTGCACCTTGCGGGTTCTGACAGGAGCGGCAGCGGGCCATCGGGGGAAGGTCGGCATCGCTTGGACAGGTACTGTCGTGGCCGCCAACCATCCCGGGCAACGCCAGCGATGCTTCTGATTCCATGGGAAAAGCCACTGTTTTTCGTAGCGGACCAGGGTTTGGTCTGGCACGCGGACGTTGTCACGATGATCGCCGATGAGTAGTTTCTGGGCCTCGTGTCTGAGTCAGTTCGAGCAGGAACTACCGCCTCAGCAGTTCAACACCTGGATCCGTCCGCTTCGTCTCGAGGGCGAGGAAGAGGTGGCCAACGGCCTGCGCTTGCTGGCGCCCAACGGATTCATCCTCAAGTGGGTCAAGGAGCGGTACCTGGCGCGCATCGAGGCGCTTGGCAGCGAGTATTTCGCACTGCCGGTCAGTATCACGCTCAGCTTGGCGGAGCGACGGAGCACGACCAGCGAAGCTTCAGCCGCTGCCGCCGAGAGGGGAGAAGCTGCGCGAACCGTTGCCGCGACGGGCTCTGCGGCTGCCTCGATCGCAGTCGGCAGTAGCGAGCGAGACTGCTCCGGCTACGAGAAGACACGTCTGATCGCTGGTTTCACCTTCGACAACCTGGTCGTCGGCAAGGCCAACGACCTGGCCCGCGCCGCTGCGCATCGCGTCGCCGACAGCCCTGGAGGCAGCAGCTACAACCCTTTGTTCATCTATGGCGGTGCCGGGCTCGGCAAGACGCACCTGATCCACGCGATCGGCAATGCGATCCTGCAACAGCGTCCGAACAAGGTCGTGCGCTACGTCCACGCCGAAGACTACTATTCCGACGTCGTCCGCGCCTATCAGCAGAAGTCCTTTGATGTCTTCAAGCGGTATTACCGTTCGCTCGACGTCCTGCTGCTCGACGACGTTCAGTTCTTCAACGGCAAGAACCGAACACAGGAAGAGTTCTTCTACGTTTTCAATGCCTTGAGCGAATCCAAGAAACAGATCGTGATCAGTTGTGACACCTACCCGAAGAACATTTCCGGTCTCGAGGACCGCCTCGTGACGCGTTTCGACTGGGGCCTGACGGTACAGATCGAACCGCCGGAGACCGAGATGCGGGTGGCGATCCTGAAGAAGAAGGCGGAGCAGGAAAAGGTGGCGCTCGACGACGAAGTGGCGTTCTACATTGCCAAACACCTGCGCTCGAACGTCCGCGAACTTGAGGGAGCCCTGAAGAAGGTCCTTGCCTACTCCGCGTTTCATGGCCAACAGATCGCTCTCGAACTTGCCAAGGAGGCGCTGAAGGACGTCATCGGTTCGGTCAACAGACAGATCACGATCGAAGGAATCCAGAAGACGGTCGCAGAGTACTTCAAGATCAAGGTGGCCGACCTCTTCTCGAAGAAGCGGACACGCGTCGTGGTGCGACCGCGACAGATCGCGATGTGGCTGGCTAAGAACCTGACATCGCTGAGCTATCCGGCGATCGGCGAGCACTTCGGCGGCCGCGACCACACGACCGTGCTGCACGCGGTACGCACGATCGATCAGTTGCGCATCAAGGATGAGGCTTTGAACCACGATGTGCACGTGCTCGAGCAGGTGCTCAAGGGGTGATCGGGGCAGGGGAAAAGTCGGTGGGCAATCGACTGGCTGAGGGTGGACAACCGCTGACGAAGCGTCCCGGAAGCAAGTTCTCCTTTTTTCCCCACAGCTTCATACCGCCCTTCTACACCCTTCCTCAGAGCGGCTAAAGTGATGAATTGAATGATGTAAATGAGGATATCAACAGAGTTGTTCGAACCTTGTTCTTTATAGGATTGAGATATATATGCTTCTTATCAAAACACGGCGAGACGTTCTTCTGGCACCGTTGCAGGCTGTTTCGGGAATCGTGGAGAGACGCCACACGTTGCCCATCCTGTCGAATGTGCTGCTGGAGAAGCGTGGCGAGGTGCTGACCCTGCTGGCTACCGACATCGAAATCCAGATCACGACTTCGACCGCCGATGTCGGCGGCGAAGGTGAGGGCGCGGTGACCGTGGGAGCGCGGAAGTTGCAGGAGATCCTGCGATCGCTTCCGGAAACGGCGGAGGTCAGCGTGCTGCTCGAGGACAGACGCTTGCAGGTCAAGGCGGGCCGGAGCCGTTTCAACCTGCAGACGCTGCCGGCGGAGGATTTCCCGAGCATGAGCCTGTCGCAGCAGGAGGACGCGCGCAGCCTCAAGCTGACGCAGAAGGAGTTCCGGCAGTTGCTCGCGCAGACCCACTACTCGATGGCGACGCAGGATGTCCGCTATTACCTCAATGGCCTTCTGCTGCTGCTCGCCGATGGTCAGCTCCGGGCCGTGGCAACCGATGGCCACCGGCTTGCCTACGCCAGCATGCCGCTAGCCGAGGAATCGGGTGGCAGTGGCGAGGGCAGCGAGGTCCGCCAGGAGTTGATCCTGCCGCGGAAGACCGTAGTGGAACTCAACCGTCTGCTTGCCGACACGGACGAGCCCCTGAAGATCGACATCCTGACGAACCAGATCCGTTTCCAGTTCGGACAGATCAGCCTCGTCTCGAAGCTGATCGATGGCCGGTTCCCGGACTATCAAAGGGTGATACCGCTGACACTGAAGGACGTCATTCGCGTGCAGCGGAGTGTCCTCTTGCAGTCGATGGTCAGGGCAGCCATCCTGACCAACGAGAAGTTCCGCGGTGTTCGCCTGGTTCTTGGCGACGGCAGCCTGAAGATCATCGCCGCCAACGCCGAGCAGGAGGAAGCGCAGGAGGAAATCGAGGTCGAGTACAGTGGCGAGCCACTCGATGTCGGCTTCAACGTCTCGTATCTGCTTGATGTCCTGAACAACAGTGCTGGCGAGATGATCGACTGGGGATTCAACGATGCCAGTTCGAGTGCGCTGCTGACCATACCAGGGAATGATCATTTCAAGTATGTGGTGATGCCAATGCGCATCTGAATCGCAGCGGCAGGAGCAAGGATCGTGGCAGAGAGGTTGAACGGCGGCAGGATGGCGGGTTGATGATGAACGAAGAGAAGCAGCAGACGGAGACGTACGACGAGTCGAGCATTCAGCAACTGGAGGGTCTGGAAGCCGTTCGCAAGCGGCCCGGCATGTACATTGGCGACACATCGGATGGGACTGGCCTGCACCACATGGTCTTCGAGGTGGTCGACAACGCGATCGACGAGGCTCTGGCGGGGTATTGCGATGACATCGTGATCACCATTCATGCTGACAACTCGATTTCCGTCAGCGACAACGGGCGCGGCATACCGACCGGCATCAAGCTCGACGACAGGCACGAGCCAAGGCGGTCGGCGGCGGAGATCGTCATGTGCGTGCTGCACGCGGGGGGAAAGTTCAACCAGAACTCGTACAAGGTTTCCGGTGGGCTGCATGGCGTTGGCGTCTCATGTGTCAACGCACTGTCCCGCTGGCTGCGGCTCATCGTCCGCCGTGATGGCTGGAAACACATGATCGAGTTCAGGCGCGGGGCCGTGCTCGACCGTCTGGTCGAAATGCGCGACGGCGTCGAGGTTTCGCCGCTGCGGGTGGTTGGCGAGACGGAGAAGCGCGGTACCGAACTGCACTTCATGGCTGACGAGGAGATCTTCGGCCATGTCGAGTTCCACTACGAGATCATCGCCAAGCGGCTGCGGGAATTGTCCTTTCTCAACAATGGTGTCAAGATCAGGCTGAACGACCAGCGCACGGGCAAGGAGGAGAATTTCGCCTTTCTCGGTGGTGTCAAGGGCTTCGTCGAATACATCAACCGCACGAAAAGCGTCTTGCACCCCAACATCTTCCACGCTGCGGGCGAATCGGTGACCGCCGGCGGAGCGATCAGCGTCGAGGTGGCGATGCAGTGGAATGACAGCTACGCCGAACAGGTCCTGTGTTTCACCAACAATATTCCACAGGCGGATGGTGGTACGCACATGACCGGTTTGCGCGCTGCCATGACGCGCGTCATCAACCGCTACATCGAAGAGAACGAGATCGCCAAGAAGGCGAAGGTCGACATCAGCGGCGACGACATGCGGGAGGGACTTGCCTGCGTGTTGTCGGTGAAGATGCCCGACCCGAAGTTCGCCTCGCAGACGAAGATGAAGCTGGTGTCGTCGGAGGCACGTCCGGCAGTCGAGGAAGTGGTGGCCGCGAAACTGGCGGAGTTTCTGCAGGAGCGGCCAATCGACGCCAAGGTCATCACCGGCAAGATCGTCGAGGCGGCACGGGCACGCGATGCGGCTCGCAAGGCGAGGGAGATGACGAGACGCAAGGGTCTCCTCGATGGCGTCGGTTTGCCGGGCAAGCTGGCCGATTGTCAGGAAAAGGATCCGGCTCTCTGCGAGCTGTACCTGGTGGAGGGCGATTCAGCCGGAGGATCGGCGAAGCAGGGTCGGGACAGGAAGTTCCAGGCGATCCTGCCGCTGAAGGGAAAGATCCTGAACGTCGAGAAAGCGCGTTTCGACAAGCTGATTTCGTCACAGGAGATCGCCACCCTGATCACCGCCCTGGGTACGGGGATTGGCAAGGACGAGTACAAGCCCGAGAGGTTGCGCTATCACCGGCTGATCATCATGACCGATGCGGACGTTGACGGAGCGCACATCCGCACGCTGTTGCTGACCTTCTTCTACCGGCAGATGCCGGAGCTCGTCGAACGTGGACACATCTACATTGCCCAGCCACCCCTGTACAAAGTCAAGCACGGCAAGGTCGAGCGCTACATCAAGGACGACCAGGCGCTGAAACAGTTCCTCCTCACCCTGGCGCTCGAAGGAGCCGTGCTGACGCCGCAGGCTGGTGCTGCGGCGATCGGCGGCTCGGCACTCGAGCAGCTGGCACGCGAGTACCTGCTCGCCGAGGCAGTGATCAACCGACTGTCGCATCTGATCAACCCGGAAGTCCTGCATGCGCTGATCGACGGCAACCTGAAGCTTGATCTCGCCGATGAACAGGCCGCGGCGGCGACGGCAAGGGCGCTGATGGCAGCGCTGCACAGCCGGTCCGAGATCAACATCGTGGCCGGCTATGATTCGGTCAACGAGCGCCGGCAACTGCGGCTCGAAAAGATCCTGCATGGCAATCTGAAGCTCGGGGTGATCGACGACGACCTGCTGCTCAGCGGTGATTACGCCCAGCTGCGGAAGACTGCCGAGATCCTGGCCGGCCTGTTCGGCCCTGGTGGCTTCGTCGCCCGCGGCGACAGGAAGAAGAGCGTCAGCAGCTTTGCCGAGGCCATGCAATGGCTTCTGAGCGAGGTCGAGCGCAGCGTCAGCAAGCAGCGTTACAAGGGTCTCGGCGAGATGAACCCGGAGCAACTATGGGAAACGACGATGGACCCGCAAGTGCGCCGGCTGCTCAAGGTGCAGGTCGAAGACGCGATCGGTGCCGACGAGATCTTCAGCACGCTGATGGGGGAACTGGTCGAGCCCAGACGCAACTTCATCGAGACGAATGCGCTGGCGGCGCGCAACATCGACGTGTGATCGACGCCGCGATCGCGGTCGATACCGACGCGACGGTCTGCGGCGGTCGGTTACAGAGCCCGCTCATGGCGAGGCCGCCAGACATGCCGAAGGCCGATGGCGGTTGATGGCGTCGCGGGTTTCGCGGGCAACGGTGCGCGCTGCGGCAGCGTAGTCTTCGCCGCAGCTGGCGTAAAGAATGGCGCGCGACGAATTGATCATCAGTCCGCCGCCATCGCCGTTGCAGCCCGCACGGACGGTGGCTTCGATATCGCCGCCCTGCGCGCCGACGCCGGGAACGAGGAGCGGCATGTTGCCGGTCAGCTCGCGGACGCGGGCAATCTCGCGCGGGAAGGTGGCACCGACGACGAGGCCGCACTGACCGCCCTCGTTCCACTCGTCACTGACCAGGCGGGCAAGCCGCTCGTAGAGTTTCTCTCCGCCGACATCGAGAAATTGCAGGTCGCTCCCGCCCGGATTCGACGTGCGGCAGAGCAGGATGACGCCCTTGTCGCGATACGCCAAGTATGGAGCGACGGAGTCGCGTCCGAGGTAGGGATTGATCGTGACCGCGTCAGCCTGGTAGCGGTCGAAGGCTTCGATCGCGTACTGTTCGGCGGTGCTGCCGATGTCTCCCCGCTTTGCATCGAGGATCACGGGTACGCCAGGATGACGTGAGTGGATGTGGGCCACCAGTTCTTCGAGCTGCTCTTCGGCACGGCAGGCGGAGAAATAGGCGATCTGTGGCTTGAAGCAACAGACCAGGTCGGCCGTCGCGTCGACGATCGCACGGCAGAACTTGAGGATCGCGTCCGCCCGGCCCTTGAGATGCGCGGGCAGGCGTGCAGGGTCGGGATCGAGGCCGACGCAAAGGAGACTGTTGCGCTCGTACCAGGCCGAGGTGAGTGCATGCATGAAGTTCATCGTCGAATGGCGGCAGGAAAAGAAGTCATTCTACGGTCAATTGCACCTGTGGGATGTGGGCAGCAACGGCTTGCGCGGCACGTGGAGCAGGAAGCGCCGTGCGGACGGGCGAGATCTTTGGAAGGTTTTTCGCCGTCGGAGGTGGCGTACAGGTGAAGAGAATCACAGCGGAGGAATACCAGCGGCTGCGAGCGGGTGCCGAGGTGCTGGAAGCCGACAGCTTTGGCGACAAGGTCCTGCGCCTGGCGGACGGGACGATCCTCAAGCTCTTTCGTCGCAAGCGGCTGTTGTCTTCAGCGGCATGGTATCCGTATGCACGGCGTTTTGCCGACAACGCCGTGGCCATCAGGCGGCGGGGAATAGCGGTGCCCGAGATCATCGATATCATGCGCATACCGTCGCTCGCCCGTGACGCGGTCCACTACCAGCCATTGCCGGGGGTGAGCCTGCGGCAACTTCTGCGGGCGGGAATGGACGTGGACACGAGGCAGAAGCTGCGGACCGCGTTTACCCGTTTCGTCATCGAGCTGCATGACAAGGGAGTCTACTTCCGCTCTTTGCACTTGGGAAACGTCCTTCATCTGCCCGATGGCAGCTTTGGCCTCATCGACATCGCCGATGCCCGCTTGCGACCATGGCGCCTGAGTCGGCATCTGCGGCGCCGCAATCTTCGACTGTTGCTCGCGGCCGCCGGCGAAAGCGAGTTGGTGGACACGGCAGCGGTGCTCGCGGGCTGCCGCACCGAAGCCTCTTGAGACGCCGTGAGACGCAGCGCGGTTGTCTTTACAACGCCTTGCACGAACCCTATAATCGCCGCTTCTTTCGAGCGGGGGTATAGCTCAGCTGGGAGAGCGCTTGCATGGCATGCAAGAGGTCCGCGG
>NZ_JAMTDQ010000096.1 GCF_023806635.1 Accumulibacter sp.
CTCACCCCGGAATAGCTCGGGACGGAGAGGCTTGAATAGGGCGGGACGTAACAGCGGGTCGTCCGACGCCGGTTGGCATGAGATGACATTCCGCATCCGGGATCCCGAGGGCAACTGGCGCTGGCTGGAGCATGTCTGCCAGCCCGTGTTCGACGACAATGGCCAGTTCCAGGGCCGCCGTGCGTCGAATCGTGATGTCAGCGAAAGCGTCGCGATGGCAAGGCGACTGGCCGATGCCCTGGCGACGGCCGAGAAGGCGGCGCAGGCCAAGAGCGAGTTTCTCGCCAACATGAGCCATGAGATTCGCACGCCATTGAACGCGGTCGTCGCGTCGTCGCTGCTGATGCTCAACGACATTCGTGAGCCTGGCCAGCGCCGGCGGCTGCAGCGGATCGTGTCGTCCTCGCAGCATTTGCTGGCCCTCATCAGCAGCATCCTCGACCTCGCCAAGATCGAGGCGGGCAAGATCGAAATCGAGAGGACGCCGTTCATGCTGGCGAGCGTGCTCGACACGGTTTCGAGCCAGGTTGAAGAACGCTTGCGTGACAAGGGCGTTGCCTGGCTGGTGGAGATCGGCCCTGGGGTTCCGGAGCGCCTGCTGGGCGATCCCTTGCGGCTCGGGCAAATCCTGGTCAACTTTGCCGGCAATGCCGTGAAGTTCACCGACCGGGGCGAGGTTGCCCTGACCGTGCACCGGGTGGGGGAAGATGCGGCCGGGCATCGCATCCGCTTCGCCGTGCGCGATACCGGCTGCGGCTTCGATCCAGCCAAGGCAGACCGCATCTTTCGGCCCTTCGTACAGGAGGACGGTTCGACGACACGCAAGCATGGCGGCTGTGGACTGGGCCTGGCGATTTGTCGCCAGCTCGCCGGCCTGATGGCCGGAGCAGTCGGCGCCGAGACCGAACCCGGACGCGGCAGCACGTTCTGGTTCGAAACGACGCTGCCGGAAGCCGTCCCTCAGCCATTCCTGGTCAGCCGGGCGAAGCTCAAGGGCCGGCGCGCGATGTTGATCAGTGCCGAGGTCGGGGCCGTCGACCAGATCCGCCACATCCTCGCTCGGCAAGGTATCCATGTGCAGCAGGCGGATGCGGTGCATCAATTGCTGACGCGCATCGACGTAGCCGCCAGGGCCGGCCGGCCGTACGATTTCATTGTCTGCGTCGGGTACGGCACCTTCCTCGATGAACTGCTGGACGCAGCAGCGGCCACGCCTCTCTTGGGGCCTGCCGGCCAAGCGGTGCGGCCCTACCGGATCTGGGCGTTTCGGGTTGGCAACGTACCTGCGGACCAACCCGACGAGAAGTCAGGTTTCTTCGATGCCATTGTGCCGCTGCCGGCCGACGCAGATTATCTGGTCGAGGTGTTGCACGGACTGCTCGCCGGCCTGCCCGCGGACACCACGGACGGCACGACACCTGGCACGACAGCTGGCACCGAGGATGGCTCGGCGTCAGACCTCTCGCTCTATGCGAGTTGCAAGCTCCTGCTGGTCGAGGACAATGCCCTCAATCAGGAGGTGATGCTCGACGTGCTGACGGCTGCGGGGTTGCAGGTGGACGTGGCGGACGACGGCCGCGTGGCAGTGAGCATGGCTCTCGAACGGCACTACGACCTGATCCTGATGGACATGCAGATGCCGGTGATGGGCGGGATTGAAGCGACGCGGGCGATACGACGCCTGGCGGGCTACCAGGAAACGCCGATCCTCGCCATGACGGCCAACGCCTTCGAGTCGGATCGGCAGCGTTGCCTGCAGGCTGGCATGAACGATCACTTGGGCAAGCCGGTCGTTCCGGAGCGCCTTTATACTGCCCTGCGCCAATGGTTGCCGGTTCCGGCCGGCGTGCCGCAGCCATCGAGGATGCCCGACCACGCCGTGGCGCCGCAGGCGACCCTTCCGGAGGATGGGACGGATTTCCCGGCGATGGCGGGCCTCGACATCGCCGCGGGCTTGACCTACGTGCGCGGCAAGCGTGCCCGCTACCGGCACCTGCTCAAGCGTTTGGTGCAGTACCACATGCACGATCCGGTGGCGATCCGGGAGAACCTCCGCACCGGTTGCTTCGTCGAGGCGCGCCGCTTGGCACATTCGCTCAAGGGAGCTGCGGCGACGCTCGGCGCGGACACGATCCGATCGACCGCCAGCCGGATCGAGCTTCAGCTGCAAGACAGGAGCCCGTCGGAACTTGCCTCCGGTCATCTTGACGAGGAGCTGTGGGCGCTGGCGCAAGCGCTGGCCGAACTGTCGCAGGGCCTGGCGTCCACCGCCGCGCCTTGATCTTCCGGATTCGAGCTTGCGGCCGATCCACTCGCCATGCCGCAGGAGGAGCGACTCCACTTCGTGCAATGGTGGACGTCCCCGCTGCGGCGGGGATGGTCCGCAACCCGCTGTCAGCGGCTGCAGTCACTCGCCATTCGGCCTTGCCTGCTTTCGGCGCAGCGACTTGGTCAGGTAGTAGCCCACTGACAAAGCCAGGGCGAGTGCCGCAGTGGCGTAGACGTAGTCCGGACTGACTTCCTTGTAATCGAGGATGACGATCTTGCGGAGAACCGCCATGTAGGCGGTTGCCAGCACGATGTCGAGGTGCAGCCCGTCTTCCTGGAGGTAGCTCACGATGTTGACGAATACTTCGATGGCGATCAGCACGGCCATGAAGGCACCAAAGGTGGCGAGAATATCGCTGATCTCGAGCAGAAAATAGGGATGCACGCTCACCCGGCTGTAGAGCACGTAGACAACGTCGGCGACGCCCCACCAGATCACCAGGACCATCAGCACCGCCAGTACGCGTGCCGCATGGCGGATGCTGCTGCGCAGGCGGCGGATCAGCGGATCGTCCGGAAAGGCATTGTATGGCGTGTCGGTTTCCGTTTGCAGCTCCTTCATTGCTACCTCCCATGATTCGAGGAACGTCCATGCCGGCGAGAATCGACATCGTCGACCGTCATGGCCCATCGCCGCAGGTGGCGTGGTCCGTGCATCTATTCTGCACGAGACCCGGAAGCGTCCTGCCGAGTACCCGCAATTCCACCCGCAACGCTTGCCAGTTGGGGCAGACACCAGAGACGATCGCCCAGAAGCGCGGGCTGTGGTTCATCTCGCGCAGGTGCGCCAGTTCGTGCACGACGACATAGTCGATGACCGGCTGCGGGAAATGCAGCAGTCGCCAGTTCAGGCGAACGCCGCTGCGGGCGCTGCAGCTTCCCCAACGGGTGCGCGCGGCGGTGAGGCTCAGGCGTGGTTGCGGCACTTCCAGCACGCGCGCGTAGTGCGCCAGCCTTTCGCGGAAGAGTTCGCGTGCCCGTTCGCGCAGTGCCCTCTCGAGGACCCGCTGCGCGTCTGCAGGCGTGCGCAGGCCCAGCGTCAGCGTCGCTCCGCCCGCGTGCAGGTTCCACAGACAGCGATTGCCGCCAAGTGCCAGGCGGATCGTCAGGGTCTGCCCAAGGAAGGGCAGCTGCAGGCCGTCGGTGATCGTTTGCAGCCGTTCCGGCCGGCGCGCGCGCCACTCGTCGAGCTTGCGACCGATCCATTCGCCATGCCGCAGGAGGAGCGACTCCACTTCGTGCAGCGGTGCACGTGGCGGGGCGCCGACACGCAGGCCACGATGATCGATCGACAGGCCGATGGTCCGTCGTTGGCTGCGACGCAGGACGTAGGCGACCGTCCGCTCGCCGAGCTCGATCGTGCGATGAGTCTCGCTGGCCGCCGGCTGCCGGCTGCCAGCGCCCGCCCTTTCAAGCGGCGACGACATCGGCCGCAGCCGGATAGCGGTGTGGCGAGATGCGGCGCATCTCGGCCTCGATCCAGGCGGCGGCGAGGGCGTTGATGCGCGCCGCCGACTTGCCGGCAGGGTCGATCGGCGGCCCAATGCTGACGGTGATGGTTCCTGGGGAGACGGCGAAGACGCTCTTGCGCCAGAACTCGCCGGCATCGTGTGCCACCGGCACGACCAGACTGCCGCCGCGCAGCGCGAGGTGGGCACCGCCGGGCTTGTAGCGCGCGGTTTCGCCGGGTTCGACGCGCGTGCCTTCGGGGAAGATCACCACCCAGTAGCCGGCAGCGAGCCGCTCCTTGCCCTGCTCGAAGACCTGCTTCAGAGCGTCCTTGGCCGCCGCCCGATCGATCGAGATCATCTTCATCGCCGCCAGTCCCCAGCCGAAGAAGGGGACGCGCAACAACTCCTTCTTGAGGACGAACACCAGCGGCGGCAGGATGTCCTGCAATCCCACGGTCTCCCAGGCCGACTGGTGCTTGGCCATCACCACCGAAGGCGCTGCGGGCAGGTTCTCGCGCCCGAGAACGCGGTAGCGCAGCCCGAGGAGACCCCGGCACAGCGCCATGAAGCCCTTGCGCCAGCAGGCGATGATGCGGTAGCGGGCAACCATCGGCAGGGCGATCGCGAGCGTCACCAGGAGCCCGAACGGAACCGTCCACAGGCCGACCAGCAGCATGAAGAGGGCCGTGCGCCAGGCGGCCATCAGAGGAGGAGGATGTGGTCGGTGGCGGCCGCCAGATCGGCGAAGACCACGGTACCCTGCGGCAGGCCGCCGTCGATCTGCGTCTGCGTTCCCTTGCCCGTCAGTACGAGCAGCGGCAGCGCACCGACAGCGGCGGCTGCCTGCAGGTCGCGCAGCGAATCGCCCACCGTCGGCGTCCCCGGCAGGTCGATGTTGAAGCAGCCGGCGATGCGCTCGAACATGCCGGTCGCCGGCTTGCGGCAGTGGCAGCCGGCGTCGACCGCGTGCGGGCAATAGTAGATCGCGTCGATGCGCCCGCCGGCGGCCACGACCGCGCGGTGCATCTTGTCGTGGATGGCGTTCAGCGTGTCCATGTCGAACAGGCCGCGGCCGACGCCCGACTGGTTGGTCGCCACCACCACCCGGTAGCCGGCCTGATTGAGGCGGGCGATCGCTTCCACGCTGCCCGGGATCGGACGCCACTCTGCCGGCGACTTGATGAACTGCTTCGAGTCGAAGTTGATGACGCCGTCGCGATCGAGGATGACGAGTTTCATACGGCCAGCTTCGAGATGTCGGCGACCGCGTTGAGCTCCTCGTAGAGCGCTCTCAGGAGGCCGAGGCGGTTGCCGCGCAACAGCGGCTCATCGACATTGACCATCACTTCGTCGAAGAAGCGGTCGACCTCGCCGCGGACCGCAGCGAGCACCTTCAGGGCATCGGCGTAGTCCTCGTTGGCGACGTGCGAGCGGACCAGCGGCGCCATCAGGACGACGCGCTGGAAGAGGGCTTTTTCGGCTTCCTCCTCGAGCAGCGCGATATCGGGTTCCGGCAGTGCCTCATCCGCCTTCTTCAGGATGTTGCCGATGCGCTTGTTGGCGGCGGCCAGTGCCTGCGCCTCGGGCATCGCCTGGAACTCGCGTACCGCTGCCAGCCTGGCGGGAACCAGATCGATGCGCGTCGGCCGTTGCGCCAGCACCGCCTCGATGGCGTCGACCGGGTGTCCCGCTTCGCGGAGCATGCCGCGCAGGCGGTCGAGGAGGAACGCCAGCAGGTTCTCGTCCACCGCCGTGAGCCGCACTCCCTGCAGCAGCAGCGCGTCGCGGGCGTCGGCGATCAGCTCGCCGAGGTCGAGTGGCAGTGGCGTTTCCATCAGGATGCGGAGGACGCCGAGGGCGGCGCGTCGCAGGCCGAACGGGTCTTTGTCTCCGGTCGGCAGCTGGCCGATGCCGAAGAAACCGACGAGGGCATCGAGCTTGTCGGCCAGTGCGGCGGCACAGGCGATGTTGCCCTGCGGCAGCGAGTCGCCGGCGAAGCGTGGCCGGTAGTGCTGCTCGATGGCGTCGGCCACTACCGGCAGGCCGCCCTCGTGGAGCAGGTAGTAACGGCCCATGATTCCCTGCAGTTCGGGAAACTCGCCGACCATGTCGGTGAGCAGGTCGATCTTGGCGAACAGTGCCGCGCGCTCGGCGAGGCTGCCGTCGGCGCCGAGCCTTTCGGCGATCGCCCGAGCGACGCGGCCGAGGCGCTGCGCCCGGTCACCGAGTGAACCCAGCCGGTTGTGATAGACGACGTCGCCCAGTCGAATGACGCGATTGGCGAAACCGGCCTTGCGGTCCTGGTTGAAGAAGAAGCGCGCGTCCGACAGGCGCGGGCGGACCACCCGCTCGTTGCCGCGGATGATGTGCGCCGGATCGTCAACCTGCATGTTGGCGACGATCAGGAAGCGGTTGAGCAGCCTGCCCGCGGCGTCGAGCAGCGGGAAGTACTTCTGGTTCTGCTGCATGGTCAGGATCAGGCACTCCTGCGGCACCTCGAGGAATTCCGCCTCGAACTCGCCGACGTAGACGACCGGCCATTCGACCAGCGCCGTCACCTCGTCGAGCAGCGCGGTCGCCGGATTGATGCGGGCAGCAAGGCTGCTCGCCGCTGCTTCGAGCTGGGATGCGATCAGCGCCCGGCGCTCGCCGAAGGAAGCAATGACCTTGGCGGTGGCCAGTCGCGCCGCGTAGTCATCCGCCCGCTCGATGACGACCTCGCCGGCGGACAGGAAGCGGTGTCCCATCGTCGTCCGTCCACTGGCCAGCCCGAGGACCTCTCCCGCGACGATCTGGCCGCCGTGCAGCAGGATCAGGCTGTGCGCCGGCCGCACGAACTGGTGCTCGGAATCACCCCAGCGCATCACCTTCGGGATCGGCAGCCTGCGCACTGCCTGGGCAACGATGGCGGCGAGGTGCGCCGACAGATCCTCGCCCTTCTGTTCGCGCCGCGCAACGAAGTACTCACCCTTGGCATCGCTCGTCCGGTGCAGTTGCGCGAAGCCGACGCCGGCGGCGCGCATGAAGCCTTCGAGGGCGCGCGTCGGCTGTCCGGCGGCGTCGATTGCGCCGGCTACCGCTGGCCCCTTCTTCTCCAGCAACCGGTCGGGCTGGCGTCCGGCGACCTCGCTGATCGTCAGCGCCAGCCGGCGCGGCGTCGCGTAGGGTGTGCAGACACTGGCGGCAGTGGTGAACTCCTGCGCCCGCAGCGCTGAGAAGACCGCATCGGCGAAGGCTTCCGACAGCAGCTTGAGCGACTTCGGCGGCAGTTCCTCGGTCCGCAGCTCGATCAGGATCGTCTCGTTCATTTCATTGCGCTCCACCGCTGGCCCGGCACATCGGAAAGCCGAGCGCCTGCCGCGAGTCGTGGTAGGCCTGCGCGACTTCCCGCGCCAGCGCGCGCACGCGGCCGATGTACGCCGCCCGTTCGGTGACCGAGATGGCGCCACGCGCGTCGAGCAGGTTGAAGGTGTGCGAGCACTTCATGACCATTTCGTAACCCGGCAGTGCGAGACCGGCAGCGATCAGGCGACGCGCCTCGGATTCGTGTTCGCCGAAGTGGCGGAACAGCAGCTCGACGTTGGCATGCTCGAAGTTGTACTTCGATTGCTCAACCTCGTTCTGGTGGTAAACGTCGCCGTAGGTGACGCGGTAGCCAGGCCCCTCGGCCCAGACCAGATCGAAGACGTTCTCCACGCCCTGCAGGTACATCGCCAGGCGCTCGATGCCGTAGGTGATCTCGCCGAGCACCGGCCGACAGGGCAGCGAGCCGACCTCCTGGAAATAGGTGAACTGGGTGACTTCCATGCCGTCGAGCCAGACCTCCCAGCCGAGTCCCCAGGCGCCAAGTGTCGGGCTTTCCCAGTCATCCTCGACGAAACGGATGTCGTGCTGCGCCGTGTCGATGCCAAGCGCACGCAGCGAGTCGAGGTAGAGGTCCTGGATGTTGGCGGGCGAGGGCTTGAGCACCACCTGGTACTGGTAGTAGTGCTGCAGGCGGTTGGGGTTCTCGCCGTAGCGTCCGTCCTTCGGACGTCGCGACGGCTGCACATAGGCAGCGTTCCAGGGTTCGGGCCCAATGGCGCGGAGAAAGGTGGCGGTGTGGAAGGTGCCGGCACCGACTTCGATATCGTAGGGCTGCAGCAGTGCGCAGCCCTGTTTGTCCCAGAACTCCTCGAGACGCAGAATGACTTCCTGGAAGGTGGGCATGAGAGATTTGGTGGGGCAGGACGAGAAGGCGGGATTTTACTTCGTTTCGCACGGGGCTGCTGTTGATCAGGCCTTTTCCCAGCAGTTCTCATTTCAAATCCGCGCAAGGCGGTGGTTGGCTGAGGCTGGCTGAGGTTTGCGCACAGGGATCGGTGGGATTGGGCGATGAAGACTGAGGGGAACTCGATCTTTTCTGAAAATAATGCTGGTAAACAGTGTGTTATGGTGTTAACCTACATGTCGCGCGCCACCGATTCCGAAAGGGCACAACGGGTGAACAGCGCCTTCGATCTGCTTGTTCGTGGTCACAGCCTCAGCGAGGCCGCGCAAGTATTGACCGAATCATTCGCGTTGTCGCGTCGCCAGGCCTATCACTACCTGCAGGAGGCACAGGAACTCGCGCTGCCGCTGCCGGTTGCCCAACCGACCATTCCCGTCACGATCAAGATCCCCGGCGAGGTCGTGGGGGAGTTGCGCGCGTATGCTCAAGAAAGCGGCCGGACGATGGGCGGATTGTTGGGTGCGCGGTATCGGCGTATCTGGCCAAAGCACGCCAACATGGTTGATCGGCGCCGGCAGGGTCATGACGTGTATCTGGACTATGTCTGTGACCGCCTGCTCGCCGCCAAGCTTGAGCAAGTCTACGGCACAAGCCGCAGTGGTGCACCAAGTCTATGATCTTTATACCGCTGACTGCTTGTCGATCGGTGCGATCACGCGTTGGCTGAACGAGCAGGAGGTGCCGACCCGAAAGGAAGGCACCCGCTGGGAACGCTCCACCGTCTGGGCGATGCTTCGCAATCCGGCGTACAGGGCCAGGCTTGCTTCGGCAAGACCCAGATCGCAGTACGACAGCGCGTCAATCGTCTGGCCCGGCAACGCGGGCGATTGCCGGTACGCAACAGCGCCAGCCTGGAGCGCCCGCGCGAGGAATGGCTCGAGATCGCTGTGCCCGCCTTGATCCATGAGGAGACGTTTGCCCTCGCCGAGGAACGTCTGGTGGTGAACAAGAAGTACGCGGCTCGGCGCACCGTCGAGCCCAGCCTGCTGCAGGGGCTCGTACACTGCCGCCAGTGTGGCTATGCGCTCTATCGAACCTCGACCCGCAGCACGGCACGCAAGATCTTCTACTACCGCTGCCTCGGCTCGGATGCCTCTCGCTACGACGGCCAGGCCCGCTGTGATCAGCGCCCGATCCGGCTTCACCCCGGCGGTCAGCAACAAAGCGTTGACGGCGATGCGGGCAACGACACGCAAACTGAACTACCGAAATCGGACGGAGCTGAGCCTAGCCGACATTTCCCGACTGCACAATCCAATCCTGAGGGGTTGGCTCGCGTATTACGGAAGATTCTATCGGTCGGCGCTGTACCCCGTTTTCAGGCACTTATCACCTCATGCGCTTCATGCAGCAGCGCCTCGCTCCCAACGCCCCAGACACCAGCTGACTCACCCCATCCAATTGTCCTGGACCTCACCACTCCCGGCCATGGGGGTCGAAATGAGAACTGCTGATGGTTTCATCCGTGCAGCCATCGCGACACCAGT
>NZ_JAMTDQ010000097.1 GCF_023806635.1 Accumulibacter sp.
TTCTCGCTCTCGATCCAGAAGCGGCGATACTGCAGATTCGGCAGGAAGCGGCGCTTCGTTCTATTGTTGGCATGGGAAACGTTGTTCCCCGCCATTGGGCTCTTGCCCGTCACCTGGCAAACACGCGCCATGATCGTTGCTCCAATTGATTCAGGAAGAAAGCCCGCGATTCTAGCCGATGCAGGCAGTTGTTTTCAAGCGATTTCCACCGCGCCGCTAGAGGAGCCCGCGTTCGGCAAAGGACAGCGGCGCGGCCTGTGCCGCGACGATGAAGTGATCGAGCACCCGCACCTCGACCAGCGCCAGGACCTGCTTCAGTTCGCTGGTCAACAACTCGTCGGCACGCGACGGTTCGGCGACCCCCGACGGGTGATTGTGCGCGAGGACCACTGCCGCCGCATTGTGCCACAGCGCCCGCTTGACGACCTCGCGCGGATAGACGCTGGTCTGCGTCAGGGTACCGCGGAACAGTTCCTCAGCAGCGATCAGGCGGTTCTGTGCGTCCAGCCAGAGGGCGACGAAGACCTCATGCTCGAGGCCGGCCAGATGGAGTCGCAGGTAATCGCGCACGGCGCCGGGCGAGGCAAAGGTGCTGCGCTGTTTCATTTCCTCGGCCAGCGCCCGCCGCGCCATCTCGAGGACTGCCTGCAACTGGGCATATTTCGCCGGGCCCATCCCGGGCACCTCGGAGAACTCGTTGCGCCCGGCGGCGAACAGGCTGTTGAGGCTGCCGAAACGACGGATCAGGTCGCGCGCCAGGTCGACGGCGCTCGTGCCCCTGCTGCCCACACGCAGGAAGATCGCCAGCAGCTCGGCATCGGAGAGCGACGCCGCGCCACGCGCGAGCAGACGCTCGCGCGGCCGCTCGTCCACCGGCCAGTCGGTGATCGCCATCTCCACCCTCTCCCCTGCAGCTTCCCGGGCCTTCATTGTAGCGATGTCGGCGATGCTGCAGAAGCAGTCGCGCCCCCGGCAGGACGGCGGCTGCCGTGACGGCTGCCGCCGTCACCGCCGCATCTCCAGTAGAATGTGCCGCCTGGGATGTTCAACGGGTGGATGGACTTTGCGCATGGAACTGGCTGGGAAACGCATCCTTCTCGGGGTTACTGGCGGCATCGCCGCCTACAAGGCGGCCGAACTGCTCCGCCTGCTGGGCCGCGAGGGCGCTGCGGTGCAGGTGGTGATGAGTGAAGCCGCCACCCGCTTCGTCACGCCGGTCACCTTCCAGGCGCTGTCCGGGCAGCCGGTGTTCAGCGACCAGTGGGACCCGCGGGTGGCGAACAACATGGCGCACATCGACCTGTCGCGTGCCGCCGACGCCGTGCTCGTCGCACCGGCATCGGCCGATTTCATCGCCAAGGTGGCGAACGGCCTCGCCGACGACCTGCTGACGACGCTGGTCCTCGCCCGCGACTGCCCGCTGCTGCTGGCTCCGGCGATGAACCGGCAGATGTGGGAAAACCCGGCGACGGCGCGCAACGTGGCGACGCTGCGCGCCGACGGCGTCAGCATCCTCGGTCCCGACCATGGAGATCAGGCATGCGGCGAAAGCGGCCCCGGCCGGATGCTCGAAGCGGCGGAGATCCGCGACGGACTGGTCGCTCACTTCCAGCCGCGCCTGCTGGCGAACGTCAACGTCCTCCTGACGGCCGGCCCGACATTCGAGGCGATCGATCCCGTACGCGGCATCACCAACCTGTCGAGCGGCAGGATGGGCTACGCCATCGCGCGCGCGGCGCACGAGGCGGGTGCGCGGGTGACCCTGGTCTCGGGCCCGGTCCACCTGCCCTGCCCGGCCGGCGTCAACCGCATCGACGTCACCAGTGCGCTCGACATGCACGCCGAGGTGATGGCGCGGGTCGCCCGGCACGAGGTCTTCATCGCCGTTGCCGCGGTGGCGGACTACCGGCCGGCGCGGACCATCGCGCAGAAGATCAAGAAGGGCGCGCAAGCGATGCCACCGGCGATCGAGCTGGTGCTGAATCCGGACATCCTCGCCGACGTCGCCGCCCTGGCCGCGCCACCGCTGTGCGTCGGCTTCGCCGCCGAGAGCGAGAACCTCGCCGCCTACGCCGAGCAGAAGCGGCGCAGCAAGGGCATTCCACTGATCGTCGGCAACCTCATCCAGGACGGCTTTGGTGGTGACGACAACCGGCTGGTCCTCTTCGACGATGACGGGCAGCACCCCCTGGCGCCGGCATCCAAGATCGTCCTCGCCCGGCAACTGGTGGCGCACATCGCCGGCCTGCTGGCGAGACGCGGATGAACGGGCGCAGCCTGCAGATCGACATCAAGCTGCTCGACGCGCGCCTGCGCGAGCAGCCGCCGCACTACGCGACACCCGGTTCGGCCGGACTCGACCTGCGCGCCTGCATCGAGCAGCCGCTCGTCATCGCACCCGGCGAGACGCGCCTGATCCCGACCGGCATCGCGATCCACCTGGCTGATCCCGGACTGGCAGCGATGATCCTGCCGCGCTCCGGCCTTGGCCACCGGCATGGCATCGTGCTCGGCAATCTGGTCGGCCTGATCGACTCCGACTACCAGGGCGAGATCATGGTGTCGACCTGGAACCGCGGGCATGAACCCTTCACGCTGCGACCGCTCGACCGACTGGCGCAACTGGTGGTGGTACCGGTACTGCAGATGTCGTTCAACATCGTCGACGACTTCGCCGCCAGCGCCCGTGGCGATGGCGGTTTCGGCAGCACCGGGCACGGCTGACAGGTCGTGCAGCAATCGTCGCGAGCAGGCCGGGTGCAAGGCGCCAGCGAGTGAACGACGAGACGGATCAGGTGAACCGGCGCGGAGTGAGCGACTGGGCAACGCCGCCGATCGGTCGCGCCGTGGATTGATTCACGACCCCTGCCGCCGCTACGCCGCCGGGCGCATGAGCACCGTCAGTCGCTGCGCGGTCGCAGCATCACGGCAGCGGCGGCGAGGAAGCCGATGAAGCAAAGCCCCGACCAGTTGGCCATGGACAGGCCGAGCAGGATCCAGTCCTTGCTCGAGCAGAAACCGGTGGCGAGAAACATCTGTGGCCACAGCGCACCAAACCAGTCGACGATCCGCTCGATCAGCGTCGGCTCGCCGAAACCGCACTCCATCCCCTCCTGCGGCAGGTATTGCAGCCAGCTCTGATAAGCTGCGGTCGTCACGCCGCCGGCCGCCACCACGGCCAACAGGATGCTCGACACGCGGGTGGCAGCGGGCAACAATGCGCCGATCAGCGCGAGCAGGGCGATCGCCAGGAAGAGCAGGCGCTGGAAGATGCACAGCGGGCAGGGCTGCAGGCGCATGATCTCGCCGATCGCCCAGCCGGCCAGCGTCAGACCGATTGCCGCCGTGGCCAGCAGGAGCAGGATCGTGCGCGGCGACCGCCCGGCAAGCGGTATCACCGCTCAGACCAGGACATAGCTGCGCAGGCGCAGCGACAGTTCCCGCAACTGCCGCACCCCCGAGTTCTCGGCCCGCTCACACCAGTCCTGCAGCGCCCTGAGGAGAGACTCGCCGGAGGCGTTCGACCGCTCCCAGAGCGCGATCAGTTCATCGCGCATGGCGTATGCGGTCTGCAGCGCTCGACTTTCGTCCAGCATCATTTCGAGCCTGCCGCGAGCTTCCTGCGGGATCGTCCGCGAATCGGCGGCGAGCCACCGCTTCAGGCCGCGGAAGCGCTTGCCGTGCTGCAGTCGGGCAAGTTCCTCGCGATACACCTGCTTCAGCGAGCGGGCATACTGGGCCAGCAGGTCGTAGCGGTTGGCAATCACCGCCTGCAGGGTATTGGCGTCGACCACCGGCCGCAGCCCTCCCAGGCGCGGCCTGGGGGCGACCCGCTTGATCCGTGCCAGGCGAAGCGCCGCCAGCATGCGGATGTAGAGCCATCCGACATCGAACTCGTACCACCGGATCGACAATCGGGCCGAGGTGGGGAAGGTGTGATGGTTGTTGTGCAGTTCCTCGCCGCCGATCAGGATGCCCCAGGGGCTGATGTTCGTACTTGCGTCGGCCGGGCTGAAGTTGCGGTAGCCCCAGAAATGCCCGAGGCCGTTGATGACGCCGGCCGCCCAGAAGGGAATCCAGGCCATCTGGACCAGCCAGATCAGCGACCCGGCAGCGACGCCGAAGATCAGCACATCGAGCGCCAGCATGATGGCGACGCCCAGTTTGTGCCACGGGGTATACAGATGCCGCTCGAGCCAGTCATCCGGTGTGCCGTGACCGTAACGCTGCAACGTATCGGGCTTCCTGGCCTCCCGGACATAGAGGAAGACGCCGCTCCACAGTACGCGGTGGATGCCATGCACCCGCGGGCTGTGCGGATCATCGACCGTCTCGCAGCGGGCGTGATGCTTGCGGTGAACCGCCGCCCACTCCTTCGTCACCATGCCGGTGGTCAGCCATAACCAGAGCCGGAAGAAATGGGCCACCAGGGGGTGCAACTCGAGCGCACGATGCGCCTGCTGCCGATGCAGGAAGACCGTCACGGCAACGATCGTGACGTGGGTCAGGACGAGGGTCATCAGAACGTAGCCCCACCAGGGCCAATCGACCATTCCAGCGTACATGCGGCAAATTCCGGAGAAGTTGGGCAGCCGGCGATTCTAAGGCAATCGCGCGCCATCACCAAACGCCGGTGACGACGCGGCCCCGGTCCTGGTCGCAGAGTCCGGCCGGCCACCGCGCAGCGGTGCTTCGCGTGGCAGACGTTTCTCACACGCGCACAAGCCGTTATCATTGAGCCATGAAGACACGAATCCTGCTCGTCGAGGATGATGCGCGCCTCGCCGACCTCACCGCCGAATACCTGCGCAAGAACGACTTCGAGGTCTCGATCGAGCCGCAAGGTACGCGCGCCGAGACGCGCATCCTCGACGAGCGTCCCGATCTGGTGATTCTGGACGTGATGCTGCCGGGGAAGGACGGTTTCGAGGTCTGCAGGGCGGTGCGCGCGCACTACGCCGGCGTGATCCTGATGCTCACCGCCCGTGATGAGGACTTCGACCAGATCCTCGGTCTCGAACTCGGCGCCGACGACTACATCGCCAAGCCGGTCCAGCCACGCCTGCTGCTCGCGCGCATCAAGGCGCTGCTGCGGCGCGCGCCGGCAACGCCGGCCAGCGGCGAGGGGAGCGATGCCGGTGCACCGATCGAGCTGACTTTCGGCCGCTTTCGCATCAGCCAGGCGACGCGCAGCACCTCGCTCGGCGACGACCGGATCGACCTGACGACCGCCGAGTTCGACCTGCTCTGGCTGCTCGCACGCCACGCCGGCAGCATCCTGTCGCGCGATGACCTGTTGCAGGAACTGCGCGGCATCGGTTTCGACGGCCTCGACCGCTCGATCGACGCGCGCATCTCCCGCCTGCGCCGCAAGCTTGGCGACGATCCGGAAAACCCGACGCGAATCAAGACAGTGCGCGGCAAGGGCTACCTCTTCAGCAAGCATGACTGGCAATAGCGGCAACAACAGGCTGCTCGCCATCCTCGGAACCTACAAGCCGGAACCCTGGCGCGGCCGCTACAGCCTGTCCCGGCTGTTCTTCAACTTCTACCTGCTGGTCATGGGCTCCTTCGTCGCCATTGCGATCTTTGCCGACTTCGTCATCTCGACCGCAGTGAAGGGAATCACCGACGACTACACCAGCCGCTTCATGCGCGGCACGGTGTTGCTGATCGAGGAGGAGTTGTTCCGCCGGCCACGCTCGGAATGGATGCGGACGATCAAGGCTCTCGATCAGAAGTTCGCCTATCGCCTCGACATCGTCGACCGCTGGACGCTGATGCTGCCCCCGAAAGAGGCGGAAAAGCTCGACAGCGGCGAGCTGGCGATCGACGCCCAGGGGGACATCATCTATCACCGCCTGAAACAGACGCCGCAGATACTCGTCGTCGGACCGATCTCCCCGGAGCGGAATCCGGAGTACCAGCGCGGCATGCCGCTCGACCTGCGCATCAGCCTGCTGACCTGGAGCCTGATCGGCGTCTGCCTGGCGATCGTCGTCTGGCTGTGGGTCCATCCCGTCTGGCGGGATCTGGAAGCGATGCGCCAGACCGCGCGTTCACTCGGCGAGGGATTCTTCGTTGCGCGCGCACCGGCGATGCGCAGCAGCGCCTTCAGGCCACTGGCCGAAACCCTGAATGGCATGGCCGAGCGCATCCAGCGTCTGATCGCCACGCAGAAGGAGCTGTCGAGCGCGATCTCGCACGAACTGCGGACACCGATCGCGCGCCTGCGCTTCGCGCTCGAGATGCTCGCCGCCACCGACGAGCGGGCTGAACGCGAACGCATGGCCGGAGCCATGGAAGGTGACCTCGATGAACTGGACGGATTGATCGACTCAAGCCTGACCTATGCGCGTTTCGAACGTGAGCAGCCCGAACTGCAGCTGACCGAGGTCGAGTTTGCTCCCTGGCTCGAGGAACAGGTGGAGGCCGTCCGTGTCCTCGCGCGCAAGCTCGACCTGCAGGTGGACAGCGCCACGCTGCCGCCCCTGCTGCACGTCGAACTCGATCGCAGGAGCATGCCCTACGCCATCGGCAACCTGCTGCGCAACGCGATCCGCTACGCCCGGGCCCAGGTCCGTGTCAGTGCCGAGGTGGCCGATGGCGAGATCCGGGTGCATGTCGACGACGACGGCATCGGCATCCCGGTCGAGGAGCGCGACCGCGTCTTCTCCGCCTTCACCCGCCTCGACCGTTCGCGCGACCGCTCGACCGGTGGCTACGGCCTTGGTCTGGCGATCGCCCGCCTGGTCCTGGAGCAGCACAACGGCCGCGCCAGCGCCGGCGACTCCCCACTTGGCGGCGCCCGTCTGACGCTGAACTGGCCACTGTCACAGAACGTCACGGAAAGCTGACGCAATCGCTGCAGACCGGCAAGCCGTCGGCCGACTATCATCCGTCCCTGTCGATGAAGCAATGACCCAGGAGACGAGATGAGCGAGTTCAAAATCAATTGCGAGCGATTCCTTGCCGCGACGCGGCAGCACCTGTTCTCCGGCGAGGCGGCTCCCGGTGCGTCGCCCGAGGCTCGCGAGGACGATGCAGCGGTCCATTGTGGCCGCGCCGAGCATCGTGGTCACAACTGCGCATGAGTTCACTGGCGGTGCCGTCCGAACGATTCCCCATCAGCGAAGGAGTGGGGCTTTTCGTCGGCATCGTCGCCTGGGATCTGCTCAGTGCTGGCGAGATGAACCTGCTCCAGGCGGCGCTGGCCGCTGCCGTCGGCTCGCTCGCGTGGTACGCCGTCCGCTGCTGGCGAACGAGGATTCGCGGCAAACGACGCTGAATCCCATGCGCTGTGCAGCGCTGTAGTCTGTGTCGTGCAACTGTAGTCCGAGTGTTTCTGCTGTGTCTGGTTGACCCTCCCTTCCGCCCGTCCGAATGACGGACTTCCGCCCCGCGCCACGCTGGCGCGGGGCTTTTTTTTCCGCGGCCGCTGCCCCGGCGCTGGCGACAAGTCCTCAGCCCGCTGTCGGTGCGGCCACCGCCGGCAGACTGCCAATCAGCCGCACTTCACGCTGCGGGAAGGGAATCTCGATGCCGTTCTCGCGAAACGAGCGCCAGATCGCCACGTTGATCGCCGAGCGAACGGCTCCGCTACCCTGTTGCGGATCGCCGATCCAGAAGCCCAACTCGAGATTGATGCCACTGTCGGCGAAGTTGGTCAGCAACACCACTGGCGCCGGTTCCGCCAACACCCGCGGCTGCGTCCTTGCCGCCTCGCCCATCAGCCGCATCGCCAGCTCCAGGTCCGTGCCATAGCTCACCTGCAGCGAAACGACGACGCGCAGCTGCGAGTCGCTGTAGGACTCGTTGCGGATGACATTGGAGACCAGGTACTCGTTCGGGACGATCACCTCGGTTCCGGTGAGCATCCGCAGGACCGTGTAGCGCGAGGTGATCTTGGTCACGACGCCCGCGGTCGTCGGATCGAGCGCCACCAGGTGACCGAGACGAATCGACTTGTCGAGCAGGATGATGAAACCGCTGACGTAGTTGCTGGCGATCTTCTGCAGACCGAGGCCGAGGCCGACGGCGAGCGCGCCGCTGAAGACCGACAGCGCGGTGATGTCGATGCCGACGATCGACAGCCCGAGCAGGAGGGCGATCACCGACAGGACGGCCTTGACCAGGCGGCTGATGACGACCCGGATGCTCGAGTCCATCGTTTCCTTCGCCAGCAACCGAGCCTCGATCTCGCCCGACAGCCACAATGCCAGCAGCACCGTCACCACTACCGTCACCAGCCCGCTGAGCAGCGTCCACAGGTCGAGGGTCTGCCTGCCGGCAGTGAAGCTCACCTGCTGCAGGAGGTCGATCAGCGGGACGGCGAGGCCTGTCAGGTGCAGGGCGAAACCAAGCCAGACGACGGTCGCGATCCAGCGCTCGGAAGTCGCCAACCAGCCACTCGGTGAAAAGGCGTGACGCAGCAGATAGACCGCTGCCCGCACGAGCGCCATCGACAACAGCAAGGGCACCGCCAGGTCGAGCAGGCTGACCGGCCCGAGATGCCAGTAGCGGAAGGCGCGCCGGACGACGACGACCAGCAACAGCGCCAGGAGCGGGAAGGAAACACGCTTCAGACTGCCGCTGCCGAAGGCGCGCAGGGCGCCATAGGGCTCCGCCGCGACGGTGGCCGCATGCCGCTGCCAGGTGCGCGTCGCGCCCCAGGCGGCGAGCAGGCTGATCGCGACGGCAAACACCTGCCAGAGAAAGCCCGGATTGCGCAGATCGCGCCAGAGTTCAAGCAACAGGGCAAACATCTCCTTCTCGTTCATCGCCTCTCCAGTACTGTCGCAAAAAATCCGTCGGTTGCGTGCCGATGCGGCAGCAGTCGCAGTCGCTCGCCGGTATCCAGCGGAATCTCCTGCTGCTGGAGGATCTGCGCTGCCGGACGGACGACGAACTGCGGGTTCTGCGCCAGAAAAGCATCGACGACGCGCTCGTTCTCCGCCGCGAGCAGGCTGCAGGTAGCGTACACCAGCCTTCCGCCCGGCTTCACCAGGTTGGCGGCGGCGACGAGGATCGCCGCCTGCTTCACCGCCAGTTCGCCGACACTCGCCGGACTCTGTCGCCACTTGAGGTCGGGATTCCGCCGCAGCGTGCCAAGACCCGAGCACGGCGCGTCGACGAGGACGCGATCGAGCTTGCCCGCCAGCCGTCCGACGCGCGGGTCGCGCTCGGACTCGATACGCACCGGGTAGACGTTCGAAAGGCCGGAGCGCGCCAGGCGCGGTTTCATCTTCGCCAGCCGGCGGTCGGCAACGTCGAAGGCATAGAGCCTGCCCTGTGAGCGCATCAGCGCCCCGAGCAGCAGGGTCTTGCCGCCGGCGCCGGCGCAGAAGTCGGCGACCATCTGACCACGCCGGGGCTGCAGCAGAAAACCGAGCAACTGGCTGCCTTCGTCCTGCACCTCGATGCTGCCATCGACGAACAACGGGTGCCTCGCCAACGCCGGCTTGCCCGCCAGGCGTATTCCCAGAGGCGAATACGGGCAAGCACTGGCTGCCAGACCGCCCGCAAGCAGCTTCGCCAGCACCTCATCCCGCCCGCACCGCAGCGGATTCACCCGCAGGTCGAGCGGCGCCGGCTGATTGAGCGCGGCTGCCAGGCGCTCGAGTTCATCGGCGGCGAAAGCGGCAAGCAACTCGCCGTACAGCCAGTCGGGAAGATCGAGGCGCACGGCCGCCGGCAGATCCTCGACCCGCACCGCCTTTGCCTGCGCCAGCCATTTGCTCTCCGACTCGCTCAGGATCTCCGCCAATTGTCGCCGGTTCATTCCCTGCACGCAGGCGAGTGCCGCCAGAAGCAGGCGGCGCGAACTCAGGTCGTCGGCGCAACGGGCGGCCAGCGAACGCTGGCGCCGCAAGACGGCGAACACCAGTTCGGCAATGAAGCCGCGCTCGTCATGGCCCAGTTCGCGATGCTGCCGGAAGTAGGCGGCAACCGCCTGGTCGGCGGCGGACGTCAGGCGCAGCACTTCGGCGAGCAGCGTTTGCGCATGTTGAAACAACGACGGCGTCACGCGCATGCTCAGGGCTCCTCGCCGACTTCGATGGCAATGGCCACCTGCACGTAGAGGTTGCCCCTGCGGTCTACATAACGAATCTTGACCGGCAACAAGCCTCGCTCACGGGCCAGCCAGACTTCGGTCGACGCGACGCCGGAAACCCGCAGGTGCAGGCCATTGAAGCGCCCGGCGGGTGTCTCGACCTCCTCGTCGGGAAGGACCTCGAGTCGATGGCGCGCATGTTTCCGGCCAGTGACGACGGCGAGCTCCTGACCCGTCGCCAGGCCCCCGAGCAGGCCAAGCTGGTAATTCAGGGACAACAGATCCTGCGCTCCGGGGCTGAGCGTCTGCGCCTGCCGATCGGCGAAACGCACCTGCAGTTGCTGCCAGTCGAAGTCCGCCTGCTCGTTCCTTTCCCGGCCCGATTGGCGCGTGACGAAGCGTTCCGGCTGCAAACCGCCCGCGGTCACCCGGCCAACGCTTTCGGCCTCCACCCGCAGCGGTCGGAAGAAGCCGATGAGGCCACTGGTCTCGGTGACCGCGGTGATGCGGTAGACCCCGTCCCCGGCCTGCCACGAATGCACCGCGTGACCGATCTGGAAGCCCTGGTCGCCGCGATCGACACGATAGCGGATGATCCCCCGCCGCGGCAGGGAGGATGCGGCCAGGGTCGGTGCATCGGGTGCCGGGCCGGCATCGGGCTCCATCGCCTCGGGCTCGGCCATCGCCTCGGCTGCGCCATTCCCCTCTGCCGCAGCCGCCTCTGGCGACGGTTCCGGCGCTGCCGGTGACGCATCAGCCGTTGCCCGCCGCGTCGACTCCGGCGGCCTGCCCGACGCTGCCGGCGGTCGTCTCTTGCGGGCAGGCGGTGGCGGCGCGGCGAGCGGCGTTGCCGGCGCCGTGGCGCGCACGGGCTGCGTCGCGACCTGCGGCTTCAATTCGGCCGACAGCGGTGGCGGCTCGACGGGAAAGGACAGATCGACCTCCGGCACGAACAGTACGACAGTATGCAGACCAAGCGATGCGGCAAGCGCCAGGATCAGCAGCGCGGGCATGCGTCGGGCTGCGGTGCTATCAGGACGCCGGCGCCAGCCGGCGGCGCTTCGAGCAGCACGCGACCGGCCTGCAGGCGCAGCCGCCCCTCGGCAAACCAGCGCACGGCCTGCGGATAGATGACGTGCTCCTGCGCCAGGACGCGCGCCGCGAGCAGTGCCTCGTCGTCGCCATCGAGCACCGGCACGGCCGCCTGGATGATGACCGGCCCGTGGTCGAGATCGGCAGTGACGAAATGCACCGTACAACCGTGAATCCTCACCCCCTCCGACAGCGCCCGGAGATGCGTGTGCAGACCGGGGAAGGCGGGCAGCAGCGATGGATGGATATTGATCAGGCGACCGTCGAAGCGACGCACGAAGGCGGCGCCGAGAATGCGCATGAATCCGGCGAGAACGACGAGGTCGGGCGAGAAGACCTCGATCGCCTCCGCGAGCGCCGAGTCGAACTCCTCGCGCTCGGCAAACGAGCGATGATCGACGACACGCGTCGGGACGCCACGCGCCGCGGCCGTCAGCAGGCCCTGTGCGTCGGCACGGTTGGCGATGACACCGACGACCGTCGCCCGCAGCGCGCCGGACTCGCCGGCCGCCAGCAGCGAAGCCATGTTGCTGCCGCGGCCGGAGATGAGGATGACGACCCGGGTCATTGCCGCTCCCCTGCCGGCAACGACAACCCCCGCCGGTGAAGGCCGCAGCACCGGTCGAGGCAACGGCCGGTCGCACGCACGGCAACCGGCGGCGGCCTCGCTGGGCAGCGATGCGACATGCCTCAGGCCCGCCGATGCTGGAGCCAGCCGACGACCACCGGCACCAGGGAGATGGCGATGATCGCCAGGATCACCAGCGACAGGTTCTTCTGAATCCAGGGCAGGTTGCCGAACCAGTAACCCGCCAGCGTCAGCGAGCCGACCCAGCCCAGCCCGCCGACCAGATTGAAGAAGGTGAAGCGGGAATAACTCATCGCACCGATGCCGGCGACGAAGGGCGCAAAGGTGCGAAACAGTGGCAGGAAGCGCGAGATGACCAGTGTCTTGCCGCCGTGTTTCTCGTAGAAGGCGTGCGTCTTCTCGAGCGCCGCCTTGTTGAAGAAGCGCGACTGTTCCCACTGGAACACCCGCGGCCCGAGGAAACGGCCAATCTGGTAGTTCACCATGTTGCCGAGCACTGCCGCCACACCGAGGACGGCAAGCAGGACGACGATGTCCATGCCGCCCAGTGCCGCAAGGGCGCCGGCAACGAAGAGCAGCGAGTCGCCAGGCAGGAAAGGGGTGACGACGAAGCCGGTCTCGCTGAAGATGATGACGAAGAGGATGGCGTAGATCCACTGGCCGTACTCCTGTACCAGAACCGCCAGGTGCCTGTCGAGGTGCAGGATGATGTCGATGAAGCTGGCGAGGTATTCCATCGGCGTGGGAGTGTGGGCTGTCGGCAAGCCGCGATTCTACCGGAAGCCGCGCCGGTATAATCCGGCAATGCCGGAAACAGCGCGAATCCATCTCCTGCCCGACCTGCTGATCAGCCAGATCGCCGCTGGCGAGGTGGTCGACCGGCCGGCCTCGGTGCTCAAGGAACTGCTCGAGAATGCCCTCGATGCGGGCAGCTCGTCGATCCAGGTCCAGCTCGAGGAAGGCGGCGTCAAGCTGATCCGGGTCAGTGACGACGGCAGCGGCATTGCCGCCGACGAACTGCCTCTGGCGCTCGTCCGCCACGCGACATCGAAGATCTCCTCGCTCGCCGACCTCGAACGTGTCGGCACGCTGGGCTTCCGCGGTGAGGCGCTGGCGTCGGTCGCTGCCGTCGCCCGCGTGACCCTGACCACGCGGGCAAAGGGCGGCGACGGGACGGCGCAGCCGCATGCCTGGCGAGTCGCCGGCGAGAGCGGCGCGACGCCCGAACCGGCCGCTCTCGCCAGCGGAACCGTGGTCGAAATGCGCGACCTCTACTACAACACGCCGGCGCGACGGAAGTTCCTCAAGTCCGAGAGTACCGAGTTCGCGCATTGCTCCGAAACCCTGCGGCGCATCGCGCTGGCGCATCCGGAAGTGGCGTTCACCCTGGCCCACAACGGCCGCGTCAGCCTGCACCTGGCGCGCAGCGATGCGCGCGGGCGCGCCGGCGCGATCCTCGGCGAGGAGTTTCTCGCCGAGTCGCGCGGCGTCGATGCCACCGCCGGGCCGCTCCGCCTCGCCGGCTACTGTGCCCTGCCGGCCTACTCGCGCGCGCGCGGCGACGCCCAGTACTGCTACGTCAATGGTCGTTTCGTACGCGACCGGCTGCTCGCACACGCGCTGCGCGAAGCCTACCGGGATCTGCTGCACGGCAGCCGCTACCCGGCCTACTGCCTGTTCCTCGAACTCGACCCGGCGGCCGTCGACGTCAACGTGCACCCGCAGAAGACCGAGGTCCGCTTTCGTGACTCGCGGGCGATCCACCAGTTCGTCTTCCACGCCGTGCAGCGCTGTCTCGCTGGTCCACTGGCAGCGACGGCAGCGGCCGCAGCCATGGCGGTCGCGCCACCGGATGACATCGCCTCGCCGTTGCCGACGCCGCCGGCAAGGGCTGGCGTGCGTGACCAGCCCTTCGCAGGCGGCAGCGGTCGCCCGCCGTGGCAGGCTTCGCTGGGCGTCAGCGAGGCGACCCGCAGCGGCGCGTACGAGGCTTTCGTCGCTGCCGCACGCATGCCCACGACAGCGTCGGCGGCGAGCGAAGCGTTGCCGCCGCTTGTTGATGGCGCAACGCCGCCGCTCGGATATGCCCTGGCGCAATTGCACGGCGTCTACATCCTGGCGCAGAACGCCGCCGGCCTGGTGGTCGTCGATATGCACGCAGCGCACGAGCGCATCCTTTACGAGAAGCTCAAGCACGCGTTCGAGCAACAGAACCTGGCATCGCAGGCGCTGCTGATTCCAGCCGTCTTCAGCGCCGACGAGATCGACGTCGCCGCCGCCGAGGAAAACGCTGCGGCGCTGCAGCGACTCGGCTTCGATCTGGCGCCGGTCGGCCCGCGACAGCTCGCGGTGCGCAGCGTCCCCGCGCTGCTCCTCGCCGCCGATCCGACGGCACTCGCGCGCTCGCTGCTGCACGAACTGCGCGAGCACGGCACGACGCGGCCGGCAACGGCGCAACGCAACCAGCTCCTCGCCAGCATGGCCTGCCAGGGCGCGGTCCGCGCCCACCGCCAGCTTTCGCTCGCCGAGATGAACGCCCTCCTGCGGCAGATGGAGGAAACCGAGCGCGCGGACCACTGCAACCACGGCCGGCCGACCTGGATGCAGCTCGGCATGGCTGATCTCGACCGCCACTTCCTGCGCGGCCGATGAGCTCACCGGCAACGCCGGCCACGCGGTTGCCGCCGGCGATCCTGCTGCTCGGGCCGACGGCCAGCGGCAAGACGATGGCAGCGATGGCGATCGCCCGCCGCTTCCCGGTCGAGCTGATCAGCGTCGACTCGGCGCAGGTCTTTCGCGGCATGGACATCGGCACCGCCAAGCCCGACGCGGCGACCCTCGCCGAGTTCCCGCACCGCCTGATCGACCTGATCAGCCCCGAGGAGAGCTACTCGGCCGCGCGTTTTCGCGTCGACGCGCTGGCAGCGATGGCCGAAGCCACTGCGCGGGACCGCGTACCGCTGCTCGTCGGCGGCACGATGCTCTATTTCAAGGCCCTGTGCGAGGGCCTCGCCGACCTGCCGGCAGCCGACCCGGCGACGCGTGCGAGCATCGAGCGCGAGGCGGCGGCGCGCGGCTGGCCGGCGCTGCACGCCGAACTCGCCGCTGTCGACCCGGGCACGGCGGCACGCCTGCACGCCAGCGACGCGCAGCGCATCCAGCGTGCGCTCGAGGTCTTTCGCCTCAGCGGCCAGCCGCTGTCCGGTCTGCTCGCCGCCACGGGCCAAGCGCCGCCACCGTACCGGATGCTGTCGATCGGCCTCGTGCCGAGCGAGCGCAGCGTCCTGCACCGGCGGATCGCCGACCGTTTCACTGCCATGCTCGCCGCCGGACTCGAGGGCGAGGTCGAGTCGCTGCGCGCCCGCTACCGGCTGCACGGTGGGTTGTCGTCGATGCGCTGCGTCGGCTACCGGCAGGTGTGGGAAGTCCAGAACGGCATCGCAGCGCGCAACGAGCTGCGCGATCGAGGCATCTACGCCACCCGCCAGCTTGCGAAGCGACAGCTCACCTGGATCGCCAACAGCCTGCGGCCGCAGATCGTCGATTGCCTGGCGCCACAGGTGTCCGCCACGCTCGAGCGCCTTCTCGGCCGGTTCCTCGACTGAGGATCAGGCCCCGGGTGGCCGCAGGCGATCGAGCCGCAGTCGCTGCCGCTCGTCGAACAGGCGCCGGGCGGCGAAACCGACCGCGACCATCGTCCCGAAACCGGTGCCGGCGGCAATCAGGAACATGACCAGGATCTGGTATTTCACCGCCTCCACCGGCGGCGTCCCGGCGAGGATCTGGCCGGTCATCATTCCCGGCAGGCTGACGATGCCGGCGGCCGACATGGCGTTGACGATCGGAATCATGCCGACACGGATCGCTTCGCGGCGGCTGTCGGCGATCGCCCGTCGCGCGTCATGCCCCAGTGCCAGCCGGCTTTCGATGATCTGCCGCTTCTCCGCCGCGTCCTGCGTCAGGCGATCGAGCCCGAGCGAAATGCCGTTCATCGTGTTGCCGAGAATCATGCCGAGCAGCGGAATCGCGTACTGCGGGGCGTACCAGGGGTCGGTGCCGATGACCAGCAGCAGCGCCAGGACCGTCACGGCGAACGACGAGACGAACATCGACAGGGTGCCGACGGCGAAACCCCAGCCGCCGACGAAACGACGCTTCTGGCGAACCATCACCTCGCGTCCGGCGACCGCCAGCATCACCACCGCCAGCAGTCCGACCCACAGCGGATGCGCGTTGGCGAACAGGAGTTTCAGCACGAGGCCGATGAGGACCAGTTGCACGGTGCTGCGCGCCGCCGAGATCAGCAGTTGTCGCTCGCTGCCGATGCGCAGTCGCCACGACAGGCCGGCAAGCGCCAGGATCAGCAATGCGGCCAGAGCGAGATCGAATGGCGACAGCGAGACGACGTTCATCGCCGCCCGCACTCGTGCAGTTGCCCCTGGTCGAGGACGAAGTGGCGTTGCGCGACACGCCCGATCTGCCCCTTGTCGTGACTGACCCAGAGCAGCGCCGCCTGCCGCTGCAGGCGGTAGTCGGCGAGCAGCGATTCGACCCGCCGCGTGTTCCGCTCGTCGAGATTGCCGGTCGGCTCGTCGAGCAGGAGGACTGCCGGCGCATGCATCAGCGTGCGCAGCAGGGCCAGCCGCTGCCGCTCGCCAGTCGAGCAGCGGGCGACCTGCCAGGTCATCGCCGCTGGCGGCAGATCGAGCCGCGCCAGCCATTCGGCGTCGACACCGTGTTCGAAATGATCTCCGACGAGATCCGACCACCACTGGCTCTCGGCCGCCACCAGCGCCACCGAGCGTCGCCATGCCGGCGCCGGCATCGCCGAACAGGCGACGTCGTCACAATGGGCTTCACCACGGTGCGGATCGAGATCGGCGATCGCCCGCAGCAGCAGCGTCTTGCCGCTGCCCGACGCGCCCTCGACGCAGACGCACTCGGCGGCGGCGACCGAGACCGCGAGCGGACCGACATGGTGGGTCGCGAAGTGTTGCAGGCGAAGGCTGGCCAAGTCTGTAGCTCGCTCCGGAAGCACAGGAGGCCGCAAAAAAGGGGCGCCCGGCGGCGCCCCCGTGCGCGTCCTGCGGCGGGTCGATCAGAGGATCGGCTGATGATCGACGGACGGCGCCGACCCGCTGGGCTCATAGACCACGTGCGGCCGGCCGACCAGCAACGGGTCGATCGGACCGATCGCCTCGATGTCCTTGCCCGTGTAGTTGAGCTTGTGCAGTACATAGCGCATCGCGTTCAGCCGCGCGCGCTTCTTGCAGTCGGACTTGACGACGGTCCACGGCGTCTCGGCGGTGTCGGTGTGGAAGAACATCGCCTCCTTGGCCTTCGTGTAATCGTCCCACTTGTCGAGCGACGCGAGGTCGATCGGCGACAGCTTCCATTGCTTCAGCGGGTGCACCTCGCGCTCCTTGAAGCGCCGGCGCTGCTCCTTGCGGCTGACCGAGAACCAGAACTTGATCAGGTGGATGCCGCTGCGCACGAGAGTCCGCTCGACCTCGGGCGTCTGCCGCATGAACTCGCTGTACTCCTCGTTGCTGCAGAACCCCATGACGCGCTCGACCCCGGCGCGGTTGTACCACGAACGGTCGCAGAAGACGATCTCGCCGGCAGTCGGCAGGTGGCGCACATAGCGCTGGAAGTACCACTGTCCACGCTCCTCCTGCGTCGGCTTCTCGAGCGCCATCACCCGCCCGCCACGCGGGTTGAGGTTCTCGGTGAAGCGCTTGATCGAGCCACCCTTGCCCGCCGCGTCGCGGCCCTCGAAGATGATCACGACGCGCTGGCCGGTCTCCTTGACCCAGTTCTGCATCTTGATCAGCTCGACCTGCAGGCGATACTTCTGCTTCTCGTACGCCTTGCGTGACATCAGGTTGCGGTACGGGTAGGAGTTGTTGTCGCGCCAGCCACTCGCCAGTTCGTCGTCCGGGCTGGTCGCCGGCTTCGCCGCTGCCGGTTGCTCCTTGTCGAGCAGTGCCTTGCGCAGCGCAATCGCGTCGTCGGGCGACGACCCGGTCATGATCGCTTCCAGCGTCTTGGCGAGCGAAGCAGTGTCACCGACCTTGGCATGCGCGATGATGTCCTGCAGGGCGACCTTCTTCTGCTCGATCGCCGAGCTGGCGGCCTCGGCGACATCGTAGGCCTCCATGCCGCTCGCCGAATGCGCCGGCGCGACGTCCCCGGCGGACACCTTGCGCGGCTGCGCCGCGCGCGGCGATGCGCTGGCGCGCGCGCGTGGTACCCGTCCCGCCGGCTTGGCCGCTGCAGACCCGGCATCCGCGGCTGCCGGGGTGCCTGCAGGCTTGCTGCTGTCGGTGCCATCTGCGACGGGCGGCGTTCTCTTCTCCATCTATCTCTCTCCAGTGGAAGGTGTGTCGTGCAACTTGAAAACGCGTCGAATACCTGCTCGACGTGAGTTGTGATGATACCGCCGACATGTCTGGCAGTTCAATTGCTTGACGGCCGTCGGAACACTCTTTTGCGGACTTTTCGGGTCACTGGCCAGCACGGCGGCGAAAGTTGCACTCGCCGATGCAAACGGCAGCCAGGGCGACGGCTGCCGGCGACCGCCATACCCGCCCCCGGTCTGCACCACGAACGGTGACTCCGTCGCCTATACTGCGGTGCTGACCCGGGCAGACGCAGACTGTGCCGCCCCACCCGATGGATCGCAACTCGGAGCTTCCCATGCGCGCGCAATCGCACACCACCTGCACCGCGAAGGGCGGCAGTCGCTGGCGGCAGCTGCTGCTGGTCATCGCCTGCGTGCTCGCGACATCATCCTGCGCACCACCGGAACCCGTGCGCATCGGTTTCCTCGGCGGCCTTTCGGGCCGGGTCGCCGACCTCGGGATCGGCGGCCGCAACGGCGCCATCCTGGCCGTCGAGCAGCGCAACCAGAGCGGCGGCATCAACGGCCGGCCGATCGAGCTGATTGCCGAGGACGACCAGCAGGATCCCGAGGTCGCCAGACAGGCGGTGGCCCGCCTGCTCGCCCGCCCGGTCGAGGTGATCATCGGCCCGATGACGAGCGCCATGGCGATGGCCGTGGTACCGCAGATCAACGGCACGACGGTACCGCTGATCTCGCCGACGGTCACGACCAACGGGCTCACCGGCATCGACGACCAGTTCTTCCGGGTCGTCGCGCCGACCGCCCGGCACGTCTTCAAGTCGGCCGACCACCATTACCGGCAGCTCGGTTTGCGACGCATCGTGCTGGTCTGCGATCTGCGCAACAGGGCGTATGCGGACAGCTGGGCAGGCGACTTTCGCCGGGCTTTCGTCGCGCTCGGCGGCACGATCGCCGACGAGGTCGGATTTGCCGCTGACGACGCGCTGTCTACGGTCGCGACCCGTGCCCTTGCGAGCAGACCTGACGGGGTCGTGATCATCGCCAACTCGGTCGATACCGGCCTGCTGGTACAACAAATCCGCTTGCGTGACCGCCAGGTTCGCCTCGCCACCGCCGAATGGGCGGCCACCGAGCGCCTGATCGAACTCGGCGGCCAGGCGGCCGAAGGATTGGTGGTGGCACAGTACGTCGATCGGCAGAACCGCAACCCCGCCTACCTCGCCTTTCGCAAGGCCTATCGCGAGCGCTTCGCCCATGAACCCGGTTTCGCCGGACTGACCGCTTTCGACGCCACCAATGTCGCCCTCGATGCCATCGCCAGCAGGCAGAAGCAACAGACGCTGAAGCAGGCGTTGCTCGCGCATGGCGAGTTCGTCGGCGCGCAATCGCCGATCCGCTTCGATGCCAACGGCGATACCGAGCGCGACACCTTCCTTTCACGGATCCACGACGGCGAGTTCCAGTCGCTGCCGTAGACCGCCACACCGGCGATGCCGGCGCGGCTGCCGGCCGACCTCGGCGCACAACGCTGCCTGGTGGCACCCCCACCTGGCCTCGTTGCCCGTTGCCCTTTGCTGACGGAAAAGCGACGGCGAACGGCAACGGGCTGGTTTAACATGCCGGAATGGTTCGTTCCCTTCGTTTCTGGCTGGCGCTGGCGTTGGCGAGCGTCGTCGCCACCGCCACCGGCGCGGTCGTCGCCGTCCTCGTCGTCGTCCTCGTGCCCCGCCTCAACGACCAGGTCGAGAGCAGCAATCGCGCACTGGGCCTCTCGCTCGCGCGGCAGGTCGACGATTTCCTGCACGATTCGGCAGGGGTCCTCGAACGCCTCGCCAGCGAGATCGAGGCTGGTCCCCACGGTTCCACTGCGAGTGTCCGCATTCTCCTCGACACGCTGGCGCAGGCACACCCGCCACTGGCCGCGCTCCACCTTCTTGATCCACGCGGGCGGGTGATCGAAGTCGGACTGCCGCGCCCACGGCGAGGGCAGCGTAACGAACTGCTCGGACTCGACTTTTCGGCGCGCGCTTTCGTCCGCACGGCGAGGCCTGCCGGCAGCTTCCTCTGGTCGGACAGCTACCTGTCGCAGCATGGCCGGATCGTCGTCGCCGTCAGCGTGCCCCTGCGTCCACCAGTGGGTGCAGCCGGCGACGAGCCGTGGTCGCTGGTCGGTGAACTCGATCTCGAGAGTCTCTCGGGGCACATCGCCGAGTTGGGCGAAGGCGGCAGCCTGCTGACGATCATCGTCGACCGTGTCGGTCAGGTGGTCGCGCATCCCGACCCCACAGCCGCGACGCGCCAGGAGAACCTCGCACAACTGCCGCTGATCCAGGCTGGCCTGGCCGGCCGCTTCAAGACCGAGTGTTTCTCGCTGGCGGGCCGGGAATACATCGGTACGGTGACGCCGGTGGGGAATTCTGGCTGGCTGACGCTGGTGGCGCAGCCGGAAGAACAGGCCTTCGCGACGATGCACACGGCCCTGATCGGGGTTGCCGCCGGATCGGCCATCGCCCTCGCCCTCGCCGTCGTCGCCGCACTGGTATATGGCGAGCACCTGGTGCGGCGCATCGCCGCCTTCAACCGGCACCTGCAGGCGATCGCCGATGGCGACTACGGTGCCACCCTGCCAGCGTCGCGCGCCCTCGAGCTGGTCAGCCTGGCGAACAACCTTCGGCGGATGGCGAACGCCGTCCTCGAACGTGAGGCGGCGATCGCCGCCTCCGAGGAGCGCTACCGCGCCCTCTTCAGTGACGCGCCGCTGGCTTACCAGTCGGTCGATGTCGACAGCCTGCGGCTGGCCGCGGTCAACGACGCCTGGCTCAGCCTGCTCGGCTACGACAACGCCGAGGTGGTCGGCCGGCCGCTCGGCGATTTCCTCAGCGCCGAGTCGAGGGAGCGACTGGCCGAAGTCTTTCCCGCCTTCGTCGCCCACGGCCGCATCAGCGACCTCGGCTGCGAATTCCGTCACCGGGACGGGCGCACCATCACCGTCCTGATCAACGGGCGCATCCACCGCGGTGCGGACGGCCGGGCGCGGACCCACTGCATCCTCACCGACATCAGCGAGCGCAGGCGAAGCGAGGAGGCCCGGCAACGGGCGGTATTGCTGCTCCAGCACCAGGCAGCCCGTGCACTGGCGATGCTCGATCTGCCCAAGGCCGCCGAAGGGATGAGCGAAAGCGAGTTCATCCGGCACGGCCTCGCCGAGGTCGAGAGACTGACTGGCAGCCGAATGTCCTTCGTCTATTTCCTCGCCGACGAGCAGCAGACGGCGGCCGAGATCACGTGGTCGAGCGCCACCCCGCACAGCCTGCCGGCGATCAGCGAGAGACTGTGCGCCGGCACGCTGTCCGGGATCTGGAAGGAAGCGCTGCAGCGGCGGGCGCCGGTACTCTACCAGGACCGCCAAGCCGTCCTCGCCACCAGCCCACTGGCCGCCAGCGCCGGACTCGAGCGCCTGATCAGCGTGCCGGTCATCGAGGGGGGCATCGGCCGGATGATGCTCGGCGTCGGCAACAAGGCCGAAGCCTACGGCGAGAACGAGATAGAAACCGCGCGCCTGCTCGGCCAGGACATCTGGCGCATCGTCAACCGGCACCGCACCGAGCAGTCGCAGCGGTTGGCGGCGACCGTCTTCTCGGCCAGCAGTTCGGGGATCTGCATCACCGATGCCGGGCAACGCATCATCTCCATCAACCCGGCACTGTCGACGATCAGTGGCTACTGCAGCGAGGAGATCATCGGTCGCACGCCACGTCTGTTCGCCTCGGGTCGGCAGCGGGTCGGCTTCTACCGCGAGATGTGGAATTGCATCCGCAGCAGCGGCGCCTGGCGTGGCGAGATCTGGAACCGGCGCCGAAACGGCGAGATCTTCCCGGCCTGGTTGACGATCACCGCCGTCACCGGGAGCGAGGGCACGGTCACGCACTACATCGGCAGCTTCTACGACATCACCGAGCGCAAGCGCTCGGAAGACCACATCCACTTCCTCGCCCACCACGATGCGCTGACGCGGCTGCCAAACCGCCGCCTGCTCGACGAGCGCATCCGCGATGCGATCGACCGCTCGCGCCGCGAGCAACTTCATGCAGCGGTGCTCTTCATCGACCTCGACCGTTTCAAGCTGATCAACGACACCCTCGGCCACGACGTCGGCGACCGCCTGCTGAGCCGCGTCGCCGAGATCCTCAGCAGCGTCCTCGGCGAGCATGAGACCGTCGCGCGGCTGGGCGGCGACGAGTTCGTCATCGTCGTACCCGGAGTGGTCGACGTGGCGCGCGCAGCGCAACTGGCGAGCCGGCTGATCGACGTGGTGTCGGCTCCGCAACTGATCGACGAACGGCCATTCCAGGTGACGCCGAGCATCGGCATCAGCGTCTTCCCCGATGATGGCGAGGATGCCCTCACCCTGCTGCGCAACGCCGACACGGCGATGTATCACGCCAAGGAACGCGGGCGGAACAACTTCCAGTTCTTCACCGCGGCAATGAACCAGGCGCTGCGCGAACGGGTGTCGATCGAGCACGACCTTCGCCGGGCGATCGAGCGCGACGAATTCGAGCTCTTCTACCAGCCGCAGGTGGACAGCAGCGACGGTCGCGTCGAGGGCTGCGAAGCACTCCTGCGCTGGCACCACCCGCAGCTCGGCCTGGTACCGCCAGGCCGCTTCATCGCCATCGCCGAGGAAACCGGCTTGATCATCCCGATCGGCGCCTGGGTCCTGCAACAGGCTTGCCGGCAGCTGCGCGCCTGGCACGATGCCGGCCACAGCGGCATGCGCATCGGCTTCAACCTGTCGCCGCGGCAACTGCAGCAGGCCGACCTCGCCGAGGGGATTGCCGCGACGCTCGCGAGCTGGCGGCTTGCCGCCAGCAGCCTCGAGATCGAACTCACCGAAAGCATGCTGATGGCCGACCCGGTGAGCGCCAGCACACTGCTGCGCCGCCTCGCCGATCTCGGCGTCCGCCTGGCGATCGACGACTTCGGCACCGGCTACTCCAGCCTGGCCTACCTGAAGCGTTTTCCCGTCTCGCGGCTGAAGATCGACCGCTCGTTCGTACGCGACCTGCAGACGGACGCCAACGATGCCGCGATCATCGCCGCCGTCGTCGCCATGGCGACGAGCCTGAAGATCGAGGCGGTCGCCGAGGGTGTCGAGACCGTCGAACAGCTGCGTTTCCTGCAGGCCCACGGCTGCCGCGTCGTGCAGGGCCATCTGTTCAGTGCGCCGTGCCCGGCAGCCGATTTCGTCAGCTTTCACTTCCCGCTGCCGGCAACGACCGGCTGAGCCCGCGGTCGCGCAGGCGCCGCCGCAGACTGTCGAGATTTTTGACAAGCCGGCGCATCCAGCCCTAAGGACACCGCCTGAAGGCCATGAATCGAAACGTTTATTGCATCATGGCACGAAAAGTGCTTGCAGGTCCTCAGCCGGAAGAACTCCGTCCAGAACCCCTGACCTTCCTTCTCCACCTCTCTTCCAGGAGCACCGCCATGATCTCCACGAAAACACGCCACGGCATCCTCGCTCTCGCCTGCGCCGGCATTGCGCTGGCATCGACCGCGTCGCACGCCAGCATCATCACGTTCGGGCCCGGTCCGATTGGCACCCCGGTCGCGGCAACCAGCGAAGGCGTCTTCACCTACGACACCTTCAGTGGCGGTCTCTTTCGAGACGCCCAGGGAAACGGCGACGCGTACAACATGGAAGGATGCAGTAGTTGTGGTGGCGGTGTGCTGCGTGTCGTTCGCAACGACGTCGTCGGCGGGCTGTTCACCTTCGACGGGTCGGACGTCGCCTTCCAGTTCAATCAGAGTTTCGGCATCAGCTTCGAGGGCTTTCTGGGCGGCGTGTCGCAGGGAATCGACATCTTCATGACCGCCAGCGACAGCTCATACCTCACCTTCGCGAGTTCGGCCCTGGCCAGCACGCCGATCGACGAACTGCGGGTGACGCTCGCTGCCACCGGCGCGACTGCTACCGTGATCGACAATCTCCAGGTATCGGCCACCGCCGCGGTCGCTGAACCCGGGGCGCTCGCGCTGCTCGGCCTCGGCCTCCCCGCTCTGGCGGCAATCCGCAGGCGGAAGCAGTAAGGGAAGTGCTTGCCGCGAGGAAGCCCGTCCATCTGGCGGGCTCCTGCGGGCGCGCAACCGCAGCCTGAGCGGCCAGGAGCGCTCGTGCTAAACGAGCCGTGCGGCGGCAATCAGCCCGTCAGACGGGCTGCAGAGGGGTCGTCGCGAGCAGACCAAACGGCCTGGCCCGGAGTGAGCGAGCAGCTGTCCGCAGCCGTCGCCAGGCCCCCCTTCACCGCCGCGCAAGGGAACGACGGGTGGCAGCGATCTTTCCCTCACCCATCGGCGGCGCCGCGTGCTGCTGTGGCGAGCGCATCAGAACATCAGGCGAGCGAGCAGCAGGCCACTGCTGACGGCAACGCTGGTGGCGACCAGGCCGGGGATCATGAACGAGTGGTTGAGCACGTACTTGCCGATCGTTGTCGTCCCCGAGAGATCGAAGTTGATCGCGGCGATCAGCGAACCATAGGTCGGGATGAAGAAATAGCCGTTGACCGACGGGAACATCGCGATCAGGAACTGCGGCGGGATGCCGAGAGCGATGCCGAGCGGCATCAGTGCACGCGTCGTCGCCGCCTGGCTGTAGAGCAGCACGGAAGCGAAGAACAGGCCGAAGGCGAAGGTCCATGGTGCCGTTTCCGCCCAATGGCCGATCGCCGGCACGATGACGTCCCTGTGCGCGGCAATGAAGCTGTCGCCGAGCCAGGCCAGCCCGAAGATGCCGATCACGGCGACGACACCGGCCCGCAGCGTGGCGGTCTTCGGCACCTCATCGACGTTCACCCGGGTGAGCATCAGCATGATCGCCGCCACCGCCATCATGACGATCTCGATGACGATCGGCATGCCGAGCGGGCTCTTCGCCCCCGGCAGGCGGCGCAACTCGGGGAAGAAGCCGAAGAGGACGACCAGCGCGACGCCGGCGAGGAAAAGGCAGGCGGACAGCTTCGCCGCCGGCTTCAGCGGCGGCCGTTCGCCAGCCGACTGCGGCGCCGGGATCTGCCCTCTGCGCAGCCGCTCCTGATACGCGGCGTCGTCGCGCAGATCCCTGCCGACGAACATCGAGACGATCGCCGCCGCGACGACGCCGGTCAGCGTCGCCGGCACGCAGATCATCAGGATCTGCGGCAACCCCCACTGGCTCATTCCCTTCTCGGCGAAGAGACCGATCATCGCCGCGGTTGCCGCCGCCACCGGACTGGCGGTGATCGCCTGCTGCGAGGCGATGGTCGCGATCGCCATCGGCCGTTCCGGACGAATGCCGTTCTGGTGTGCAGTTTCGTAGATCACCGGCAACAGCGGATAGACGATGTGTCCGGTGCCGGCGACGAAGGTGAAGCTCCAGGTCGTCAGCGCCGCGACGATGGTGACGTACTTCGGGTTGGCACGAATGATGCGCTCGGCGACGCGCACCAGGTAGTCGATACCGCCAGCGGCGTCCATCACCGACGCCGCCATGATCACCGCGAGGATGATCAGCATGACGTCGATCGGTGGCGAAGTCGGCGTGACGCCGAAGCCGACGACCAGCAACAGCAGTCCGACCGCCCCCCAGAGGCCAAGTCCGACGCCGCTGTAACGCGCCCCCATCCAGATCGCCGCGAGGACGACGACGAACTGCAGGGCAATGCCGATGCTCATGATCCGTTCTCCAGTGTGCCGCCGCAGCGGCATCGATCGCGCCTGCCGCGGCCGATGCCGCGGCACCGGGGTGGCGGCCTCGCGCAGCCGCCACCGCCGGAATCACTCGCTTTGCGGACTGATCAGGTTCTCGAAGGAGAAGATCTCGTCCCACTGCTCCAGGGTCAACAGCTTGCGTTCGTCAACGACGATCTGCTGCAGCGACTTGCCGCTTTCGTAGCCCTCGCGGGCGATCTCCGCGCACTGCTTGTAACCGAGGGTCGGTTTCAGCACGGTGACGATGCCGAGCGAATTGAGCACCATCTGCCGCGTGCGCTCGCTGTTGGCGGTGATCCCGTCGACGCAGTTCACGCGCAGGCTGGTGACCGCGTTCTCCATCGTGAAGATCGAGGTGAACAGGGCGAAGGTGATCACCGGCTCCATCACGTTGAGCTGCAACTGGCCGGCCGACGCGGCCAGCGTCACCGTCAGGTCGAGGCCGATGACCAGGAAGCTCGTCTGGTTCACCACCTCCGGGATCACCGGATTGACCTTGCCCGGCATGATCGACGAGCCCGGCTGCATCTGTGGCAGGTTGATCTCGTTCAGGCCGCAACGCGGCCCCGAGGCGAGCAGGCGGATATCGTTGCAGATCTTGGTCAGCTTGGCGGCGGTGCGCTTGAGCACTCCCGAAAGCTGGACGTAGGCGCCGGTATCGGAGGTCGCCTCGACGAGGTCGCCGGCGAGGATGAAGCGGGTCCCGGTCAGCTCGGACAGATGGCGCGTTGCCAGTTCCGGATAACCGGGCGCCGCCGTCACCGAGGTACCGATCGCCGTCGCCCCGAGGTTGATCTCGTGCAGCAACTGGCGCACCTCAGCGAGGCGGCTCACTTCCTCGCCGATCGTCGTCGCCCAGCCATTGAACTCCTGCCCGAGCGACATCGGCACGGCGTCCTGCAGGTGTGTCCGCCCCATCTTGAGCACGCGGTCGAACTCTTCGGCCTTGCGGCGGAACGCTTGCTGCAGCAGCCGCAGGGCGTCCATGTAGCTCGCCAGGCGCAGGATCAGCGCCAGGCGGAAGGCCGTCGGATAGACGTCGTTGGTCGACTGTCCATAGTTGACGTGATCATTCGGGTTGAGGTACTGGTACTCGCCCTTGCGATGCCCCAGGCTCTCCAGCGCCAGATTGGCGATCACCTCGTTGGCATTCATGTTGGTCGAGGTGCCGGCGCCGCCCTGGATGAAATCGGTGACGAACTGCTCAGCCAGCTCGCCGGCGATCAGCCGGTCGCAGGCGCCGGCAATGGCATTGGCGAGACGCGCATCGAGCACGCCGAGGTCGCGGTTGGCCAGCGCCGCCGCCTTCTTGACGTAGCCGAAAGCCTTGACGAAATACGGCTCGGCCGACATCGGAATACCGGTGATGTGGAAGTTCTGCTTGCCACGCAGCGTCTGCACGCCGTAGTAGGCGCCGTCCGGCAGTTCCTTCTCGCCCAGAAAATCTCTCTCGATTCGTGCCATGGCGACTCCTTTCACTTGATCGGGCTGGTTGTCGATGCGACTCGTTCATTCTAGTCTACCGCCCGGGCCTGGCGAAAGGCGGCCGCCCGGGCGTGGAAGCCCCCTTCGCCCGACCATCCTTCTTCTTCTTCCCGGAACGGGGCTGCCCTGGGGATGCGTCCCTGGCCGCAGCGAACACTGCATCCCCGCGGAGTGCTGCCATGCTTGACACGCTGTTTCTGCTCTCGCTGCTGGTGATTGCCGGCACACTTGCGGGAGCCTGGCTGCAGAGGCAGGCGCCAGCGCGCCGACGGCAGGCGGGCTTGCTGCTGCTTGCCCTGACGCTGTTGCCGGTGGTTGCCCTGTTGCTGGCTGGTGGCTTGGGCAGCAGCACGCTGGGATGGGTCGCCGGGCTGGGCCTGATGGCGTTGTTGACGGTCGGGTTGCCGCTGGTGGCGGCTGCGACGGTGGGCTTCGTCGTGTCGGCGTCGTTGCGCGGCCGCACTGCGGGCGCTGCGCCGGCCCAGCCGCCGGCACCCGCGGCGCGGGCGGCGTCCCTGGCCGCAACTGGAACCGTTCGCCGGTCGCGCGCGAACGCCGTGCTGCCGTCGCCGCGGATGGCGCTGTTGCAGGTGATCGCCGCGGTCGGCGCGGCAATGGTGGTGGCTTTGGGCGCGGGCTTTCGGCTGGCCGGTGGGAGCACGCCGACACCGATTCTGTGGCTCTTCTGGCCGGCGCTGGCGGTGCTCGTCGGACTGGGCTGGTCGCTGGCGCGGGCACGCTGCCGTCGCGTGGCCGCCCGACGGGCAGATCCCGTGGTACAGACGGCCACCGCTGTCGTGCCAGCGCCGCCGCCTCGGGCAGCCGGTGATGCGTGTTGTCTGCATCTGCAGCCGCTCGCGCAAGAGCTGACGCGCGCCGGCCTGGCAGTGCGCCCGCTGGGCGGGCGCGATGTGCAGGTTCAGGCGGTTCTGGAACTTGCGTCCCTGGCGCCGCTGCCCGACGGTGTACAGCCCGAAGAGCCGGTCCGCCCCGATGAGCGCGGCACCCCCGAGCAACTGGCCCGCCTGTATTGCGCGCACTGCGGCACGTCGTTGTGGTTCGTCCATCCGCAACGTGCACGCGCCGACACACCACGCCATCGACCACAGACGACTTGAAGCGAGGAGTATCGGATGAAGCATGGGATGGCTGCACTTCTGCGGGCCCTGGGCCTGGCCTGGGTGTTCGCGTCAGCGCCGGCAGCGGCCGGCGACGGCCCGCGCGACCTGCCAGAGCGGGCCGGCGCCCTGCTCGGCAGCATGAAGGAGCTCGGGCAGCAGTACCGTGATCTGCAGTTCAGGCGCGGCGGCATGTCGGCGGTTGCCCGCGCCGCCGCAGCCGACAGCACAGCGCAGCGACTGGCCGCCTACCGCGAAGATCTGGCCAGGCTTTCGCCGCAGATTGCAGCGGGCACCCGCTTTGCCACCGATCTTGGCCAGTTCCTGCAAAAGTGGCCAGACGAAGGGGCGATCCGCCAGGACCTGCTGGACGACGGCTGGGGAGAGCGCATCCAGACGGAGATCACCTCGCTGTGGCTTCAGGTGCCTGACACGCGCTCGGCCTGGAAGACGCCGTTTCCCCTGTTCCGGCCGTGAACACCCGGCGCTCGTCGTCAGCCGGAATGCCGGCAGGCGGTGCGCACGCGGTCGCACCCACCCCGAGACCTGGGTTCAACCATGCCTGACCACCCGTCAACCGCCAGCCCCCTGCCCTGCCGCAGCACTATCCGACCCGGCAGGGCCCGCCGATGCCTGGGTGCGTTCGCGCTGGCTCTCGCGGCCTTGCCGGCCGCATCCGGCGCCACCCTGACGCTGGTTGACAGCCGGCCGCTCGCTGCCGGCGCGAGCCTGGCGCCGCCACCGTGGCCCGCCGGCACGCGCTGGCGGCTTGATGCCAGCGGGCTGCGCGGCCCGCAACCGCTGGCCTGCCCGCAGGCGCGACAGCAGATTCTGCTGCTCCCTGCCCAGGGCCTTTTCCAGGGCGCGTGGCAGGCCGACGACGCCGTGCGGGCACAGCAGCAGGCCGCCGCGCTGGGTTTCTCCCGCCCCGATACGACCACGCTGCGGCTGGAGTGCGCCAATGGCAGCTTCGACCTGCACCGCGCGGCAGCCGAGCGGCTGCTCACCGCACTCGACGGCCGGGTGCTCGTGCTCCGTCACCGCGCCGCTGCGGGTGACGCGCAGGCACCGGTGCGCGAGCTGCTGCTGCAGCACCTGTCCGAACAGGGCAGCGCCTTCGACGCCGCACGGGTGTCGCGCCTGCATGCCTGGCTCGCGCCGTCGCTCAGCCAGGCTTTCAGGCGCTGGTTTGCGCGACCGCCGCGTCCGGACGAAGCACCCTACCTCGACGGCGATCCGTTCACCGACACGCAGGAACCACCGCTGTCGCTGACGCTGGGCGAACTCGCGCGGCGCGGCGAGCAGGCCACGCAGCTGGTCCTGGTCGACGTCGGAGCTGGCCGTCAGCACCGGTTGGCGTATCGACTGCAACGCCGCGACGGGGCCGGCTGGCGCATCACCGACATCGACTACGGCGACGGGGTCACGCTGCGGCAACTGATGCGCAAGGACATGCAGCCGTGACGGTCAATCCAGCCATGACAGTCCCGGACAGGTACCGCCAGTTGACGCCGGTCCGACATGATGAAACGGGCGCCCGCAGCGCGCTTCCGCCGATGATTCCGGCGCGCTGGTTGCCGCCGATGCTGCTGGCGCTGATCGTCAGCGGCGGCAGCATCGTTGCCCAGGCCGCTGGCTTCGACTGCGGCAGGGCCGATACGCCACTGGAAAGGACGATCTGTCAGGATCCCGTGGCAAGCGCTCTCGACGAGCAGCTTGCGGCGGCCTACCGCGACGCCGGCAAGCGCTGCCCGGCCGGCGGCCTGAGGATCGAGCAACAGCGGTGGCTGCAGGAGGTGCGCAACGTCTGTCGCGACGTCGCCTGTCTGGCCCCGGCCTACCGCGCCCGCATCGCCGAACTGCACGCCCGGCAATGCCGCGGCGAAACCTGCGCCGGTCTGGGGCAGCGACTGGTCGGCGCCTGGCGGCAGACCTCCGGCGCCGGTTCGTTCGAGGAAATCGCCTTCGCGGCGGGCAGCAGCCCGAACCAGGGCCGCTTCGATACCTGGCTGCACGGCCGCCCCGAATTCGTTGACGGCCGCTGGCGGCTGCAGGCGTGCGAACTGCGGCTGCTGCTGCCCGGCGAAGCGGATGGCAGCGCAATGCTGATGACGCTCAGGACGGTGGACGCCGATCACCTGGTCGTGCTGGAAACGGACCAGACCAGGCCGGCCCGGTACCGGCGCGTCAGACCTTGACGATACACCAGGCCACGGCGGCTGCCGGACCGCCGTGGCAGCAGATCGCGGTCGCGGGCAAAGCCTCAGCCCTGAAGCGCAGGCATCTCCGGATCCTGGCCTCGATCCGCAGGCTGCATGACAGCCTCGATGTTCCGGCGGACATCCTGGCTGCCGACGCCGTCCCCATCCTCCGCCAGCACTGAGCCCCGGAAGCAAGGGGGCCTTTCAGGAGCCCTTGCAGGAAAGTGAGGATTGACGCTGCTTCACGCGCACTCCTATACTCGTCGTGGTTCGGCCGGGTTGCCGACCCTTCGAGCGGCGGCGCCCGGTCGCCCCTGGCGATGATCCGCTCGTGCCGCAGCCGACGATCGGCCGCCGTGCGACTGCTTCGCGATGTGCTCGCCCGACCCGCTTGCCCAGGACTCCAGCACCCAGACGCCATGCGAAATCTGATCCGGAATCTCCAGTCTTACTGGCTGGCGGACGCCAGCTTCGTCACCCTGCTGATCATGCTCCTCACGGCAGTGTTCGTACTTCCGATCATCATGGCACACAGTGGTCATGGAGTACGGCTGTTCAACATACTCCTGCTCAGCGTCTTCTTCTCGGGAATCTTCTCGACACGCAGCATGGGACTCATCACCGTGTCCTCGGTTCTGTTCGGCATTCACCTGGCCCTGCGAATCATCCGTTTCGGAGAGAACCCGTATTCATTCTTCGTCCTGGAGAATCTGATCGGCATCGCCAATACCCTGGTCTTCATCTTCATCAACCTGCAGCTTCTCTTTCGCGACCAGATCGTCAACGCCTACCGGATTGTCGGAGCGGTCAATGTGTACCTCTTGCTGGCACTCATGGGAGCGCTGACGCTGGAAGTCATTCATGCCGCCACCGGCGTGTCCCTGGGCGGCAATGTCGTGCTCACTGGCACCGACCATGACTACGCTCACTTCATCTATTTCAGCCTGGCTTCACTGACGACCGTCGGCTACGGCGATATCTATGCCCTCAGCACTTCAGCCAGGATGCTGGCCGTTTTCCTGTCCACACTGGGCGTCATGTTCCCGGCCATCGTCATCGCCCGCATGGTCGGGCTGGCTTCCAGCCCGCGTTGATCATCCGTATGGGCCGGACGAATTGCGGGAACGGTGGCTGAAGGCCCGCTGGGCAGGCACTCTGGGGCTCGCCCTGGTGCGCTCGCGCGCCCCCCCATCCTTCCTCGTCAAGCGACGCCGCAGCCGCGGCAGGCGAAGGTCTTGAGCCTGGCCTTGCATCCAGTTTCGCCGGGCGTGCGTATCCAGGACAGGCGGCTGCAGACCGGTCGCCACGAGCCGCCGCAACGGCCACCACCTGGACGCCAGGCGCGCAGCGCGCGCCCCTTGGCCCGGCTGGCGGCATCCGGCAGAATGCAGCTGGCGAGCACGACGGAGTGAGCAGCCGATGGACTACACCGACAACCTGGCCGCCGAGCCACCCGCCGCCAGCGAGGCGCCAGCGGCGACCGCCGCCGCTGGCGGCCCGCCGCCGCTGGCGGCCGACGATTCCCGCCTGCTGGCTGCGGTGGCCCGCGTCGTCCGCCAGGACGAGCAGGCACTGGCCGAGCTTTACGACGCGCTCGCCGGCCGCGTCTATGGCCTTGCGCTGCGCATCGTGCGCCAGGTGCAGACCGCCGAGGAGGTCACCGAGGATACCTTCTGGCAGGTCTGGCGGCAGGCACCGCGTTTCGACCCACTGCGCGGCAGCGTCGCCGCGTGGGTGCTGACGATCGCCCGCAGTCGCGCGCTCGATGCCGTGCGCCGCTGCGAACCGACCGAAGTGCTTGACGAGGAGCGGCTGGCGGCCGTCGCCGGCGACGGCGACCCGCAGGATCTGCTGCTGGCGGTGCAACAGCAGCACCGCTTGCACGCCGCGCTCGGCACGCTCGATGCCGTACCGCGACAGTTGCTGGCGCTGGCGTTCTTCCGCGGCCTGTCGCACGAGGAGATCGCCAGTCAGATGAGCATGCCGCTCGGCACGGTCAAGTCGCACATCCGCCGCGCCCTGCTCCGCCTGCGCGATCTGCTCGGCACCGATGACTCCCGCTTTCCGATGGTGACGCCATGAACAGCCCGCCCACCCAGCTCGGCACCACCGCCGCCGAAAATGACGAACAGGAGGCGCTGCAAAGAATGATCTGTGACGGACTGGCGCCCATCGCCCTCCCCCCCGGCGCTGCCACTGGCCTGCGCAGCCGCCTGCTGCAGCGTGTCGGCGACAGCGCCCGCCGCCACGCCGGCCTGATCACCGTTCGCACCGGCGAAGGCACCTGGCGCAAGCTCATCAAGGGGGTGCGCAGCAAGCTGCTGCACACCGGCGCCGACGGTGCTTCGGTGTTGATCGAACTGGCTGCCGGCGCGGTCCTGCCGGTGCACCGCCACCAGCATCTCGAGGAAGGCATCGTGCTGCGCGGCTCGCTGCAACTCGGCGACCTGAACCTGGTTCCGGGCGACTACCACGTCTCGCCACCGGGCAGCCGCCACGGCCGCATCTCATCGCGCTCGGGCGGGCTGGCATACCTGCGCGGCAGTTCGCTCGGCCACACCCGGGCCGCCCTCGGCGAACTCATCGGCGGGCTGCTGCCCGGCGCCGGGCCCGCGACCCGCACCGTCCACGCTGCCGACGACGACTGGCAGACGATCGCCGACGGCGTCGAAGAGAAGATCCTCTGGCGAGCCGGCGACGTCGTTTCGCGCTTCTACCGCCTGGCAGCGGGCAGCCGCCTGCCGGCACATGGCCACGCGCACGAGGAGGAGTGGATGCTGCTCGCTGGCGACGCGTACTTTGGCGACATCCTGGTGCGGGCCGGCGAGTTCCATCTCGCGCCGGCAGGCAGCACGCACGGCGAGCTCAGCAGTGAGCATGGCGCTGTCGCCTTCGTCCGTGGTCACGCCATCGTAGCGTGAGCCGGAGGGGGATCGGCCAGCGCTTCGTCATGATCAGTCGCTGGCGTCTCGAGACGAGAGCCGAGCGGCTCTGGCAAGTGTTGGCGCGACCGACGCAGTGGCCCGCCTGGTGGCCCGGCCTGCTGCGCGTCGATGAACTTGCCGGCGGCGACGGCGAGGGCATCGGTGCGCGTCATGCCTTCGTCTGGTGCAGTGGTCTCGGCTACCGGCTGCAGCTCGTGATGCGCACGACGCGCGTCGCGCGCGCACGCGAACTCGAGGCGACTGCCAGCGGCGACCTGCAGGGCATCGGCCTGTGGCTGATCGAGGCCGACGGACCGCACGCCGTGCGCCTGACCTACCGCTGGGACGTCGAACTCCGCCGGCCGTGGATGCGCCTGCTGGCGCCACTGCTGCGGGGCGTCTTTGCCCGCCGCCACTTCGCGCTGATGGCGAGCGGTGCGGTCGGCATGGCGCGGCAGCTCGGCTGCCATCTGTCGCAACGCGAGGAGTGGTCGGCGATCAATCGCCTCACCGACGAATCTGGCACGCCCTGAGCGGCTCGCCGGCAGGCGTCGCGCTGCCGCGCTGGCGGTCGCTGCCGTACAATCCGCTGCCCTCCGCGAAAGCCACCGATGCGCCGCCTGCTGCTGATTCCGATCGAGATTGCTGCCCGCCTGCAGCGCGATGTCCTGTTGCTGATTCTCGTCCTGCTTTGCGTCGGGCTCAGCGTGCTCGACCCGGCAGCCGTCGCCAGCTACCCGCGGCTCGTCGACTGGCCGACGATCGCAGCCCTCGCCGGCCTGCTCCTGCTGACCACCGGTCTCGAGGAGAGCGGTTTCCTGCAACACCTCGCCTTCCACCGGATCACCCGCATGCGGAGCGAGCGGCACCTCGCCCTGCTGCTGGTCGTCGTCGCGGCGGCGCTCGCCAGCGTGTTGACCAATGACATCGCGCTGTTCGTCGTCGTGCCGCTGACTCTCGGCCTGCACGGCATGGCCGCCCTGCCGACTGCCCGCCTGGTGATCTTCGAAGCCCTGGCGGTCAATGCCGGCTCGGTGCTGACACCGATCGGCAATCCGCAGAATCTCTTCCTCTGGCATCGCTCGGGCGTCTCGTTCGCCACCTTCGTCGGCGAAATGCTGCCACTGGCGGCGATCCTGCTCGGTACCCTGGTGCTGCTCACCCTGCTCGCCTTTCCCGCGCACCGCATCGACGCGCATGAAGACATCAGCCCTCCGCCTGCTCGGCGAGAGACAGGCCTGGTCGATCTTTCACGTCTGGTCTCTGCCCTTCCTCGGTGTCGTCGCCAGCCTCGCCGGCGCCTGGCTGTTCCTGCGCCAGTGACGGCCAGAGCCGGCCACCGATACCGTGGGTAGCCTGCAGCGGCAGGGCCGGGGTGCGGCGACTCGCTGCGGCTGGCGCGCCGCCGGCAGCGAAAACGACGGCAATTGCGGCACTATTTGGCTGAATTAACTTGATTCCCCTAGCCTTTTCCCGGTCTTCTTCCTATACTGGCAAGACAAGAACGGCATTCGAAGAAATTCAGACAGGAGACATGTCATGAAAATCTGCCTTCCGGGGTTGCTGCCCGAGCAGTTGGTGGTCGATCTGCCGGAAATCGACGCCCAGCATGAGGAGATTTTTTGCCGCATCGAGTCCCTCAAGACGGCCTGTTTCGAGAGCAGTCACGTGCCGGTTGCCGAGTTCCAGGCGCTCCTCGACTACTTCACGATGCACTTCGCCACCGAAGAGCGGCTGGCTGAGGAAGCCGGACTCGATTTCGTCGACCATGCTCGCATCCACGAGGACACGCTGCGTCTGCTCCGCCGGGCACTGGTGGAGGTGATTCGAGGCGCGCGGGACGCACACTCGTTCCTGCGCTACTGCGAGTACTGGTTCGAGCGTCACATCAGCGAAGACGACCGCCTGTTCATCAACAACCTGCAGTCATCGAACTTCATGCCGTCGCCCGGCTTCTGGCAAGGCGGTGACCTGCAGGCCTGCGCCTGAGTCCGCCGCGCCGCCTGACAACGGCTGGTGAGCCACATTCGCCACAGGCATCCCCGACTCCCCCTGCCGCGTGACCCCGAAGCTCCAGCAAGCCGGACGCCGGCACGGGGAGTTCCGTTGCCGCGCTCAGCGGTAGGGCGTTGCTGGCGGCGGCGAACAGTTGCCCTTCTTCGCCTGACCCGGAGGGCAGTGAACCCCCTGCCCCTGCCCCTGCCCCTGCGCTTGCCCCTTGCCGTGGTGCTTTTGCCAATAGACCGGGTCCCGCCACTGCTTGCCATCCCAGTAATAGCCGCGCCGGTCGCGGTCACCAAAACGGATCGTCGCGCCGCCGGTCTGGATCTCCACGCTACCGACGTTGATCTGGACGTCCGCCGCCGGGGCCATGACGGGCAGGACCGCCAGCATCGCACAACACAGGATCCTTCTCATCCAGGCATTCTCCATCGAATCAGGGTGGGCGGCATCATGCGCGCCGTTGCAGGAGCCGCGATCAGGGTTGCGAGCGGTTGACGGCCGCCAGCTGCGCGAGGTAGTCCTGGTGCGCCGGCAGGCTCAACGCGTTGGGCCGGACGGCCTTGACGGCAGCGACGGCAGCATCCTTCGACCAGCCCCGTTCGAGCAGGATCTGGGCCGCCATCAGCCCGGTGCGCCCCGAGCCACCCTTGCAATGAATGGCGACCCGCTTGCCGTCGTCGAGCAACCGGTGCACGGCCTCCCGCTGCGCCTGCCAGGCGGCGGCGAAATCCGCCGTGGGCGCATGATCGTCCTCGATGGGCAGGTGAAACCATCGCAGCCCACGCTTTGCGCACAGGTCGCCGAGTGTGCTCACCCCGTTGCTCGCCATTTCGTCGCTCGGCATCAGCGTCAGTACGGCTGCAGCGCCGGCAGCCTGCAGTTGCTCGACTGCGTCCGCAGCATCGACGCCGCGGGTTCCCGGACATGGGGTGAGGATGAAGCCGGCGCCGCCCTGGCTCAGGGGCAACAGGTCGGAGGGATGAGTGTTCATGGTGTGGGTCGTCGATGAGGGTTGGAAACCGGACCGCCCGCGAGGCGGTGGCGGAGGAAGGCGGCATGGATCGATCACCCACCGAGCCGCTGCCGATTCGCGGATTCTACCGGACTTGAAGCGCCGCGCCGACTGCCGGATACTTGGCGACCTGCCCGCAGGCGTGGCCGGCGCGGCACCGCCACCGCTTTCGCGAGTGAGGACAGATGAACGCATGTTTCCTGGCGCGGAATCCGCGGCCGATCGCCTGCCGGGCGCAGCTGCTGGCAGCCTTGCTCCTGCTGTTCGCCTCGACCTGGCCCCTCGCTGCAGGGGAGCAGGTGTTCGCCAGCGAGTTGCAGCGTTTCCGGCTGCGCATCGTCAGCGAGGGGCTCGAACATCCGTGGGGACTCGCCTTCCTGCCCGACGGCCGGATGCTGGTCAGCGAGCGTCCCGGGCGCCTGCGGCTGATCGACGGCAGCGGCAGGCTCGACGCCGAGCCCGTTCGCGGCCTGCCGCCCGTGGCGGCGTTCGGCCAGGGCGGGCTGCTCGACGTCGCGCTGCATCCCCGCTTCCGCGACAACGGCTGGGTCTACCTCTCCTACGTCGGCGAGGGGCCGGGCGGCTACGGTACCGAGGTCCTGCGCGGCCGCCTGCAGGGCACGGCGCTGCACGACGTGCGGATCCTCTTCCGCATGCGCCCCAAGTCGGGCGGCGGACAGCATTTCGGCTCGCGCCTCGTCTTCGACCGGCAAGGTTTCCTCTTCATCACGCTCGGCGATCGCGGCGACATGCAGCGGGCGCAGCGGCTCGACGACCACGCCGGCTCGGTCATCCGCCTGCACGACGACGGCCGCGTGCCGCAGGACAATCCTTTCGTCGCCCGACCTGGCGCGCTGCCCGAGAAGTTCACGGTCGGCAACCGCAACATCCAGGGCGCCGCGCTGCATCCCGACAGCGGCGAACTGTGGGTACACGAGCACGGGCCGCAGGGAGGCGACGAAATCAACCTGATCCGCGCCGGCAGCAACTACGGCTGGCCGGTCATCACCTACGGCCGGAACTACGGCAGCGGAACGCCGATCGGGGAGGGGACGGCCAAACCCGGAATGGAGCAGCCGCTGCATCAATGGACGCCGTCGATCGCTCCCTCGGGAATGGCTTTCTACAGCGGCGAGCGCTTCCCGCACTGGCGCGGCAACCTCTTCGTCGGCGCGCTGCGCGAGCAGATGCTGCTGCGCCTGCAGCTCGACGGGCTGCGCGTCGTGCACCAGGAGCCGCTGCTGAAGAACGCCATCGGCCGCATCCGCGATGTGCGCAGCGGGCCCGACGGTTTCATCTACATCCTCACCGACAGTGCGCGCGGCGTCCTCGCGCGCCTCGAGCCGCTGCCCTGATGAACCCGCCGGGCGATTCGCGGTGCGCGCATCCCGCCTCGGCAGCGCCGCTCGCCGCCGACAAAGGCCGGCGATCCGGCGCCGGCGCGACGGCGATCGCGGACCGAACGGATCCTGCCGCGACGCCGACCAGCGGCAGCTTCGACTGCCGCCGCTGCGGCGCCTGCTGCGCCTCCTACCGCGTCTCCTTCTACTGGGCCGAGGCTGAAGTCCTCGCCCTCCCCGACGAACTGGTCGAACAGATCACGCCCTGGCATGCCTGCCTCGCCGGCACCCAGTCCGCCCAGCCCCGCTGCCGGGCGTTGCACGGCGAGATCGGCAGTCGCGCATGCTGCACCATCTACCCGCAGCGCCCGTCGCCCTGCCACGAAGTGCAGGTTGGCGATGACCGCTGCCAACGCGCCCGCCGGGGCCACGGTCTGCCGCCGCTCGCCGAAATCCGCTGAGCAGCGGCGTCGCGCCCGGACGGCAGCGCCACCTGCTGGCCACCCAGCCGCCGCGCGACGGCGAGTGATGGCGAATGCCCCGGCGGCGTCCTATACTGCGGAGCGGACGAGGACGACCACGAGCCGGCAAGCCGCGGCGATTGCCCCCTGCCGACAGCGGAACTGCCTCGACGAGCGTCCACCACCCACCGCAACCAATGCCGGAGAGAACGATGCCCGCTGCCAGCGATCCCCCGCCAGATGCCCGCACACCACCGACAGCGCGACCGCCGGGCCACCTGCGACTGGCGATGGGTCTGCTGCCGGCGCTGCTCGGTGCCACCGTCGTCGAGCCTTCGGCCGCTGCCGACAGCGCCGCTCCCTACGCCACCGCCCGGCAGCGAATGGTCGAGCAGCAGCTGATCGCCGACTGGCGCGGCATCAGCAAGCCCGAGGTTCTGCGGGCGATGGCGACGGTCCCGCGGCACGAGTTCGTGCCGCCCGAAATCCGCCAGAGCGCCTATGAGGACCGCCCGCTGCCGATCGGTCACGGACAGACGATCTCGCAACCCTACATCGTCGCCTTCATGACCGAGCAACTGGCGCCGCAGCCCAGCGACCGCGTCCTCGAGATCGGCACCGGCTCCGGCTATCAGGCGGCGATTCTCGCCAGCCTCGTGCGCGAGGTCTACAGCATCGAGATCGTCGAACCGCTGGCGAAGCGCGCCGCCGGCGACCTGGCGCGGCTCGGCTACGGCAACGTGCGCGTGCGCCACGGCGATGGCTACCAGGGGTGGCCAGAGGCGGCGCCCTTCGACTCGATCATCGTCACCTGTGCGCCCGACCACGTGCCGCAGCCGCTCGTCGACCAGCTCCGCGAAGGCGGCCGCATGGTCATCCCGGTCGGCGATTTCGGCGACCAGAACCTCTTCCTGCTCAGGAAACACGGCGGCCGGCTCGAACGTGAACGCATCCTGCCGGTTCGCTTCGTGCCGATGACCGGCACCGCCGAGAACGGCCGCCGCTGACCGCCGCCAGCGGCGGCCCGGGCCGCTGCCCAGAGGTGGAATGATTTGTGGCCAAAGGGCGACGCTAACGCAGGGGTCGGACGCCTCCTTTGCGCTTGATGCCGAAGCCGACACGGAAAATGTCGGGCATGTTGTAGCGCTTGCGATCTTCGGTGGGGTACAGAACAGCCAACTCGACCAAGTCTTCAAGCAGTGCGGCAAGGTTGCGCCCACCGGCGCTGCTGTAGCGGCGCGGTGGCAGTCGCTGCTTGCTCGCCGCCGCAGCCAGCGATTCGCTGATGCACACGGGCGTCCAGTGCTGCGCGAGTTCGTCGAAGCTCAGCGGCACCGTGCTGCGGCTGAGCGCGCGCAGGAGCGGTTCGACCCACGGATAGTCTTCCTGCAGTTCCCGCACGCGGATTGCGGAAGCCTTCACCACGCCTTGCTGCACCCCCTGGAAGTGCAGCGCACGAGGGTCGCTGCGTTGGTGTTGCTCGGTCCACTCGGCGGCCTCGCGAAAGGCGAGCAGGATGCTCCGCGGACTGAGACGCCGTTTGGCGTCCGCAAGGTGAGTGGGAATCCACGTCCAGGTGAAGCCACGCGTCGCACTGCGACCGACCCAGGGACCCGCCAGGTCTTCGATCACCCAACGCAGTGCCTCTGCCGGCAGATCCCGTGGCAACGGATACGCCCCGTGCGCCTCTGACCAGCGCACGCCACAATGCTGCGCCAGCGTTGCCCGGAAGGCGGCGCCAGCGGCAGGCGAATTCGCCAGATGCTGGACGACAAGGCGATACAGATCGTCGGCGCTCCAGTCGAGAGTCGCTTTCGGGTGCAGGAGTTTGGCGCTGTCGGCAAAGCGCCAGACCTCGTCTTCCTCCTCGACCATGTCGGGACGCAGGAAAAACTTGCAGCGCAGCGCGCGACGCGAGCGGCATTCGAGACCGAGTTTGAGCGCCGCAGTCAGCAGATCACGGATACGCGACCAATCATCGCCCAGACGGTCGAGCGCATCGAAAAGCAGCAGCAGGGTCCGGCCTTGTGCTGCCAACTCGCGGTCGACGGTCGCCAGGGTCTCGGCGACCTTCGCCGGCTGTGCGGCGACCCAGCCCACTGCGGACTGCCAGTTATCGTCGAACGGCAGATCCTTTTCCAGAAGTTTCAGCGCATGGCGCAGGAGCACGGCGCGCCAGATCGCATCCGGAGGCTGCGGGGAATCGACGAGTGCTGCCATGAACTGCGGCGAAGGGAAATCGTTGTTACTCAGGTCGAGACCAAATCCGACGCGCACGACGAGCGGCTGGTTGGTCGCCAGCCGCGCCTCAGCGGCCACGAAGGCGCGCGTCGTGTCGTTGGCCAGCACTGCTGTCCAGAAACTCTTGCCCGCGCCACGCATCCCTTCGACGATGGTTGTTTCGGGCGACAGAGCCTTGTTGTGCGTCGGCGGCACGCTGATCTCACTGAGTTGCGGCGGTTCCAGGTTCTCCCAGGCGGCGACGTTCGGCAGATCGCGCAGAGCGCCTCGGTACTCGGCAGCCGCAAAGACGGGTGATCGACCGTCTGTTCGCTTTCCTTCAGCCATCGGTGATCTCCCTGGCGCTGCGCTCACGCATCCCCATCCCGTTCGCTGGCGCGCAGCAAGCGTTCCGTTGCTGCATCGAAGAACGCCGCAAAGGTAGGGGCGATCGTTTGCCAATCGGGCCGTGCCGCCGCGTCTGCAAGGTCGATCGTGCGCAAACGGGTGTCGAAAGCGATGAACAGCGGCTGGTGCGGCCCATCCTCGTCGAGGGCGAAAACGCGCGCTGCTCGCTCGTCGTCATTGGCCATTCGCTCCTCGGCGCTCGCGCTCGTATGCGCTGCCGCGCCAGCAGCGACGCTCTGCTCGTCGTTCTCGTCGTTCTCGTCGTCGTAGAGCGGCTGCCACGTCTCGTAGCAGCGCATCCGGGCGCGCTGGCGCGTGCTCTCGGCAATGTCCGCCTGCGCCACGACCATCGCCAGCCGCCAGCGCAGATCGTCATCCGGCATTCCCCACTGTACGCTGCGTGCCTGGCTCAGATGGCGGAACAGCAGTCCATAGGCTTGCCAACTTGCCGGGTCGTCGCGCGCGAAAAGGAACACCTGCGCGGACAGGCGGGTAATCACCGCGGAGCTGATATCGTGCAGCCCGGCGCGCGAGTCGAGCAGTACCGCGTCGGGAGGCGCGGGCAGCCGCGCGAGTTGCTCGAGCAACTGCCAAAGGCGCTCGGCGATGCCGAGCACAACAGCCCCATCGGCGCTCGCTGAAGGCATATAGACACGGCCGAGCTTGTTGATGTAGTCGCGCGTCTTCTTCCCATAAGCGGGAAGGACACGAATGCGGCCGGGAGCGTCGTGCGCCAACGTGCAATCAGACAGGCATTCGTTCAGCAGCAACTCGTCGGGCGGCGCGCGCAATGATTCGACCAGCCAGTCGACGAGCCCGTAATCGGGCAGCCACTCATCGCTGAGCAGGACGCCGGCGAGGCCCGGCGACTCGATATCGAGGTCGACCACCACCACGTCACGGCCCTCGCGCGCCAGGAACCAGGCCCAGAGCGCGCAAGCGGTTGTCCTCCCGACGCCGCCCTTGATGCTGAAAGCGACGGCGGTCGGCAGGGGTGGCCGTGCACCCAGCGGGGTTCGCAACCAGTCCTGATTGGTCTGCAAACGATCAACCAGCCAGGTATGGGGCACATCCGGGAGGCGTACGCGATCAGCGGAAGCCAGCACGTCGTTGGCGTCGATCAGATCGCCAACGGCCAGCAGAACGCGTCGCTCGCCGGGGCTGTAGCGACCGAGCGTGGCATGCAGGCGGGCGGCGAGTGCCTGCCACGCGGCGGTGTCCGGCAGCGCGTCGTCGGGCAGAACGACGAACAAGCCGCCAAAAGCATCGCGGACGATCGTCATCTCTGGTCGCTCCTTCTCGGCGAGCGGAGCGAACTGCTCGGCCAGAAGTCCCAAGGCAGCCGGCAGCGCCTGATCAAAACAGCGAACGGCCATGCTCATCGTCGAATCACGTTCCGCGACTGCCACTCAGGCCGCAGGCACCGAGCAGGCGCTTCGTCGCCTGCCGGTGGCTCGTCACGCTCGAACACGAAACACAGCCATCACCCGCGTAGCGTTGTCCGACACGCCAGTCCTGAAAAGGATTGCCGGCCTGTACCAACAACTGCAATGTGGGGGCAAGCTTGGTGACGCTCTGCAGCCGGATCCTGTCCCACAGTTCGTCGATATGTTTCTTATAACCCGAAGCCAACTCCCCACCCGACGAGCATCCGGGTAGCTTCGACAGCACTGCCTTGACCGCGCATTCGGCAGCAAGACCGTAAAGCTGGTCGGCGTTTTCGGTTCGTTTCTCGCCGCGCAACCACTCGGCGTCGCGCCAGTGGCGCTGTGCGGCTTCGTCGTACTTCTCTTTCATAGGGGCTGCGCCAAGGAGAAACACCGCATGATTGCCAGCGGCGAGTATCTGCGCCGACGCGGGCTTCTGTCAACGCGTGCGGGGTCACGTCGTGAAAAGCGGACGCTGGGCCGATGCCTCTACCGGCGACGCTCGGAAAAGGAGGGCGCGATCGACCTGCCGGTCGTCGTCAACAGCGTGATGCGGCTGCGAGGACAGCGACGCCTCTGCTGGCGCAGCGGCAGCGTGTCGTTCAGCCTTTCCGGCGCGCCTCGATCTGCTGCCGGATCCGTTCGATCTCGAGTCGTTTGGCCTCGGGCGAGCCCCACGGAATCGGCCGCTGTGCGACGCCGGTGCGCGCTGCCGCGCGTCGTGCCTGCAACTCCCTGGCTGCCGCCAGCCGCGCCTCCTCTTGCGCGCGCTGCAGCGCCAACAGGCGCTCGGCGGCGATCGGCGGGCTGCGGGCCGGCAGGCCGGCCAGTGCGAGGAGGCGGTCGATCGCCTTCTGCACGCTGTCCCATTCGCCGTGATCCCAGTACGAGACCTCGCTGATCAGCGGCAGGTTGAGGGCAGAGATGACCGGCAGCCAGATCTCGTCCTCGCCCCGGCGGCGACGCACCGAAAGGCCGGGATCGAGCTGGTACCAGCCCTGCTGCAGGCGCCGGAACAGCGCCCGGTTGTAGGCGTAGTCGCGATCGATCTCGTTGCGCGCCAGCACCGAGGAAAGGTACTGCCGCCGCCGGCGTTCCGGGCGGACGATGTTGGCCGGCAGGTTCTGCCAGGCGTCGAGGATGTCCTTCGACTCGAAGGCCCCCATGCGGCGACGTTGCGGGTACGTGAAGCGCGACTTGAAGAGCACCCAGAGCGTCTGGAAGAGCGAGTACTCGGCCAGGTGGCGGTCGAGGCGGACCAGCCGGTCGCCGGTGCGCAGGTCGATGCTCGCCGGTGCCAACCGCTCGTAGAGCGCCGCGAGCGGGCCGGCGGCGAAGGCCGCATCGCGAAAGCCCTCGCGCAGGGCCCAGTGCAGCGCGTTGCAGCCATATTGGTCGACGGCATCGCGGTCGGCGCCGCGCTCGAGCAGCGCCTCGACCAGCGGCACGTTGCCGGCCGCCGCCGCCGCCATCAGCGGCGTCTGGTTCATCGGCAGCCGATGCTCGAGGCCGTATTGCTCGCACTGCCTCAGGATGTCCTTGAAATGCGGGGCGAAGTACGGCACGTAGGTCTTGCGGCCGAAGGTCGCGCGCTGCTTCGTGAAGTTCATCGCCTGCTCGAAGCGCGCCTCGGCGGCCAGCCAGACGGCCAGCTGCGGCTCGTCGTGGCAGGTCGCGTACTCGTAGAGCTGCTGCTTCATCTTGCCGCCCGGCGCCTGTTCGCGGAACACCTTCTGCAGCAGGTCGACGAGCTTCTCCCCGTTGAGCACCGGCCACGGCACCGGCGTCTGCTTCAGGATCGTCTGCCGGATCGCTTCCGCCTGCTCCTGCTTGCCCTGCAGTTCGAGTTTGCGCGCCTCCTTCTGCCAGTCCTCGAGCGTCGATTTCTGCACCGACACGCTCATCGGCCCGACGCTCAGGCCGAGCAGGCCGACGAGCGGATGCCCGCTGTCGGACTCGATCACATAGACGTTGCGGATCGCCCGCGTCAGCGCCACATAGAGCGCGTTGACGAAGAATTTGTAGACCTCGAGCGACTTGTCGCTCTTGTCCTTCGCCCGCCGGTAGTCGAGCGTCTCGACCTCGAGGTCGGCGGCGGCAACGCCATCGACGATCTCGCCGAACTCGGAGCGGTGATCGGAAATGAAGCGGTAGAGGACGATGTTCTCGTACTCGAGACCTTTCGCCTCGTGGATCGAGAACAGCAGCGGCGTCGCGAAATGCCGGCGCGCCTCGATCTTGTCCTCGTCGCGCATGACCAGCACGGCGAACTGCGTCGACTGGCGGATCTTCTGGTCGAGTTCGCGCTTCGTCGCCTCCTTGTCGGCGATCAGCGCCACCTGCCCCGCCTCGCCGCCGACCGCCTGGACGAGGAAGTTGCTCTCGCGGTCGATCGAACCGAAACGCCGATGCTTGATCTTGAGCAACTGGTTGGCGACGCGCGTCGCCTCGAGCCCGTTGCGGAAGTTGGCGCTGAGGACGCGCAACTGCTGTCGTTCGGCGAGCTTCGGATCCTTCCAGAACAGGCTCTTGACCTGGCTCCAGGAGAAGAAGTTGGGGTGCACGATCTGGTTCGAATCGCCGCAGAGCAGGAAGTGGCCGGGCTTCTTCAGCGTCTTCAGGACCAGTGCCAGCTGCACGGTGGTGATGTCCTGCACCTCGTCGATGACGACGAAGTCGTAGCGCGGCGCCGCCAGCGCCTGCCACTCCTGGGCGACGAGGTTGAGGTCGTAGAGCTTCGCCTCGGCCAGCCAGGCGCGATACTTGTCGAACAGTTCGTAGAGCCGCTCGCGCTGCTCGACGGCAAAGATCGACTGCCGGACGCCGAGCGCCAGGTAGTCCTCGCGGCTCAGGATGCCGCCGGCACCGGCCGCCAGGACGCCACGAATCTCCTCGAACACCTGGTGCCCGTCGAAGTCGCGGAACGCCTGCCGCATGCGCGCGAACCAGCCGGCGAAATCGCGCCAGGTCGCCTCGCGGCCAGCCGGCACGCGGATCGACTCGACGAACTCGCGATACGACAGGAAAACCGCCTCCTGCCCCGTGTGCTCGAAGCCGTTGGCGTAATAGAGATCGCGGGCGCTCTGTGCGAGGTAGCTCGAGTGCGTGACGTAGAGCACCTCGCCTTCTGCGTGCTTGAGTTTCTCCAGGGTCAGCGCCGTCTTGCCGCTGCCGGCGCTGCCGACGACGATCAGCGGTGCCGGCTGGCGGTAGATCGCCTCTTGCGTGTCGTCGAAGGAGATCGGCTTGTCGAGCAGATGAATCGCCGTCCGTTCCGGGTGCAGGTAGCGAAGCGGCAGCGCTTCGCCGACCGCCGTCGCGGCGTCGATGTCGGCCACCCGGCTTTCGTCGATCGCCGCGCCGCGCAGGAAGCGCGAATTGTCGTAATCGTGGTTGGCGATCACCTCGAGCATCAGCGCGCACACCTCGTCGCCGTGGCGGACGAGCGAGAACAGCAGCCGGTCGGCATCGTCGAGGCGGGCGCGGTAGAACTTGCCGTGGCTCAGATTGACCAGCTTCTTCACCTGCGCGGCGCGGAAATCGCCGCGTGCGATGGCCTCCGCCACCTTCCTGTAGCTCGCCCGGACGCGCGTCGTGTCCAGGCCGGAGTATTCGAGAATCTTCACATGCTGCTTCCGGCGTGGTGGTTGGAAAAGCGGTGCGACGGCGCCGACGCACCCGAACCGGGCGGGCCCGGCGAACGACGACCCCTGGGCCATCGGTGGCCCCAGTCGCCGCCAGGGATCGCCATTGTAGCGCAGACCCGCGACCGTTCTCCCCGGCGGCAACCGGTGGCCGGCGCGACGATCGAACTGCCTGCCTCGGCGTATATCATGGTAATATACGGAAATGATCGATCTGACCCGTATCAGCGGTTTCGACTGGGACGACGGCAACGCGCGCAAGAACGAGAAGCATGGCGTCAGCCAGTCCGATGCCGAAGAAGTGTTCTTCCACCAGCCGCTGTTGTTGCTCGCGGATGCGCGGCACAGCACGCACGAATTGCGCTTCCACGCACTCGGCAAGACGCGGCAGGGGCGGACGCTGCCCATCACGTTCACGTTGCGCCATGACGGCACGTCGATCCGTGTGATCTCGGCGCGTGACATGCACCGCAACGAAAGGAGCATTTATGAGCAAGCAGTTTAAGCCGCTGCCAAAGTTCCAGGGCGAGGTGGACGAACGTGCCTTCTGGGAGAGCACGGGAAGCGACTCGACCGAATATCTGGACTGGCGACAGGCCCAGGGCGTCGTCCTGCCGAACCTGAAACCATCGACCAAGACCATATCGCTGCGCCTGCCGCAACATCTGCTCGACGCAATCAAGGCGGCGGCAAACGCGCGCGACGTGCCCTATCAGTCGCTGATCAAGGTATGGTTGCAGGAGAAGGTTGAACATCACTGAAGTGACAAAGAACCGGCGCGCGCTCTGGCACCTGATGAATTCCCCTTCCAGGTGCGATCCGGCACGGCCCTGACCCCCGCCGGCATGGGCCGTTGCTCCCGATGGCGCCGGCCGGCCTCAGCGCATGATGACGTAGCCGACTCGCCGGGCATGCTCGGCGAGGTCGAACGCGTTCGGGTCGAAATCGTCGCCGAGCCACTCCCGGACGCTCTCGTAATCCTCGGCTGCCGGGTCGCTCCAGGTGGCGATGAGGTCGGCGTAGCCGTACACGCCGCCGCAGTCCTCGGGCGGACACGCCCCCCTGCCGGCGAGCAGCACGGCGCGCGGCGCCGCCGGGTCGGCCGGCAGCCGCTTTTCGATGGCGATGCTATGCCACCAGTCGTCACCGAAGTCGTACCAGTAACGGAACTTCCGCTGACCCGACAGCCAGGCGCCGAGTATCGTGGTGTCTTCGGGAAGCGCCGGTTCGTCATCGTCGAACATGCCGTCCGAGTCAACCGGCATTCCGATCCGCAAGCCGGCGACGCGGAATTCGTGCAGGTGGGCATCTTCCCAGCCCATGGCCACCTGGATGACCCGGTGCAATTCCTGGAAACTGAGGTCGTCGTCGACCTCGACGCGGCGCCAGATCGCGGGCCGGAAGCGTTCGAGGGTGATCTTCAGGCGCAGGCGTTCGCGCGGCATGGTCGTTGGCGTGTTCATGGTTGCAGTACCTTGGTCGATTCCTCGCCGAACTGGCTGACGACGCGCACCGCCACACGCCTGCCGGTCCGGAAGGGAATGGGATGGGAAACGAAGCCGTACAGGCGGTCGAAGGCTTCGGCGTCGATTTCAATCTTGAGCGTGTTCTCCAGTTTCCTGCGGGTGCGCGTCTTCGCCACGTCGGACAGGCCACGCTGCCACTTGTCGAACTCGTCCCGGTCGCCGCCACAGAAGAACACCTGGCGGACCATGAAGCTGGAGCCATCGTAGTCGTCGTCGACCATCCAGTAGGCGATGTCGGCCACCGAGCGCGCCTTGACCTCGTCGCGAATCGGGTCGTAGAGATCGAGACCGCGGATTTCGACGCGGACCGTATCGCCGTCGCGCTGTAGGGCGATGTCCGGCTCGCCGATGGTGACGAAGGTGGCGGCCTTGCGGTCCTTCCTCGTCAGGCCGGCCTGCAGCAGGTCGTCGTGCATGCGCACCTTGTCGACGCGGAAACTGCCAGCGCGCTGCCTCTGCACTGAATTCTCGACGTCCGACTCGAAGGCGAAGCCGAGAATCAGGAGCCATTGCGCGTCGCCGCGCGCCCGGCAGGCCTTCACCGCGTCGTTCACCGCCTGCCGGCTGACCGGCGCGAACTGCGGGCCGAGGTGGATGTAGGCCTTCTGCTCGCCGTCTGCGGCATCGTAATAGCCCTCGGCGTGCAGCGCGCTGTCGGGCAGCGCATCGACGCGGACGAAGACCGCCATCTCGTTGCGTGCGCCGTTCTTGACGCCGGCGGTCTTCAGGTGCTCGAAGACGCGCGCCTGAAACGCTTCCATCCGCTGGTGGTCGAGGCTCGCCTGCGCGACATCCTCCGGCGCCAGCGGCTCGTAGCTCTGCAATGTCTCGACGGTGAACGGCCCGGCGACGCGCAGCTTGCCGCGGTCGACCGCCGGCTGGTCGTAGAGCGTCACCTCCTCTGGCGGTTCGTCGTTGGCCAGCGAGCCGAGGGTGATGCGCTGCACCGTCCTGTAGAGGAAACCGTGCCGCAGATCCCAGTGCTCGCGCGGCAGGCCCTTCTGCTCGTCCTGCAGTGTGTACCACGGGTAGCTGGCCGTCATCAGCCGCGTCTTGGCGATGTTCAACGCGACGCGCGAAGTGTCGGTGGTGATCCAGCGGCGACCCCACTGCTCGGCAACGTGGGCCGTCGTGCCGGAACCGCAGGTCGGGTCGAGGACGAGGTCGCCGGGGTCGGTGGTCATGAGCATGCAGCGCTTGATGATTTCCTCGTTGGTCTGGACGATGTAGACTGGATTGCTCGCTCCACCAAGCCCATCCCACCAATTGGACAGGCGCTGATAGCCAAAATCATCTAAATAAGACTTGAAGCGAAGCTGGCCTGTTCCAGCGATTAGCCGACCGATTTGCGCAAGCTTGGTCATCCCCGGAGTGCTGCCATCGTCGGTAGTTACCTTGGTCTTCCAGCAGTTACCTTTACCGGGGCTGAATATGCGCCCCTCAAAGGAGAATGGGAGGCTTTGATTTCGACGCTCTCCTCCGCTAGTCATTCGATTCGCTCGAAACAACCTTACCTTCGGGAAGTCTGACGCTAGCCGCTTGGGGCTTAGTCGGTAATCGAACAAGTCGCCGCTCGGAGTCCTGGCATTAGCCACTGGAAAAGTTGTTCCATCCGGCAATTCGGCAAACTTGTATTCATCCAGCGTTTCGTCATCGAGACCCGTTCGAACAAAGTATGGACGAAACTTAGCGATACTAGTGCCTATTGGCTGCCTAGAGTACCAGAGAAGATAGTCATTAATAGATTGGATATAATCGCCTTTCTGAAATCCTTTCTTCTTAATCAATATCTCCGCAATAAAGCAACTAGAGCCAAAGACCTCGTCTACAACACAGCGAACAAGATGTACATTTTCAGAAGAAATCTGAACAAAGACCGAGCCCGATGGTGCTAATAGCTCTCTAGCAACCAGCAATCTTTGCTGTAGATAAGCAAGATAGCTGTGAATACCTAATTCCCAAGTATCTCGGAATGCCTTTACAACCTCTGGTTCGCCGGAGATAGCATCATCAGGATCACCGTCGGGCATAGATGGATTGTCCACACGAATTTGCCAGTTGGACCCGTACTTGATGCCGTAGGGCGGGTCGATGTAGATCATCTGCACCTGGCCCTTCATTCCCTCGCGTTCGAGCAGGCTGGCCATCACCATCAGGCTGTCGCCCTGGATCAGGCGGTTGGCCCAGCGGTCGGCGTGACGGTAATAGCTCTGCGGCTTGTCGAGTTCGTCGACGTCCTTGTAGTTGGCGAACAGTTCGTCGACGAAGAGATCGGCCTGGTGGTCGGCTGCACGGCGCAGCGTATAGAGGCGCTGGATCAGCTTCTCCGGGGCAATGTGTTCGGTGCGGTAGAGCGAGCGGATGTCGACTTCCAGATGTTCGTCGCGATCAGCGGCGCCGTATTTCTCCAGCCAGTACAGTTCGGGGTCCTGGCCGCGCTGCGTCACCGGATTGAGCGGCCACCTCGCCTCGGTCTGGCGGGCTGCCTCGCTCTCCTGCTCGCAACCGGCTTCTTCCTGGCTCGGGATGCGCGTGCGCCTGGCGTTGCGGTGCTTCAGGCTGTCGATCTTCTTGTCGGTCATGGCGTGGTCCAGTCTTCGAGCGTCAGGCCGCTGACGCGGTCAAACTCGCCGGTGTTGTTGGTCACCAGGGCGATGCCCAGGGCTTGCGCGTGCGCGGCAATCCAAAGGTCGTTGGGGCCGATGGTGCGGCCGGCCTTCTCCAGTTCCCCGCGGATTGCGCCGTAGCGTGTGCCGACGCGCTCGTCGACGCCGATCACCGGGATGATCGCCCGCACCCTGGCGAGAATCTCCAGCGAGCGGGTCCGCTGTTGCGACTTTTCGGCGCCGAGCATCAGCTCGCCCCAAGTGATCACCGACATGGCCGCCTGACCCGGCGGCAAGGCGTCGATGCGCTCGGGCACCCCGGGCTTGCCCTTCTTGTAGGCGATGCAGATGTTGGTGTCGAGAAGGTAGCGGGGCGTCATTCGAAGGGCTCGCGCTGTTCGAAGAGCGGTGGATCTTCCCGGCCCTCGAGGTAGAAATCATCGGGCAGACTGGCCAGCAGCCGCAGGGCTTCGCCGAGCGTATCCGGGGCGGCATCGATTTCCTCGACGATGCGCCGGATGGCCCGGGTCAGCGCCGGCTTGATGTCGTCGATCTCCGTGATCTCGGCAAAGTACCACGGCGGCAGCCCGAGCTGGCCGCGCGCGTTGTTGACGGCGGGCAGCCAGCGTTCGCGTACCGCCCAGCGCTTGAGTTCCTTGTCCTGGTTGAAGCCGCTGATCTCGAGGATCAGGTTGCCGCTGCGCAGCTTCGGGGTGCGCAGCCGGATCAGGTAGTCGGGCAGGTAGCTGCGCTCCTTGCCGCCGCTGACGTAGGGAATGCGGAAATCGAGGAAGGCGTTCTTGACGTAACTCTCGACCGCCGGCAGCTTTTCCAGCGTCTTCGCGGCGATCTGCTCCCAGGTGCCGGTGTCGGCGACGACCAGATTGACGTGACTCTTCTTCGTCGGCCAGGTCTTGCGGCTGCTGCGGCCGAAGACGTGCCGCGTGCTGCCCTGCGGGTTGTAGTGGTTGAGGATCGGCAGCACGCGCTGAGATTCGGCGGCCTGGGCAACGATGCCGCGGTTGATGCTCTCGACGACCGGCTGCGGGTCTTCGTAGATCACCAGGCGCTTGTAGATCGGGTCGTCCTCGCCGACGACTTGCAGCTTTTCCTCGTACCAGCGCTCGACGATGTGCCTGACCTGCTGGAAGAGACGCAGGTCGGCGCGCTGCGCTTCGTCGCCATGGATCCGGCGCAGGTAGTCGCGCGTCAGCTTGTAGATCACCGTCTGCTCGCGCAGTTCGTCGAGTTGGAGGCGCATCGTCTGGCGATCTTCGGAGACGGCCGTGCCAAGCGTCGTTTCCAGCGGCAGCCGGGTGGTATCGAGGCGATAGTCGGGCGTGCGGCTGAAGTCGGCGGCGAGGCGGTCGCTGTCGGTCTGCAGGCGGTAGCCGACCAGATTGGGAAAGCGGATCTCGAGGCTGGCGCGTTCGTGCAGTGCACGCAGCGTGGCGTACTGCGGCGGGTCGACGTGGCTGCTCCTACCGGCCTGGAACAGCTTGAAGGGGATGCCGATGATGTGCGCGTACTCGGGCGGGAACTTGCCGGTCTTCGGGTCGGTAAAGTAGTGGCGGCGGCGCAGCGCCCGGCCCGCAACCTGTTCGCAGAGCAGTTGCGAGCCGAAGGCGCGCAATCCCATGACGTGCGTGACGGTGTTGGCATCCCAGCCTTCGCTGAGCATCGACACCGAGACGACGCAGCGAATGTGTGCGCCGAGGGTGTCCGGCTTGCCGACGGTATTGACCACTTCGCGCAGCAGTTGCGCGTCGCTCAGTTCCTCGACGCCGCGCTCGGGGTGGCGGAGGCGGTATTGACGCTTGAAGCGCTCGATCTCGGGCGCGAACACCTTCTTGAATCCTTCGTCGATCTGGCCCGAGTGTTCGAGGGCATCGCTGTCGATCAGCAGGGTCGGCGGTCGCGCCAGCGGCCGCTCCGTATCCCGGTCGAAATTCGAGAACAGCGGGAAGCGGCCGGGAACGGCGCTGCGCTCGCCATTCTGGTCCACGCGTTCGTAACCGGCAATCTCCTTGAAGACTTCGCGCGAGACGGCAGTGTTGCCGCAGACGACGATGAAGACCGGCGGCGCCGTGAACAGGTCGGCTTTCAGTTCGCCCCGCCGGCGCAGACCGCGCTCGTATTCGTCGTAGTGGGCATAGAACTGGTCGAGCGCCTGCCTGACCAGCGCCGGCAGGTTCGGCGCTGCCTCGCCGGCGGCGGCTTCCTTCGCCTCACGGCGCTGCAAGCGCTGCCCCTTGCGCGGGAGTTCGGTCTTGCAGTTCTCGTAGAGGTTCTTCAGTACCGGCTCGCCGATCGCCTGGCTGCTGTCGTCGATCGGCAGAAAGGGGATCTTGACCAGGCCGGCTTCGATCGCTTCGATCAGGCCGAAATCGCTGACCACCCAGGGAAACAGAGCGTACGCGGGAAAGCCGGAGCCGGAGAGGTAGAACGGCGTCGCCGACAGGTCATGGACGGCCCGCACCTGGAAGCGTCGGGCACAGGCACGCAGGCCGGAGAACCAGACGGCAGCGCGCTCGTTCTCGGTGGCCGAATTGTCGAGTTCGGTGTCGCGACCTCTGGCGCGCGGGAGGTAGCAATGGTGCGCCTCGTCATTGATCACCAGCAGCCGGCGCCCGGCCTTGAAGCCACCAAGAACGCGGCGCAGCATCTGGCTTTCGTCCTCGCGGCTCTCGACCTTCCTGCCATCGTCGCCGAGCTTGCCATCGAAGGGCGTGCGCTTGTTGCCGCCGAGCACACGTGGCAGGAATTCGTGGTAGTTGGTGATGACCAGCCGGTGAGCGAGTTCGCCGAGGGCGTGCTGGTAGGCCGCTGGCACCAGATGGCGCTGGCGATAGTAGTCCGCAGCGGCCGACGGCTGCTGGCTGTGGCCGTCCGGCAGCAGAACGTTGAGGCGATCGCGGATGGTGATGCCCGGTGCCAGGACCAGGAAGTAGTCGACGTAGCGCGTATCGTTGCGGTACTCGCGGCGATTGAAGTAGTGATAGAGGATCAGGCAGGCCATGACCACGGTCTTGCCGCAGCCGGTAGCCATCTTGAAGGCGATGCGCGGCAGGTGGTTGGCCGGATCGTCGCTCGCCGTCGCCTGTCGTTGCCGCAACTGGTTCTGGACATGCGTGCCGGTGTTCGATTTCTCGGCCACTTCGTTCAGCCAGATGGCGGCCTCGACCGCTTCCTGCTGTGCGAAGAACAGCTTCTGATGCGCCGCCCGCTCGGGGTTGGCGAACCAGTACTGCAGGAGATCGCGGGTGACGCGGCTGCTGACGCCGCGGTAGCCGGCTTGCCGCCAGGAACGCAGCTCGTCGCGCAGCGTATTGATCAAATGCTCGCCGTACAACGTCGGGAAATCGTTGAGGTCGAAAATGCTGCCCTGGTCAGGCTGGCCGATCGGCACCTGCGGCACGTCCGCGGTGAAGATGCGGCGACCGGGACGAACGTCGCGATAGTTGAGGTTTCCCTGCGCATCGGTGGCGTAGTGCCGGGTTGGTTCCTCGTAGGGCGAGTTCAGGATCGGGTTGTCGGCGGAAGCCATGGGCAAGAGGGGTGACAGGCGGGGAGGTGAGGGATTCTAGCAGCCCCTGCTGGCTGTCGCCCGTGCCGTGCGGCGAAGGCGGTCGACGCGCAACCGCCCTCGTTGTCGCTGGGCGGCGGACATGAACTCCTGCCGCGCATCGCCGTCGAAGCGCTGCGAGCAGCCAGCTTCCGGACAGTAGGACGGTCGTGTCGCTGCCGCCTGGGACACTGCCCACCCTCCCCCCAACCCGCGATCCGAAGGACACTCCATGCCAGCCCTTGCCAGCGAAGCACTCGATCAGCTTTTCCTCAACGCCCGCACGCACAACGCCTTCCGGCCCGAGCCGATCGCCGAGGCCACCCTGCGGCAGCTCTACGACCTGATGAAGTGGGGACCGACGTCGATGAACTGCCAGCCGGCACGACTGGTCTTCGTCACCAGCCCGCAAGGCAAGGCGCTGCTGGCGCCGGCGCTGTCGCCCGGCAACCTGGAGAAGACGCTGGCGGCGCCGGTGACGGTGATCATCGCCACCGACAGCCTGTTCCACGAACATCTGCCGACGATGTTTCCCGCCTACGACGCGCGACCAATGTTCGCCGCCAACGCCGAACTGGCCGCCAGCACCGCCTTTCGCAACGGCACGCTGCAGGGCGCCTACCTGATCCTGGCAGCGCGCGCACTCGGCCTCGACTGCGGCCCGATGTCCGGCTTCGACGCCGGCAAGCTCAACGCCGCCTTCTTCGCCGACGGGCGTCATCAGGTCAACTTCCTCTGCAACCTCGGCATCGGCGACCCCGCCGGCCTGCATCCGCGGGGACCGCGACTCGCCTTCGACGAGGCCTGCCGGATCGTCTGAGCGGCCGTGCGGACGGGCCAGCACGTGCCAGCAGCGCCGCAGGGCTGCAAGCGACGACGGCCTCACACCCCGGCGTGCGGCCCGCAGCGGTCGGTGGTGTCGGATTCCTTTACATCAGCCGCCTTCCTGCCTCGCCAGTAATTGTCTGAAGTATTTCAAAACAGCAACTTATACGCAGCACCTGATCGTGGCACGGCACTTGCTTTTCACAGACTGCGGCAGCCCGAGGGGTTGCCAGACCAATCAGCAATCGAGCACCGGCAGCACACGACAAGGAGATCGCAGGAATGAACAAGAAGCTTTTGACGGCAGCGATGGCGCTGGCTTTCGTCGCAGGATCCGCGCAGGCGGGTTTGGTATCCCCGGTCACGCCGACGGCGGCTGAACTCGTCACGACGGGCGGCGAAGTGGTGATCTACTTTGCTGGCCAAAGTGCCGGTTACGACAGCGAGCTCAACCTGATCGAGCCACTGGGCTTTGCCGGCAATCCTTTCTTCCAGAACCACTCGACGCCAGTCGGTACGTCACTGAGCCTCGGCACCTATGCAGCAGGGACGGTACTGCGCTTTCGCATGGACGTCACCTCCACCGGCAACAGCTTCTTCACCGGCCCCGGCGCAGGCAACCCCGACGGGTTGGTGCACGTCGGCCACGCGAGCTGGGCTGCCGACGGAGTGATTCCGGTCGACGGTCTGTGGGTCGGTTTCGAGGATATCTTTGGCGGCGGTGACCGCGACTACGACGACAACCGTTTCGTCTTCACCAACGTCCGCTCCGACGTTCCCGAGCCGGGCTCGCTGGCTCTCCTGGGTGGCGCCGCACTGGCTGCAGCCGGTCTTCGGCGGCGGCGCGCCCGGTAGACGACGGCAATCGGTCAGTTGCGGCAGCCCCGACGCACCGGGACTGAGCGAATCAGCGGCCGCTGGCAGAGATTCCTGCCAGCGGCCGCCGTCATTCTGTCCGGCCGCAGTAGACGGGCGCCGCTGGAAGCGGTCACGATGCCTCGGCAACGCGTGCCGGACGTAGGTGCCTGCCCGGCATGAGACTGGCAGCGGCGTTGCAGCGCGCATCCGGATGCCGACAGCCTGTTCACCACCTTGCGACGGCCGCGCAGGACGCCCGCTGTTCCGCCCATCATGCCGCTCTCAGGCACGTTTCAGCGTGCGTTCTCGACAGAAGGTGCAGCATGCGAATCGTCAGGTGGATCGGAATCGGCATCGTCGCCACGCTGCTGCTGGCCGTTCTCGCCGGCCAGGTCGGGCTGTTCGGCGGCACGCCTCCCGAGGACCTCGGGGTGCACGCCGGCCGGCTCAAGCCGCCGTCGGAGACCGCCAACAGCGTCAGCAGCCAGGCGTTCCTGTGGGCCGGACACGCGCAGCGTGAGCAGGCGCAGATTGCCCCGCTGGCGCTCCGCGGCGATGGACCGGCGACGATCGCCAGGCTGCAGGCACTGCTGCAGGGGCAGCCCGGCGTCACCATCGTCGACCACCGCGACGACTATCTCTACGTCCGCTGCGAGACGCGACTGATGAAGTTCGTCGACGACGTCGAGTTCTGGTACGACCCCGGCAGCGGGGTGATCCAAGTGCGCTCGGCGTCGCGCGTCGGGCGCAGCGATTTCGGGCTCAATCGCCGGCGCATCGAGGAACTGCGGACCCGGCTCGCGGCTTCCTGAAGCGGCGCCGACAGCCGCACCACGATGCCCCCGGGCGTGCAACCGCCGGCTGCAGCCGGACTGCCGCCCCCAAGCTGCCGCGCGCTACAGCATGTTCTCGAGGAACGCGCGCGTGCGTGGGTGTTCGGGCGCGGCAAACAGCTCGCGTGCCGGACGCGCCTCGAGGATCTCGCCGCCGTCCATGAAGACGACGCGGCTCGCCACCTCGCGCGCGAAGGCCATTTCGTGCGTCACCACCAGCATCGTCATGTGTTCTTCGGCCAGTTCGCGGATGGTACGCAGGACCTCGCCGGTGAGCTCCGGGTCGAGCGCCGACGTCGGCTCGTCGAAGAGCATGATGTCCGGCTCCATGGCCAGCGCGCGGGCAATCGCGACGCGCTGCTTCTGGCCGCCGGAAAGCCGCGACGGATGACTCGCCTGCCTGTCGAGCAGGCCGACCTTGCGCAGCAGTTCCTCGGCTCGCGGGACGATCTCGTCGCGCCGCAGCCCCTTGACGGTGATCGGCGCCTCAATGACGTTCTGCAGCACCGTCAGATGCGGAAACAGGTTGAAGTGCTGGAACACCATTCCCATCCGGCGACAGATGCGGCGGATGTCGGCGTCGGGTGCGTAGCGGCAGACGCCATCGGCGGTGGTGGCGACCAGCGTTTCGCCCTCGATGTCGATGCTGCCGCGGCTGATCGTCTCGAGATGGTTGAGGCAACGCAGGAAGGTGCTCTTGCCGGACCCCGATGGGCCGATGACGGCAACCACTTCGCCCTGGTCGACCGCCAACGACACGCCCCTGAGCACTTCGACCGCGGCAAAGCGCTTGTGGACGCCGCGCGCATCGATCATCGGCCTAGCCATCGTAGACCGCGTGCTTCCTTTCCAGGTACTGGAAGGCGAGCGTCAGGACCAGCGTCATCAGCAGGTAGAACGCCGCCGCGACGACGAAGGGCATCGTCGTGAAATCGCGCTGGACGATGCCGCGCGCGGCGCGCAGCAGGTCATTCATCGCCAGCACGTAGATCAGCGACGTGTCCTTGACCAGCGTGATCGTCTCGTTGCTCAGCGGCGGCAGGATGCGCTTGAAGACCTGCGGCAGGATGATCCGTCGCATCGTCTGCGCGTAGCTCAGCCCGAGGACGCGCGCACCCTCATACTGGCCGCGATCGATCGACTGGATGCCGGCGCGGAAGATCTCGGCGAAGTACGCCGCGTAGTTGAGGACGAAGGCGACGATGGCGGCCGGAAAATCCGGCAGGCGGACACCGATCAGCGGCACGAAAGGCAGCGCGAAATAGATGAACAGCATCTGCAGCATCAGCGGCGTGCCGCGCATCAGCCAGATGTAGCCGTTGACCAGGCTGCTGGCGAAGGCGAAGCGCGAAACCCGGACGAGCGCCAGGGCGAGGCCGAGCGGCACCGAGAGGACGAAGCTGATGAGGAAGACCTGCAGCGTCACCCCCGTGCCCTCGAGCAGGGGGCCGATGATGCGGACCAGGTAGTCCATCCGGGACTATTTCTTGATGATGTCCTTGCCGAACCATTTCGTCGATATCGCAGCGGCCGAACCGTCGTTCTTCATCTCGTCGAGCGTCTTCTGCAGGCGCGCCATCAGTTCGACGTCGTCCTTGCGCGTACCGACACCGTAGTCCTCGGTGCCGAAGTTTTCGTCGAGGACGCGGTACTCCCCCGGCTTCCTGGCGGTGTAGTAGCGGCCGACGACCTCGTCGACGACCAGCGCGTCGAGCCGGCCGGCGCGCAGATCCATCAGCGCGGTGACGTTGTCGCCGAACTTCTTCAGTTCCTTGACTGACTTCGCGGTGGCCGCGTCGCGCTCGATGGCCTCGATCGCGCTGCTGCCCTCCTGCACGCCGACAACCTTGCCGGCAAGGTCAGCCTTGGTCCTGAGTGGCGACGCTTCGGGGACGACGATGATCTGCCGGTTCTCGAGGTAGGGCGTGGTAAACAGGATCTTCTCCTTGCGCGCCTCGGTGATCGTCAGGCCATTCCACAACACGTCAACCCGCTTGCCGTTCAGTTCGGCTTCCTTGGCATTCCAGTCGATCGGCTTGAAGCGGACCTCGGCACCGAGCCGCTTGCCGGCTTCCCGGGCGAGATCGATGTCGAAGCCGACGAGCGTGTTCTGTTCGTCGCGAAAGCCCATCGGCGGGAAGTTGTCGTCCAGTCCGACGACGATGGCGGCGGCCGGCGCCGGTGCCGCCGCCGGCTTGGCTGCGGCGGTGTCGTCCTTGCGTCCACAGGCCGCGAGCAGCGCGGCGGACACGAGGACGAGCGACAGAACAGTGGTGATCTTCTTCATTCTTCTTTCCTGTGAGCGTGACGATGGCGGCGGCGGACGCCGGGGCGGCCGCTTCGTCGCCGGTTTGCGGACACCTGCTTGCCGGGTGAGGTGTGCGACGAGGCCGCCAGTATAACCAAGTCGCAGCGGTCACCCCGTCACGTTCATCGTCCGCGACAGCGACGTCGGCGCGTCGATCAGGATCGCACGCGACCACTTCTGCCATCTCGGCGCCGGTGGTGGCGGCGGCGATGGCTCACTTCGTCGACTTCGGCACACCCGCCGCCGCGGAAGAAACCCCTGCGTCGGCAAGACGCCGCGCCTGCCGGGAAAAAGGGGGCAGACTGACGATCCCGCTCGTCACCCCGGCGTCAGACTGAACTGAGCCCGGCCCGTTTTCACTTCTGCGCCTCTGCGACGCGGCCGAGGTTGTCGAGCGACACCGACAGGTCGCGCAGC